>NZ_JBDLLW010000007.1:0-1189 GCF_043789415.1 Psychromicrobium ferritrahens | reverse complement strand
TGGTGGTGCTTGGGGCAATGCCGGCGGAAAGATTGCCGGAGCCGAGGAACAACAAGCCGCCAGCCTCCAAGCTGCTAAAATCCAAGCTGCCAAGAACGGAGCACAACAAGCCGCCAACGGACCAGCCACAGCAGGTCCGGGAACTTACCTTTACCGAGGCATACACTATGGTCACCCAGCATATGAAGATGGTCTGGCAGGCACAGCGAAACCAATTGGTGGGCATTCAGACCCATGGGCTCACAACGCAGGAAACAACGAGAGTATATTCACTTCTTGGACAACCGATCCGAGTATCGCTAATCTTTTCGCAGCGGAAGGTAACGGTCGGGGGATAATCTTAAGGATACTGAACAGCAATGGTTCTGGGTACAAGTTAGTTCCGTCACCAGATCTACACAGTGAGAGTGAAGTTCTAATCGATGGGATTGTTAAGAACGCTGATGTCATACCATGGAGAGTGCAGCCATAATGCAAGTGAAAGATATGGTGTATCTGTTGACTTCCTCCGGGCGAGATGATGATGCTGTAAATCTAGCCCTAGAGCTTCTAAGAGGTGTTAATCAAGAAACAATTGTTTCCTATTGGGAAAGTGATGCCAACAAGATCCTGAAAATTTACCGACTAAGATTAGGTAGAGAAGGGTTTGATCCTAAATCAATAGTCGGGTCGGAGAGAATTTTATCTGATATGTCAAATTTTCACGAGGAGAAAATTGCAGGGGGAGGCTTAACTATCTCTGGTAGGGCTGTTGGTTTTTTTTGTTCTGTAGATAAAGAATTTTTGGTTTCATGTTTTGTGGGTATCGATAGAAGATTTCCGTAATATATTCGGAATTTACTCCTTTCAAGTGAACTGATAATTATAAGTCCAGGCTTGAGTAATCTTCCGGAGAAGTAACTTCGTCGATGCTTGATATCCCCAAGATGGTCTTGGCCAAAACAGTACAGTGAGATCACAAAAATATTCATATAAAATTCTTCTCCTCGTTAAGGCAGCTTTGAACGAGTTTAATATACCAAACTAGTTTCCCCTTTTGTTTGGGAAATCTTATAATTTGTTTCGCTGTGGTTGTCACGGTTGCTGTTGGAACCTTAGCGACAGCCTGTGTGGCCTCTGTTGTTTGTGGAATCGCTGTTGCTGTTGGCGCGGGTGTCGCTGGAGCGATAGCAGGGTATGCCGCTGGAAA
>NZ_JBDLLW010000006.1:0-5791 GCF_043789415.1 Psychromicrobium ferritrahens | reverse complement strand
GTGCCCGGGTGGTGTGTTGTGTTTTAAGTGGTTCAACCCCTAGCGTCGTTGCTAGGGGTTGATCCTTTTGAGGTGTTGTCCGGCGGTGTCCTACTCTCCCACACCCTTCCGAGTGCAGTACCATGGGCGCTGTGGGGCTTAGCTTCCGGGTTCGGTATGGGTCCGGGCGTTTCTCCCACGCTATGGCCGCCGTAACTCTTTCTCCGCCACACCATCTCGTTTGAGCGAGGATGGGTGGGGAATTCTTTGTTACGCGTGTTGCGTGTATGTAATTATACGGTATTAGTTTTATTGTTCCCGTGGTTCCAAACGAAACCCCTCTTTTTGGATGGGTTTGTTGGTTGGGGACCGTAGAGTGGACGCGTGCAAGCAGGTTTTTTCACCATGCATGATGTGAACAAGCTTTTGAAGATTTCTTGTTCACGCAAGAGTGAGTGTGTTGTAGGTTATCGGCCTATTAGTACCGGTCAGCTTCACGAGTCGTTAGTCCTCGCTTCCACATCCGGCCTATCAACCCAGTGGTCTAGCTGGGGGCCTCTCACACACAAGGTGTATGGAAATCTCATCTTGAAGTGGGCTTCCCGCTTAGATGCTTTCAGCGGTTATCCCTTCCGAACGTAGCTAACCAGCCATGCACCTGGCGGTACAACTGGCATACCAGAGGTTCGTCCGTCCCGGTCCTCTCGTACTAAGGACAGCTCTTCTCAAATTTCCTGCGCGCGCAGCGGATAGGGACCGAACTGTCTCACGACGTTCTAAACCCAGCTCGCGTACCGCTTTAATGGGCGAACAGCCCAACCCTTGGGACCTACTCCAGCCCCAGGATGCGACGAGCCGACATCGAGGTGCCAAACCATGCCGTCGATATGGACTCTTGGGCAAGATCAGCCTGTTATCCCCGAGGTACCTTTTATCCGTTGAGCGACGGCCATTCCACAATGTGCCGCCGGATCACTAGTCCCGACTTTCGTCCCTGCTCGAGATGTCTCTCTCACAGTCAAGCTCCCTTGTGCACTTACACTCGAAACCTGATTGCCAACCAGGCTGAGGGAACCTTTGGGCGCCTCCGTTACTTTTTAGGAGGCAACCGCCCCAGTTAAACTACCCATCAGGCACTGTCCCTGACCCGGATTACGGGCCGAAGTTAGGAATCCCAAGTGATCAGAGTGGTATTTCAACGATGACTCCACAACCACTGGCGTGGCCGCTTCAAAGTCTCCCACCTATCCTACACAAACCACTTAGAACACCAATACCAAACTATAGTAAAGGTCTCGGGGTCTTTCCGTCCTGCTGCGCGTAACGAGCATCTTTACTCGTACTGCAATTTCGCCGAGTTTATGGTTGAGACAGCGGGGAAGTCGTTACTCCATTCGTGCAGGTCGGAACTTACCCGACAAGGAATTTCGCTACCTTAGGATGGTTATAGTTACCACCGCCGTTTACTGGGGCTTAAATTCTCAGCTTCGCAACAAGTTGCTAACCGGTCCTCTTAACCTTCCAGCACCGGGCAGGAGTCAGTCCGTATACATCGTCTTGCGACTTCGCACGGACCTGTGTTTTTAGTAAACAGTCGCTTCCCCCTGGTCTCTGCGGCCCTTACCCGCTCCGAGAAGTAAATTCTCATCACAGTCCGGGCCCCCCTTCTCCCGAAGTTACGGGGGCATTTTGCCGAGTTCCTTAACCATAATTCTCTCGATCGCCTTAGTATTCTCTACCTGATCACCTGTGTCGGTTTGGGGTACGGGCGGCTAAAACCTCGCGTCGATGCTTTTCTTGGCAGCATAGGATCACCGAATTCCCCCCTACGGGGGTCCCATCACGTCTCAGCCTTAATGTTTCCCGGATTTGCCTAGGAAACGGCCTACCTGCTTAGACCGGGACAACCATCGCCCGGCTCGGCTACCTTCCTGCGTCACACCTGTTAATACGCTAACCGCACCAGATCAAAGAACAAAACGCTCCCCCGAAACTCGCGCACCCGAAGGTGCAATAAGCCCGGGCTCGGGTCTCGAACATCACTGGATTAGCTTGGGCGGTTTTTCGCCGGTACGGGAATATCAACCCGTTGTCCATCGACTACGCCTGTCGGCCTCGCCTTAGGTCCCGACTTACCCAGGGCAGATTAGCTTGACCCTGGAACCCTTGATCATTCGGCGGACGGGTTTCTCACCCGTCATTCGCTACTCATGCCTGCATTCTCACTCGTGTAGGCTCCACCGCTGGTTTACACCGCGACTTCACTGCCCACACGACGCTCCCCTACCACTCCATACGGCTGAACCACGAAGGCTTACCAATATATGAAATCCACAACTTCGGCGGTGTACTTGAGCCCCGCTACATTGTCGGCGCGGAATCACTTGACCAGTGAGCTATTACGCACTCTTTCAAGGGTGGCTGCTTCTAAGCCAACCTCCTGGTTGTCTGAGCAATCCCACATCCTTTCCCACTTAGCACACGCTTAGGGGCCTTAGTTGGTGGTCTGGGCTGTTTCCCTCTCGACTATGAAGCTTATCCCCCACAGTCTCACTGCTACGCTCTCACTTACCGGCATTCGGAGTTTGGCTGACGTCAGTAACCTTGTAGGGCCCATTAGCCATCCAGTAGCTCTACCTCCAGTAAGAAACACGTAACGCTGCACCTAAATGCATTTCGGGGAGAACCAGCTATCACGGAGTTTGATTGGCCTTTCACCCCTACCCACAGCTCATCCCCTCCATTTTCAACTGAAGTGGGTTCGGTCCTCCACGACGTCTTACCGTCGCTTCAACCTGGCCATGGGTAGATCACTCCGCTTCGGGTCTAGACCCAGCGACTCATTCGCCCTATTCAGACTCGCTTTCGCTACGGCTGCCCCACACGGGTTAACCTCGCCACTGAGCACTAACTCGCAGGCTCATTCTTCAAAAGGCACGCCATCACTAGAACAAGCTAGCTCTGACGGTTTGTAAGCACATGGTTTCAGGTACTATTTCACTCCCCTCCCGGGGTACTTTTCACCTTTCCCTCACGGTACTAGTCCGCTATCGGTCATTAGGAAGTATTTAGGCTTATCAGGTGGTCCTGACAGATTCACACGGGATTTCTCGGGCCCCGTGCTACTTGGGAAACACATATAGAGCGGTGCAAAATATTTCAGTTACGGGGCTCCCACCCTCTCTGGCCGACCATTCAAAGCCGTTCACCTATACCTGCACACTCACCCCCCTGATCCGGTAGAACCAGGACAATGCGTCCCACAACCCCGTACCTGCAACCCCTACCGGGTATCACACAGACACGGTTTAGCCTGATCCGCGTTCGCTCGCCACTACTAACGGAATCACTATTGTTTTCTCTTCCTGTGGGTACTGAGATGTTTCACTTCCCCACGTTCCCCCCACACAGCCTATGTGTTCAGCTGCGGGTCACTACCCATAACAGGCAGCGGGGTTTCCCCATTCGGACATCCTCGGATCAAAGTTCGGTTATCAACTCCCCGAGGCTTATCGCAGATTCCTACGTCCTTCTTCGGCTCCTAATGCCAAGGCATCCACCATGCGCCCTTAAAAACTTACAACAACAAAAACCAGAAGACACACCCAGAACACTCCAACAACCAACCACCCCAAAAGAGTAATCAGCCATCATCAACGTGCGGCGAAGGGCATGCTTCTATAAGATGCTCGCGTCCACTATACAGTTCTCAAACAACAACCCCACCCCCCACAACACACCAACAACAACCCCACCAAAGCAGGACCATCACCAGCGATCAGCGACAAGGGAGGAACTCTAAAACAACAAACCCCTCAAACCCAGCACCCAGACAAAAGCCCAGACACCGATCCGAAGGTCCTGTTGCTTCAGAACCCCAATAGTGTGTTTCATCCAACCCCGCCCAGCAACAACCAAAACCCCTTTCCACACCCATCCCGAAGAACAAGTAGTACTCAGAACCCCAGCCATCACCACAATGACAGAATTCACATCATTTGCTTACACAAAAACGTGTTGTTGATATTCCACCCATGAGCACCCACCGAGAAACAATCGCTCTCGCAATGGGCTAACTCCTCACACCCACACTCAAATCCATGCGGAAACAAGCCAGATGCTCGGTGCTCCTTAGAAAGGAGGTGATCCAGCCGCACCTTCCGGTACGGCTACCTTGTTACGACTTAGTCCCAATCGCCAATCCCACCTTCGACGGCTCCCTCCCACAAGGGGTTAGGCCACCGGCTTCGGGTGTTACCAACTTTCGTGACTTGACGGGCGGTGTGTACAAGGCCCGGGAACGTATTCACCGCAGCGTTGCTGATCTGCGATTACTAGCGACTCCAACTTCATGGGGTCGAGTTGCAGACCCCAATCCGAACTGAGACCGGCTTTTTGGGATTAGCTCCACCTCACAGTATCGCAACCCTTTGTACCGGCCATTGTAGCATGCGTGAAGCCCAAGACATAAGGGGCATGATGATTTGACGTCATCCCCACCTTCCTCCGAGTTGACCCCGGCAGTCTCCTATGAGTCCCCACCATAACGTGCTGGCAACATAGAACGAGGGTTGCGCTCGTTGCGGGACTTAACCCAACATCTCACGACACGAGCTGACGACAACCATGCACCACCTGTCAACCAGCCACAAGTGGGGGACCTATCTCTAGGTCTTACTAGTTGATGTCAAGCCTTGGTAAGGTTCTTCGCGTTGCATCGAATTAATCCGCATGCTCCGCCGCTTGTGCGGGCCCCCGTCAATTCCTTTGAGTTTTAGCCTTGCGGCCGTACTCCCCAGGCGGGGCACTTAATGCGTTAGCTACGGCGCGGAAAACGTGGAATGTCCCCCACACCTAGTGCCCAACGTTTACGGCATGGACTACCAGGGTATCTAATCCTGTTCGCTCCCCATGCTTTCGCTCCTCAGCGTCAGTTAATGCCCAGAGACCTGCCTTCGCCATCGGTGTTCCTCCTGATATCTGCGCATTCCACCGCTACACCAGGAATTCCAGTCTCCCCTACATCACTCTAGTCTGCCCGTACCCACCGCAGATCCGGAGTTGAGCCCCGGACTTTCACGACAGACGCGACAAACCGCCTACGAGCTCTTTACGCCCAATAATTCCGGATAACGCTTGCACCCTACGTATTACCGCGGCTGCTGGCACGTAGTTAGCCGGTGCTTCTTCTGCAAGTACCCTCAACCACCCAAAAAGATGGCCTTGTTCCCTACTGAAAGAGGTTTACAACCCGAAGGCCGTCATCCCTCACGCGGCGTCGCTGCATCAGGCTTTCGCCCATTGTGCAATATTCCCCACTGCTGCCTCCCGTAGGAGTCTGGGCCGTGTCTCAGTCCCAGTGTGGCCGGTCACCCTCTCAGGCCGGCTACCCGTCGTCGCCTTGGTAAGCCATTACCTCACCAACAAGCTGATAGGCCGCGAGTCCATCCAAAACCAAAAAATCTTTCCACCCACACACCATGCGGTGATAGGTCGTATCCAGTATTAGACCCAGTTTCCCAGGCTTATCCCGAAGTCAAGGGCAGGTTACTCACGTGTTACTCACCCGTTCGCCACTAATCCACCCGCAAGCGGGCTTCATCGTTCGACTTGCATGTGTTAAGCACGCCGCCAGCGTTCATCCTGAGCCAGGATCAAACTCTCCGTAAAAAACATTTACAAAAAAATCATTTCCCAGCATCAACCCACAACCACCACACAGGGGTGTAATAGCCATGAGCAAATACCAAAAACAAAAAACATTGGTATCAACAAAAAACAAAACACACTATTGAGTTCTCAAACAACAGGC
>NZ_JBDLLW010000005.1:0-17689 GCF_043789415.1 Psychromicrobium ferritrahens | reverse complement strand
GACGACGGCGACCACCGCCACTGTTAGCCTGCCCACCGCCCAGGAGGGGTACTTCTTCTCGGTGGTGGCGAAGAACAAGGCCGGGACCTCCCCGGCCAGCCCGCGCTCCGCCGAGCAGCGTTCGATCACCAAACCGGGCCAGGTGGGGGCGCCCAGTATTGCAGCGACGAACACCGGAGGATCAGGCAATCAGCTCAGCGTGCGGTTCACTCCGCTCAGTGGCGCCGCGCTACACGGGTCTAGGCCTTCGGAGATGAGCTACTTCGCCAATGTCAGCCCCGGCCAGCAAGGGATTCCGCTGAACTCCAACGGAACGGGTACTGTGCCAGCGAATAATGGTTCTTCGACCCAGGTGACGGTGTACGCGGTTTCCAGCGCTTATTCGGATCGCGGGGATGCCTCGGGACCGTCGAATGCGGTTGTTCCTTATGGCAATCCGAAGGAGGCTTCGGTGAGCGGGCAGGGCGGCGGCGAGGGCGATAAAACAGTCAGTTTCTCCTGGTCCGCGCCGGGAGATGCCGATATTCGATCGACCAAGATCAGCATTGACGGCGGAGCCTGGGAATCCGCTCCAGCTAGTGGCAGCAGAAACGTTACCGGTGATTTCAGTCAGCGGCATACCATCAAGGTCGTCAACACTAACTCGGTCGGTACAGATGGACCGCAGGCCAGTGCTTCTGCGACTGCGGGCCCTGATAAGCCAAAGGTGACTACAATCGCCGTGAATGCAGGGGATGTCAACACCTGTACTGAGACCGGCAACGGAAGCTCGATCTACAACGAAGGTCCGCCTAAGAGCTGTGGCGGTAAGCCGGGTGGAGGAAGTGCAGCATTCCCCTGGCTGAGAGTGAAGGACGGCGAAGTGGAAGTGGATCGCTGCGGTAACCCGTGGGGCTCAGGCGGTGGCTGGTATCACATATCCGCAGGGGCATATAACGGACGTTGGGCTCGTGCAGATACTGTGCACCATGTGTCAGGGCCTAATATTTCCTGCGGATAGCAGAAGCAAAACAGAACGATAATTCGAACAACCAAGAGGACACACTCCATGACAATGACCGCGGAGCAGGCTAGCTGGTTTGCTGGCACCTTTGAGAAGCTCGTGAGCAATATCGGCCAGGCCGTGCTGGGCAAGGCCCACGTGGTGCGGCTGACCCTTACCGCCATGCTGGCCGAGGGGCACGTGCTTTTCGAGGATGCGCCCGGCACCGGCAAGACCATGCTGGCCCGCGCGCTCGCGGCCACCGTGCAGGGCACCAATTCGCGGATTCAGTTCACCCCTGACCTGCTGCCCTCCGACGTCACCGGCGTGACCATCTATGATCAGAAAACCCAGAAGTTCGAGTTCCACAAGGGCCCGATCTTCGCCACTATCGTGCTGGCTGATGAGATCAACCGCGCGTCGCCCAAGACCCAGTCGGCGCTGCTCGAAGTGATGGAGGAGTCCCGAGTCACCGTGGACGGCGTCACCTACGAGGCTGGTCGCCCGTTCATGGTGCTGGCCACTCAGAACCCGATCGAGCAGGCCGGGACCTACCGGCTGCCCGAAGCACAGCTCGACCGCTTCCTGATCAAGACCTCGATCGGCTACCCGGACCACGCCTCCACGGTGCAGGTGCTCAGCGGCTCCAGCCAGCGAGACCGCACCTCGACCATGCAGCCGATTATCACCACGGCAGCGGTCGCCGATATGGCCGATCTGGCAGCCACCACCCACACCGACCCCGCTGTGCTGGAGTACATCTCCCGGCTCTGCGAGGAGACTCGCAACGCCCCGGAGACCCGGCTCGGGGTGAGCGTTCGCGGCGCTATCGCCATGGTGCGGGCAGCCAAGGTCTGGGCCGCCTCGCAGGGCCGCAACTACGTGCTGCCGGATGACGTCAAAGAACTGGCCCCCGTGGTCTGGACGCACCGCCTGGTGATGGACCCGGAAGCGGAATTCGCCGGAGCCACCCCCGACGTCGTCCTCAAGCGGGTGCTCTCCGACGTCGCCGCTCCGCAGCAGCGCGCCAGCGCCTAAGACCTCGCGGATAAGAACTCGCGGATAAGAACTCGCAGAAAGCCCGCAATGTCTCTCAGCTCCTCGGCCTCAAAGCTCGCCTCGAGCACTCTGGCTACGCTGCGCAAACCGTTCCACCGGAACGGCAGCCGCACCCGCTTGCACCCCGCTTCGATCTTCGGCGAAGCGGCCAAAGTCGCGCAGGCGTACCTCGGACCGATCTGGGCTAAGGTCTGGGGCTGGATCAAGAGGTACCTCGTACCGATCGTCGCCCCGATCAGCCCGCTCGGCTGGATGGTACTGGTGGTGGTGCTCGCGCTCTGGATCCTGGGCAGCGCCTTCGGCTGGCAAGAAGCCCAGGCGCTCGCGTTGCTCGGCAGCTTGCTGCTGCTGATCGCCGTCGGCTTCATCTTGGGCCGCTCCTCCTACGGCATCAACCTCGACCTGGCCCGCACCCGGGTCGCAGTGGGGGACCAGGCCGTCGGCAGCGTCGCTGTCTCCAACACCTCCACCAGGCCCCTGCTGCCTGCCAGCCTGGAGCTTCCGGTCGGCGGAAACACCGCGGTATTCCACCTGCCCAGGATGAAACCCCAGCAAGTCCACGAAGACCTCTTCACCATTCCCACGGTGCGCCGCGCCGTGATCGTGGTCGGACCGGTCCGCTCGGTGCGCGCCGACCCGCTGCGCCTGCTGCGCCGCCAGGTGCTCTGGACCGAGCCCACTGACCTCTACGTCCACCCGCGCACCACCGCGCTGATCGGCTCCGCCGCGGGCTTCCTGAAAGACCTGGAAGGCTTGCCCACCACCGAGCTCTCCAGTGCAGACGTCTCCTTCCACGCGCTGCGTGATTACATCCCCGGCGACGACCGGCGGCACATCCACTGGAAGACCACCGCGCGCACCGGCAAGCTGATGGTGCGGCAGTTCGAGGAGACCCGCCGGGCCCATATCGCCATCGCGCTGAGCATCAATACCTCGGAATACGAGAGCGAAGAGGCTTTCGAGCTGGCGATCTCCGCCGCCGCCTCGATCGGTCGGCAGGCCATCCGGGAGCAGCGCGAACTCAGCGTGCACAACCAGCGCGGGCCGCTGCACTGCGCCACCGGGCGCACCCTGATGGACGATATGACCCGGATCGACGGCAGCAGCCGACTCAAGGATTCGGTGGAGCTGGCCCGTGAGATGTCCGATGCCGTGCCCAACGCTTCGGTGATGTTCTTCGTGGTCGGTTCCCTGGTCACCCCGAGCCAGCTCCGTGCCGCAGCCGCTTCGGTGCCACCGGGGGTGCGAACCTTCGCCATCCGCTGCCTGCCAGGGGCCAAAGCCGGCCGCAATAACATCGCCGATCTGACAGTGCTCACCCTGGGTGAGCTGAGCGATCTGGCCCTGATCCTCCGAAAGGCGGCGGCATGAGCAGCCCGAACGCTGAGTCCGCCACCGCCGGACGACGTCGCCAGCCCAACGGCACAGCGGTCAAAACCAAAACCGCAACGGTCAAGCCCAGGGTCTCCGCCTTCGCCGGGCGCGGGGCGTTCGGCAGCTGGCTGGACGCCGGGGTGCTCTTCGTGCTGCTCGGCCTCGCGGTGCTCGGCTTCGCGCCGTCCTTCGGCAATGACCCGCGGTACCTGGTCGCCGGACTGGGCGGGGTGCTGCTCGGCCTGGTCTTGGCCGCTGCGGGAGCGCACTGGCGGCTCGGCCTGGTCATTATGGTGGCGCTGAGTTTCGTCGCCTATATGCTGCTCGGCAATCCGCTTGCGGCGCCGCAGGAATCCCTGCTCGGCTTCATCCCCACCGGCCAGTCGCTGCGCGGGCTGCTGCTCGGTATCGTCTTCTCCTGGAAGCAGTTGCTTACCATTGCCGCTCCGGTAGGCAGCTCAGTGGACGTGCTCGTGGTGCCTTTCCTCTCCGCCCTCTTCACCTCGGTGGTCGCGGGCACCCTGGCCTGGCGGTTGCGCCGTCCTTACTGGACCATGTTGCCCGTACTGGCTTTGTTCATCGTGAGCATCGCCTTTGGCACCTCCGAGGCGTTCTTGCCCTTCATCCGTGGCGCCCTGCTCGGCATCGGCGGGGTGGCCTGGCTGGCCTATCGGAGGGAAGCCGCTCAACACAGCACCGTGCCTAAGAACCTCACGCAAGGCGCCGTGCCCAACGGTCTGGTGTCCGGCAATCCTGCAGCCACCAAGGCCGATCGAAATCGCAGGCTGCTCGCCGGAGCGGTGGTGGTGCTGCTAGCCGGTGGCGTCACGGTGGCAGCGACTCCCGCACTCACCCAGGCCGATGATCGGCAGGTGCTCCGTGATGCGGTGATCCCGCCGCTTGACCCGCATAATCTGCCTTCGCCGCTCACCGACTTCCGTCGTTATCTGGACACCGATAAAGACAAAGTGCTCTTCACCGTGAACGGGCTGCCCAAGGACGCCCGGGTGCGGCTCGCGGCACTGGATGACTACGACGGCATCGTCTTCAACGTCGATGGTCCAAGTTCCGGTGCCTTCGCACCGATCGGTGATCCGAAAGCGCTCAATAACGGCGACACAACCGGTGCGAACACCACCGATCTTTCCTTCACCGTGCAGGACTACAGCGGGGTCTACATCCCGGACGCCAGGGTGGCTCGTTCTCTGCAGTACCAGCAGGCCAACGGTCAGCAGAGCCCGCTGTACCTGAACGGTGAATCTGATACCGCGGTCAAGCTCGACGGCGTGCAAAGCGGCGATAAATACAGCGTCGCGGTGGCCTTCCCTGAGAAGGTAGACCCCAAGCAGCTGACCGATGTGAGCTTCGGAAACGTGACGATGCCAAAACTGGAGAACGTGCCGCAGGTGATCAGTGCCAAGGCCAATGACATCATCGGTGACGCCTCAACGCCGATCGAGAAGATCAACGCCCTTGTCAACTACTTCCGGCAGGCGGGTAAATACAGCACCGGAGTGTCACCGCAGGTACCCAGCCTCTCCGGGCACGGAGCCGCACGCATCACCAGCTTCCTCTCCGGCAAGCAGATCGTCGGCAATGATGAGCAGTACGCCGTGACCACGGCGCTGATGGCCAACCATCTCGGGATTCCCGCTCGAGTTGTGATGGGCTTCTACCCCGACCCTAAAGGTGCCGGTAACGGCGCGAACAGCCTGGAGATCAAAGGCCAGGATGTTCATGCTTGGGTCGAAGTGAATTTCCAGGGTTTCGGCTGGGTGCCTTTTGACCCCACGCCGGACAAAGACCATGTGCCCAATCCGCCGGATCCGCAGAACGCCTCCTCGCCCAAGCCTCAGGTGCTGCAGCCGCCGCCACCGCCGCAGGAGCAAGCGGAGCTGCCCCCGGACAGCAGCCCGGAAGCCCTGGACAGCGACCAGAAGAAGACCGATTTCTGGGCCGTGATCTGGCAGATTCTGAGCATTATCGGAATCGCCGCGATCCCCTTGGTGATCTTGGCGATTCCCTTCATCGTGATCGCCCTGCTGAAGAGACGGCGTCGTAAGAAGCGGTTCAGCGAAGGCGACCCCGCGCAACGCGTCGGTGGAGGCTGGAGCGAAATGCTCTCGCTGGCCACCGATCTCGGCGCAGCGGTGAACCCCAAACAGACCCGCCGGGAGACCGCGAGCACCCTGGTGGAGGCTTTCCCGAGCGCTCAACCGACGACGACGGCGCTCGCCGAGCGGGCGGACTCGGTGATCTTCGGCGCCGGGCAGCCGAGTGAGCAGGAAGTCACCCGGTTCTGGGCCATCGTCGACGACTCGCTCAAGGAGATGAACTCCTCGGTGAGCCGCTGGCATCGTTTCCGGGCCAGGTTCTCACCGCGCTCGCTGCTCAGCGACGCGGGAGTCGCACTGGCCGTGAGGTCTTCGGCGTCCACCGTGAAAGGCGCGACAGCTCGGCGGTCTGGTGCTGCCCAGCAGGATGAAACCCTGCAGTTCGGCGTTCAGTCGAACAACTCCGCCGGTACCGCCCCTGATAACCAGGGAACTGGGCATCCGGGGGAGGGCGAATGAGCCCCGCCGCTCTGAGCTGCCGGAATTGCGGGACAGCCCTGGCTCCCGGTGCTTCCTTCTGCACGCTGTGCGGAGCCGCCGTCTATAACCGCGCGGGCCGCTCGACCCAGCAAGCAGCGGAACCAGCTGACCAGGAAAACGCTCGTAAGATTCAGATTCCGGGTATTATCCCGGTTACCCCCTATAGCAGGGGGCCGCTTGTGGCGCCGCAGATCGACGAGCTTGGAGAAGACATGGCCCGGTTGAATTTGGTCAGTGCCAGCGCTGGCAAACGCCTGGCCGCCAAGCTGATCGACGCCGTGATCCCGGCCGTGCTGAGCATCGTGGGCGGCATCGTCGGAGTACTCAACATCTCGATCACCCGGATCAATGATCAAGACGTCAGTGTTGATTCCACCTGGTTCCTGATCTGGTACGGTGCGGCGAGCCTGCTCAGCCTGGCGTACTGGGTGCTGCTCTGGATCTGGGAGGCACGCACCGGAAAAACCCTCGGTAATCTCCTGCTGGGCTTGCGGACCACCGATATGAAGGGCCTGCGGGCTGGTGTGCTCGCCATCTTCGTCCGAAACCTGATCATTGCGATTGGCTTCGCTTTCGCCGTGGTGGGCGGTGTACTGGTGATGATCTCCAATCTCTGGGACAAGAACGCCAAACGTCAGGGCTGGCAGGACAAGGCCGCGCACACCTTGGTCTTCGACATCAAAGCCGGGCGTGACCCGCTGACCTCCGGGGGCATCGACGGCCCGGCTTCTTTCGCCCCGGTCGAGCTGCCCGCCATGATGCCGGTCAATTCGCCGGTCGCCGGTAACCGGTCAGCTCAAGCTTCATCTTCAGTGCAGACCCCCGATCAGCCAGTTGAGCAGCCGCTGGTGATCTCACCGGAACCGAACTCTGGCGTCCCAGGACCGTCGAGTTTCCAAGCACCGAGCGGTGCCCAGCCGAGCGGTACTCAATCGGTTCAGCCTCTGCCCTTCCCGCCGTCGGGCCCGATTCCCGGCTTTGAACCGCAGCAGCAGCCCTCGCACAACCCCAATCAGTGGCAGCCTCCCGCTGAACCCGCCGGACCGGCCTCCTGGGCTCCGACGCCGGGAGCGCCGCACCCCGATGAGATCGCGGGGGAGACCAAATTCCGCCCCCGGCCCAGCACTCAGAGCTTCAAACTGCTCTTCGACGACGGAAGAATCGTCGATCTCGACGGCGCTGCGCTGATCGGTCGCAATCCCTCTGGATACGATGGTGAAGTGATCGATCAGCTAATAGCGGTTCCCGATGAGAGCCGCTCCATCTCCAAAACCCATTTGCACGTCCGCACCGCGGATGAAGGACTGTGGGTCACGGATCGCCAATCAACCAATGGCAGCGCAGTGGTCAGTGCCGAGGGCTCCGTCAATCGGCTGGTAGCGGGGGACGCCGCGCTCGCCCCGGTGGGTTCCACGGTGCGCTTCGGGGATCGCAGCTTGACCGTGGTCAGGGCATGAGCGAACAAGCGGGACGTCCCGCTCTCGATGACGCCGACACCGTGCAGAACAGTGAAACGCCCCCTGCCGGAGCCGTTGATGCCGAACCCGGCGAGCACCTTGCGCAGCACCAGATCACGGTGACATGCGGTTATCAAACGGATCGCGGATTGCGCCGCGAGCTCAATGAGGATTCTTTTCTGGCGGTGGATCCGATTTTCGCGGTGGCCGATGGCATGGGCGGGCACGAAGCCGGTGAAGTCGCTTCGCATGAATGCATCAAGACGCTGAGCGAATCGCCCGCGCTGGCCGCAGGACGCCGCAGTGCCAGTGCGAGCGATGTGCAGCTCGCCCTGTTGCAGGCCGACGCCCGGATCCGGGAACTGACCAATGCCAGGGCCGGAACCACCGCTACCGGCGTCGTACTGGTCGAGGAGGGCGGCAGCCCCTACTGGCTGGTCTTCAATGTCGGAGACTCCAGGACATACCGGCTGAGCAAGGGCACCTTCGAGCAGGTCAGCGTCGACCACTCGGAGGTTCAGGAACTCGTGGACGCCGGGCACATCACGAGTGCGGAAGCCCTGGTGCATCCGCGGCGTCACGTCGTCACCCGTGCGCTGGGCACCGGCGACGACATCGAAGCCGATTACTGGCTGATCCCGGTTGAGGACGGAGATCGCTATCTGATCTGCTCCGACGGCCTCACCTCCGAGCTCTCCGATGAGCAGATCTTTCGCACCATCTCGACCTTGGCGCACCCGCAGGAAGCTTCGGATTCCCTGGTGCAGGCGGCGCTCCGCTCCGGTGGGCGGGACAATGTCACGGTGATCGTGGTCGATGCCACCGATGTGCTCCAGGAAGCCGATCTGCTGACTACGGCCCCTCGATTGGACGTCGAGACGGACACCCTGCCCAGGGGCTTGCCGATAGTGCCGGCAGCCGAGGTGGCGTCAGCGCAGCACGGTGAGCCGGAAGTCGGGCAGCCGATCGAGGAACAGGCTGAGCGAGAGACCGCGCAGAGCTCGCTGGATATCATCGAAGGTCTGCTCGACGAATCAAAAAACGCAGCGGATGGCACAGAGGACGGTGCGTAGCAGCATGAAGACCACTTACACCCCGGGACCGTGGATCGGCGTCGTCCGCTCAGATACCGTGATCGTCTTGGACGAGAGCACTCAAGGCGAGATCATTAGCGAACTCTGGGAATTCCTCGGTGAGAAACCGCTGATTCACGAGGTCCTCAATAAAGTCACCGCGAGTTTCGGTACCGAACTGACCGGGATGCCCGCTTTCGGCATTCTCACCGTGGGCGCTCAGCCACGCGCCGTACTGCGCGGCGAGATGAGTCTCACGGTGCGCAGCGGACAGACGGAACTCGAGGTCTCCGGTCGGGAAGTGACCACTTGGAGCGAACGTTCGCTGCCCGCCGCCGATCTCTTCACCCTGCACCTGGGAGCGGCAAGCGAGCTTCCCGCCCTGCTGCCACTCGCGGAGGGCGTGGTCAAGCTCTCTGCGCTGCAGATCGGTCAGGCTCAGCGAGTGTCTCCAGCCGCCACGCTGCCCGCCGTTGCCTCAGACACTGACGCCGGGCAGCCCATTCCCGGACAGCCAGCGGAGGCCCGCCCGTCGTCTCTGCCGGAAACAGTGATCGCCCCGATATCGCCTCTTGTTCCGGGGTTGCCTGTCGCTCCGGTGCAGCTGCCTCCGCTTCCTGAGAGCTCTGCGACCCCGGTGACTCCGGGCGAAGACGATCTGAGCCAGACTCTGGTCAGCTCCGACGTCAGTGAGCAGCACGACGACGCGGAGCCGGCTGCGCCGAATATCGACCTGGCCGCTGTGGAAGCTCCGCTACCCGGCTCGGCTGCGACCTCGCAGAACGTCGCTGCGGATGCCGATGAGCCCTTAGTCACCGAGGCGCCCGATAACACCACGAGCTACGACCATCTGTGGGATCGCACGGTATCCCGTTCGGTCGAGGACGCCGCGATCCGCGCCGATGAGGACGCCGAGCACGAGGAAATCAGTGGAGCTCAGCTCAGCCACGCTCAAGCTGAGTTGCCGCTACCCGGCTCGGCCTCAGCCGTTTCCGAGCAGGTTCGGGCGCTGCCGGAACCTGACTCTGCATCGAGCCTGCCTGCCGCGGCCCGCGGTGCGGCCTCAACCGCGGATCAGGACTACCAGCCGCTGAACCCGATCGCTCCGGTCGCGGCTCCTGCACCCCAGGGGAGCGGTCTGATCGATTCAGTGCCGTGGATGAAAGCCAGCGCTCAGCCGCCCTCTGAGGCCTCAGCCCAGGCCGGACTGGCGGCCCACCCCGAACTGGCCCAGGCAGCCCAGCCCGCGCCGTCCTCAGCTGCCCACGACTCGGATCACGATGGCCACACCGTGATGCGCAGTGAACTGGAGCTCCCGGAGCCTCCGGCGACGGAACCCCAGCTCGCTCAGCCGGCCCCCGGCACCGGGGTCATGGTGCTCGCCAGGCTCTGTGCCAATGGCCACGCCAGCCCGCCCACCTATGCCCGTTGTGCGCATTGCGGGCAGCCGATGCTCGGTGACCCTCGGCAGGTGCGGCGTCCTGTGCTGGGCAAAATGCGGATCTCCACCGGCGAAGTCATCGATCTGGATCGATCTCTGGTCGTCGGGCGTCAGCCGTCGGTCTCCAGGGTCAATGGCGAGGGGATGCCGAAGCTGGTTCAGGTGCGCAGCCAGGCCGGGGATATCTCGCGCTCCCACGTCGAGGTGCGGCTGGAGGGCTGGGACGTCGTGCTCATCGATCTCAAAGCGACCAATGGCACCGTGCTGGTCCGCGAAGGGCAGCCGCCGCGAAGACTCGGGCAAGGCGAACAGGCACTGCTGCTCAATGGCGATATCGCCGAATTGGGGGAGGACGTGTCATTGAGGTTTGAAGGTCTGCTGTGAGCGCCAAACGCCCCCCGGCACCGCCGCCGGACATCCCAGGCTATAACTACATCTCCTTGCTGGGTTCGGGCGGCTTCGCCGATGTCTTCCTCTATGAACAGGACCGCCCGCGCCGCAAAGTAGCGGTCAAGGTGCTGATCTCGGATCTGAAGACCGAGGGCGCCCGGCGGCGCTTCGAATCCGAGGCGAATCTGATGGCTCAGCTTTCCAGCCATCCCTATATCGTCACGATCTACGAAGCCGAAGTCACCGCCGCTGGCCACTCCTACCTGGCCATGGAGTACTGCTCCCGGCCCAGCCTCGACGTCCGCTACCGGCGGGCCCGGTTCAGCGTTGATGAGGTGCTCGCCGTCGGGGTGCAGGTCTCCTCCGCGGTGGAGACGGCGCACCGCGCCGGAATCGCGCACCGGGATATCAAACCCGCCAATATTCTGGTCACCGACTACAACCGTCCGGCGCTCACCGATTTCGGCATCTCCGGCACCATGGACGCCGGTGACGACGAGGACGCCGGAATGTCGATCCCGTGGTCGCCGCCCGAATCCTTCAGCGGCCGCAATGTCGACGGCGTCAAAGTCGATGTCTGGGCCCTCGGGGCCACGCTCTACACCTTGTTGGCTGGTCGTTCACCCTTCGTGGTACCCGGCGCCGATAACTCGCAGCGAGAACTGATCAACCGGATCAGCACCGCTCCGCTGCCGCGTCTGGGCCGCGCCGATGTGCCCGAGGCACTCGAATTGGTACTGGCCACCGCAATGGCCAAATCGCCGTCTTCCCGCTACGCCTCGGCTCAGGATTTCGCCCGTGCCCTGCAACGGGTGCAGACCGAACTCGGTCTCTCGGTGACCCCCTTCGAAGTGCAGGAGGACGTGCACTTCGAGGAGCTCGCAGCGGAGGATGACAATACCGAGGAAACCCGGGTACGCAGCGTCATCTCGATCGATCCCGAAGCCACCACTGGCAATGGCAGTCCAGGCCGCACGGGCGCTTCGTTCCCCGCCATGGAGTGGGGGTCCACGGCTGATTCCGGGGGCACCCTTGACCGTGGCTTGACCGGCCGAGGAGCAACTGTTGATCGAGATGCGATCCAGGATGGAACCATCGACCGCAGCCCGACCGTGGACAGCAGCCCGACCGTGCAGCGCGCTGCCGGGAATACTGCACCAGCCCAGCCGAGCCAGGAAGCCGGGCTCAATATCAGCGCGGTACCCGGCGTCAACGCCGCCCGAGCTCAGCAGGGCTTCAGCAGTGCCCCGTCGGCTGATGGTGCTCTGACCGGCAGCGCTTTGAGGAGCGGAGCTGGCGGCTGGACGCCGAGCGATCCGAACCTGGATGAGGACTCGGTGCTCGACGCCACGGTGAGCCGCCCGGCCGCCGTCGAGTCCGAGTCCGCAGCGCAACAGGCCGCTCAGCCCAGGAGCCGGGCCAGGCTCTGGTGGTCGATCATCGGCGGTGTGGTGCTACTCGTCGCGGTGGTGATCGCCATCGTGTTGGTGACCTCCGGCGGGCTGCCCAGCAACAACCCCAGCACCTCGGCATCGAGCACCCAGAAGCCGAGCGCCATTGACCTCGGTGTGGAAGTTCCCGCGGTGACCGGCCTGAGCGCCAAACCCGGCGATGGCGGTGCGCAGTGGACCTGGAAGAACCCGGACCCGCAGGAAGGCGATCTCTACCAGTACGCCTCGGTGAGCCTGCTCAATACCAGCGAACCCAAGACCACTAAGGATCCCACCGCTTTCATCGCCAATAACTCTGACAATAAGTCCTGCATCTCAGTGACCCTGATCCGAAGAAACGGCACCCCGTCTCCGGAGACCAAAGCGTGCTTCCCCAAGTGAGGGGGCGAAACGGAGCTCTGATGAACGGCGGTTCTCAACCGCTGAGCCAGCCCCGTGCCGAGTATTCTCACCCGAGTAGCTTCTCTAGGAAAGCGAGCAACGATGTCTGAGCTGAGCATCGACTTTTGCGGCGAGTGGTACGAACCGGCGCTCTCCGAGGTCTTCAATATCGGCAGGGAAGGCGATCTGGAGGTCGACGACAACCCCTACCTGCACCGCAAGTTCCTCCAGATCGCCCACTACGACGGCATCTGGTGGCTGACCAACGCCGGCAGCATCCTCTCTGCCACAGTGGCGGATGCCGGTGGCGGTATGCAGGCCTGGCTGGCGCCGGGGGCGCGGATCCCGCTGGTTTTCGGCCAGACCAATGTGGTCTTCACCGCCGGGCCCACCACCTACGAGTTCTCGGTGCACCTGAAGACGCCGTCCTTCAAGCAGCAGAGTTCGGACTCCGATGCGGTGGGGGACACCACCATCGGCCCGGTGATTTTCACCGACTCGCAGAAAGCGCTGATCGTGGCGCTCGCGGAACCCATGTTGCGCCGGGAAGGCACCGGCTTCGCCGCGATTCCCTCCTCCGCCGAGGCCGCTGCGAGGCTGGGCTGGGCGCTCACCCGGTTCAACCGCAAACTGGACAATGTCTGCGACAAACTCGACCGGGTGGGGGTGGTGGGCTTGCGCGGCGGTGGCGGGAAGCTAGCCACCAACCGCCGTGCCAGGCTGGTCGAGCACGCGGTGACCTCGCATTTGGTCACCGCCGCCGATCTGCCGCTGCTGGAGAAAATGAAGATGCTACAAGAAGACGAGGAGTAACGGACGCGTGAGAATTCGACTGACGCTGCGCCGCGATCCGGAGCCGGCCAAGGACCTCGCCGTCACCGTTGACGGCCTGGCCACGGTGGGCGACATCGCCGCTGAGCTTTTTTCCGCCGATCCTGCCCGGCAGGGATCCCCGGTGCCGGAGCGCCTCTCGCTGCTGGTCGACGATTCTCCGATGGCGGGCGGCGGGCTGAAAGGCCGGGCGCTCGACCCTGAGGGCAATCTGATGGAATCCGGGTTGCGCCCTGGCTCCACCATTTCGCTCACTCAGCTGAGTGAGCAGTTCGCCACCCCCGGACAGAACCGCGGACCTGCCGCCGCGACCCTCCGGGTGATCGCCGGGCCGGACGCCGGTCAGGAGTTCTCCCTTCCGGTGGGCACCAGTTATATCGGCCGGGACCGGGACGCCGACGTCCGGCTGAGCGATCCGATGATGTCCAAGCGGCACGCCCGGATCACGGTGGGAGACTCAATCGAGATCGTCGATACGAATTCCGCCAACGGGCTCACCATGGAAGGCCTCGTGGTCAGCCGGGCCGTGCTGGGCCCCAACGACGAGATCACCCTGGGGGACAGCACACTCAGCGTGGTTTCGCTCGGTGGCGCCGGCGGTTCCTCACCGAGCAGCCCGATGGTGGAGTTCAACCGCTCGCCCCGCGTGGTGCCCAGGTTCGAACCCGACGAGCAAGCCATTCCGGAAGGCCCGCAACGCCCGCAGCCGGCCCGCTTTCCCCTGGTGATGCTGCTCGCCCCGGTACTGATGGGCGGCGTGATGTTCGCCGTCACGCAGAGCCTTTTCAGTTTGATCTTCATCTTCATGATGCCGCTGATGCTGATCGCTAGCTATGTCGATCAGAAGATGAACGCCAAGAAAATGCTGCGCCTGGGAACCGAGTCCTTCTACCAGAACCTGGAAGTATTCCACGGCCAGCTGGGCAAGCTGCAACAACTGGAACGCGCGGTGCGGGTTGCCGAGAGCCCTTCGGTGGCGGAGACCGTCGACAGCATCTACAAGCTCGGGCCGCTGCTCTGGACGCACCGCCCCGAGCACCCCGGTTTCCTATCTTTGCGCTTCGGACTCGGCCAGCAGCCCTCGCGGATTCCGCTCAAAATGCCCAATGCCAACAACACGGTGGCGGAGATCCAACAGGTGATCAACCAGACCAAAGCGGAGTACGCCACGATTGAGGCGGTTCCCGTGGTCGCCCAGTTGCGGACCTCCGGCGCGCTGGGACTGGCGGGTCCCCGGGAGGTGCTGGACGACGTCGCCCGCGGAGTGGTGTTGCAGGCGGTCGGCCTGCACTCGCCCGCTGAGCTGGTGGTCACCGCACTGACCAGCGCCGAATCCCGCCACCGCTGGAGCTGGTTGCAGTGGTTGCCGCATGTCGGCTCGCCGCATTCCCCGATGGCCGGGGACCATCTGGCGGCAGGGCCGGGTGCGGCTGGCATCCTGCTCTCCAAACTGGAGGACCTGATGGTCGCCCGGGGCGGCTCGCTGCTGGCGAACTCCGCGCAACTGCGCGGCCCGCTGGAAAAGAAAAAAGATGACAAGCTTCCTGCTCCGGTGCTGCCGAGCATCCTGGTGATCGTGGAGGACGACGCCAAGGTGGACCGCGGCAGGCTGGCGCGCTTGGCCGAGCACGGTGCCGACGTCGGCATCCATCTGATCTGGCTGGCCGCTTCCGTTCCCGCGCTGCCCGCCAGCTGCCGGGACTTCATGCAGGTCGATGGCCAGGCCGGCACCACGACGGGCCAGGTGCGGCTGGGTGAGCTGAGCTATCCGGTCAGCTGTGAGAGCGTCGACGCCGAGCTGGCCGGACAACTGGCCCGGATGCTCGCCCCCGTGGTGGACGTCTCGAAACCCGTTGACGACGACTCGGATCTGCCGCAGTCGGTCTCCTGGGCCACGCTGGCCGGCATTGAGATCATCGAGGCCACTTCGCCGATCGCCGACCGCTGGAAGGAAAACAACTCGGTGGCTTCCAGCGCGGTGCCGAACCGCAAACACCAGGGCTCACTGCGCGCCCTGGTGGGTTCCAAGGGCGTCGAGCCGATGTACCTGGATCTCAAGACCGAGGGGCCGCACGCCCTGGTGGGCGGCACCACGGGCGCCGGTAAGTCCGAGTTCCTGCAAGCCTGGGTGCTCGGTATGGCGGCGGCCTACAGCCCTGACCGGCTGACCTTCCTCTTCGTCGATTACAAGGGCGGTGCCGCCTTCGCCGACTGCGTCAAGCTGCCGCACACCGTCGGTCTGGTGACCGACCTTTCACAGCACCTGGTGCGCCGGGCGCTGACCTCGCTACGTGCTGAACTGCACTACCGCGAGCACCTGTTCAACCGGAAGAAAGCCAAGGACCTGTTGGCGATGGAGCGCGAGGCAGATCCGGAGACTCCGCCGTCGCTGATTATCGTGGTCGACGAGTTCGCGGCGCTGGCCAAGGAAGTTCCGGAGTTCGTGGACGGCGTGGTGGACGTCGCCGCCCGGGGCCGCTCACTGGGCTTGCACCTGATCCTGGCCACTCAGCGCCCGGCCGGGGTGATCAAGGACAATCTTCGCGCCAATACCAATATGCGCATCGCGCTGCGGATGGCCGACGTCGACGATTCCCGCGATATCCTGGGCGATCCGATGGCGGCCTATTTCAGCCCTTCGATCCCCGGCCGCGGAGCCGCTAAGACCGGTCCGGGCCGGATTCAGGGCTTCCAGACCGGTTACGCCGGCGGCTGGACGACGCGGATTCCGCAGCGCCCCCGCATCGACATCGTGGAGATGGACTTCGGCTCCGGTGCGCAGTGGGAGCAGGAGCTACTGCAGGCGCCGGTGGAGGTCGATGCCGGACCCAATGACATCGCCAGGGTGGTGGAGAACATTTCGCAGGCCGCCGTCGAACTGGCGATCAGACCGCCGCGCAAACCGTGGATGGAAGAGCTGGCGACCACCTACAACTTCTCCCTGCTGCCGAATCCGCGGACCGATGAGCGCTTGCTGCTCGGGGTGATCGACGACCCGGCTAATCAGGCCCAGCCGACGGTGTTCTACGAGCCCGACCGGGACGGTAATATGGCGATCGTCGGGGCCTCCGGCAGCGGTAAATCCGCAGCGCTGCGGACCATCGCGATCGCCGCCGCGATCACCCCGCGGGGCGGTCCGGTGCAGGTCTACGGCATCGACGCTGCTTCCAACGGCTTGCAGATGCTCGCTCAGCTGCCGCACGTCGGCGATATCATCGCCGGGGACGACTACGAGCGGGCTGGCCGCCTGTTGCGCTATCTGCGGGACATCGTGGAGCAGCGCACCGAAGCCTTCGCCGCGGTCAAGGCCGGCAGCATCGCGGAGTACCGCAAACTGGCGAACAAGCCCGATGAGGCGAGGATCATCCTGCTGATCGACGGCCTGGGAGCCTTCCGCGAGACCTATGAGTTCAAGGCCGGAATGACCCAGTTCGAGACCTTGCAGCAGATCGCCACCGACGGCCGTCCGATGGGTGTGCACGTCGTGGTGGCCGGTGATAGCCCGAAGTCGTTGCCGCCTTCGCTGGCCGCCTCGATCCAGCGCCGTCTGGTCTTGCGGATGGCCAATACCGACGATTATCTGTCGATGGGCGTGCCGCGCGATGTGCTGAATGCCTCCTCCCCACCGGGGCGTGGTCTGCTGGAGAAACAAGAGGTCCAGCTGGCGATCTTCGGCGGCAATGCCAACCTGGCGCTGCAAGCCCGGCAAGTGGAGAAGCTGGCCGAGTCGATGCGCCGGCAAGGGGTTGCCGAAGCTCCCGGGGTGCTGGCTCTGCCGGAGAACATCGACCTCGAGGTGCTGCCCGCTGGCGCGCCCGGTGCGGCGATCATCGGCGTCGACGACTTCAACCTGGAGCCCGCCGGGGTCTCGGCGACCGGTGCACTGATGGTCACCGGCCCTCCCGGATCAGGTCGGACGACGGCGCTGGTCACCCTGGCCGAGGCGCTCAAGCGATCCTCGCCGCGGACCAAACGGGTGTACTTCGGAGCCAGGAAGTCCGCGATTGCCTCACTCGGCGTCTGGGACGAGGCCTATGCCACGCCCGCCGCGGTCAAAGAAGAGCTGGAACGGCTCACCGCACTGACCGAGCAGAGCGCCGATACTGTCGCTTTCTTCATCGAGGGGGTCACCGAGTTCACCGATTCCCCGGCGGAGATGGACCTGGTCACCCTGATCAAGAGCGCGGTGAAGACCGGCCAGTGGGTGGTGGGCGAAGCCGAGACCTCGACCTGGTCAGCTGCCTGGAATATCGCCGGCTTGTTCAAAGCCGGGCGCCGTGGCGTGCTGCTGAACCCGGGTGACACCGAGGGCGACACCCTGATGAACACCTCGCTGGGTCGGATCAGAGGCAATAAGTTCGTGCCGGGGCGTGGTTATATCGTGGGCCGCGGCAAGGCTTTCAAGGTGCAGATCGCCAATACTCTTGACCGTTCCTGATAGGTAGTTCTCGATGGGGAGTCCTCCCCATCGACAGAGCTAGTTAGTCTCTTATAGATTCTTATTAATCGCTCGGCCAGACAAGCTAGTTGAGCACAGGGTCCGCTGGAGGTTCCGGGGCTCTTTGATGAAAGGGTGTATCTCATGGGTGAAGCGTTTCTCGGTAATAATCCGGAGGACATGCAGGATTTGATCACGAAGATCAATCAGGCGGTTGA
>NZ_JBDLLW010000004.1:0-190739 GCF_043789415.1 Psychromicrobium ferritrahens | reverse complement strand
TCATTTCCCAGCATCAACCCACAACCACCACACAGGGGTGTAATAGCCATGAGCAAATACCAAAAACAAAAAACATTGGTATCAACAAAAAACAAAACACACTATTGAGTTCTCAAACAACAGGCACATACAAGTAATTCTCTAAATACTTTGTGAAAGTTTATTTTTATAGACTTTCTTTTTCTTTAGTTTTCCTTGCTGCGTTATTACTAGCTTATTTCATTCATTTCTTTTTTGTCAAATCCGCGTTTTCGGCGAATTTACCAGAAATTCATGAATGATCCCACAAAAAATTGAAGCTTTTCTGCTTTTTGCCAAAATGGCACAGACAGAATCGCAACTCTAATTAGTAGGGGTTTGGCCCCCGCTCCGGCAGCTTACCCGGCCATGTTCCAGACCGTCGTAACCTTGCCCCTCAGCGGGCGACTCAGAAAACTTTACACGGCACTTAGCCCTGGTGCAAATCGTCCTCCAGAGGACCGAAAATCTGCCTTAAAACCTCGACGGCGACCACCCGCAGATAACTGCGGGGGCCGCCGTCGAGCTCTAGATCTCAAGGCATTCAGGGCTTTAAGCGTGCCTAGCCCGCGGTGACTTCCACCATCGCCATAGTGCGTTTGCCTCGGCGCAATAAGAGGTACCGGCCGTGGAGCAGTTCGGTGGCGTCGATCACACTTTCGGCGTCTTGCACCTTCCGGTTGTTCACATAGGCCCCGCCCTCAGCGACAGTACGGCGAGCAGCAGAGTTGCTCTCCGAGAGCCCTGAGGCCACCAGCAATTCGATAATCCCCAGGGATTCAGCGCTCACCGAAGCATGCGGCAGCTCGGCGGTGGCTGCGCTCAGCGTCTGCTGATCCAAATCTGAAAGCGCGCCGTTGCCGAAGATCGCCGCCGAAGCGGCAATCACTTTCTCGGTCGCCTGCACTCCGTGCACTAAAGAGTTAACGTCCCAAGCAAGAGCCTTCTGCGCGGCTCGTTCATGCGGCCGCTCCGCCGTGGCCCGTTCCAGCTCTTCGATTTCCTCCCGGCTACGGAAGGTAAAGACCTTCAGTCGAGACACCACGTCCGCATCGGCGGTATTGAGCCAGAACTGGTAGAACTCGTAGGGGCTGGTCAGCTCCGGGCTAAGCCAGACGGCAGTGCCCTCGCTCTTACTGAATTTTGTGCCATCTGCATTAGTGATGAGCGGAGTTCCGATGGCATGCACCGAACCGCCCTCAACCTTGCGGATCAATTCCGTGCCGGAAGTAAGATTTCCCCACTGATCCGAACCACCCGATTGCAATGTGCAGCCGTATTGCCGGAACAATTCAAGAAAGTCCAGACCCTGCAGAATCTGGTAGCTGAATTCTGCGTAGGAAATGCCTTCATCGGAATTCAGCCTGGAGGCGACGATATCTTTTTTGATCATGGTGCCGACTCGGAAGTGTTTTCCGATATCGCGCAAGAAATCAATGGCGGAAAGCGGTGAGGTCCAATCCAGGTTATTCACCATACGAGCGGCATTTTCACCTTCAAAGGATAAAAAGGGCTGAACCTGCTGCTGAATACCGCGAACCCACTCAGCTACCTGTTCCTTGGTCTGCATGGAACGTTCGCTCGTCGGGCGTGGGTCACCGATCAGTCCGGTGGAACCGCCCACCAGAGCCAGCGGCTTATGCCCCGCCAGTTGCAGCCGACGCATCAAGACGAGCTGCACCAAATGTCCCAGATGCAGGCTGGGCGCAGTCGGGTCGAACCCGCAATAGTAGGTCACAGACTCCTCGCTCAGGGCTTTTTCAAGTTCTGCCTGATCGGTAGATACCTGAATGAGGCCGCGCCAGAGCAGTTCCTGCCAGATATTGGCAAAGCTCGGATCGTTGCGCTGCGCGTTGTGCTGGGTATTTTGAGTAGTGATTTCCATTGCGTTTGACACAGTTCAACGGTAGCAGCATTGCCCCGCAGAGCGGCAGCTCAACGGATGCTCAGACTTCGATGCCGACCGGCAGCTCCCCCGTGCTGATCAGCCGCAAGCGCTGAGTTGGCCGGGTCATTGAGACGTAGAGATCGCCAACACGTCCCGCACTGAGCAATTCAGCCGGCTCGATGATCACCACCCCGTCAAACTCCAGGCCTTTGGCATCGTGCGGGTCGATCACCACGATGTCCTGTTCCAAGGACCCAGCACCGTGGCCCACCCGACCCGGATAATCCTCTCGAAGCGCCTTAGTCAATTCAGCCAGCCGATGCGGTGCGGCAATGATCGCCAGCAGGCCGCCGTCAACAGCAGCGAGTTCTTCGGGCATGGCCTGGCGTAAGGCCAGCACCGGATCGCTCACCCGATCGATCACGGGCGCCCAGCGCCCTTCACGCACCGCTTTAGGAGCGGAGACAACTTGCCCGGCGGCATTCGCCATCCGGACCGCAGCATCAGCGATCTGCGCGGGAGTTCGGTAATTGACGGTGAGTTCTTCCAGCTGCCAGCGATCACCGAAGTGCGGAGCCAGCGCCTGCTGCCACGAACTCGCCCCCGCTGCTGCGGAAGTCTGGGCGATATCGCCAACGATGGTAAAGGATTTGATCGGGCAACGACGCACCAGAAGCCGCCATTGCATGGCGGAAAGCTCCTGCGCCTCGTCAATCACCACGTGTCCGAAAGCCCAAGTCCGATCGCTCAACGCCCGCTCAGCGGTGCTGAAAACCTCGTCCTGTACCTGATTGTGCTCTGCCAGATCCTCGGCACTGAGCACGCCGTCAACGCCCGAATCCTCCAAAGACTGCTGCACATTCTCCAAAGTGCGTTCAGCATTGGCCAGATCACGACGTCGTTCGGCTTCCCGGGACGCTGCCTCCCGACCACCGCTGGCATCCACTTCACCAAGCAGCTCTGCGGCCTCATCCAGCAAGGGCACATCGGCTTCGGTCCAGGCCGAGCCCGCCTCGCGATAAAGTAAGTCCCGTTCGGCTTCGGTGAGTTCCGGAGTGGCAGCTTCCAAGAGCGCTGGCTTAGCGAACAGTTCGGTGAGCAGCTTCTCCGCGCTCATCGGCATCCAGGCCAAGTTGAGCGCTACTCTGACATCCCTCGAAGAACGGACGTCTTCCGCCAGATAACTGCGATCAGCGTTATTACCGATCGAGCTGGATTCCACCTTCTCGGTCAATTGATCTGTGAGTTCCCGGAGCAGAATCTTCACAAAGGTCAGTCGGGCTTCGTTGTGTGGCTTCCCGGTGGCCCTCGCCTTGTCTCGGGCACGGCGGACCTGCTTCGGCGTGATCGTCACCTTCTGCCCGTCGACATCCAGCACCCGGTCCTCGGCGGGAATCCGCTGTCGATTGGCCACTGCACGCGCAATCACTTTGGCCATCGAGCTTCGGCCCTTAATCTCGGCTACCTGGGGATCCTCATCGGCCACGGCATTGATGCCCGGCATCAATCTGCCCAGGCTCGCCATCACCACTCCGGTCTCGCCGAGCGAAGGCAATACCCGCTCAATGTAGTTCATAAAAGAAGAAGACGGCCCGACCAGCAGCACGCCCGCTGAACGCAGCCGGTCCCGGTGGGTATAGAGCAAATACGCGGCTCGATGCAGCGCCACCGCCGTTTTGCCGGTACCCGGCCCGCCTTGCACCACCATGGCTCCGGGCAAGGAGGAACGGATGATCCGGTCCTGCTCGGCTTGAATGGTTCCGACGATATCGCTCATCTTGCCGGTACGCTTCGAATTGAGAGCCGCCAGCAGGGCACCTTCACCCTGCAGGGATTCCCCTTCGGTGAGCATGCTGGGGTCCAGCACATCGTCCTCGATGGCTTTCACCTCCCGGCGCTGCAGAATCAGATGCCGCCTGCGCCGCACACCCTGCCGCTCGAAAGCGGTTGCCTGATAAAAGGTGCCAGCCTCCGGAGCACGCCAGTCGACCATGAGCTGACGGAGGTCTTCGGTGGAAAGGCCGATCCGGCCGATATACCGCTGTTCGCCGTCGTCCAGATCCAGGCGACCGAAGACCAGACGATCGTCGACGGCGTTCAGCTGGGCCAGTCGGTCTTCGTAGAGGGTGGCGAAAGCATCACGTTCAGAACGGTTCTGATGAGAACCCATAGCCGTGGTACGCCGCACCTCAGCTAGCTGCTGAACCTTCTCCGCGCGCAGCTCATCAAGCCGGGCATACAGCCCCGCCACGTACTGCCGTTCGTGATCCAGTTCTTCGTGGCTAGTTTCGGTGTTGTAGTGCGTTGATTCGGCCTCAAGCATTGGGCCATCCTTTCAGCCAGCAGACCGTCCATTCTACACCTCTGCGGGGTCAGCTCAGTCTGAGTAAGGAGCGTACTCGATGTCCGGGCAGAGCTGCTCTGCCGTGCAACTGGGCCAGTTCCAAAATCACACCATAGCCAATCACTTGAACCTGAGCATCTGCAAACAGCCTGGAAGCAGCAGCCAAGGTACCACCGGTGGCGAGCACATCATCCAGAATCAGCACCCGACTACCCGCAGGGAGTTCGTCTTTGTGCAACTCCAGGGTCGCACTGCCGTATTCCAGCTGATACTCCTCGGAAAACACCGCCCTGGGCAATTTACCCGCCTTACGCACCGTAATCACTCCCGTATCACTGGCGTAAGCCGCCGCTGCCGCGAGCAGGAATCCCCGAGCCTCCACCCCGGCAACCGCATCGAACTGGCCTTCAAAGGGCTCGATCAGAGCATTGACGACGGCGTGCAAAGCCTTCGCGTCCGCGAAGACGGGGGTGAGATCACGGAAGGTGATCCCGGGTTTCGGGTAATCCGGGACGACGGCGCAGAGCCGCAGCAGAGTTTCCTCGAGGGTTTCAGGCATGCAAAAAGCCTTCCATAGCGGGTTCCGTGGGAAAGAGGAGCGCAATCAACACTGTTAGCGTCCAACCGTTAACGGTACGCCTCGAGATAGGCCTCTGCCCATGAAAGCAGACTGGGTGAAAAAGAATTCTCGATTAAGCTTGCTCTCCCGGGGAGGGATGCCATTAAAGTTGAAGATACAACTTAAGGGTATTTGGCCTAGTCAGAACCCTGGGGCTGCGCTACCGTAAGAATTAATCCGGTAGCTCGATTTCGCAGCACTACGAGAGGAACCACCCATGAAATCACTGAAGCGTATGGCAACTATGGGGGCTGCAATTTCCCTGCTCGGCTTGGCCATGTTCGCCACTACCCCCGCTCAGGCAGCGGTGGTCTGCGGCTCAGAGCCGCTTTCCACTGGCTCCTCAACCTCGGCCGAGGTGGAGCCGCAGTGCGGTGCCACCAGCCCGATGCCCACCCACTGGGTCTGCGCACCTCGCGATTCCTCGGTGAAGGTATGGGTCAGCACCCCTTGGTGCCCCTAAGTTTTTCAGCTACTACACCGTTCTATGAGTTACTGCGGCGCCCCGAGCTTTTTCCGTCGGGGCGCCGCAGCCCTATAACGAGAAACCGTAGGATCCCCCGCTATCCAGAACCTCCACGGATACTCCGAACCCCCACCCGGACCACTCACCCCCACCCGAGGACCACTCTGCGGTCTTCTTCACCGACTCATTCCAGACTTGCGCCAAGCGCCCTTACAATCTCGTCACGGAATTCCCTTTGTAAAGAGCTCTCTGCCGCATCCGGCGATAAAGCCGAAGAATCTTTGACCTGACACAACGCCTGCCACCATTTTCGAGGGGGGCGAGAGCCACAATAGGTGTTTTTCAAGTCGTTCATGAAGTGCCGATCCGCCTATCGACTCCCAGGCGACTTCCAGGTTTCTATGGTGAAGTGACTAAACGGAGCTTGCGACAGCTGGCATCGAAGTCATACGTATCGAGATAAGAAGAACTCAATGAAGAATTTCCGAGGGAAAGCGTTGGCAGTGGTGCTTTCATGCGGCATGGCAACATCCCTCTTGGGGGGCGTATCACTGGCTGAAGCCAGTGATAGTCAGCAGCACACGGTCAGGGCCTCGACCAAAACTGCGCTTGAATTAAGAACAGGCAGCTTGCCCGAACTTTCCAGCACTTCAAAAGTTTATGTACTCGGGGCCCCGGCGGAAGTGTCAGTAAAGTCGACCAATGGACAGAAGATTGGCAATGCGACTTTTTATGCCATGCCCAAAGGTAGTGAGGGTGCTCTCACAATCGCACCAGATGTTGCATCTGATCTGGGTATTTCAAAATCGGGGTTTTTATCTAGCTCAGATCTTGCAAAGGTTAGTGAAGCTCTTACTGTCAATGCGACAGGGATGCTATCCCCAATATCAAGGGCTACACCGAAGCCTGAATGGGACGACGCTTCAACCTCCTGGTACGCCCCTCCTGGTGGCGGCTGGAGTGGAACTTGGCAACGTCGAATCTCTCAGATATCTGCGGATGGGAAATACTACAGCTGGTCCGTGGATTCTGAGTCCAACGGGACAATCTGCGGTCAAGGCACCGGGTGGTACTCCGGGTATAACGGAAGCCAATTCGGCAAATGGGAGGTCTTCTATCCCTTGGGATGTGGCACGAGTGGATACAAGCGAGTCCCCTGGGACAACGTTCTGGCCTATCCAAAGTTTCAGGCCAAATCAACTTCGGTCGCATTGACCGGCGTGCCTGGATTGTTTAGCTAACACGAAAGGTGGCTGCTATGAAATACGCAAGAGGGAAGCTGATCGGGTACGGAATTCTTATCGTTGCTGTCGGTGTCTTGATCGAAATTAGCGCGACTAATCTTGTTAGCTTTTTAGCCAACTCAGCCGGGCAGCCAAATCAGGTTCTGTCATTCCTGGTTGACTTCTTCGTCTCCATACTTCGCTTTGGTATCGCACCGCTTGGAGCGGCGATGGTAGCAATAGGAATTGCACTCCATCTAATAAACAAGGGGAAAAAGACCGAGACAGGAAACCCTGACCAGGTTGAATAATCTTCAGTAGGACAAAGCCGCCAGTCAGTCTCTGATGGGCGGCTTTGTCCTACTTGGTTTTCCCGCCAGGATTCCAGCGAACCATGTATATTGCGATCGTTCCCGCCAACACAACTGCCGCGGCTGTGCAGGAAGGTGCTTGGAGGTTTGCTATCAGAATAAACCAGGGTCGTTCTGGCGCTGGGTTTTGAAGGGTTGGTGTAGCAAAATAGTTTGCGGCAAGTATGTAAGCATAAGTCGCGAAGACGGCGAAGCTGATTAGAATTCCGTTGAGTGCCCACAGGGCTACAGACCATGGGTTGACGGAGACAACGTCAGAAGCGGAATCCTCCGGCCCAGTCTCGACAAGATTTCCGTTCTCATCAAGTTCATCAATCTTGACTCTTTGACCTAAGTCTCGTTTCAACTGGAATCCTCCTTGATTGTACCCATCGATCCTATTTCTAGTATGTCACTGTTCAAATGTGAGCCATTTGGACGCCACGCAAGGTGATTCCGAAGTACTAGAATGCCCCATCCACCAAACCCGAAGAGACGGTGAGCGGAGTATTCTTTACTGACTTCGCTGGCCAGATAGTTTTCTCTGGCCTCAGGGAACCGAAACACTGACCTATCGGCTATCACGATTGTATGAGCGAATAAGTATGGGACTACTCAGGGGCTAGATGACAATTTCTGATAGGTTTTTCTGGCTGCCTTGAGTCGGCCCAATATGGTTGATTTTTTCCTATTCGACCGGGTAAGTTCCTGAGCCGGATGTGGGGGGCGTCAGCCCGATTTAATGAGACCTTACGACTTACCGAAACTCATCCGGGATCATCGACCTCGGCCGGAGTTCAGCCGCAGTGAGCTGCNCGACTTACCGAAACTCATCCGGGATCATCGACCTCGGCCGGAGTTCAGCCGCAGTGAGCTGCCACCCCTTGGTGCCCCTAAGTTTTTCAGCTACTACACCGTTCTATGAGTTACTGCGGCGCCCCGAGCTTTTTCCGTCGGGGCGCCGCAGCCCTATAACGAGAAACCGTAGGATCCCCCGCTATCCAGAACCTCCACGGATACTCCGAACCTCCACCCGGACCACTCACCCCCACCCGAGGACCACTAAGAATCGCCTGGCTAGGCAACGACTCAGCCAACTCCAGCCGAACCGCACCGCCGTCCAAAAGATCACTACCATTCGCCTCTCGATTCAGACCGAGAACAGTAGCCAACCGCGCCGGCCCTGAAGCCAGTTCAACTTGTTTACCGGAACCACCTCTGCGACGCTCCGCCCGACGCTCCCCAGCAACATCGACACCCTCTACCACCTCCCCCGCCCTGAGCAGAACAGCGGAAGAAGTCCCTTCCGGGGAACAGACCACGTTCCCGCAGAAGTGCATACCGTAGGTGAAGTAAACATACAGATGGCCCGGCGGCCCGAACATCACTTGATTTCGTAGTGTCTTGCCCCGATAAGAATGTGAACCCGGATCCGGAGCCCCGGAATCCCTCGGGCCCAGATATGCCTCTACTTCGGTCAGCCGGACAACCACGCTTCGCGTACTGCCGTCGGGCAAGCGGTATTCGCTGCTCAGAGTAGCACCGAGTAATTGAGGAGCAACGGTCAGCGCATCCTGCTGTAATAGCCGCTTCAGCTCATCGTGATCCACCGTTTAGCTGGGTTCCGTTTCAGCCGAGCCCGGCAACCGCTTCACGGACCGGAAGTTCTCCCGAGATCAGTTCGAGAACCCGCTGAGGCGCAACTGCACTGGTGAGCAGCTCAGCCACCACAGCAGCGACATCGGCTCGCGGCACCGAGCCGCTGCCGGTGGATTCAGCCAGCAGCACCCGGTCGCTGGGCGCATCATTGGTGAGCAGTCCCGGCCGGACGATGGTCCAGTCGAGCTGACTGCGAGCCCGCAGATCGTCTTCAGCAGCCAGTTTGGCCAGCAAGTAGAACTGGAAATCACTGTCCATACCTTCTGGATGCGCTCCGCCGCGTACCTTCTCGACGCCCATCGAGGAAATCTGCACCAGACGGGGCACCCGCGCCGCTTCAACAGCATCGGCCAGCAGCACCGCGCCCGCCCGATCCACACTATCCTTGCGGTCAGTGCCGCTATTCGGACCTGCACCAGCAGCAAAGACCGCGGCGTCCGCCCCGCTCAACACAGCCGCAAGACGTTCAACAGAGGCACCTTCCAAGTCAAGCAGGATGGGTTCAATACCTCGTTCCAGTAGCTCGGCCTGCTGCTCGGGCTTTCGGATCAGCCCCTGTGGCTGATGCCCCTGCTGCGCCAAAATTTCTCCGAGAAAAAGCGCTATCTGGCCGTGTCCTCCGGCAATCACAATCTTCATTCAGCCATCTTTTCACAGGACGCGGGAACTTCACGGCCATGTCCGATTTCCGCTAGTGATGGATCGATTGGACTGCCAGAATGGAGTCATGGATTTCGAACAACGCTATCGGGCGATTGACGCCAGGGACCGCCGTTTCGACGGGCAGTTCTTCACCGCGGTTCGAACCACCGGCATCTACTGCAGACCATCATGCCCGGCGCGAACCCCGCATCGGGAGAATGTCGACTTCTACGCCACCAGCGCCGCGGCTCACGAAGCGGGTTACCGAGCCTGCAAACGCTGCCTGCCCGAAGCGGCACCCGGCACCCCGGAATGGAATCTGCGTTCCGATACTGCAGCGCGCGCCATGCGCCTGATCATGGATGGCGAAATGAACGCTGAACGTGGCGGCGTCGAACACCTAGCACAACAGCTCGGCTACTCCCCCAGACAATTGGGTCGCATCATGCGGGCTGAACTGGGCGCTGGCCCCCTGTCGCTGGCTCGGGCGGCTCGGGCCCAGACCGCCCGCACCCTGCTGACATCCACCACGATGAAATTCGCAGATATCGCCTTCGCCTCCGGGTTTTCCTCGATCCGGCAATTCAACGAGACTATCCAGCAGATCTTTGATTCCAGCCCGACCCAGCTGCGTGAGGCGGGGCTGAAGCGTCACCATCTCGGCGGACAAGCCCTTCCCTCAGAAGCTGAGGAGTTCCCCACGGTGCGGCCGGCGACAAACGGCACCAGCCTGCAGCTCAGGCTCCCGCTGCGCCCGCCCTACGATCCCGGGATTTTCAGCTTCCTGGCAGCCAGAGCAGTGGACGGCGTCGAGCTCGCAACATCCTCCAGCTATGCCCGCACCCTGGCGCTCAGCCACGGCAACGCCAGCATCCTGGTGAGCCTGCCGGAACTCCCCAGGGATGTGAGCGAGCCGGAAAGAGCCTGGGCCACTGATCATCTGGAGTTGCAGGCTTCAGTGGAGAACCTGAAGGACCTGCCGAGTTTGCTGGCCCGAGTACGCCGGGTGTTCGATTTGGATGCCGATCCGATAGCGATTGACACGCAACTCGCCCGCTCCCCCGCCCTGCGAGAACGCGTGACAGCGATCCCGGGCATTCGACTACCGGGCGCGGTGGATGCCACAGAGATGCTGCTGAGAGCTATGGTCGGTCAGCAGATCACGGTGGCAGCAGCGCGTGGGCAACTCCACCGGCTGGCGAGTCTGGGCACCCGCTACCCGGGCCCGGAGAAAGCTCTCAGCCTGCTCTTTCCCACCGCCGAACAACTGGCAACCGCGGGTGCTGAGTTGCTGCGCGGGCCGGCTAAGCGCAGTTCCTCGATCGTGAACGCGATGCGGCACTTGGCTGACGGCCTGCACCTGGGCGTCGAGGACGATCCGGATTCGCTGCGAAGCAAGTTACTACCGCTGCCAGGGATCGGCCCCTGGACAGTGAACTATCTGGCCATGCGTTTCCTCGGTGCTACCGATATTCATCTCGACGGCGACGTCGCAGTTCGCAAAGGGCTCGAATCAGTGGGCCTAGACACCAAGCAAACCATCGCCCTGAGCCCGTGGCGCTCCTACGCCACGGTGCACTTCTGGCGCAGCGCCGCCGAGGTAAACCCCTTGAAAGGAAAGAAATGAACACCCCTCAGCCAACAGATTCCAGCGCGATATTTTTCACGCTGAGCACTCCAGATGGACCGTTCAGCGTCATCGCCCGCCCTGACGCCGTGGTACTCGCCTCAGGCTGGACAGCCGCTGAGCAGGGCCTGACCGGGCAGATCCACCGCAGCCTGCTGCCAGCAGAGATCCGCCACGACAAGCCGGAATCCGGCATCAAGGACGCCGTAGAAGCCTTCTATGCGGGTGACTTTCAAGCGCTCGACGCCGTCCGGGTGCTTCAGCACTCCGGGCCCTTCCGCACTCACGCCTGGCAAGTGCTGCGCACAGTACCCGCCGGAACAGCACTGACCTACAGCGAGTATGCCCGGCGCGCCGGGAACCCGCAGGCGGTGAGAGCCGCTGCGAGTGCCTGCGCGATGAACGCCGCAGCGCTGTTCGTGCCCTGCCATCGGATCCTCAGACTCGACGGCGGCTTAGGTGGCTTCCGCTGGGGCCTGAAGATCAAGGACAGCCTGTTACGTCGAGAATCGGCGGGATAAGCTACTGACGGGTAATTTATTCTAGGATGGCGCTATGCGAATGCTTCGGGTCAAAGCCACCACCGTTCGTCACGCGCTCAATATCTGGCCCCCCTTGCGCGGCGCGGGCATTACGGTCAAAGAGATCAGCGAGAACTACGACTACGCCAAGGTGCAACTGCGAGCGCTGCCCTGGAACCGAAATATCGTCGGAGTGCATTTCGGCGGTTCGCTCTTCGCGATGACCGATCCCTTCTGGATGCTGCTGCTCATGAAACACCTGGGCGACGAACACGTGGTCTGGGATAAAGCCGCAGAGATCGACTTTCGCAAGCCCGGTCGAGGCACTGTGACGGCCGAGTTCGTGCTTGACTCAGCGCGGCTAGCGGAATTGCGTACCGCTGCCAGCGGCGGTGAAAAGGTACTGCGCTGGTTCAGCGCCGACGTCGTCGATTCCTCTGGAGAGGTCGTCGCCACGGTGCGTAAGCAGATCTATCTGCGCAAAAAGCGCGGCTGAAAGACCGCTCGCTTCGGCAATCCAGCCGGTACCATCAGAGGAATGACTCCCGATCATCCTGCACAGCTGAGACTGCAGCTCCTAGGCTCAGTGCAGCTCCAGAGTGAAGACGGCAAAGTTCTGATTCCGCCCGGACCGCGAGCCCGCAGCCTGATCATCGCAGCTGCTCTGGGCCACGGCCAGCTGCTGAGCGCCGATCAATTGATCGATGACGTCTGGGGAGCAGAGGCTCCTAGCGGGGCTAAGACTGCCCTGCACACCCTGATTTCACGCACCCGTTCGCTGGATCCTGGCATTTTGCACTCCTCCTCGGGCGGCTACCGGCTCGGAATCGAGGCCGAGCAGGTGGATCTGTGGTACGCGGAAAAACTCCATCAACAGGCTTCCTCAACCCTTCAACGAGCTCCTGCCGAGGCGGTGGAACTCTGCGATCAGGCGCTGCGCCTGTGGCGCAATCCCCCGGGAATCGATGCAGCCGACAGCCCGGCTCGGAGCGCCCTGGAAATTCAGGCGAGCCGGCTGGAAGCCGAATTGAAGCGTTGCCGGTCCTTGGGCCTGGCGGCTGCCCGCCGCTGGGAAGAGGCCATCGAGGCGCTGAGCGAACTCACCGCCGTCGATCAGCTGGATGAGCGGCTCGGGATAGCCCTGGTTCGCTCCCTCCAGGGGGCCGGACGGACCGCCGAAGCCCTCGCCCAGCTGGAGAGATATCGCCGGATTCTGCGCACTGCACTGGGAGTCTCACTGAGCCCCGAAGCCAGTGCCCTGCAACAGGAATTGCTCCAAGAGTCAAACTCCAAGCCGCAGCCCGAAGCCCGGATTCGCGGTTTGCGGGCTCCCGTCAATCAACTACTGGGACGCCAAGGCGATATCGAAGAACTGACCGGCCTGCTGCAAACCTCAAGAGTGGTGAGCATTCTGGGGCCAGGCGGTCTGGGAAAAACCCGTTTGGCGATGGAACTTGCCGCCTCAGCCGCTGTCCGCACATCGTCCGTGGTGTTTCTGGAGTTAGCCAGTGTGCGCGATGGCGCGGATATCTGGCTAGCCCTCGGCTCGGTGCTCGGGATCAACGAACCACGGCAAAAACCGGGTATAGCGGTGGTTGGGATAGCCCAGAGGATCATGGAACAACTTCAGGAACACCGCACCCTCTTGGTGGTGGATAACTGTGAGCATTTGATCGAAGCAGTTGCCAGCACAGTCGCGGAACTCATTGCTGAAGTGGCTTCCCTCACGGTGCTGTGCACCAGTCGAGCACCGCTCAACATCGCCGGAGAATATCTCTATCTGCTGCCCCCGCTCGCCACCTCTACGCTGCCGGGTGAAGCCACCCCGGCCGCGATCGAGCTGTTCATGCAGCGCGCCCGGGCAGCCAGATCCAGCGCTCCCCTGGACGCCGGCACCGTGAGCCAGCTCTGCGAGCGACTAGATGGGCTGCCGCTCGCCATTGAGCTGGCGGCGGCCCGGATCCGCACCATGAGCGTCAGCGAGATCCTGGAACGAATCAGCGAGCGGTTCACCCTGCTGCGCAGCCAAGACCGCACCATCGAAGAACGACACCGCACCCTGCACGCCGTGATCGAATGGAGCTGGAGCCTGCTGAGCAGCTCGGAGCAATCCAGCTTGCGGCGACTCTGCAGCTTCCCCGATGGCTTCTCCCGGGAGGCCGCGATCCTGGTCGCAGGAGCGGATCGCGAGACGCCGGAAGACGTCGAAGCCGATCTCGAGGCGTTGCTCAACCAGTCCTTGCTACGCGGCCAAGAACACCCGCTCACCGGCCAGATGCGCTATCGGATGCTGGAGACGGTGCGGGAATTCGGCGGCCTAGAGCAGCGCCGAGCCCAGGAACAGGCCTTCGTCAGCGAGAGAATGCTCCTCTGGGCCAAGCAGTTCTGCCAGAACTTGTTCTCAAAAGCCTACGGTCCCGAGCAATTGGCCACCGTCAAGATGCTCACGATGGAACAAGACAATCTGATCCATCTGCTCCGCCAGGCCATCACCGAAAGAAAAAGCTCTGAGGTTTTCTGGATCTTTGCGCTACTGGGAAATTGCTGGACCATTCGGTCTTTCCACCAAGATGTGGCGGGTTTCGCCGAACAGGTTCTGGACGCCGTCGTCGGCCTGCCGATCGAGGATCAGGATGTTCCGGCGGCCTTGACCTGCTTCACCATTATCTCGGCAACGCTGAGCGCGATGAATTCTCGGCTCAGCGCAAGGGCACGAGCTGGGATACGGCGCATGCTGAACCGGGGAATACCGGTGGACGATCACCTGAGCAGCATGTCAACTCTCTGGTTAAACATCGGTTCGCGCAAGAAATTGCTCCAGGCTCTGGAGCAGATCAAACAAAGTCCGGATGCGATGACCCGAGCCTCTGGGCAGATGATCGAATCGTTCCTCTTGGAGAATTCCGGCCAGGTGGCAGAGTCCACCACGTCGGCGCTGAATGCTTACCGGCTGGGCGAAGAGGCCCAGGACACCTGGACGATGGGAACCATGGCGGCTTCGCTCGCCCAGCTCTACGTTCAGCGAGCTGAACACGAGCAATCCTTGCTCTGGGGCCAAAGGGCGTTACGGCATCTCAAAGAACTCGACGCTGTCTCCGATATACAGCAGCTTCACGCCGTCATCGTCGCCAATCAATTGGCCACCGGTCAGTTGGAGGCAGCCCGAGCGACTCTTGAGGCCTCGATGGATGAACTGCCCGACGAAGAATCTGAGATTTCAGGGCTGATGCTCGCGTTGCGGGCCGAAGTGGAGTTGAGTTCCGGGAATCTGAGCGCCGGACTGGAAAACTACCGGATCATCGCTGAGGACCCTCGCCGTTACCGGGACGCCAGTGGCTATGGTGCGGTGCTCGGGTCGGCGGCGGTCTGCGCTTTCTTACTCCATCAGCCCGATGCCGAGGTGCCGTTGCGCCGCTGGGTCAAACAAGGCCGCATTCGTTGCCTGGCCGCTTGGAGACTGAACGGTGATATGTTCATTGACCAACCGGTTATTGGTGCTGTGGCACTCACCGTAGGGTCCTGGGCCGCGCAAACCGCTGTTCCTGGTAGTGAAAAGGCAAGGCGAGGACTTGAATTACTGCTGCTCTCCAATGGCCGGCAGGACTTGCCCTCTTTGCTCAGGGAACGGCACTTGAATGTGGCACGGCGGCGTCTCGGTACTGAAACCTTTGACGCCGCCGTACGATCCCGGGATGAACTGAGCAGTGATGCCCGGCTCGGTAGAATCCGCGAATTGCTCTCCGATCAGGCCTTGCGCATATAGGCTCTGACCGTCAGCGGAGCGAAAACCGCTACGATGATCGCTGCCCCCACCAGAGCCCAGACCGCATTGATGGTAAAAGCTCCGTTATTGCACAACTCTCGGATTGCGGTCACCAGGAAGGACAGCGGGTTTACGTTCACGAAGGCCTCGAGAGGCGCTGGCATGCTCTCCGGCTTCACAAAAGCATTGGAGAGGAAGGTCAGCGGGAAAAGCACCAGGAATGAGATGCCCTGCACACTGGCGGCGCTGCGCGCGATCACTCCGAAGAAGGCGAAGATCCAGCTCACTGCCCAGGAGCAAACCACCACCAGCAGACCCGCCAGAACGACGTTCCCGATGCCACCAGCGGCGTGATAGCCCATCACCCAGCCGGTCAAGAAGGTGAGCGTGGTGGCAATGCCATAACGCAGGGTGTCGGCGAGCAGAGCCCCGGCGAGCGGAGCGATTCTGGCGATCGGCAAGGACTTGAAGCGGTCGAACACCCCTTTGTCCATGTCTTCGCGCAGCTGCACTCCAGTGACCACCGAGGTGGTGATCACTGACTGCACCAGAATGCCGGGCAGCATATACGGCAGGTACTGCTCCAAGCTGCCCGCGATCGCGCCGCCGAAGATTGCCGAGAACATCACGGTGAAGAGAATCGGCTGCACCGTGACATCGATGAGTTGTTCCGGGGTTCGCTTGATCTTCAAGAGGCCCCGCCAGGCCATAGTGAGCGAGTTGCGCACTGTCTGGCCGAAGCTGACATGGTTTTTGAAATTGGCTGTGCGCGGATCGATGGCCCGGCTAATAGTCGCGGTGCTCATTTCTTGGCCTCCTGAATCATCCCGGCATCGGCCAGCTCGCTGGCATCGTCGGGCACCTCGGTGCTGGTATCTTCTTCGGTTGCTGGATGTCCGGTGAGGGTCATGAAGACCTCATCCAGACTGGGTTTTTGGACTGAGATCTCGGCCACCCGGATCGAGGCTTCACGCAGGCGCAACAGCAGATCGGTGACCAGATCAGCGCTCTGCATCGGCGCGATAAGGCGCCCGCGCTCCGGCGATTCACTGGCTTTAGTGCCGAGCGTCTGTTCAATGATGAGCTTGGCTGCTTGCAGTTCCTCCGGATTCGCCAGGTTGAGCAGCAGGGCAGAATTGCCCACTGAGGCTTTCAGCTGATCCGCAGTACCCTCCGCTACCACCTTGCCTCGGTCGATCACCGCGATCCGATCCGCCAGTTGATCTGCTTCATCCAGGTACTGCGTGGTGAGCAGCACGGTAGAACCGGAACTGACCAAGCGCCGAATGGTGTCCCACATCTGCGCCCGGGTCCGGGGATCCAGGCCAGTAGTCGGCTCGTCCAGGAAGATCAGCGGCGGCTGGGCGATCAAGCTGGCTGCCAGATCAAGGCGACGTCGCATGCCCCCGGAGAATTTCTTCAGCGGCCGCTTAGCCGCTTCGGTCAGCCCGAACTCCTCGAGCAGTTCGGCGCTTTTGAGCTTTGCCGCGCGGCCGCTCAGGCCCAGTAGCTTGGAGAACAAGCGCAGGTTCTCGGTGGCACTGAGATTCTCATCCACTGAGGCGTACTGCCCCGTGACGCCGATCAGCTGCCGGACCACCTGGGCCTCATGCCGTACGTCATGACCAAAGATCTTGGCTTCACCGGCATCTGCTTTGAGCAGGGTGGCCAGCATGCTGATAGTTGTTGTCTTACCCGCCCCATTGGGGCCTAATACTCCGTAGACCGTGCCGGCCTGCACGGAGAGATCGACGCCGTCGACAGCTCGTTGCTCCCCAAAAATTTTGACCAGGCCATGAGCTTCGATCGCTAAGCCTTGAGCATCCATGATGCGCTCCTCCCACTGAAGTGCGGCCTCTGCCGCGTCTGACTCCAATGGTTCCAGTGAGCGCTTACCGATCGCTTACATCGCTCTTACTTCGCGGCGGATCCCGAGGGCCAGGGCAGCAGCTTGGGCAGTTCGACGGCGTCAGCGGCTGCCCAGGCTTCGAGCTGGCCGCGGGGTTCGCGGCCGGCCAGCCAGGCCGCGATGTCATTGAGCTGGCCGGTGATCACATAGCTCTTGCCTGAGGTATTGCCATTGCTCAGGGTGACCGGCTGCTGCCCCAGAGCCTGCAAGATCAAGCGGGTCTTTTCGGGAACCCGGGCTTCTAGGAAATCGAAGAGATGATGGCAGAAAGCCACCGACCAATCCTGCGAACCATAGCCGATCAGCAGATCCGTGCGGTGAATCACTAATTCTCGCCAGACCGCTTGCAGGATGTCGGTCACAGTGCCGTTGCGGTAGCTCACCTTAGCGCTCAGGTCGGAGTCCTGTAAGGAGTCGACGGCGGCTGCCAGGCGTCCGAAAGCCTCTTCTAAAGCGGCGAGCAGCTCGGGTTTTTCCAGCGCAGCGTAGCGGGCGATATCCGCATTCCGGCCATCCACACCGCCGTCGTACATCTCGATCAGCTCACCGCGCTTGGCGTATTCGATCTGGCGGGCGACGCCGTCGGTGTTACCGCGCAGATGGGCGTAGACCTGAGCACGGGTCCAGCCGGGCAAAGCCGAAGGCTCCCGAATGTCGTCGTCGCTGTGATCCTCGAGCCATTGCCGGGCAGCACAGGCGGCATCGTTCATTTCGCCAATGCCGAGCAAGAGCGGAGCACCTTCACTGAGTGTCATGGCCTAAGCCTATCGTCAGGGCCCCCGAAAATGGGGGCCCACAGCCGCCCTGCCGCACAGTTCGGCGTGAATCATGCACCACAGTGCTTGAGTTGCACAGTTAGGAAGTTGATCCGGACCTCATCCTGAACCACTCACTTCCAGGATTATCCCGGCGGTAGATGAGCCGTCGATGTGCTCGATCGTGCCTGGCCTGCCAGAACTCAAGCTCAACCGGCTGAACTGCATAGAGTTGCCACTCCGGATTGTCACGACCGTCAGACCACGGCCGTTCCAGCCAGTCTGCGGCACTGGCTGCTGCGGAAAGCGCGGTCACCGGTCCGCTGAATCTGATCTGCCGTCCCAGGGCTTGCCAGAAGAAATTCCCCGCCACCCACGGATTGAGTGCTAACTCTGTAGCTTTTCGGCTGCTGCGTGAAGTGGCGAAGTGCCAACCCCGCTGATCCAGATTCTTCAGGATCAGCATTCTGGACGAGGGCCTGCCTTCGTCGGTCGCCGTCGCAAGTGAAAAGGCATGTGGTTGCGGCACTTGTTCGATGGCTTGTTCAAGCCACTCCAGAAAGAGCTCCTCTGGATCATCCGGCGCTGAGGCCAGATCGAAATCCGGTAATTTCTCGGGGAAATCCGGAAGTGCTCTCAAACTGGCTCGCAGTAGATCCGTCATAACCAGTAGCCTACAAGCGGCTAAACACTCCGGCGCACCACGTGCGGCAAACTGTATGAGATAGACGCTGTGCTGCACGGTTCACCGCGAACCATGCAGCACAGCGTCTTGAGTATCCGTTCTGTAGAGCTACCCAGCGAAATCTCGGACCGGAGCGAGCTGGGCTTCGAAAGCTGCTCGCTGTTCGAGCACCGCCGAAGGCGCGGTCCCGCCTTGAGCGCTACGGCTCGCCAAGGACCCCTCGGTGGAGAGCACCGAACGGACCTCCGGCGTCAACTTCGGAGAGATCGCCGCATACTCCTCATCGCTCAAATCCCAGAGCTCAACCCCGCGGGATTCAGCCTGCTTCACCGCTGCGCCGGAGAGCTCATGAGCCTCCCGGAAGGGCACGCCCTGCCGGACCAGCCACTCGGCCACATCGGTGGCCAAGGCAAAGCCCAGCGGAGCCAGTTCCTGCATCCGCTCGGTATTGAACTCCAGGGTGGCGATCATCCCGGAAACCGCCGGAAGCAGCACTTCTAGGGTGTCCGCGGCATCGAACACCGGTTCCTTATCCTCTTGCAGGTCCCGGTTGTAGGCCAGTGGCAGGCCCTTGAGCGTTGCCAAGAGCCCGGTCAGGTCGCCGATCAGCCGCCCCGCTTTGCCACGCGCCAGCTCAGCCACGTCGGGGTTCTTCTTCTGCGGCATAATCGAGGACCCGGTCGAATAGGCGTCGTCCAGGGTGACGAAGGAGAACTCCTTGGTGGCCCAGAGAATGACTTCCTCGGAGACCCGGGAGAGATCCACGCCGATCATCGCGGTGATCCAAGCGAATTCCGCGAAGACATCCCGCGAGGCGGTGCCGTCGATGGAGTTCCAGGACGCCGAGTCGAAGCCGAGTTCAGCGGCCACCGCATTCGGGTCCAGCCCGAGCGAGGAACCGGCCAGCGCACCCGAACCATAGGGCGAAACAGCGGCCCGCCGGTCCCAGTCCTGCAAGCGCTGCACATCGCGCAGCAGCGCCCAGGCGTGCGCCATCAGGTGGTGGCTGAGCAGCACCGGCTGGGCGTGTTGCAGATGCGTGCGCCCGGGCATCGCGACCCCGTGATGCGCGGTGGCCTGGGCCAGCAGCGCGTCGATGGTCGCCACCACGCCGCGGGCGATCAACCGGGCATGGTCACGCAGGAACATCCGGCCCAGGGTGGCGATCTGATCGTTCCGGGAGCGCCCGGCCCGCAGCTTGCCACCAAGTTCCGCCCCGGCGCGCTCAATCAGTCCGCGTTCCAAGGCACCGTGCACGTCCTCGTCGGATTCGGCGGCCACGAAAGCCCCCGAACTGACATCGGCGTCGAGCTGGTCCAGTGCGGCCAGCATGCCTTCGAGTTCGACGTCGTTCAGCAGCCCGGAGCGATGCAGCACCCGGGCGTGCGCCCGGGAGCCGGCCAGGTCATAGCGGGCCAGCCGCCAGTCGAAATGCGTGGATTTGCTCAGCGCGGCCAGCGCATCCGCCGGAGCCCCAGCGAAACGTGCACCCCAGAGCGAACCTTGGTTGGTTGACGATGCGGTGGAAGCGTCACCGCGATTGCCGGTCCCGCCCGCTCGGTGAAGTCCGGCCTCGGAAATCAAGCTCATGCGCCTTCCCCGGAACCCGACAGCCGCTGATCCCGGCTGGACGCGGTCTTCGCGCTCATCCCCCACAGCTCGATGAAGCCCTTGGCCTGCGACTGGTCGAAGGTGTCGCCGGTGTCGTAGGTGGCCAGGTTGAAGTCGTAAAGGCCGGTGTCGCTGCGCCGTCCGTTGACCTGGGCGACCCCGCCGTGCAAAGTGAGCCGGATATCGCCGGAGACGTACTTCTGGGTGTCCTCGATGAAGACATCCAGGGAGCGCTTGAGCGGCGAGAACCACTGGCCGTCGTAGACCAGCTCGGACCAGCGCTGGCCGACGGTGGCCTTGAAGCGGGCCTGCTCACGTTCGATGGTGACGTCTTCCAGGTGCTTATGCGCCGCGATCAGCGTCATAGCCCCGGGGGCTTCGTAGATCTCCCGGCTCTTAATGCCGACCAGCCGGTCTTCTACGACGTCGATCCGGCCGACGCCCTGGGCGCCGGCTCGCCGGTTGAGCTCCTGAATGATCTGCAGCGGCGAGAGCGCGACGCCGTCCACCGCGACCGGCACGCCGGACCGGAAGGAGATCACCACGTCGTCGGGAGCCGGAGGGAACTCCGGGGTCGCGGTGTAGTCGTAGATGTCCTTGGTCGGCCCGTTCCAGATGTCCTCCAGGTAGCCGGTCTCCACCGCGCGACCCCAGACGTTCTGGTCGATCGAATAGGGGTTCTTCTTCGTGGTCTCGATCGGCAGGTTGTTGCGTTCGGCGTATTCAATCGCCTTGTCCCGGGTGAGCGCCAGATCACGGACCGGGGCGATGCACTTCAAGTCCGGGCCGAGGGTCTGAATGCCGACCTCGAAGCGCACCTGGTCGTTGCCCTTACCGGTGCAACCGTGCGCCACCGTGGTGGCGCCGAACTCGCGGGCCGCCTTGACCAGGTGCTTGACGATCACCGGCCGTGATATCGCCGAGACCAAAGGGTAGTGCCCCTGGTACAGCGCGTTCGCTTTCAAGGTCGGCACGCAGTATTCATTGGCGAATTCATCGCGGGCATCGGCGACATAGGCCTCCACTGCCCCACAGCCGAGGGCACGCTGCCGCACGGTTTCCAGCGACTCGCCGCCCTGGCCGACGTCGACCGCCACCGCGATCACCTCGGCTCCGGTGGCTTCGCCGATCCAGCCAATGGCCACTGAGGTGTCGAGTCCGCCGGAGTAGGCGAGAACGATGCGGTCAGTCATGAAAGTTCCTTTCGAGTCAACGAGCTAAAGATATCTAAGAATGTGAAGGATCTTGGGCGAATTGCAGGAATCGGTCGGCGATGCCGGGCCCGCCGAGCGGGTCACGCGAGATCACCAGCACCGTGTCGTCCCCGGCGATGGTGCCCAGAATATCGGGTAAAACCGAGTGATCGATGGCCATCGCCAGGAAATTCGCCGCCCCGGGCGGAGTCTTCAGCACCACCAGATTCGCTGAGGCCTCGGCGGTGACCAGCAATTCGGCGCACAGCCTGGTCAGCCGGGCGTCCAGGTACTCCTTCGAGATGGCGGCGTGCGGCGTGCGGTCGACGCCGGCCTGCGGCACCGCGTAGACCAGGCCACCTTCCCCGCGCACTCGGACCGCGCCCAGCTCGACGAGGTCACGGGACAGCGTGGCCTGGGTGACTTGGACGCCGTCCTCAACCAGGAGTGCCGCAAGCTCGGCTTGGGAGCGCACTTGCTGAGTAGTCAGCAAGCCAGCGATCCGCGCCTGGCGAGCTGTCTTGGTGGCCGGAATCAATGGCAGCACCGAGCTTCCACCTTGCACGGCCGGGCTTCCCACCGACGCTTTGAACTCGGGGCTCACGATCGTTCCATCAGCCACGCCATCAGTGCCTTCTGGGCGTGCAACCGGTTCTCAGCCTCATCCCAGACCACCGATTGCGGTCCATCGATCACCTCGGCGGCGATTTCATACCCCCGATAAGCAGGCAGGCAGTGCAGCACGATCGCTCCGGGGGCGGCGAGTTCCAGAGCAGCCGCATCCAAGCTGTAGGGCTTGAAGATCTCCGACCTATCAGTTTTCTCCTCTTCCTGCCCCATCGAGACCCAGGTGTCGGTGGCCAGCACATCGGCTCCGGACGCGGCGAGCCGGACATCGCTCGTCACCAGCACTGAACCTCCGGTTTCCTCGGCCCTGGCCTCGGCATCGCGGACCACTGAAGCCGCCGGCTGGTAGTCCTCTGGGGCGGCGATGCGGACGTGCATGCCCGCGGTCACTCCGGCCAAGAGGTAGGAATTCGCCATATTATTCGCGCCGTCGCCGAAATAGCTCAGGGTGAGGCCCTTGAGATCGCCCTTGTGTTCCTTGACGGTGAGCAGATCGGCGAGCAGCTGGCAGGGGTGGTAATCGTCGGAGAGCGCATTGATCACCGGGACCTTGGAATTCGCTGCCATCTCCTCGAGTCCGGACTGCGCGAAGGTCCGCCAGACGATGGTGGAGACCATGCGCTCCAGCACCTTCGTGGTGTCCGCGATGGATTCCTTGTGGCCCAGTTGCGACTCTCCTGGATTGATCACCAACGGTGCGCCGCCCATCTCGGCGATTCCGGTGGCGAAGGAGACCCTGGTCCGGGTGGAGGTCTTATCGAAGATCACCGCGACAGTTTTGCGCGCTGCCCCCTCACCGGCATAAGGCTGCCACAAATACGGGTTGCGCTTGAGTTGCAAGGCAAGATCGAGTACTTCGCCCTGTTCTTCCGGGCTCAAATCGGTGTCTACCAGGAAGTGCCGGGTCATTTCGCTTCGCTCTCTGCTGGGGTTGATTTTTCTGAGTTGGTAGCGCTCGGATTCGGCTTGTCTGAGTTCAGCGCAAGGTCAATGATCTTCGGCAGCGCCGCAATAAAACTATCCGCTTGTTCTTGGCTGAGGATCAACGGCGGGGCCAAGCGGATCGTGCTGGGCCCAGGGCTATTAATGATGAAGCCGAGTTCCAGGGCGGCAAGCACCATCTGGGCTGCAATTGGGGTATCGAGATCAAAGCCGATCAGCAGTCCGCTGCCGCGTACCTCAGTAATATGCGCAATGTCGGCCAAGTTCCTCCGGAGCAAAGCACCCCGACTGCGCACCTGGTCAAGCAGTCCGCCGGATTCGATGGTGTGCAACGTCGCTAAAGCAGCTGCGGTGGCCACCGGGTTACCGCCGAAGGTGGTGCCGTGAGAACCCGCGCCCAGGAGCCGGGCGGTCTGCTCACCCAGCGCGATCAGGGCTCCCACCGGGAAGCCGCTGCCCAGCCCCTTGGCCAGGGTGATCGCATCGGGCAGCTCCTGGGGTTCGATGATCCCGCCGGTCAGGCCGCTGAGCTTCGGCCAGGCAAACCATTCACCGGTTCTTCCGATACCTGTCTGCACCTCATCGAGGATCAGCAGGGCCCCGGCTTCCCGGGTCAGCCGCCGGGCTTCGCGCAAGTAGCCCTCAGGCAAGGGCCGGACGCCGATTTCACCCTGGATCGGTTCGAGGAACAAGGCGGCCACATCGCCGCTCTGCAGAGCCTCTTCGAGGGCGGCCAGATCCCCGAAGGGCAGATGCTCCACCCCGCCAGGCAGTGGTTCAAAGGGCTTGCGGTACGCCTCCTTGGCGGTGAGCGCCAGAGCTCCCATGGTCCGGCCATGGAAAGCTCCCTCCAGCGCGAGGATCCTCGGCTTGCGCGCTACTCCGCCCCCAGAGCCATTGCCGAACATCCGGGCGAGCTTGAAAGCCGCTTCATTCGCCTCCGCTCCGGAGTTCGTGAAGAACACCGCTGAACCCCGCGGCGCCTGACTGAGTTCCAGCAGCTTCTCGGCGAGTGCTATCTGGGTAGGGCTGGCGAAGAAATTGGAGACATGCCCCAGGGTCGCCAGCTGGCTGGAGATCACCGAGGTGACGAAGGGGTGCGCATGGCCCAGCGCATTGACCGCGATGCCACCCAGCAGGTCGAGGTACTCCTTGCCGTCGGCGTCCCAGACCAGCGCCCCGGCGCCGCGCACCAGCACCCGCTGCGGAGTGCCGAAGACGCCGAGCATAGAACGCTGATAACGGGCCAGCCACTGCGCTCCGCTCGAGGCGTGCACCAATTCGGAGAGCTCCGGCTGACCGGCTGCAATTTCAGTACTCACAATTTCTCCCCTGCTTCGTTGTTCAGATCTATGGCGTCGGGGAAGACCTGGGTGCCGTTTCCAGCCGCGGTGAAAATCTCCAGCAGCATGGAGTGCGGGCTGCGGCCGTCCACCACGGAGGCGCTCTGCACACCGCCCTCGACGGCTTTGAGACAGGCTTCCATCTTGGGGATCATTCCCGAGGCCAGGCTGGGCAATAGCTCCCGCAGTTCGCTCACGCTCAGCGCGCTGATCAACGAATCCTTCTCCGGCCAGTTCCGGTAGAGGCCTTCGACGTCGGTCAGGATCACCAATCGGGAGGCGTGCAGGGCCACAGCGAGCGCCGCCGCAGCGGTATCGGCGTTGACATTGAGCACGCTGGAGGCGTCCCCCACTTCGGGGGCGATGGTGGAGATCACCGGGATCCTTCCGGCGTCCAGAAGGTCCAGAATCGCTCCGGGGTTGACCCCGACCACCTCGCCCACCTGGCCCAGATCTTGAGAGGTCTTGCGCGCTTGCAGCAGTGCGCCGTCCTCACCGGATAACCCGACGGCGTAGGGTCCGTGGGCGTTGATCAGGCCGACCAGCTCACGCCCCACCTGCCCGGTGAGCACCATCCTGACCACGTCCATCGCCTCCGGGGTGGTCACCCGGAGCCCGGATTTGAACTCGGATTCGATGCCGAGCTTACTCAGCATCGCGTTGATCTGCGGGCCACCGCCGTGCACCACCACGGGCTTGATGCCGACGTGGTGCAGGAACACCATGTCCTCAGCGAAGGCGCGCCGGAGTTCCTCGCTGATCATCGCATTACCGCCGTATTTCACCACCGCCACGGTGCCGGCGAAGTGCTGGATCCAGGGCAGCGCCTCAACCAGGATGGCTGCCTTGTCCTGCGCTTGTTGTGTGCTCATCAGGTCCTCAGTGATTCAAAAGAGTGATTCAAAAGCTGGTTCAGAGCGCGCTCATTGTCCGCCGTTCAGGAAGAGTAGGCGCTGTTTTCATGGACATAGTCGTGGGTCAGGTCGTTGGTCCAGACGGTGGCCTCAGCCTGGCCCGCTTTGAGGTCGATCTCCACATGGACTTCCCGCGCCGAGAGATCCACGAGTTCGCGGGGATCGCCGATGCCGCCGTTCCGGCAGATCTGCACCCCGTTCATCCGGACGTCGAGCTGATCCGGGTCGAAAGCCACCTGGGACTCCGGGAGCGTGCCCACCGCGGAGAGCACCCTGCCCCAGTTGGGGTCCTGGCCGAAGATCGCGGCTTTGAAGAGGTTCGAGCGGGCCACCGCTTTGGAGACCAGCACGGCTTCTTCCTCGCTCGCCGCGTTGTGGGTGCGGATCGCGATATCGTGGCTGGCGCCTTCGGCGTCGCCGATCAGCTGCCGGGCCAAGTCCTGGCACAGAGCGGTCAGTGCGCTCTGGAACTCGGCTTCTCCGGGGGTGACTCCGCTGGCTCCCGAGGACATCAGGATCACCGTGTCATTGGTGGACATGCAGCCGTCCGAGTCGGCCCGGTCGAAGCTCAGCCGGCAGGCTTCGCGCAGCGCACGGTCCAGAGTCTCCGATTCGAGCGCCGCGTCGGTGGTGATCACCACGAGCATAGTGGCGAGTGCTGGCGCCAGCATACCGGCGCCTTTGGCCATCCCGCCGACGGTCCAGGCCTGGCCGTTCTCGCTGTGGTCGCTCTTATTGTGACCGCTGCGCACCGCCTGCTTGGGCACCGTGTCGGTGGTCATGATCGCGTGGGCGGCGGCTGCCCCGCCGTCCGCTGCGAGCTGTCGCACCGCATCGGCGACGCCGGGCAGCAGCTTGTCCATCGGCAGCTGCTCGCCGATCAGGCCGGTGGAGCAGACCAGCACATCGGCCGCCGAGACACCAAGCAGTTCAGCGAGCTTCTCCGCGGTGCTGTGCGTGTTCTGGAACCCCTGCGGCCCGGTGCAGGCATTGGCACCGCCCGAGTTGAGCACCACCGCATCCGCCCGTCCGTCGCCGACCACTCGCCGGGACCAGTGCACCGGGGCGGCAGCCACCCGATTGCTGGTGAAAACCGCCGCGGCGTTCTTCAGCGGTCCATCGTTGACCACCACCGCGACGTCCTGCTTGCCCGAGGCCTTCAATCCAGCGGTCACCCCGGCGGCCCGGAACCCCGAAGCCGCGGTTACTCCTGCGGGGACATTGCTCATGGTGCCACTCCCAGCTGTGCCAGGCCCTGGGATTCTTCCAGCCCCAGGGCGATGTTCATTGACTGCACGGCACCACCGGCGGTGCCTTTGGTCAGGTTGTCGATCACCGAGCACACCACGACCCGCCCGGTCCGCTCGTCGAAAGCCACTTGCAGGGCGACGTGGTTCGAACCGAGCACGCTCTGCGTGGCAGGCCACTGGCCTTCCGGCAAGAGGTGAATGAACGGCTCGTCCTGATAGGCCTCCGCCCAGATCTGCCGCAGGTACTCCCCCGGCTTAGTTTGCTTCGCCACAAGGGATTCAAGCAGCTGCGGCGCGATTTTGGCGGTCGCCGTGGTCAGGATGCCACGGCTCATCGGAGCCAGCGTCGGGGTGAAGGACACGGTGACCTGTTCGCCTGCTACCTGGCTGAGTCCCTGCTCGATCTCGGGGGTGTGCCGATGCACTCCGCCCACTCCGTAGGGAGTCATCGAACCGATCACCTCCGAGCCCAGCAGATTGGTTTTCAGCGCTTTTCCCGCACCGGAGGTGCCCGAGGCCGAGACGATCACGACGTCGTCCGGAAGCAGCGCCGCCGCACCGAAGCCCGGGGCCAACGCGAGCAGCGCACTGGTCGGGTAACAGCCGGGCACCGCGATGCGCTGGCTGCCCCTGAGCTTTTCCCGCTGGCCCGGTAATTCCGGCAGGCCGTAGGGCCAGGTTCCGGCGTGCTCGGAACCGTAAAAGGCACTCCACGCCGCCGGATCTTCCAGCCGGTGGTCCGCTCCCGCGTCGATCACCAGGGTCGATTGCGGCAACTGCGCAGCGATCTCCGCAGAAGCCCCGTGCGGCAGAGCCAGGAACACCACATCGTGCCCAGCCAGGTTGGCCACCGTGGTCTCTTCCAGCAAACGGTCGCTCAAAGTGTGTAAATGCGGCTGCAGCTCGCCTAGTCTGGAACCAGCGTTGCTGTGCGCGGTGATCGCACCGATGGTGATCTGCGGATGGGTGGCGAGCAGCCGGAGCAACTCACCTCCGGCGTATCCGCTAGCGCCGGAGACGGCAACTGAAATTGTCATGTGTCGATCCTAACCCATATTCCTTGCAAATATACATTAGGGTAAATATTTATGCAGCGCGGTGAGCGGCCTTACGACTTTCAGACCCTCTGGCGGCTTCCCGCCTCGAAGGAGCGCTGCTGGCAGGAACTACTGGAACGTCGTAGCTGGCAGCACTGGTGGCCTGCCTTGAGCGGTGTATCCATTAAAAGCAGGCCGCTCCTCGAAGGCGAGGAACTTGAGCTGAAAGTCCGCAGCCCTCTGGGATACCAACTGCGCCTGCAACTCAGAATTCTCCGAGTCACACCGCAGCGATTTCTGGCGGTCACCGCTACCGGCGATCTGGAGGGCCGCGGCGAGGCGATCTTCCAGGATGATCCCGGCACCCAAGATCCCGGCACTCCGCAGAGCAGTACCTTGCAGATTAATTGGCTGGTACGAACAACCAAACCCTGGATGAACTTTTTCGCCCCGGTGCTCGCGCCACTGTACCGCTGGGCGCACCGCAGAGTGCTCCAAGACGGCGAAAGAAGGTTCCGGAACTGGTTGCAAAGCCACCCCGAAAAAAGCTGAACGCGCATCATGCACAACACAGCGCGTAGCCAGGCTCCGATTAGCATTGAGCTATGAGCCAAGCAATCGTCGCGCAGACCCTGGGCGGGCCGGAAGTCCTACAGCTTTCCGAGACTGAGAAACCGGTGCCCGGCCCCGGTCAGCTGCTGGTCAAAGTAGCCGCCGCCGGAGTCAATTTTATTGAGACCTACCAACGCGAAGGCCGCTACCAGGTGCCGCTGCCCTTCACCCCGGGAGCCGAATCCGCCGGCGTCGTGGAGGAGATCGGGGAAGGCGTCACGGATTTCGCTCCGGGCGACCGGGTGGCCACCGCTGAGGGGCAGCGCTCTTACGCTGAATACACCCTGATCGAGGCCTCGAAGGCGCTCCCGGTACCCGAAGGCCTCGACCTCGAAATCGCCGCGGCGCTGCCCTTGCAGGGCATGACCGCGCACTACCTAATCAACTCCTCCTTCAAAGTCGAAGCCGGGCACACCATCTTGACCCACGCGGGGGCGGGCGGTGTCGGGCTGCTATTGACTCAGCTGCTCAAGGCCAAGGGGGCCACCGTGATCACCACGGTCTCCACCGACGAGAAGGAAGCCTTAGCCAAAGCCTCCGGGGCTGACTATGTGCTGCGTTACCACGACGAATCTGGTCGAGGTTTTGCGGAAAAAGTCCGTGAGATCACCGCTGGCCGCGGAGTGGAAGCCGTGCTCGACGGCGTCGGCAAGGACACCTTCGACGGCTCTCTCGCTTCGCTGGCCATTCGTGGCAGCCTGGTACTCTATGGAGGCGCTAGCGGAGCGGTTCCGCCCGTCGATCCGATGCGGCTCAATGCGGGCGGTTCCTTATTCCTGACCCGCCCCACGCTGGCGCATCACACCCTCACCGCGGAGGAACGACGCTGGCGCTCTTCCGAGATCTTCGACGCCGTAACGAACGGTTCGCTCAACGTTCGGATCGGCGGTCGTTACCCACTGGCCGAAGCAGCCCAGGCACACCGTGACCTGCAAGCCCGCAAAACCACCGGAAAGCTGTTGCTACTGCCATGAGTTCTGAACGATGAGCCACCACCTACCGCAGCTTCCGGGCACGCAGAACACCCCGCCCGCGCGCACCCTGATCGATATTCTGACCAGCACGGCGGAAACTTATCCAGATGCCTCTGCGCTCGACGACGGCAGCCGTTCACTGAGCTACGCCGAATTGCTTCGGGAGATCAAGAGCTATGCCCAGTCGCTGCACCTCGCGGGGCTCGGCGCGGGAGATAAGATCGGCGTCCGGATTCCTTCGGGTACCGCGGAACTCTATATCGCGATCCTCTCGGTGCTGATGATCGGCGCCGCCTATGTTCCGGTGGACGCCGATGATCCCGATGAGCGGGCGAAGCTAGTGTTCAGCGAAGCCAGGGTAGCTGGCATTCTGCACGCCGCGAAACCCGGCGAAGAGCACATTATCGTCGGCAAAGACCGGCCGACGCCCTTCCCACATCCGCGCACCCCTACCCTGGACGATGACTCCTGGGTGATCTTCACCTCCGGTTCCACCGGCACCCCCAAAGGCGTGGCGGTGACACACCGGGCCTCAGCGGCCTTCGTCGACGCCGAGGCCCGGCTTTTCTTGCAGTCCGAGACCTCCGGAAAGGCCGCTGGCGGGCCGATCGGCAGCAACGACCGAGTACTCGCCGGGCTTTCGGTGGCCTTCGATGCCTCCTGCGAAGAGATGTGGCTCGCCTGGCGGCACGGCGCCTGCCTGGTCCCGGCCCCTCGTTCGCTGGTGCGAACCGGCATGGACCTCGGACCGTGGCTGATCTCTCAGGGCATCACCGTGGTCTCCACGGTTCCCACCCTCGCCGCGCTGTGGCCGGTGGATGCCCTGGAGAATGTCAGACTGCTGATCTTCGGCGGCGAAGCCTGCCCGCCGGAACTGGCCGAACGGCTCGCCGTGGCAGACCGCGAAGTCTGGAACACTTACGGGCCGACCGAGGCGACAGTGGTAGCTTGCGCCGCGCCCTTGACCGGCACTCCCCCGGTGCGCATCGGCTTGCCGCTGGACGGCTGGGATCTCGCCATCGTCGGCCCCGACGGCCTCCCCGTCGCGGAAGGCGAAATCGGCGAACTGATCATCGGCGGCGTCGGCCTGGCCCGTTATCTCGACCCCGCCAAGGACGCCGAAAAATATGCTCCGATGCCATCGCTGGGCTGGGAGCGGGCCTACCGCAGCGGTGATCTGGTGCGCTACGAGCCGGAGGGCCTGGTCTTCATGGGCCGCGCCGACGAGCAGGTCAAACTCGGCGGGCGGCGCATCGAACTGGGCGAGATCGACGCCGCCCTGCAAGGTCTGCCCGGCGTCGCCGGAGCGGCCGCCGCGGTGAAGACCACAGCGGGAGGCAACCAGATCCTGGTCGGTTATCTGGTGCTGGCCGAGGGCGCCGAGACCGCTGAGTCGAAGTCCCCAGACCTGGCGGCTTTCCGCAGCGCGCTCAGCGAGGAACTGCCCGCGCCGTTGATTCCGCTGCTCGCCGTGACCGATACGCTGCCCAGTAAAACCAGCGGCAAAGTAGATCGGGCGGCCCTGCCGTGGCCGCTGCCCGGCAGCGCTCAACCGGGTGATGGCGACTCCGCCGAAGCACTCAACCTGGCTCCCGACGAACAGTGGATCCTCGACCAGTGGAACGCCGTACTGGGTGGTTCCTCGAACAGCCTGGACTCCGATTTCTTCGCCCAGGGCGGTGGTTCGCTGGCGGCGGCCCAACTGGTCTCCGCGCTACGAGCCCACTATCCGACCATCACGGTGGCTGATATCTATGCCCATCCGCGGATCGGGGCCTTGATCGACTTGGCCCGGCAGAGCGTGCCCGAGTACGAGGCCGGGGAACCCGCCGTCGTGCGCGAGGTGAAGCGCACCGCCCGTAAATCCCAGATCTTCCAAACCCTGATGGGCATCCCGCTGCACATCCTGGTCGGCATGCGCTGGCTGACCTACCTGATGATCCTCAACAATGTGATCAACTGGCAGCAGCCCAGCATCAGCTGGTGGTGGGTGCTGATCAGCTGGGCGATTTTCGTCAGCCCCTGGGGCCGGATGGCGATTTCGGTGCTGGCCGCCAGAGTGCTGCTCAAAGGCATCGCTCCCGGCGTCTACCCGCGCAGCGGCAAGGTGCATCTCAGACTCTGGCTGGCCGAGCAGATCGCCGATCTGGCGCAGGCCATCTCCCTCGCCAGCGCCCCCTGGGTGACCTACTATGCCCGCGCGCTGGGTGCGAAGATCGGCAAAGACGTGAGCCTGCACTCGGTGCCGCCGGTGACCGGACTGCTCAGCCTGGGTGAGGGCTGTTCCATTGAGCCCGAGGTCGATCTCTCCGGCTGGTGGATCGACGGCGATAACGTGCATATCGGCTCCATCTCGGTCGGTGCGCACGCCACCGTGGGCGCCAGGAGCACCCTGATGCCCGGCAGCCGGGTGGGCAGGGGCGCTCAAGTGGCGGCCGGTTCGGCGGTGCTCGGCAAGGTCAAGGCTGGCCAGCAGTTCTCCGGTTCCCCCGCGGAGCGAGTCGGCAAAGCTCATCAGGACTGGCCCAGCGCACCGCAACGCAGTGCCCGGCTCTGGCTGGGCATCTACGCGGTGGCCTCCACGGTGCTGGCCCTGATCCCGTTCCTCGCGGCCGCCTTTGCGGCATTCGTGGCGCTGCGCCTGGCCGGCTCAGGTTCGCTGTCGGAGATCTACCTTCGTCTGCTGTTCCTCGCACCGCTGGCGACCTTGATCTGGTTCCTCACCCTGATGCTGCTGGTGTTGCTCACCGTGCGACTGCTCAGCATCGGTGTGCGCGAAGGCTTCCATCCGGTGCGAGGCCGGATCGGCTGGCAGGTCTGGGCCACCGAGAGGGTGCTGGATCTGGCTCGGGATCTGCTCTTCCCGATCTATGCCTCCTTGTTCACCCCGGTCTGGCTCAGACTGCTCGGGGCCAAAATCGGTAAGAACGTGGAAGCCTCAACGGTGCTCCTGCTGCCTTCGATGACCACGGTGGGCGACGGTGCTTTTCTCGCCGATGACACCATGGTCGCCTCCTACGAACTGGGCGGCGGCTTCGTGCATATCGCCCCGGCCAAGGTCGGCAAACGCGCTTTCCTGGGCAACTCGGGAATGACGGCGGCTGGCCGCTCGGTGCCGAAGAACTCCCTGGTGGCGGTGCTCTCAGCGACTCCCGCCAAAGCCAAATCAGGCACCTCCTGGCTCGGTTCCCCACCGGTTCGCTTGCGCCGGGTGGCTCAGGATTCGGATGCGTCACGGACCTTCGAACCGCCGCGCAAGCTCAAGCTGGCTCGGGCGCTCTGGGAGGTCTGCCGCTTCGTACCCACCGTGCTGACCGTTTTGATTGCACTGAGCGTGCTCACCGCTTTCGACTGGCTGGCCAGCACCCTGAACTTCTTCGGCTGGGGCTATCTGGTGGCCGCGCTGCTCAGCGGCGTGGTGATTATGCTGGCCGGAGCGGTCGCTGCGGGCAGCGCCGTGGTGGCTAAATGGGTTCTGGTCGGCAGGATCAGAACCGGAGAGCACCCTTTGTGGAGTTCCTTTATCTGGCGGAACGAAGTGGTGGACACCTTCGTGGAATTGGTGGCGGCCCCCTGGTTCGCCAGGGCAGCCAGCGGTACCCCCGCCCTGGTCTGGTGGCTGCGTGCTCTGGGCGCCAAGATCGGCCACGGCACCTGGTGCGAATCCTATTGGTTGCCCGAGGCTGATCTGGTCACTCTGGGCGAGAGCTCCACGGTGAATCGCGGCTGCGTAGTACAGACTCACCTCTTCCATGACCGGATCATGGCGCTAGACACCGTTACGCTGGAAGACGGTGCCACGATGGGGCCGCACGGCGTGATCTTGCCGGCGGCCAGCATCGCCCGAGGCGGTACCGTTGGCCCGGCGTCACTCGTGATGCGCGGTGAAACAGTGCCCGCCGGAAGCTACTGGATGGGAAATCCGGTCAGTCCCTGGAAGGGGCCGAGCACCAAAGAACACGCGCAACGCAGCGCAGCGACCGACCCAGCCCCCAAGATTGGATCCACGCAGAGTTGATGAATGCTGTAGAGACGCTCGACCCGTACACCCCTGGTCATGGCAGCGCCGATTTCCGAGTCGTTCACTACGATTTGGAACTCGACTGCCGACTGGCGAGCAATCGGCTGATCGGCAAAGCGACCGTCTCCGGGGTGACCACCGCCAAGGTCAGATCCTTGGTGTTCAGCTTAGCGGGGCTCAAGGTCGGGAAGGTTTCGGTCAAAAGCGCCGGCAAAGCCGTCAAGATCGCCAAGTACGCACAGCGGAATGAGCAATTGCTGATCAGTCTGAGCGAGCCGATGAGCAAGGACAAGAAGTTCACCGCGGAGATCCGCTACGAGGGCAATCCGGGGCCTTCGGTCGGTCTCTGGGGCGACGTCGGCTGGGAAGAACTCGACGACGGCGTCCTGGTCGCGGGGCAGCCCACCGGCGCACCGAGCTGGTTCCCCTGCAACGACCATCCAAGCCAGAAGGCGAGCTTCCGGATCTCGATCAGCACCGATGCGAACTATCGCCCGGTCTGCAATGGCACTCTCGTTGCGCGCACCACGAAGTCCAGCCGGGAGACCTGGGTCTATGAACAGCCCGAGCCGATGGCGACGTACCTGGCCACCGTGCAGATCGGCCGCTACGAGCTGCTGGGCCTGGAGGAACAAGCCCGGGGCGTGCACCGTTTGGAGCAGCCCGAAGCGACTGCCCAGGTTGTCCCGTTGGCGCTCGCCGTCCCGGCACGGCTGCGCTCAGTGGCGTTGCGCGGACTCTCTAAGCAACGCGCCATGATGGACACCTTTGAGTATTGCTTCGGCCCTTACCCTTTCGCTGGCTATACCGTGGTGGTCACCGAGGACTCGCTGGAGATCCCTTTGGAAGCGCAGTCCCTGTCCATCATCGGACGGAATCACCTCGATCGCAGCTGGGAATCCCAGCGTTTGATCGCTCATGAGCTCTCGCACCAGTGGTTCGGGAATTCCCTGACGCTCAGCCGCTGGGAAGACATTTGGCTGCACGAGGGCTTCGCCTGCTACGCCGAATGGATCTGGTCGGAGGTTTCCGGCACCATGTCGATCGCCGACCGGGCCCGCGCAGCGCATCGCATGCTCGCCCAGCAACCTCAGGACCTGCTGATCGGTGCTCCCGGGCCTGAGTTGATGTTCGACGACCGGGTCTACAAACGCGGAGCGCTAGCGCTACACGCGCTGCGCGGCGCGGTGGGTGAAGATCAGTTCCTGCCCTTTATCCGGGAGTGGACCTCACGCTTCCGGCATGCTTCGGTGCGGACCTCGGATCTGGTGGCACTCGCCGAAGAACTCGTCCCCGGCTGCCAGGCGGCCCAGGTCCTGGAGCCCTGGCTCTACCGCGCGGAACTGCCCGATCTGAGCTAGCCCGATCTGAGCTAGCCCGATCTGAGCTAGCCCGATCTGAGCTAGCCCGATCTGAGCTAGCCCGTTCTGGGCTAGCCGACCTCCGGCAGTACCGCAATGGCGCAAGCGTATGTTGCGCTGAGCCCCAGGGGCTCAGCGGGCAGGTCGTAAAGGCCGGGCGCCGTCGAATCAATGTCCCGCGGCCGCATCCGCAGGCCAATCCCCTGGGCCTTGACCAAAGCCTCTTTACGCGCCCAGCACTGTGCCCGATAGGCGGCTCGCTGCTGCTCCGGCACGCCCTGCAACTCCGCCTTTTCGCGGGGACTCAGGACGCCGTCGTCGAATCCCTGGAAGCTCGCCGCACCGACTCGTTCCACATCGATGCCGAGCCGAATCGGGCTGGCCGCCAAAGCAAATACCGCCCAGTCGCCGCTGCCGGTGCTGCTCAGCGCGATCTCCAAACGCTTCCCCCGCAGAGTGAATCCGGGTTGGCCGTGATCGAGTTCCGGGCCGCGACCATGGTCAGGGCAGTAGTAATCGGGGAGCAGTTCTTCCGGCGCAAGATCCAGGTTCTCGGCGACGAAACGTCGTAGCGCGCTGCGGCGGCTGATGAAGCGCTGCCTGAGCTCCTCGGTGGCGAACTTCTCGGCGCGCGCCAGTTCTGCGTGACTCAGCCACTCCGTTCTAGCGGCTGCGATACTGAGCCGGACAGCGTCGATGATGAGCTCGACCTCACCGGAGGGCTCAGCACCGAGCCGACTCGGAACCACGAGCGGAACCGTGCAGCGGAGGCGCTGCGAGTCTGCGGGACTCGGAGCACAGCTCAACCGAGGCTGTTTACCAGGCATTCACACTCCGTCGTCGCTCGGTTCATCCTCTCAGCTTAGGGTCAAGGGGTGATTGAAGCGAAGCTGCAACTGGCCGGTTTCACCGTCGTGGACACCGACGACGACGATCCCGTGCTGATCGGGCCAGACGGGCAAGCGGTGGATACCTGGCGCGAAGGCTACCCCTATGAAGAGCGGCTCTCCCGGGAAATCTACGAACTGGAGAAGAGGCTGCTGCAAATCGAATTGCTCAAGCTGCAGAGCTGGGTGAAAAGCTCGGGACGGCGAGTGGTCGTACTGTTCGAGGGCCGCGATGCCGCGGGCAAGGGCGGTACCATCAAGCGCTTCACCGAACATCTGAACCCGCGCGGCTGCCGAGTGGTGGCCCTGGAAAAGCCGAGCGAACGTGAACAGACCCAATGGTATTTTCAGCGCCATGTGCAGCATTTACCCGCTGCCGGGGAGATCGTGCTCTTCGACCGTTCCTGGTACTCCCGAGCCGGGGTGGAAAAAGTGATGGGATTCTGCACGGATGCCCAATACCGGGAGTTTCTGAAACAAGCTCCCGCCTTTGAGAAAATGCTGGTCAACGACGGCATGGATGTGGTGAAATTCTGGTTCTCCGTATCCCGCTCCGAGCAACTGACCCGTTTCACCATCCGGCAAGTGGATCCGGTACGGCAGTGGAAGCTCTCTCCGATGGATTTGGCCTCGCTCGATAAATGGGAGGCGTATACCGCGGCTAAAGAGGCGATGTTCCGTAAAACGGATACCCGGCACGCTCCCTGGACCGTGGTGAAGAGCAACGATAAGAAGCGCGCTCGCCTCGAAGCGATGCGGCATGTGCTGGCGCTCTTCGACTATCCCAAGAAGGACCACGAACTGGTCGGTCGCCCCGACGGGCTGGTCGTCGGAGCCGCAGCAGACCTCTTCGATTCCAACGATCCGAACCTGTTCTAGGGTCTTGTTCCAGCCCCGCTGAGTTTCAAAAGCCCAGCCCCTCAACCATCCATCCCACCGAACCTGACCAGCTGTCCCACCGAGTGTGTCTGGTGTGGCAAAAGCACGCCCAAAAGCAGCACTTCTGGCTCATCCTTAACATTCGGTGGGACGGCTGGTCAGAGGATGAGGCTGTGCGGGTCAGCGCAGGACGGCTCCGAAGGCCTCAGCGGCAGCGGCTACCGCGGCTTCCCGAGCGGCCGAAGCCTCTTCTGCGGTCAGGGTCCGGTCATCAGCCCTGAACCGGAGGCCGAAGGCCAGCGACTTCCTGCCCTCCGGGATCCCGGTGCCCCGGTAATCGTCGAACAGCGCGACGTCCTCCAGCAGCTCACCCGCACCACTGCGCAGCACCTCGAGCAGCTCCCCCGCCGAAACCTCCAAGGGCACCACGAGCGCCACATCCTGAGTAGCGATCGGGAAGGTGGAGAGCGGCTTGGCCACGATCACATCGGCAGCAGCGGCGAACAGCGCATCGGCGTTGAACTCCACGGCCACGGTGCGGGCGGGCAGGTCGAGTTCTGCGACGAGTTTGGGGTGCAGTTCACCGGCGACGCCGATCACGCTGCCATCGCGAAGCCCCAGTTGCGCGGTGCGTCCGGGGTGGAAAGCCCGATGCTGCCCTTGGCCGATCACGACGTCCACGCCCAGCACCTCTCCGGCCAGCGAGGCCAGATCAAGAGCATCCGCCCAATCCCAGGCCCGCCCGGCGAGGTCGGCTCCCACCAGCACAGCGGCGAGGTGGAAGGGCTGCTCGGGGACGCCGTCGAACAATGCGTCCAGCACCTCATCGCTGGGGCGCTCACCGAGCGGCGGGATCGAACTGGTACCCATCACCTCACCGGGCAAGAAGACTGAGCCGGACTCGAAAAGCTGAAGATCCCTGAAACCCCGGGAGATATTGCGCTTAGCCACCTCGAGAAGTCCCGGCAGCACCGAGGTACGCAAATAGCCGAACTCCTCGCTCAGCGGATTCGCCAGCTTGATCGAAGCAACCTCAATATCCTCAACCGCCGAGCCCGCAGGCTGAGCTGCTGGGCCGAAGGTCTGGTTGGAGGCTTTGGAGACGAAGGGGTAGGAGAGCACTTCCACCAGCCCGGAGTCGGCGAAGGCCTGAAGCAGCCGACGTCGCTGCTGCTGAACGCGGGTCAGTCCACGGCCCGGAGGGGCCACCGGAAGTACCGAGGGGATCTGGTCGTAACCGACCAACCGGGCGATTTCCTCACTCAGGTCGTCCTTGGTCTCCAGATCCGGTCGCCAACTCGGCGGAGTGACCAGATAACCGCCCTCAGTGGTCTGAACCGTGGCTCCGACATCCTGCAAGGCCTTGACGATCTGCTCCTGGCTGAAGTCAATGCCCACTCGACGGACCGGGTAATCGGCGGTCAGCTCGATCAGCGGAGCTGTCGGTTCGGTGCCGACATCGGTACCGTGTGCATCGGCTACGCCACCGGCCAGCTCGACCAGCAGGTCGACGGCGCGCTGCGCAGCGATATCCGCCACCCGCCAATCGACCCCGCGCTCAAAGCGCTTGGAGGCTTCCGAGGGCAGTTTATGACGACGTCGACTGCGACCGATCGAGACCTCTTCGAAGTGCGCGGCCTCGATCAGGATGTTCCTGGTCTGCCCGCCCACTTCGGTGCTGGCACCACCCATCACCCCGGCGATGCCAATCGGCCCGGAGTCGTCGGTGATCAGCAAGTCTTCGGCATCGAGCGTCCGGGTTTTCTCATCCAGAGTGGTGAGCTGCTCCCCCGCGCTGGTCCGGCGCACCACGATGGGGCCTTGCAGCTTATCGGCGTCGTAGAAGTGCAGTGGCTGTCCAAGTTCCCACATCACGTAGTTGGAGATATCCACCGGCAGCGAGATGGACCGGATGCCGGCGAGCCGCAAGCGGGAGACCATCCACTGCGGGGTGGGCACGCTCGGATCGATGTCACGGACCAGACGGGCCACAAAACGGTCGGCTCCCGGCTTGCCGTGGATCGGCGCGGCGTCTTCGATCCGCACCGGGTAGCCCTGGCCATCGGCCGGAACCACCACGGGCAGCGAAGCCGGGTCGGTGAATTCGGTGCCGGTAGCGTGCGCGTATTCGCGGGCGATGCCCCGGATCGAGAAGGCATAGCCGCGGTCCGGGGTGACGTTGATCTCGGCGGCCTGATCGTGCAGGCCAAGCAGCTCGTACACCGAGGTGCCGAGTTCGGGGTCGAGGCCCAGCCTGGAGAGCACCACGATGCCGTCGTGGTCCTGGCCGATGCCGAGTTCCCGCGAGGAGGCGATCATGCCTGCCGAGACGTGACCGTAGGTCTTTCGCGGGGAAATGTGGAAGTCGCCGGGCAGCACCGCACCGGGCAGCGTGACGATGACTTTATCGCCCTCGACGAAGTTGTGCGCCCCACAGACGATGCCCTGTACGCCGTCGGGCGAAATCCCCTCACCCTCTAGGGTCTGGGCGGCACCTTCGGGAACCACGCGGACCTGGCACCAGTTGATCGTCTTGCCGTTGCTCTGCGGTTCCTTCACCAGCGAGAGCACCTGTCCGACCACGATCGGGCCGGAGAGTTCGTCGCTGGGCCGGTGCACGGCCTCTTCTTCCAAACCGACCTTGACCAGTTCGGCCATCACGTCTTCGGCGCTCGCATCCGCAGGAACAGCGGCGAATTCCCGCAGCCACGTCAGAGGAATACGCATTAGATCTCCATCCCGAAGTGCTCACTGAAACGTACATCGCCTTCGATCATGTCGCGCATATCGGAGACTTCGTTGCGGAACATCAGCGTCCGCTCAATACCCATGCCGAAGGCGAAGCCGGAGTACTCCTCCGGGTCAATGCCGGCGGCGCGCAGCACATTGGGGTTCACCATGCCGCAGCCGCCCCATTCGATCCACTGCGGTCCGCCCTTGGCACCGGGGTGCCAAATGTCCAGCTCCGCGGAGGGCTCGGTGAAGGGGAAGTAATTGGGGCGCAGTCGGATCTGGGCTTCCTCACCGAACATCTGCCGGGCGAAGTGCTCAAGGGTGCCCCGCAGCTGAGCCATCGAGAGGTTCTTATCGATCGCCAGGCCCTCGAACTGGTGGAAGACCGGGGTGTGGGTGGCGTCGAGTTCGTCGGTACGGAAGGTCTTGCCGGGGCAGAGCACATAGATCGGCAGTTCGCGTTCCAGCATGGAGCGCACCTGCACCGGCGAGGTATGAGTGCGCAGGACGAGATGCGCTTCCGGCGGCTCGATGAAGAAGGTGTCCTGCAACTCACGGGCCGGATGATCCGGTTTGAAGTTCAGCGCGTCGAAGTTGAACCACTCAGATTCCAGTTCCGGGCCTTCGGCGATCTCCCAGCCCATCCCGACGAAAATATCGGCGACCCGTTCCTGCAGGGTGGACAGCGGGTGCCGGGCACCGGCTCGACGACGGCGCGGCGCGGCGGTGACATCGACGGTCTCCTCGACCAGGATGCGCTCGGCGGCCTCCGCTTCGAGCACCTCGGTGCGGGCGGCGAGCGCTTGGTTCACCGCTCCCCGAGAAGCGCCCATTAGCTTGCCCGCGGTGGCTTTCAGCTCATTGGGTAAGCCTTTGATTCCGCGATTGGCCAGGCTGAGCGGAGATTTCTCACCGGTGTGCGCCAGCCGGGCAGCCTTGAGCTCCTCCAGATCCTTTGCCTGGGCTATTGCCTCGAGAGCGATTTGCACCGCAGCGTCGAGGGCCGCCTGGTCGGTGGGGTCCGGGACCTGGGTCTCTGGGACATTGAGGACGTCGCCGTCCAGTGGTTCGGTCATAAAAAGTACCTTGTGGGTTCAATAGGTCGAGCTGAGGGAGAATGCCTGAACTAGTCTATGCAATAGCCCGGTATGCCGTAGCATCGTGACATGACGGCCTTCGTCCGCATCAGGCGGTTTTCGAACCTGCTCAATCTCTCCACTCCGCTCGGCGTGCTGCTGGCGGCAATCACCGGCACGCCGCTGCGCAAAGGCACTCGAGGGCTAATCTTCGGCACCGATTACCGCCCGCTCTTCCCGCAAGCCAGAGCCTTTACGGTGGGCAATGTGATTTTCTTTCGCGCCACTGAACCCGAGTTAGCCCTGTTGGATCACGAAGCCAGGCATTCCACGCAGTACATGCTTTGCCTGGGCCTGCCGTTCTTCCCGCTGTATTTCGCCGGAGCAGCCTGGTCCTGGTGGCGCACCGGCGATCCTGGATCGCGGAATCCCTTCGAACGCTGGGCAGGGTTGACCGAAGGCGGCTACCGTGAGAGGGAGACCCTTCCACGGCTGCGTGGATGGTGGCAGAAATCGACGATGATGAAGAGGTTTTCTCAATGGAAACGAACAATACCGTCACGGTGACCGGCCGGGGCGCCGCGAGCCAGGCACCGGATACCCTGACCTTGAACATCGGCGTCGAGGTGGTGCGCAGCACCCTGACCGACGCCTATCAGGACGCCGCCCGCTCCCTGCAAGCCGTGCAGCGAGCCTTGGATGCTGTCGACGTCGCCCGTAAAGATAGCGCTACCAGCGGGCTTTCGCTGCGCGCCGAGACCAGCTGGCAAGAGGGCAAAGGAAATCTGGTCACCGGTTATAGCTGTTCGAGCACCCTCACCGTCAAGCTGGCTCTGGCCCGCGATGCCCAGCAGGCAATCGCCGCCATCGTGGAAGCTGGCGGCAATGATGTACGGCTCAATGGGCTGCAAGCCAGTATCTCCGACCCCGGCGAGGTCGCCGAGCAGGCCCGCACCCTGGCCTGGGCCGATGCCGTGCGCAATGCCTCCCACTTCGCCGAGCTCTCCGGGCGTACTCTGGGCCGGGTGCTGAGCATCATGGAGAATCAGGACGGCTCAATGCCCCCGATGCGCTTCGAGCGGATGGATAAGGCCGCCTTTGCCGGTGCGATGCCGATCGAAGCGGGCGAAGCTGCGGTGAGCGCAAGCGTCACGGTGACCTGGGAACTGGTCTAAGTCAGGCCGAAAAGCAGATCAACAACAAGCCCGCACTACCAGCCGTCCCACTGAATGTTACTGGTGAGGCAGAAGTTCACCCGATCCGGTCACTTTGGCAACATCTGCATCACTCATTGGGACGGCTGGTAGCGCGAAGAGGTACGAAGAGGTACGAGGTAGTCAGCGCTGCGGAGATCGGTCCTCAGACCTCGATCTCGCGTTTCAGGATCTTGCCAGTCGGGCCCTTGGGCAGCTCCTCGACGATCCGCACCTCGCGCGGGTACTTATAGGCGGCGATCCGTTCCTTGACGTAATCGCGGATCTCTTCGGCCAACTCACCATTGTCCTCAACACCGGGTTTCAACGAGACGACGGCGATGATCTCTTCGCCGTGCACCTCATCCGGGCGACCTTTGACGGCGGCCTCCGCCACTGCGGGGTGTTCGTACAGCACTTCTTCCACCTCGCGCGGATAGACGTTGTAGCCACCGCGCAGAATCATGTCCTTCTTGCGGTCGACGACGAAGAAGACGCCGTCTTCGTCCTCGGTGCCCAAGTCTCCGGTGTAGAACCAACCGTCTCGAATCGCGCTCTCGGTAGCCTCCGGATTCCGCCAGTAGCCCTTCATGACATACGGTCCGGCCACCGCGATCTCGCCGACCTCGCCGCGCGGCACTTCGTGACCGGCGTCGTCGGAAACCCGCATCTGCGCGCCGCGCACCGGAGTCCCGATTGAACCGGGCTTGCGGACGCCGTCCAGCTGGTTGAAGCTCACCACGGGCGAGGTCTCGGAGAGACCGTAACCCTCCAGCATGGTGACGCCGAAACTCGCCTCGTATTCACGCAGCACCTCCAGCGGCAGCGGGGCGCCGCCAGAGACGCCGACCTTCAGCGAGGAGAGATCGTAGTCCTGCTTATTCGGCACTCTGAGCACCGCGATATGCATGGTGGGCACTCCCATGAAGATCGTCACTTTGTCCCGTTGTACGATTTCCAGGGCTTTGACCGGGTCGAATTTCGGCAACAAAGTCACCGCTGCACCGGCGAGCATCGCGGCGTTCAGCGCACAGGTCTGGCCGAAGATATGGAAGAACGGCAGTCCGCCGAAAAGCACGTCCCCGGGGCCGGTCTCGAAGAGGTCTCGGGAGACTGATGCATTGCTCAGCAGATTGGAGTGAGTAAGTTCTGCCCCTTTAGGGCGTCCCGTGGTTCCCGAAGTGTAGAGGATCACCGCAGTATCAGACTCTTTGACCGGAGCAATCTCGGGTATCGCCGTAATTTCGGCGAGCAGAGGCAATAGTGCGGCGTCCACCGGCACCACCGGAATACCCACGGCTTCTGCAGCGGGCTGAACCTGGTCCAGGATGCCTTCCCAGGCAAAGACCAATGAAGCCTCAGAATTCTGCAAGTGGTATTCAACTTCACGCGCCTTGAGCAAAGGGTTGAGCGGCACCACCACCGCGCCGAAGCGCAAGATGCCGTAGTAGAGCGCCGGCATCTGCGGAATATTGGGACTCACCAAGGCCACCCGATCACCGGCTTTCACGCCGCGTGAGGCAAGCAATCCCGCCACTTTCGCACTCAAACCATCCAGAGCGGCATAGCTGAGCACAATATCGTCCAACAGAATAGCTGGAGCATCGGGGTACTTGGCCGCGCTATTGCTGAGGATCGTTGCGACGTTCGGCATTGTGGTCTCCCTTGACACGATATGCTCGGCGAGCGGGGCCGAGTGCGAGCTGGTCATACTGTGACCCCCATTACATTTACATCGTAACGCCCCGCTGGCACAGAGAGTTCCACGACATCGAGCTGACTCGAGGAGTCCTCCTCTTCACCCTCCTGAGAGTTCGAATTCATCGGCTGACCGCGTCTTGGTAGGGCAGAATAAAGTGATGACGTCGGTAGCAGGTCGTTTCCCTGAACCACCCGATCGGAATCCTGATTTCGATGAGGACTTTTCCGCGCCAGCTCTTCTGCCTAATCGCTGGGTAGATCACTATTTGCCGCACTGGACGGAGCCGGAGCGATCCATCGCCCAATACGATCTCGACGCCGCCGGGCTGCGTCTCCGTATTGACGCGGACCAACCGGACTGGCGGGCCGAGGACGCACCGCTGCGGGTTTCCAATCTTCAAACAGGAACCTTCTCCGGACCTTTGGGGTCCACCCAGGGCACCCATCGACATCGACCGGATGGGCTCGTCGTGCGCACTGAGACCCCCTTGCAGCTCTTCTGGGCACCGTCCGAAGGAAGAGTCGAATTGACGGTGAGTGCGAGCAAAGATCCAGGATCCATGCTGGCCGGCTGGCTGATCGGCACTGAACACCTCTCCGCGCAAGACAGCGGAGAGATCTGCATTTTCGAAATCGACGCCGAGGCCGTGGCCACCGAGGAGACTCGGGTTCGAAGCGGCATCAAAGCCCACTCCGACCCTCGACTTCAGACCGATATGATCACCTCGACGCTGCCGATAGACGCCTCAGAACCGCATACTTGGGCTGTGCAATGGAGTGCTGGATGCACCCTGATCGGCTGCGACGGCATCCTCCTCAGGCGGTTGGAGCAGGCTCCCAGCTATCCGCTTTTTCTGATGATCGACCTCTTCGAAATCGGCGGCAGAACCGCGGATCCTGAGGCGTATCCGAAAACCGCTCGGATCCATCGAGTGCGCGGCTGGAACTCAGGCCACTGAATTCCAGGGAGCCGGTTGAGCACCCCTACGGCCCCCTCGAGCTAGCCGAAGTCTTGTAATGTATTCGAATATATGTTCGAATACATTACATGCGATGGGACTCTCAGCAACTCACGCTCCTGGATTCATCTTCCGCCGAAGCGGCAGGCTCCTCCTCGTCCGGAGTCAAAGCTCCAGTGCAGGCCGCGCTGCTGCCCGTCAAAGGCTTCCTGCGTTCGGTGAGGTCCCCGGATTTCTCCGGCGTGACCTTCCACGAGGTGCTTTCAAAGTCCGTCTTGAATAAGGTTCCGCAGACTTCCGCGATGCCTTTCCAATGGACCATCAACCCCTATCGGGGCTGCTCTCACGCCTGCGTCTACTGCTTCGCCCGGAACACTCACAGCTATCTGGATTTCGACGCCGGACTGGATTTCGATTCCCAAGTCGTGGTCAAGGTCAACGCCGTCGAAGTTCTGCGTGTTGAACTCGCAAAGCCCGGCTGGCAGCGCAGACCGGTGGCGCTCGGCACCAATACCGATCCCTATCAAAGGGCAGAGGGCAGGTATCAGTTGATGCCGGGGATCATCTCGGCCTTAGCGGATTCCGGGACGCCGTTTTCCATCCTGACCAAAGGCACCTTGCTGGCAAGGGATATCCCGCTACTGAAAAAAGCGGCCGATCAGGTGCCGATCGGCATGGGCATCTCACTAGCCCTGCTGGATGAGGAGCTGGGGAAGTTCCTGGAACCGGGAACCCCCTCCCCTAAAGCCCGGTTGGCCCTGGTCTCCCGACTGCGGGACGCCGGTTTGCCGTGCGGGGTGATGGCGATGCCGATTCTGCCTTGGCTCAGCGATAGTGACGACGCCCTCGATTCGCTGTTCGCGGCGCTGGCGAAAGCGGGTGCCACCGGAGTGACCGCTGGGGCACTGCATTTACGTTCGGGGACCAGAGAATGGTTCATGGGATGGCTGGCAAAACACCATCCGGCTTTGGTGGGCAAGTACCGCAGGCTCTACGGCTCTGGTTCTTATGCACCGAAGGAGTACCGGCAATGGTTAGCCGGAAAAGTCCGTACGGCCAAGGCACGACACGGCTTTGAGCGCACCGGGGCGAATATGCATCGAGTCGTGCTGGATGCTAAGTCTGAAGAAGCCCAATACCCACCGGGCAGCCTTCCGCCGGGTCCCAAAGCAGCAAAAGCCACAGCAGCAGAACCCACTCTGTTCTAGAGAGTCACTGAAGCGCCCGGACTCGGTAATTCCAAAGCTGCGCTCGATCAAGCTCAACGCAGAACTCAACCTTGCCAAAGCTCCAGCGCCACCCCACGACCCTGCAATGCCCAAACCGTCCCACTAGGCCACGTCATTTAATACCCAGCTATCCCACTGAATGTTACGGATGATGCAGAAGTTACCAATCTGGGAGAACTCCCAGCACTCCAGTAACACTCAGTGGGACAGCTGGTCTCGCTTGCGTCGATAAGCGAGATTGCGGGGGCCCCGACCGAGCTTGCGAGGGTAAGGGGCGGCAATCTCGCGTTAGCCGCTTTTGCGCCGGAATTCCCGCTTGGTCGAGGCCGAAGCGTGCTCGTGGCCGATCTTCGAATTCTTCGCCGACTCGATGGTGGCGTGATGCTGAGAGTTCTTCCGCTCTAAGGCCTCACGAAATTTCCGTTTGGTCTCCTCGCTCGCAGAAGGACTCTCCTGGTTCTCTTCAGGTTGTGCCACAAAACTCTCCTCGCTGGAAACAAGCTGGAAAACGATACCTCCCCAGTGTGGCACAGCTCAGACTCACTGCGTAGTTGCTGGCTATCCCGCGCACCCGCAAGATAGGCTCAAATCATGGTCAACGAGCTCCGTACCGTCAGCTTCGCACAAATCGCTCCGGTCTTTCCTGTCGTCGATCTGGAAAGATCGGTTGCGCACTACTCTGCCCTCGGTTTCGAGGTCACCAAGTACGACGGCGATGAAGATTACGCCTATGCCAAGATCGGCAATATCCGGGTCCATCTCTGGCAAGCGCCTGGCATTGATCCGGAGACGAATTTCTCCTCGGCCTTCGTAGAGGTGGATGACGCCGACGCCCTCGCCGCAGACTGGCAGAAGGTCTCCGAGGCCTCGGAATTCAACTGCCCCACCAGCCTTCCGGTCAACACCGAGTACGGCCTTCGGGAAGGCGCGCACGTCGATCCAGACGGCAATCTATTGCGCTTCGCTCATAAAATTGAATCCTGAGCCCTACTCGAAGCTCGCGGAGAAGGGACAACTTACTGATTGCCGCGCAGGGACAGCATTCACTCGGCGAGCTGGGGTTGCACGGCTTTCAGCAACTCAGCGACAATCGGGAAGTCCGCCGGAATCCAAGGCAGGCGCAGAATCTGCTCACCCTCATCGAGCGCCATCCATCGCAGTTCATCGTGATCTTGCAGAGCGGTGGGCACTCCCTGAGTCAACGTGGCGAACCAGACCCGCATCACCGCGGAACCGGCTAAGGGCCAAGCTTCAGCCGCCGGGTTCAGCAATTCCTCACCCAATTGGATTCCCACTCCCAATTCTTCGCTGAGTTCCCGGTGCAGAGCCTGCTCCGCAGACTCCCCGGCTTCCACCTTGCCGCCGGGGAACTCCCAGAGACCGGCGAGAGAGGCTGGGGCGTTTCTCCGGGCCACCAGCAGTTCACGCGGCTTGACCAGATCGTCCAGTAACGCGGCACCCACAATCAGTTTCGGCATCACCCGTCCAGTCTATGGGCGATGATGGAATAGCTAGGCAACATCTCCACTGAAAGAAGCCAAATGCAACAGCAGGAATACTCCCCGCGTCGGGTGGCAGCGGCAATAGTCTCGCTCGCCATCGGAGGTTTCGGGATCGGCACCATCGAGTTCGCCATGATGGGACTGCTTCCCAATGTCGCCGAGGGCGTCGGCGTGAGCATTCCGGAGGCCGGAAATCTGATCTCAGCGTATGCCTTGGGAGTGGTTGTCGGTGCACCGATCCTGGCTGCGATCGCGGCGAAGCTGCCTCGTAAACAGGTGGTGATCGGACTCATGGTGATCTTCACCCTGGCTAATTTTTCTTCCTTCTTCGCACCCGATTACGGCACTTTGATGGTCACGCGGTTCCTCTCCGGATTGCCGCACGGAGCCTATTTCGGTGTGGCTGCTGTTCTCGCGGCTTCTTTGGTCCCGGCCACCAAGCGTGGACGTGCCATCTCCATGGTGATGCTTGGCCTGTCTATCGCCAACGTGATCGGGGTTCCGCTGGCCACCTTCATCGGCCAGCAGTGGGGCTGGCGGCTGCTTTTCATTATGGTCGCCCTGATCGGCGCGGTCACCGTGCTGAGCATCTGGTTCGTGGTGCCGCATCAGCCCGCGGCTCATGATGCCTCGATCCGGGGCGAGCTCCGCGCCCTGAAGCGCATCCAGGTCTGGCTTGCGCTGCTGATCGGCATCGTGGGTTTCGGCGGCTTTTTCGCCTTTTACTCCTATATCGCGCCGACGATGACCGAGGTGACCGGTTTGCCCTCAGCGGCGCTGCCGTTCGTCGTCGCACTCTACGGAGTCGGCATGGTGATCGGCAATGTGCTGGGCGGCCGAATGGCGGACAAGTCGGTGATGGGCAGTATCTATCTCATGATGGCCACGATCGCCGTCGTACTGCTGGTCTTCACCCTGGCGGTGCACCAACCCTGGTCCGCACTGCCGATGGTGCTACTGATCGGCGCCGCCGGGGCGATGCTGGTGCCCGCATTGCAGACCAGGCTGCTCGATGCTTCGCCTGATGCCCAGTCCCTCGCCTCGTCGATGAACCACTCCGCTTTGAACATCGCCAATGCGCTGGGGGCCTTCCTCGGCGGATTGGTCATTGCCTGGGGCTGGGGCTATGTCGCCCCGGCGCTGGTGGGCGCTGGCCTTGCCGTGCTTGGGCTGGGCATTGCGCTGCTGAGCGGCTGGGTGGATCGCAAGCTACCGCCGATTACTTCGGCTCCAAAGAACTGACTGCCTCGGTGCTGGCTGCTTGAGAACTGAAAATATCCGGTTCCAGGTAGATCACCCTGGCAATCGGCACCGCGCTGCGTACTCGCTGCTCGGCCTGATTGATAGCCTGGACGACGCCGGCCCCGGTCGCGCCGTCCTCGATGGCGATCTTAGCCGCCACCAGAAGCTCTTCCGGTCCTAGGTGCATGGTCTTCAGGTGAATCACCCGGCTGACACCTGGCCCGACCAGTGCGGCTTCGATAGCACTGACGTGCTCGGCGGTGGCGGATTCACCGAGCAGCAATGATTTGGTCTCAAGAGCGAGCACGACGGCGACCACCACGAGCAGCAGGCCGATCAACGCGGTGCCCACGGCGTCCCAGACTCCATTGCCGGTGATCAAAGTCACCCCCACACCGAACAGAGCAAAGAGCAAGCCCAGCAAGGCGGCCGCGTCTTCCAGTAACACCACGGGAAGCTCGGGAGCCTTGGCGGTGCGGATGAAGTTGCCCCAACTGCGCTTGCCACGGGTGTGATTGGATTCTCTGATCGCGGTGCGGAAGGAAAAGCTCTCCAGCACAATAGCGCCGAGCAGCACCACCAAGGGCACCCACCACCACGGACCCTCGAAGCCATGTGGGTCGTGGAATTTCTCCCACGCCTCGTAGAGCGCGAACAGGCCGCCGACGCTGAACAGCACGATAGAGACGATGAAAGCGTAGATATAGCGTTCGCGGCCATAGCCGAAGGGGTGCTGCGGACTGGCTTGTCTCGCGGCCCTTTTGCCACCGATGAGCAGGAGCAGCTGGTTTCCCGAGTCCGCCACGGAGTGAATTGACTCGGCCAGCATCGAGGAAGAACGCGTCAGCAAGAACGCTAAGAACTTGAGAACCGCGATGGCTAAATTAGCGCTCAGCGCCGCAATAATGGCCCGATTTCCGCCTTCGGTGGACATCTGCACTTCCTCTTCTGTTCTTTAGTCAATCGCTTTAAACGCTGAGCCAACGCTACCGTGCTGACCCGCTCAGCCCAAGCCTGGAAAGTCGAACACCCCACGCACTTCAGCGATTTCATCCGGTAAAGAGAGTAAAATCGTCACTACCAACTCAACCATAGGAGGAGTTATGGGTTTCATCGGATGGATTATTCTGGGCCTCGTCGTCGGGGCCATCGTCAAAGCAGTGATGCCGGGTAAAGTCGGCGGAGGCTGGATCACCAGCCTGGTTCTAGGGCTGGTCGGCGGCGTTGTCGGCGGCTGGATCGGAAGCCTGCTCTTCAACTCCGGAAGGATGGAATTCTGGAATCTCGGTTCGTGGGTTCTAGCGATTATCGGTGGCTTGGTGGTCGCCGGAATCTGGGGAGCCATCACCGGTCGGAAGTCGAACGCTTAGCCCAGGCGTCGAGGCCTGAGCTTTAACCACGAAACGCTGCGCCGCTACCGAGCTGAAGGCTGGTAACGGCGCAGCGTTTATTTAAAGCTGTTTCAAGCTCGGCGCTGCGCCCTGGCGCTGGCGTAGAGGCAGACCGTGGCAGCCGTGCCGAGGTTGAGGCTTTCAGCGGCACCATAGACCGGAACAGCCACCCGGTGGTCTGCCAATTCGAGTTCATCGGTGGAAAGTCCCTGGGCTTCGTTGCCGAAAAGCCAAAGTGTCGGGCTTTCCAGCGGATAAGCGGCCTCGGGTGTCTCCTGATCGAAGCTGCGGGCTGCGGATTCGTCCTGCAACTGATCGAGATTGAGCGCACCGTAACCGTCTGCGGCCAATACGCCCAGCCCGGCAGCTTTGCAGGCCGAAACCACAGCTGCTGCTTCTGCTCCCAGCACCACGGGCAGATGGAAAAGCGAGCCCACGGTACTACGTACGGTCTTGGGGTTATAGACATCCACACTGGACTGGCTGAAGATCACCGCGTCCGCCCCCGCCGCATCGGCGGCCCGCAACAGAGTACCGGCGTTGCCCGGGTCCTGCACCCTGCACAGCAAGGCAATCAATCGGGGCTTCGCCGTCAGCACCTCGGAAAGCGGCACATCGATGAAACGGCAGATCGCGATGATGCCCTGCGGATTCACCGTGTCGGCCATCGTGGAAAGCACCAGCTCGCTGGCGATCCGAATCCGCACACCGTCCCCAGCGGCTTCGAGTAGCTCTTCGAATTCAGGAAAACGATCCAGGCATTCCCGGCTCGCGTAGACCTCATCCACGATGGCGGTGCCACCGGCCAGCAGGCAGTCACGGTGCGCCCGCAGCGCCTCTCGAACGGCCTGTGGCCCTTCCACCAGGAACTGCCGACGCCGAATACGCGAAGAGCGCCCACTCAGCTTGGCCACATCCTTCACCCGATCAGCTCGGGGATTGGTCATGGCGTCCGCTGAGGGGCGCTCGTATTCGCTCATACTATGGTTGGCTCAGCGTTAGCTGGCAACCGGAGCGGAAGTATCTGCGGGCAAAGCAGCCTTGGCCAGCTTGACCAGCCCCGCGAAAGCGGCAGCGTCATTGACGGCGAGCTCGGCGAGCATCCGGCGATCAACCTCGATCTCAGCAGCCTTCAGGCCCTGGATCAGACGGTTGTAAGTCAGGCCGTTGGCACGGGATGCCGCGTTGATACGCTGGATCCAGAGCCGACGGAAGTCGCCCTTGCGCTTACGGCGATCGCCGTAGCTGTAAACAAACGAGTGCAGCAGCTGCTCTTTAGCCTTGCGGTAAAGGCGTGAGCGCTGTCCACGGTAACCTTTGGCGCGTTCGAGGATAACCCGACGCTTCTTATGGGCGTTGACTGCCCGCTTCACACGTGCCACGTGCGTCTCCATTCATGTCATACTCCCGGTCCGCTGCATAGTTGGCAGCGCCTCGGGATGGTTTTCACCGCCTGGGCGGCCGATTAGTTGGTGTTAGATGCCCAGCATCTTCTTGATGTTCTTGGCATCAGCCGGGGCAACGATCTTGTCCGCTGCCAGACGACGAGTCAACGTGGTCGGCTTGTGCTCCAGGTAGTGGCGGCGGTTCGCCTGCTGGCGCTTGAGCTTTCCGCTACCGGTCAGCTTGAAGCGCTTCTTGGCGCCGCTGTGGGTCTTCATCTTCGGCATGGGAACCGATCTCCTTCATTGTGCTCTCGCTACGCTATGCCACCGTTCAATGGATCGGGGCGAAGCTCTGGGTATTGACTATTCAGTTGAATCTTTGGTGCTCCGGCTGGCTGCCGGCTTGGCTGCACTGCGCGGGGCCGCCGGCTTAGCAGCGGCCGCTGGCTTAGCAGCAACTGGTTTTGCAGCTACCGGCTTGGCCGCAACGGGCTTAGCCACCGGCTTAGCAGCGGCCGGTTTGGCTGCCGCAGGCTTAGCGGCCGAACTCACAGCCTTAGCTGCGGGCTTGGCAGCGGCTGGCTTGGCGGCAGCAGGCTTAACAGCAGGCTCCTCCACCACCTCAGCAGCTTCCTTCTCTTCCACCTCGGCTTCAACCACCGGGGCTTCCAAGACCTCAATGATCTCTTCTTCCACGGCTGTCTCAGCTTCTGGCTCGGCCTTCGGCTTGAGTGCCTCCGGCAGCAAATCTCCAAGGCTCTGCGTCATCGGGCCGGAGCCTTCGACGTCGATCTTGACTTTGGCCTCATTGGCCGCTTTCGCTTCAGCACGCTGAGCGGCACGACGGGCCTCGGCTTTCGCCTCGGCCTTGTTCTTCAAAGGACCGATCACCATCACCATATTGCGGCCGTCGATCCGTGGAGTGGACTCCACCACACCGACCTCAGCGACGTCATCAGCGAAGCGCTGCAAGAGACGGATGCCCATCTCAGGACGCTGCTGCTCACGACCACGGAACTGGATCATGGCTTTGACCTTGTCACCCGCACCAAGGAAGCGCAGGGCGTGACCGGTCTTGGTCTCATAATCGTGCTTGTCAATCTTGAGCCGGAAGCGAATTTCCTTCAGAACCGTATTCGTCTGATTCTTCCGGGCTTCGCGTGCCTTGACGGCAGCTTCGTATTTGTACTTACCAAAATCCATAAGTTTAGCGACCGGCGGCTTAGCCATCGGTGCAACCTCAACAAGATCCAGATCTGACTCAGCGGCTAGGCGCAGGGCATCCTCTATACGGACAATGCCGACCTGTTCGCCAGCTGGTCCAACCAACCGCACCTCCGGGACGCGGATTCGATCATTGATTCGTGGCTCGCTAATGTGTGACTCCTGTATGTCTTTTGCGTGATGTTCAGACACCGGGCATAAGAGAAGGCCTCCGATTGCCGGTGCAATCGAAGGCCTCAAAGATACGGCTCACCCAGTCAGAACCGGGCGACCGACCTATACCCGGCAACTCCGGCTTGCCGTTGGAGCAAGGCATTCGGGTCGACAGGTGGGAGAGAACTCCGCTTGCTAGCTGGCGGTCGTTCATTCCAGTCAATCTGCTTTCAGATGGACACGGGAAAATAGCGACTTCCAGCCGGTCTATGACAAGCTTAGCAGTATGAGCAGCCCTGAGGATAATCTGACCCCCGACAGACAAGCCGCGGTGATCCGCGATATCGCTGAGGTACCTGCGATCGAAGTGATCAATACCGCTGCGGTGCACTTGATGAGTGCGGCCGCGGTCAAAGTCGGTCTGGCCGAAGGACCGGAGGCGGAATCTCTCAAGGATCTCGATGAGGCGCGTAAGCTGATCACCTCTCTCGCCGGTTTCGTCACCGCCGCTGCCCCCGAAATCGGCAGCCAGCACGCCGGACCCTTGCGCGATGGACTGCGCTCCCTGCAACTCGCCTTCCGTGAGGCATCAGCTTTTCCTGATGCCCCGGGCCAGGGCCCAGGCGAGAAATTCACCGGCCCGGTCAACTAACTCAGCAGCCACCACTCAACGCCAAATCAAAACCCCTCCAACCTGGTCCAGCCGTCCCACCCAGTGTTACTGGAGGGTCAGCTACGACACCAAAAACAGAACTTCCAGAACATCTGCACCACTCAGTGGGATAGCTGGTTAAGGAGTGAGGGATCGGAATGGCCCGAACCGCGGCTAGTCCAGGCCGAGATGCCTGCCCCAGTGCAGCATCACGGCGTCGAAATAACTCCGGTTATCCGTTACCGAACCGACGAAATGCCCGAACAACTCGAAGCTCAGTAAGCCGAAGAGCTGATTCCAGCCCGCCACGCCGGCCGCGATCTGATCGCCGTCGACCTCTTCGCCGACGACCTCGGAGAGCTTGAGCGCAAGTTGAGATCGCTCCGCCGCCCAGTCCGCGGCCTCGGAAAATTGTGGAGCGGGCCGATTCAGCTCAATGGTCGACATCAACAATCTGGCCACCCTGGTCGCTGGGTCAATCGTTTCCCTGGGGGCGACATAACCGGGTATCGGAGTACCGTAGATTAGCGCGAATCGCTGCGGATTCTCCAGCGCCCAGTCCCGGCAGCCGTGACAGACCGCCAAATACCGTCGCAGCGAGGAATCACCGCCTTTAGCCTGCAAAGCCGCCTCGGCAGCATCAGCCAGATCGTTATACGCCCTGATGATCAGTGTGGTCAGCAGGGCATCTGCGCTCGGAAAATAGCGATAGATGGCCGAAGAAACCATTCCCAGCTCGCGAGCGATAGCGCGCAGCGAGAGCTCAGAAGCCCCTCGTTGCCGCAATTGCAGCTCAGCGATCGAGATGATCTCCGAGAGCACCTGTTCACGGGCCCGGGCACGCACCCCTCGCATCCCCTGAACCACTTGATCCGCTGAATCCTGCATAGAACTATGGTGCCATTAGAGAGCGATGATTACAAACGTGAGCACTGCTCTTGTTTTATGTTGAAACATCCGCTAATCTCATTTCGAGAGCACTGCTCTCTCAAACTGAAAATCTTTGGAGGAATCGTGGCACAGCAATTCATTCTCGGCGCAGGTCTGATCGGCGCGGAACTGGCAAGACAACTCAGCGCTGCGGGAGATCAGGTCCTCATCGGCAGCCGCCGGGGCACCCCAGTGGCCGGGGCAACCGCCGTCGTGGTCAACGGCTCGGATGCTCATGCCTTGACCGAGGCCGTTCGAGGCTCTGAGACGCTCTTCATCTGCACCAATCCGCCGTATCACACCTGGGCCGAGGAATGGCCGCCGATCGGCCGAGCAGCCATCGCAGCTGCCAAGGCCACTGGGGCAAAGATCGTCTTAATGGGCAATCTCTATGCCTACGGCGTCCCCGATGGCGCAATGACCGCCCAAACCCCCTTCAATCCCCACGACAGCAAGGGGCAGATTCGCGCCGAGCTGTGGCAGAGCCTGCTGTCTGCGCAGGAAAAGGGTGATATCCGCGCTGCAGAGGTACGCGCCAGCGATTATTTCGGCCCGGGGTCATCGGTCAATGCGCATCTGGGAGATCGTTTTTTCGGACCGCTGCTGGAGGGAAAGACCACTCAGGTGGTGGGTGACCCCTCACTCAAGCACAGCTGGGCCTATTTACCGGACATCGCCGAGACCTTGATCGCTGTCGCGCGGGAAGAAGATGCCTTGAGCAGAGCCTGGGTCACCCCGCATTCCAGCCATGACAGCAGGCTGCGGATCGCTGATCAGGTTGCGGAACTCAGCGGGGTACAGGGCAAGGTCATCGGCATTCCCGGCTGGGTATTGCGTGGCATGGGCCTGTTCAATCCCCGGATGCGTGAAGTAGCCGCTAGCAGTTACCAGTTCACTCATGAATTCATCGCGGATTCCACCGAGACCGAAGAGCGCTTCGGCCTCCGGGCCACCCCCTTTGAGCAGGCTTTACACACTACCCTGGACTCGATCAAGGCTCTCTAGCCAGAGCTAGCCGAGCTGGCTGCTTGCGGCAGTCGAAGGACGACGGCGTAGCCACTGGGCGGCCAGTCCCAGCAGGGCGAGGAGGGCAGAGATGACGCCCACTGAGCCAAAGCCTCCCCACGGACCAACCCAGTCGATCGCTGCACCCGCGAGCGGTGCACCCATCGCACTGCCCAGCGTGATCGCGGAGCCGTACCACCCCATCGCCTCGCCACGACGTTCCTCGGGAACCAGGTTGGCTATCCACTCCGAACTCGCCGAGAGTACCGGCGCGCACAGCAAACCCGGTAGCACGCTCAGCAGGGCCAGTGCCCAGGTATCGGTGGCGAAGCCCATCGGTATGGTCAGCGCGGCCATCAAGGCGAGCAACCAGAGCGGATTGATCTTCCGGTGCAGGGCGCCGTAGATCAAACCACCCACAATCGAAGCAGCGCACCAGAAGACGAAGACGATGCCGATGGTCGGCTGCTGATCGTGCTCTCGCAGCACCGCGACGATTCCGATATCTGTTCCGGTGAGCGTCATGCCCACTCCCACCGAGGCGGCGAGCACCGCGAGCACCGCTACGTTGAGCCAGTTCAGTTGCCCTTTGAAGGGACTCAGGATTCTGCTCAACGGGCTGGTTGCCGCCGAAGAAGTACTACTGGCGGCTTCCGCCGGGGAGAGCTCTTCGAAAGAATCAACGGCGTCTGCGACATCAGCCTGATAGCTGCCGGGCTGGCCGCTCCGAGTGGGCGGGTTGAACCAGAAAAGCAGCACCCCTGCCAGAGAGGCTGCAACGCCGATAACGATCAGGGCCGGCACCGTATTGATAGTCGCCAAGGCGACACCGGCTGCCGGGCCGATCATGAAGGTCAGCTCAGCACCGATTGAGTCCAGGGCATAGGCGGTTCTGCGTTGTTCAGCGGGCACCATGACGCCCAGAGCCTGCCGCACCACGCTGAAGATCGGCACCGCCAGTGCCCCGCCGACCAGCGCGGCGACCAAGAGTAACTGATAGGTCAGGAAAGGAGCGATCGACCAGATCACCACTTCGCTCACAATGGAGGGCAGCACCGCCCTGCGCAGGCCTTTGGTGTCCACGAGCCGACCGCGCCAAGGGCCGCCGAAAGCTATGCCCACGGTGACCGCTGCCCCCACCATACCGGCGGAGGCATAGTCGAGACCCAGATTGTTCACCACATGCAAGGTGAGCACCACAGCTGAGGCGGAGTGCGGAATACGGGCCAGCATGGCCACCAGAAGCAACTGACGCAGCGCAGGAACCCGAAGCAGTTGCCCGTACTGTCGAAAATTCACTGCGCGCCCTCCTCGCTTTCAATACCCTGAATGCTGATTTCTAATGAGTCGACCAGTTCTGCAAACAGTGAATCCTCGGCCAAGCGGCGTTGTAAACCCGCCACCAGTTCGTTCAGCTCACCTTGTTGCAGACCGGCCCCCAGCAGCAGCACCAATCTGAGCTCCGGGCCGATCCCGCCACCAGCGACAGCGACGGGAGCCGCAGCGATCCCTGCGGTGCGAGCCCTGATCCCCGAGCCGGGAAGCACATCCAGCCCGCGCAGCAGAGGTATGGCGGCCGACGTCGTCGCTTCCTTTCGGCTCGCTGCCGGTGACTGAGCCACCAGTTCATCGCCGGTCTGCTCTACGATCTCGCGCACCCTGGCATGGAGAGCACCATCCAGATAACTGGGCAGCCACGGCTTTTGCTGGGCCAAGGCCCAGACCGCTGGACGCCGCACCACAAAAGTGAATTCGGCACCGGGATCGAGCACCAGCAATTGGGCCTCTTCGGCCACCGCGGAGAGCGCGGCCCGGGGCGCGTACACCGCAACCGGTCTGGCCTGCGGATGCCAGGCCTGCAGCCGCTGAATATCACTGAAAACCGGCAGTGCGCGGCGACCATCCGGAGCCTGCACGCTCACCAGGGCCATCTCGGATTCCTTGTCACTGTGCAAACCGTGCGGCCCGGCTTCGCTCTGCGCGACTTCGGCGACGATCGGTACGAAAACCCTCGCCTGGCTCAGGCTCTGCACCACGGCTGCTTCATCCGTCATCCCGGAGATCAGGGCTTTCAGCGCCGACTCCAGAGCAGGATCAGCAGCACCTTCGTCGGCATCGAACTGATGGTATTGACCGTGCAGTTCACGGCCTGCCCAGGGCTGACCCGCGGTATCGCTCTCACCACCGGCTCCTTGCAGTGCCGCGGCAATATGCGCCGGCAAGTCCCTCGGCTGCGATCCGGTCACGAGAACTGAGGGCGTCCGGCAACGTCGAGGGCCTGCGGCAGAGTAAACGCGCCAGCATAGAGCGCTTTGCCCACAATGGCACCCTCCAGGCCGAGCGGCACCAGGCTGCGGAGCTCTTCGAGATCCCGCAGGCTGGAGATCCCGCCCGAGGCGACCACCGGTTTCCCGGTTTTTTCCAGCACTTCGCGAAGCAGTTCGAGGTTGGGCCCGCGCAAAGTGCCGTCCTTGGTGACGTCGGTCACCACGTACCGGGGGCAGCCTGCATCTTCCAAGCGAGCCAGTACTTCCCAGAGGTCCCCGCCTTCCCGAGTCCAGCCGCGGGCGGCCAAAGTGGTGCCCCGAACATCCAGGCCGACCGCGATCTTGTCGCCGAAACGGCTGATGGCACGTGCCGTCCACTCCGGGTCCTCCAGCGCGGCGGTTCCCAGATTGACCCGCTCCGCCCCCAACTCCAAGGCGCCTTCGAGCGAAGCATCGTCCCGGATTCCGCCGGAGAGCTCCACTTTGACCCGGAGCGCGGAAATCACTTCACGCAGCAGCGGCAGGTTTGATCCGCGGCCGAAAGCAGCGTCCAAATCGACCAGATGAACCCATTCAGCCCCATCGTTCTGCCAGGCCAGAGCCGCCTCAAGAGGGGCACCGTAGGCTGTCTCGCTGCCCGCTTCGCCCTGGACCAGGCGCACCGCCTGGCCATCGGCGACGTCCACCGCGGGAAGCAGTTCAAGAATGTTCATCAGTCGTTCCTTTTGTCGTGGACTGGTTTAAGAGAGCGTGAAGAGGTAAGCACCGAGCAGAGCCAGCACGGCTAAAACGCCGAAGGAAATCGGAATCCAGCGAGGAGTCTTCTGCTGCCAAAAGGCAATCACCCCGCCGATCAGCAAGCCGCCGAGGCCCATCAACAGAATTGACACCATCTAGCGCACCTCAGTTTTGATGTTCGATTGGCCGGTTTTCCTCGGCCCGGTTTTCTTCGGCAGGGCGCCGACCCAGTTGCTGAGCAGTCTGGCGCCGGCGTCACCCGATTTCTCGGGATGGAATTGAGTTGCGCTCAACGGTCCGTTCTCGACCGCGGCGATGAAGCGGCTGCCATGCTCACTCCAGGTGACCAGCGGTGCTCGCATCTTGGGCTGAGTGACATCGAAATCCCAGGCCTGCACGGCGTAGGAGTGCACGAAGTAGAAGCGTTCACCGGCCACCCCGTCGAAGAGCACGCTTTCGGCCGGTGCTTCAACAGTGTTCCAGCCCATATGCGGAAGCACCTCGGCAGGAAGTTGCTCAACGGTTCCAGGCCACTCCCCCATGCCCTGGGTACGTTTGCCGTGCTCAACACCGGCGTCGAAGAGGATCTGCAGGCCCACGCAGATCGCCAGCACGGGCCGACCTCCGGCCACCCGGCGACCGATCATCCGCAGCGCATCGACCTGCCGGAGTTCGTTCATCACGGTCTCGTAAGCGCCGACGCCGGGAACCACCAGACCGTCGGCTTCCAGGACATCGGCGGCCTTGGCACTCAAGGTGACCTCAGCTCCTGCCCGCTCTAAAGCACGCACCGCGGAACGCACATTCCCGGAGCCGTAATCCAGGACGGTAACAGTAGGTTTCACAACGATCCTTTAGTGGACGGCACGCCTTCCACCCTGGGATCGCTCTCCACAGCGGAACGCAGGGCACGGGCGAAAGCTTTGAACTGCGCTTCGACGATATGGTGCGGATCTCGGCCCGCGAGCACCCGCATGTGCAGACAGATCTGAGCGTGCAGAGTGATCGCTTCGAAAACGTGCCTGGTCAATGAACCGGTGAAGTGTCCGCCGATCAGGTGATACTCCTGCCCCGCAGGCTCTCCGCCGTGCACCAGATAGGGACGCCCGGAAACATCGACCACGGCGTGGGCCAGAGCTTCATCGAGGGGCACTGTGGCCTCACCGAAGCGCCGGATTCCGGCTTTGTTCCCCAGGGCGGTGCGCAACACTTCACCGAGCGTGATGGCGACATCCTCTACCGTGTGGTGCACGTCGATCTGGGTGTCCCCGCTGGCTTTGACGGTCAGGTCGATCAGCGAATGCTTCGACAGCGCGGTGAGCATATGGTCATAGAAGGGCACGGTGGTATCGATCTGGGAGACCCCGGTACCATCGAGATTTAGTTCGACCAGTACGGACGACTCAGAGGTTTTCCGCTCCAGTCGTGCGGTGCGCCCGGTAAGGGGGGTGCTGCTCATCAAAATCCTTCGATCTGGTTCCGGTGAAACGATGCTGTTCCCAGTTTAGGGAGTTTTTCCAGTCTAGAGAGTCCGGCCCGGCTGGTGTGAGTTCAGAACTGTTCATGACCGAGCAACCTGGCTAGGTTCTCTAAGAAGGCCGTGGTTTCAGCTTCGGTACCAGCGGTCACTCGCAGGCTTCCCGGAATGCCGACATCTCGGATCAGCACTCCGGCGTCCAACAATCCCTGCCAAATCACGGTGGGCTCGGCAAGCCCACCGAAGAAGACGAAATTGGCGTCCGAAGGGGCCGGTTGCAAGCCGAGTTGCCGCAGCCCCTCGACAATGCGATCTCGCTGCACTTTGATATCTTCGACATTCGCTTGCAAGGAGACGGAATGCTCCAAAGCGGCGACAGCGGTCGCCTGGGTCAGCGCCGAAAGATGATAGGGCAAGCGAACCAGGCGAAGGGCATCGGTCACCTCAGGTGCCGCAGCGAGATAACCCAATCTGGCTCCGGCTAGCGCGAAGGCCTTGCTCATGGTGCGAGAGACGATGAGACGGTCCCGACCCGGCAATAACGTCAGAGCACTGGGAGTCCCCGGATGCGCGAATTCAGCATAGGCCTCATCAACAATCACTATGCTCTGCGCTGCTTCGCTGGCGTCATAGACAGCCCGCACCACCTCAAGATCCAAAGCAGTACCCGTAGGGTTGTTCGGTGAGCAGAGGATCACCAGTTGAGGGGCGGCTTCCGTCACCTGTTGAGCAGCCGAATCGGCGCTGAGCGAAAAATCAGCGGACCGACGCCCGCTAAGGTACTCAGTATTCGTACCGCTCGCGAGCAGCGGGTACATCGAGTACGTCGGGGGAAAGCTCAGCAGGGCCCTGCCTGGCCCGCCAAAAGCTTGCAGAATCTGTTGCAAAACTTCATTCGAGCCATTGGCAGCCCAGATATTCTCCGCGTTCAACCCATGACCTAGATAACTGGCCAGGGCTTCACGCAAAGCGGTGAATTCGCGATCCGGGTAACGGTTGAGGCCACTCAACGCCTCTTCGACCGCGCTGATAATCGCCTGACGGGCATCTGCGGGCACGCCGTGGGTATTTTCGTTGACGTTCAGCAGAACCGGAGCGTCTAACTGAGGAGCACCGTAAGGCTCTAGGCCCCGCAGGTTATCCCGCAAGGGGAGCTTATTGAGCCGCTTGAGGCGTTCGGCGTGGCTGGATTCAAGAACTTCAGTTCCAAGGGCTGAAGAGGCGGGGCTTACCAACCGGAAGGGTTCTGATCCTGGTTCTTGATTCACCCTACCGAGTTTAAGCCCTTGAGTTCCGGGAGGGGTGCTCGAGTCATTGGATGACGCAGCAGGGTCTTCGAAAAAGCGCTCGATCAACGCTTTCCATGGTCACCAGCGAGATGGATGATCCAATGAGTGTTCAAGAACAAGACGCTTCAGCACAGTATTTCTAGCGCCTTATTTCTAGCGAGTGGGAACGAAGATCTGCTGGCCGGGCAGTAAGACCGAACTGTCCAGATTATTCAATTCCACGATCTCAGCGACGACTTCACGGGGGTCCCGGTCGGCAGCATTCGCGGCAGCAATCGACCAGATGGAGTCCCCGGCCTGCACGGTCACCTGAGCGGTGCCGGTACCGACGCTCCCCACCCCGGCGTGTGCCGAGGTGGTAGCAAAACCCAGCAGCACGAGAGCTGCCACGGCCAAGAGCATGAGCGGCAAGCCGAACAGCAGGAAACGACCACGGCGAGTGAGCTTGAGCCGTGAAGGATTAGCCTCCTGAGCAGTGGCCCTGCCGGAGTTGAAGGTGATTGCTGACATTGCACTGCTAGCTACGATTCCGCTGGACATTGCCTTGCCTTTCCTCTCGTTGTTTCGAAGACTTTCTATTTTCTCCGCGACATGGAGTTCTAATAGAACATGTTTTCGAATCTGCTGCTTTATTTTTAGCACGAATGATCGATACTTGCAAAGACTCGCTAGAACATATGTTTGAAATCCGCTCCGGATTCGCCTAGCCTTGAGCCAGATTCAAGAGTTACTTCACATCCGGTGCCGTTCATGGAAACAGTCCATCATCGAGCACCGACAGTATTGCCGGGACCTTATCTGGCAAGCGGATGGCAGGGCTGAAAGGACGATTTACCATGGCAGAGCAGAAGCCGCAGACAGCGGAGCAGCCAGAGAACGGGGTCGTACGACGAAGCGGCTTGAAGGGCCTGTCCATGCGGCAGAAGAAGATCCTGGAGTGCATTCAGCGCTCCATTACGAGCAATGGTTACCCGCCGTCAATGCGCGAGATCGGCGATGTAGTCGGTCTGGCCAGTCTCTCCAGCGTGACCCACCAGCTCTCCCAGCTGGAAAAACAGGGCTACCTACGGCGTGATCCCAAACGACCGCGGGCGATGGAAGTGCTGATCCCGCTCACCCTGGGCGAAGGCGATCCAGATATTGAAGGCGTCTCGGATGCCGCCAAACTCCGCAGCGCCAGCGGTCTCAATGTCGCTCAGCTCGCCAGCGCGCAGGACACCGCAATGGTCCCCCTGGTCGGGCGGATCGCCGCCGGTGGACCGATCCTGGCCGACCAAGTGGTGGAAGACGTGATGCCACTGCCTCGCCAGCTGGTGGGGCACGGCGAATTGTTCATGCTGAAAGTCGCCGGTGATTCAATGATCGATGCCGCGATCTGCGATGGCGACTGGGTCGTGGTGCGGCGTCAGAACGACGCCGTCAACGGAGACATCGTGGCCGCCCTGCTCGACGACGAAGCAACCGTGAAGACCTTCCGGCAGCGTGATGGTCACACCTGGCTGCTGCCACAGAACACCCAGTACGAGCCGATCCTGGGCGATCATGCCACTGTGATGGGCAAAGTGGTCACCGTGCTGCGCGCGCTTTAGCTCCAGTCTTCACTTCGGTTCGCAACGAAAATTCCCAGGAGGGAAAAATCCTCTGCACTGGACCCCACTGAATCCAGGTTTCAATAGGTCAAACTAATCCCTGCCCACCGAACCTTCGGTTCAGTGGGCTGCAATAGTCACTTGGCAGAGCTAACTTCTGAAAGCCTCTGCAACGCACCCAAGGCGATATTCCGATCCGTAGTGGCCCAGAACGGTGGCAATGCCGCCCGCAAGAAACCACCGTATCTCGCGGTCGCCAAACGGGAATCCAGTACCGCGACCACTCCCCTGTCCTGCGAAGAACGGATCAGCCGACCGGCCCCTTGCGCCAATCTGATCGCAGCGTGAGTAGCGGAAACACTCATGAATCCATTGCCCCCGGCCTGCGCCACCGCCCTGGTGCGCGCCGTCATCAGCGGATCATCGGGGCGTGGAAAGGGAATCCGATCGATGGTCACCAGACGGCATGAGGCTCCCTGCACATCGACTCCTTGCCACAGCGACATAGTGCCGAAAAGACACGTGTCGGGCTCGGCCTCGAATTGTTTGATCAGCGCAGCCATCGACGATTCCCCCTGGCACAGAATGCTGACCCCCACTCGCGAGCGTAGTTCATCGGCCGCATCTTCAGCCGCCCGGCGCGAGGAGAAGAGGCACAGCGCACCGCCCCCGGAAGCTTTAATGAGCTCCTCGAGTTCTTTCAGCTGTTCCGGAGAATTGCCCCGGCCGGGTTTCTCCAAATGAGCCGCCACATAGAGCATGCCCTGCTTGGTGTAGTCGAAGGGGCTGCCCACGTCAGCACCGCTCCAGCTCGGTGCACCGGCTCCCAGCAGGCCCAGCCCAGCCGCCGTCGGCTCGAAAGCCGAGCCGATCGCGAGCGTCGCAGAAGTCAGGATTGCGGTGTGCTCGGCGAAGAGCCCATCCCGCAGTTTCATCGCCACGCTCAAGGGTGCGATGTTCAAGGTTCCGGGAACCGTGGGATCCGCTGCAGCATAACCCTTCTTCGGGTCGAACACTCCCTGCCGGGAGAGCCAGACCACTTCGCCGGAATCCGCCGCGGTGAGCAGCCGTTCGGAGAGCTCCAGGATGATCGAGAGCCGCGAGCGCGCCATCTGACGACCGCCATCAGCCACCTGAGAGGAATCCCCCTTGGAGTCCGAGAGTGCGGTACGCGCAGCTTCACGCACCATCGATACCGCTTCGAGCTGCTGTGGACTGAGCCCTTCCGGCAGCCAGCCTTCCGTGACGTTCTCCAGGACGGCGTCCAAGGCGGTCGCGGCGGCATTGAGATCATCGACACTGATTGCGGTGTGCTTCCGTGCCGCACTGGCGGCTATATTGACCATCGCTGCCGAAAGCTGACCGGTCACCGCACCGGTCACCCGGTCAACCAGCTCGTGCGCTTCGTCGACCACCACCACATCGTAGTCGGGCAGCACCGCGAGTCCCTCAAAGGCAGTGATCGCCAGCATCGCGTGGTTGGTGACCACGACGTCGGCCTGGTTGCCGCGCGCCCGCGCCAGCTCGCTGAAGCACTCCCCGGCCATCGGGCACTTCTGAGTGCCCAGGCACTCCACCGAGGTGACCGAGACCTGTCGCCAAGCACGGTCGGTGACACCGGGAGTGAGTTCGTCCCGATCTCCGGTTTCAGTGTCCTCAGCCCACTCTCGGAGCCGCACCACTTCACGGCCCAGGGCGGTGGTTGGACCGCTGCCCGGCAGGTGCACGACCGCCGTGTCTTCACCCAAAGCGAACAGCTGGCCGTCCTCCGGTTCATCGGTGGGGAATCCGCCGGAGACCTTGTGCTTGCAGAGGTAGTTGCTCCGGCCTTTGACCAGCGCGACGTCGATCTTCCTGCCCACTTCAGGCTCGATGGCAGCCAGCAGCCGCGGCAGATCCCGGCCGACGATCTGAGCCTGCAAGGCCAGGGTTGCGGTGGCCACCAGGGAAGGACGATCGCTTTCCAGCGCGTGCACAATGAGTGGAATCAGATAGGCGAGAGATTTACCAGTGCCGGTACCCGCCTGGACCAGCAGGTGGTCGCCCGATTCGATCGAGCGAACCACCTGCCGGACCATCTCATGCTGCCCGGGACGCTGCTGACCGCCCATTGCGGCCACTGCGGCGTCCAGTAACTTGAGCGCTAGAGCTTCCTTCGTGGCGGTGGATTCCGCCTCAACGGCTTCAGCCATTCGGCCTGGAGCCCTGGTTCTTGAAAGGCGCCAGTTCAGCGGCCAGGCCTTCGCGGACCTTGACCTTGAGCCAGGTGCCGTCCTGGCCGTGCTGCTGTTCCAGGATGTCGGCGTCGGACTGGTGCAATTTATTCACCAGATCTCCCCGGTCATAAGGAATCAGAAGCTCCAGCTCAACGCTGGGACGTGGAATCGAGTTGCTGATCTGTTGCAGCAGCTCGTCCATCCCTTCGCCGGTTCGTGCGGAGACCACTACCGAACGCGGCTCGCGCAGACGCAGCCGTTCAACCACCTCGGGATCAGCGGCGTCAGCTTTGTTGAGCACGATGATCTCGGGTACTTTCCGAGCGTCGACCTCTGAGAAAACTTCCCGGACGGCGGTGATCTGGCCTTCCGGGTCCGGATGCGAGACGTCCACCACGTGCAGAATCAGATCGGCGTCCGCGACCTCTTCCAAAGTGGAGCGGAAGGCTTCCACCAGCTGGGTGGGCAAAGATCTGACAAAGCCGACAGTGTCCGCAAGGGTGAAGCCGATGCCATCCGGGGTGCTGGCTTTACGCACCGTAGGGTCGAGGGTGGCAAACAACGCGTTCTCCACCAACACCCCGGCGTGGGTGAGCCGGTTCAGGATCGAAGATTTCCCAGCGTTGGTGTATCCGGCGATCGCCACCGAAGGGATCTCGGTACGACGGCGGTTAGCCCGTTTGGTCTCTCGAGCGGGCTTCATCGCCGCGATCTCGCGACGCAGCTTGGCCATCCGGGTGCGGATTCGGCGCCGATCCAGTTCGATCTTCGTCTCACCGGGGCCGCGCGAACCCATTCCAGCGCCCGCGCCGCCCACCTGTCCACCGGCCTGCCGGGACATCGATTCGCCCCAGCCGCGCAGCCTGGGCAGCAGGTATTCCAGCTGAGCCAGTTCAACCTGGGCCTTGCCTTCTCTGGACTTCGCATGCTGCGCGAAGATATCGAGGATCAGTGCGGTGCGATCAATGACCTTGACCTTGACGATGTCTTCCAGTCCGCGGCGCTGAGAAGGCGCCAATTCTGCGTCCACCACCACGGTGTCCGCTCCGGTGGCTGCCACCACGTCCTTCAATTCGAGAGCCTTGCCCGAACCGAGGAAAGTCCCAGGATCGGGTTTGGTTCGGCGTTGTACCAAACCGTCGAGCACCTCTGAACCGGCGGTCTCGGCCAGCGCGGCGAGTTCCCTCAAGGAGTTCTCGGCATCGGCTAAGGTCCCTTCGCTCCACAACCCGGCGAGCACCACGCGCTCCAGTCGGAGCTGCCGGTATTCGACTTCGGTGACGTCGTCGAGTTCAGTGGAGAGCCCTGCGACTCTTCGCAGTGCACGACGGTCCTGCAAGTCCTCCTGGTCGCCGTCATAGTCACCGTGTTCGCGGGAAAGCGAACTGAGGGCTTGAGCACGACCGTTGAGCACGTCGTGCTCAGCGGAGGCTGCCGCGACGTCTTTGGCCAGGATCCGATCGATCACTGCCTGAATCTCGGCCGGGGACATATCGGTGCCGCCCTGAGAGTCAGAAGTGGGCTGCTGATCGGCGTTGTGCTGCGTGGTCATATTCTCCTTTGTGGGACTGAGGTTTCTATCGTAGTCCGGGGTGCTGACAACCCCGTGGTGCGTGCTGGTGTTTCCCGCTGTGACGGGTTGAGTGTGTTCGGTCATCTGGACCTCCAAAGATCACGACGGCGGCGATCGACGCGGCCGGGTTCTTGCTCTAAGCGATTTTCATCGGGCAACTGGGCGTGCAGAGCTACCGCGATTGCCCTGAGTCGAAGGGGAAATTTATCGCGCAGTAGATAACGATGAGTATGAAATGAAAAAGACATGATTTCCTCAGAAAGTGAAAACGAGCACGCTACAGCGTCTGGGCTCGGAAAAAGGGTTCGACTGCGGCAATTGCGGCAGGAATAGCCTCTAGAGGAAAATCTTCACCGGTCTATTCTAGCAGGTCAATGCCTCAAAAATCGGGCAACCTCTAGTCCAGCAGGGATAGATACATCACATGCAATCCGACGTAATCGCCGTCGAGCTGTTTGAAAGCACCCGGCACCGTGCCGATGATCTGGAAGCCGAGCGAGCTCCAGAGCTTCACTGCCACGGTATTGCTCTCCACGACGGCGTTGAATTGAATCCCCCGATAACCAGCGGCACGCGCCCAGTCGATGAGGTGCTCACCCAAGGCTCTGCCTACGCCTCGTCCACTATGCCTGCTATCGACCATGAAACTGCCGGTCGCTATATGGTTGCCCCGCCCCGGGCGGTTAACGCCCATCGCCGCAGTGCCCAGAACTAATCCGTCCTGCACAGCCACAACCGTGCGGCCCTGCCCCATCCAGAGCTCACGAGCTTGTTCTGAGTTGAGATCTTCCGGGTAGGCATAACTGGTTCCGGCGGCAACGATCTCGCGGAAAAAGGGATAGATCTGCTTCCAGTCCTGCAAGCTAGCTTCACGGATAATCACCGTTTCAGTCTAGGCGCAGCTATTCTTATCGATGATGTCATCTCACTACTTCAGTGCCGAACCCACGGCCGAACACCAGCCCCGCGAGCTGCGCGTCACACTCGCCGGTGAGGACCGCTTGCTCACCACCGACTCAGGGATCTTCAGCCCCGACGGTATCGATAAGGGCACCGCCATTCTGCTCGCCGAAGCTCCCGCGCCTGCGGCCCGGGGCAATCTGCTCGACGTCGGCTGCGGCTGGGGTCCGATTGCGCTCAGCCTGGCCCTGCTCTCTCCGGAAGCTTCGGTCTACGCGGTAGACGTGAACGAACGCGCGCTGGGGCTGACCCGCAAGAACGCCGAGGCTCTGAGCCTGAGCAATCTGCATGCGGAGCTTCCCGATCGGATCGATTCGGCGCTGAGGTTCCAGACCATCTGGTCCAATCCGCCGATCCGGGTCGGTAAAGAGGTACTGCACCGGATCCTCGAGCAGTGGCTCCCGCGGTTAGCTCCGGGTGGCAAGGCCTACCTGGTGGTACAGAAGAACCTCGGTTCGGATTCCCTGCAGCGCTGGCTACAAGAGCGCTTTAAAGCGAATGACTTCGCGGTGCGTCGTTACGCCACCGCGAAGTCATTCCGGATCCTTGAAATCACCAGCCCTGAAAGCTGAGCGCGAACTCAGGGATGAGGTTTGTTCACCGGACGGTTCGCCACCACCGGGTAGGACCCGGTGAAGCCCTCCCGCTCCGCAGCCAATTCCTTGATCCGCTGTCGGAAAGCGAACCACCCGATGATCAGCAAGGGGATGATGATCACCAGCGAGCCCACGGTATAGGTTCCCACCGGCCAGTCGAGTGCCATCAGCACCAGCACGCCGAAGAGGAACAACAGAGTCAAATACCCGGTGTAAGGCGCACCGAAGAGCCGGAAAGAAGGCCTGATCAGCAGACCCTTCTTGGCCCAGGCCGCCAAGCGCATCTGACACAGCACGATCATTCCCCAGGTGGAGATGATCCCGATCGAGGCGACGTTCAGCACGATCTCGAAAGCGTCTGAGGGCACGAAGGCATTGAGCACCACACCGAGCAGACCGACCACGGCGGTCAGCGCGATGCCGCCGTAGGGCACCCCGGCTTTGTTCATCCGGGCGGCGAACTTCGGCGCCGAACCGGCCATCGACATGGAACGCAAGATCCGCCCGGTGGAGTACAGCCCGGCGTTGAGTGAAGACAGCGCCGCGGTGAGCACCACGAGGTTCATAATCGCATCGACACCCTGCACGCCGATATGACCGAAGAAGGTGACGAAGGGGCTCTCCCCCGCCTTATAAGCGTTATAGGGCAACAGCAGGGAGAGCAGAATGAGCGAGCCAACGTAGAAGATCGCGATCCGGAAGATCACCGTATTGATCGCCTTGGGAATGACCTTAGCGGGGTTCTCCGTCTCCCCCGCCGCGGTGCCGATCAGCTCAATGGAAGCGTAAGCGAAGAGCACGCCCTGCATCACCACGATGGCCGGCAGGATGCCGTTCGGGAAGACCCCGCCGTTATCCGTGATCAAGCTGAAACCGACCTCTTGCCCGGGAACCGGGGTACCGAAGATGACGAAGTAGACACCGACGATCAAGAAGGCCACCAGCGCCACCACCTTAATCAAGGCGAACCAGAATTCCATCTCGCCGAAGACCTTGACCGAGACCAGGTTGAGGGCGAGCACGATCACCAGAGCCGCGAGGGCGTAAACCCACTGCGGCACATCGGCGATCGGCTGCCAGTACTTACCGAAGAAGCCCATGTAGAGCGCGATGGCGGTGGAATCCACGATGGAGGTCATCGCCCAGTTCAGCCAGTAGAGCCAGCCGCTGACGAAAGCTGCTTTCTCACCGAAGAATTCGCGAGCATAGGAGACGAAAGAACCCGAGGAAGGGCGATGCAGCACGAGCTCGCCAAGTGCCCGCAGAATGATGAAGGCGAAGAAACCGCAGACCGCATAGCAGAGCACCAAAGCGGGGCCGGCGCTCGCCAACCGTCCGCCGGCGCCCATAAACAAGCCGGTGCCGATGGCTCCGCCGATCGCGATCATCTGGATCTGCCGGTTCTTCAGCCCTTTATGGTAGCCGGCGTCCTCGATGTGAAGTTCCGACTCCGAGGGGTGGCCCGGAAGATGGGCCACGTTGCCGATTGGTTCCGCGCCGTCTGCAACCTCTGTCGAGGCGCCCTTTTCTTCTGACATTCCGTGATTTCCTTCCGACACCAATGGTCAAAAGCACAGATTACCCCACGAAACCGTGAGCTAGCTCATAGCCGCATCTAGATGAAGCTGCCCTTGGCGACCATGACAGCGGGGCCGGAGAGCCTGATATGCTCCGCACCGTCATCAGCAATGAAGAAGCTGACCTGCACGGTGCCGCCGGGCACCTTGACCCGCCAGTCATCGGGAGCGCCAGGGCCGGCCCAGAACCGGCTGGCCAGCGCTGCGGCGCAGGCTCCAGTGCCACAGGACTGGGTTTCACCCGAACCACGCTCATAGACTCTCATGCTGATGGTCGCCACGCCGTCGCTCACCAAGGGATCCTCGGGCAGCGCGAACTCCACATTAGAACCCTCTTCCGGAACCGGTACGACGCCGGGTGCCCGGCTCAGATCGAGTTCGTCGAGTTCCGTCCGGTGCGCCAGCGCGACCACGGTGTGCGGGTTGCCGGTATTGATTGACAGGGCCGGTCTGGCCACTTCAAGGAAGTGCACGGTGACCAGTGAGTCTACGCCGCGTTCCTCGACGAGCTCAGGATAACTGAAATTCCAGACCCCCATGTCCACCGCGAAGCCGGTCGCGGTGCGCTCCACCAGTTTCACCCCGGCCCGGGTGCCGATGGGCAGAACCTCGCCTTGTTGAAGGGTGAGCAGCCCCTCTTCGAGCAGGAATCGGACGAAGACCCGCACCCCGTTGCCACACATCTGGGCGATCGAACCGTCTGAATTGCGGTAGTCCATGAACCATTCCGCGTCCGGGGCGGCACTGAGTAGCTCTCGGCCTTCCGGCAATTGACTCGATTTCACCGCTCTGATCAGCCCATCGGCACCGATGCCCAGATGCCGGTCGCAGATAGCCGCGGTCGCACGGGCGGAGAACTCGTGCCGCCCATCCGGGTCGGCTATCAGCACGAAGTCGTTGCCGGTGCCGTGCCCCTTGGAAAAGACCACTCCGGATAACTGTTGAAGTTCTATGTTGACGGCGTCCGGCTGACTCATTCTTCAAGCCTACGACATCGCGCTGATGGCCCGCCTGATCGACTGCTCGGCATGCAGGGGCAGCTCGGCATCCGCCCAATCGAACCAGCTGACCCGAGGATCCGCCCGGAACCAGGTGAGCTGGCGGCGGGCGAACTGCCGAGTCGCTACGATAGTCTCCTCCGCGGCCCGTGCATTGGTGTATTCGGGCTCGTCGAGAGCTCTGAGGAACTGCTGGTAACCCAGCGCCCGGGAAGCGGTTTTGCCTTCCCTGAGCCCCCGGGCAGCCAGTTCTTTGACTTCTTGTTCCAGCCCCTCATCGAGCATCCGATGGACCCGCCGTGCCAATCGCTCGTGCAATTGCGCACGGTCTCCGTTCAGCCCGATTTGCACACTGGGCTGAACGTATTCCCTTTGGGGCATGAAGGAGGAGAAGGGGCGCCCAGTGAGTTCGAAGACCTCCAAGGCTCGTACCAGTCGCTTATCGTCACCTATTCGAGCGGCCGAAATGGGATCCACCCGTAGCAAACGCTCCTTGAGCACACCCGCCCCTTGAACAGCGAGTTCTTCTTCGAGTCGTTTGCGGATCTGCGGATCCGTGCTCGGAAAATCCAGAACGTCCAGTGCCGCCCTGAGGTAGAGCCCGGAACCCCCGACCAGAATCGGGTGCAGGCCGCGGTCTTGGATCTGTGCGATGAGGCTGCGTGCCTGGGCCTGGAAATCGGCGGCACTGGCTTCCTCAGTGATCTCCAGGGTGTCCAGCAGGTGATGGGGAATACCCCGGCGCTCCGCAAGGCTGAGCTTGGCGGTACCGATGTCCATCCCGCGATAAAACTGCATGGAATCGGCGTTGATGATCTCACCGCCGAGCGATTCCGCCAACTGCAAACCCAGTTCGGATTTCCCCGAACCGGTGGGGCCGACCACTGCGATGAGCAGCGGTGAGGCTTCGGCAGAGCCGGTGCTCAGCTGCCGGCCCATGCTCATTGAGCAGATAGCGCTGATCTGATCGGAAGCGTCGGCATGCCGAGGGAGACCGTGCTGCTTGCGGTGCCGACGGCGCCCGGACCACTGGGCACAGCACAGGATTCGGCTTGCGACCTGTCCCAGGCATCACCGGCGCGTGAGCGGCGGAGCCGGTAGACGCTTCCCGGGCCTGGGTCGGCGACCAGGTGGAAGCCAGCTGCTTCGGTGATCGTCACGGTGACCAGGTCCCCGGGGCGCGGCGTCTCGGCGCCTTCCGGAACGGTGAAGTGCACGAGCCGGGAATCCTTCGAACGCCCGGAAAGCCGGTGGGTTTCCGCCGCCTTCTTACCACTCTCGGCAGTGACCAGGACCTCTACTTCGCGGCCCAGTTGCTTGGCATTCTCTTCCGCGGAGATCCTGTCCTGCAAAGCGGTCAATCGTTCGAACCGCTCCTGAACCACGGCCTTGGGCAGCTGATCCGGCAGCTCCGCCGCCGGAGTGCCCGGACGCTTGGAATACTGGAAGGTGAAGGCCGTGGCAAAGCGAGACCGCTCCACGACGTCGAGGGTGGCCTGGAAGTCCTCTTCGGTCTCACCCGGGAAACCCACAATGATATCGGTGGAAATCGCGGCCTCCGGAATGCGCTCCCGGACCTTATCCAGGATGCCCAGGAACTTGCTGGAGCGATAGGAACGGCGCATCTCCTTGAGTACCTTATCGGAGCCCGATTGCAGCGGCATATGCAACTGTGGCATCACATTGGGGGTCTCGGCCATCGCCTCGATGACATCATCGGTGAAGGCCGCCGGATGCGGGCTGGTGAATCTGACCCGCTCCAGGCCTTGAATCTCACCACAGGCACGCAACAGTTTGCTGAAGGCCTGCCGATCACCGAATTCCACCCCGTAGGAGTTCACGTTCTGCCCGAGCAGCGTAACCTCGATGGCACCGTCATCCACCAGAGCCTGGATCTCGGCGAGGATATCGCCGGGACGCCGGTCCTTTTCCTTACCGCGCAGCGACGGCACAATGCAGAAAGTGCAGGTGTTATTGCAGCCCACCGAGATGGAGACCCAGCCCGAGTAGACAGAATCACGTTTGGTCGGCAGGGTTGAGGGGAAGACTTCGAGAGATTCCAGGATCTCCCACTGCGCGTCCTGGTTGTGTCGGGCACGTTCCAGCAGAGTTGGCAGCGAGCCGACGTTATGAGTGCCGAAGACCACATCGACCCAGGGAGCCCGTTTCAGGATGGTGTCCCGGTCCTTCTGCGCCAGGCAACCGCCGACCGCGATCTGCATACCTGGGTTGGCTTCTTTGACGCTCGCGAGCATACCGAGGTTACCGTACAGCTTGTTATCCGCGTTCTCCCGCACGGCGCAGGTGTTGAACACCACGACGTCGGCCAGCTCGCCTTCAGCCTTGACCAGTCCGCTACTCTCCAGCAGGCCCGCCATCCGCTCGGAATCGTGGACGTTCATCTGACAGCCATAGGTACGCACCTGATAGGTGCGCTGTGCTGGGGCAGCCGACAGTTGAGTGATCGAGGGGGCTTGAAAAACGTCGTTACTCACCAGACAAGTTTAGCCGGGCTGGCCGCGCCTCGTTGCAGAGCAGTCTGGCTGCCACTGTTACTCGTTGATCGAGTGTGCAGATCCACACGTTTTCAGGGTTTCATAGCGTGTAGATCTACACACTCGCTGAGGGTTCGGAACGGCCTAGTACCAGCCAATCGCAACTTCATGAGCCCAGGCCCCGCAGGGTGATCCATAACGGCCCTTGATGTAATTCAGACCCCAGTTAATCTGGGTCCGGTAGTTCGTCAGCCAGTCACTTCCGGCGTCGTACATTTTCGACGGCGGCAAGGACTGCGCGATGCCGTAGGCTCCGCTACTGGGGTTGGTGGCATTCGTCAGCCAGCTGGATTCCTGGGTCCATAACTGGACCAGGCAGCCCATTTGGTCTTGCCCCCAACCGAAGACACCGAGATTGGCGGAGGCATAGGCCTGAGCACCAGCCGGGTCATTCACTCCACCGCCAGGAATATTGGGCAGCAGCACATCCGGTGGAATGTAGCCGCCTCCGCCTCCAGCGGGTGGCCGAGCCGCATTGGCAGCTGCCTGTTGAGCTGCTTGTTGCCGCTGAGCTTCTTCTTCAGCGGCTTTGCGCTTGGCCTCCTGCGCTGCCTCATAGGCGGCTTGAGCGGCGACCCCTTGCTGATACTTGTTCTCCAGATCAGCGGTCGTATTGTTCAGCGAGGCCAGTTGCTGCTTCAGGGTGTTGCTGTTCGCCTGATTCTTGGCGACCTCGGCCTCAGCGGCCTGCTGAGCCGAAACGGCCGCGTCCAGCTTCGTCTTAGCTTCGTCGGTGAGTGACTGCTGTTCCTGCTCAGCGGCTTGCTGCTGAGATTGCAGAGCGGAAGCGACCTTCTGTGCTTGATCTGCCCTGGCATACAAATGCGCGGCATTACTGGTCAAGGCGTTGATCAGATCGATCCGGCCCAGACCGCCGGGCGACTGCAACTCGCTCAGCGCACTGAGGAACCCCAGACTGGTCCCGCCGGTTTTATAGGAGATGGCAGCCAGCGCACCGGCTTCGGTTTTGAGCTTGCCCGACTGCTGCTGCGATTGCTGTAGCTGGCCGGTGAGCATCTCAGTTTTTGAGGTGGCTGCGTCCAGTGCTAGTTTGGTCCGGCCATAATCGGCTGAGGCCGAGACGGCCGCGTCGCCCAATACCGCAGCCTGATTCTGCAGATCTCCCAGCAGCTTGGTGATATTGCTGATCTGCCGGGCAGTGGCGGCGGCGTTCTGCTTGGAGTTCTGCACATCCTGCCAACTCGGATAGCCGCTGGGTGGTGCGTCATCGGCGTAGACCGGGGTACTCCCGATGGCAGAGATCAACAACACCCCGGAGAGCAAGACACTCCCGGGAACCACAAGCTTCAACCTCTGCTTGAACCTAAACATAGGTCTTCAGGATAACCCTGCTTGATCATCCTTGGCCGCAAAACACCAGAAAACACAGAAAAACTAAAGCGAGAGAAGATCACAGATCCAAAGGCTAGAGCTGAGCGTCTCGCCGCTCCTCGACCAGCCGCTCTTCGAGCTCCTGGCTCGCTACCGCAAAGGCCAAGCCCGGTGAGTAGCCCTTCCGCGCGAGCATGGAGACCAGTCTGCGCAGCAACTTATCCCGCTCGGCACGGTCGGAGAGCAGTGACCCCGGCCGCAGCTTACGCCGTACTAACTCAGCCGCCGCCGCACGCTCGGAGTCGTCGTTCACTTGCAGGAGCGCCTCTTCAACGAGTTCGGGGGCAACTCCTTTGTCCTGCAACTCGCGTCGCAAAGCACTACGCGCCAGGGAACGCGTTTGCGATCGCGAACGCACCCATGCCCTGGCGAACTCCGCATCATCGATGAGTTTGAGTTCTTCGAAACGGTCGAGCACGGTCTCAGCAACCTGCTGAGGGACATTGCGCTCAGCCAGCTTATCGGCGAGCTGACGTCTGGTCTTAGCGGAGTTGGTCAGCTGCCTGAGCACGATAGCCCGGGCCACAGACGCTGGATCCGCCTCCGGATCAAATTCGCTCGGTGGCGAGGAGAACTCATGCCCTCCTCGCCGTCCTCGTGGAGACACCGTCAACTAGATGCCGTCAACGGCCCTGAGCTTGGGTTCCTGGGCAATCTCAGCGTCGGCGGCCTTCACGCCGACCCCCAGCTTCTCCTTGATCAGCCGTTCCAGCTCTTCGGCCAATTCGGGATTATCGCGCAGGAAGCGTCGAGAGTTCTCCATGCCCTGCCCCAACTGATCACCGTCGTAGGTGAACCAGGAACCGGACTTCTTGATGATGCCGTGCTCAACACCCATATCGATGATGCCGCCCTCGCGGGAAATACCCTGCCCATAGATGATGTCGAATTCGGCAACCTTGAAAGGCGGCGCCATCTTGTTCTTGACGATCTTCGCCTTGGTGCGGTTGCCGACCGAATCGGCGCCTTCTTTGAGCGTCTGGATGCGGCGCACATCGATGCGCACCGAAGCGTAGAACTTCAAAGCCTTGCCACCCGTGGTGGTTTCCGGGCTGCCGAAGAAAACACCGATCTTTTCACGCAGCTGGTTAATGAAGATCGCGGTGGTCTTGGTCTGATTGAGCCGACCGGTGATCTTACGCAGTGCCTGGCTCATCAAACGAGCCTGCAGGCCGACGTGGCTGTCACCCATTTCACCTTCGATTTCGGCGCGCGGCACGAGGGCGGCGACGGAGTCGATCACAATGATGTCCAGCGAGCCGGAGCCGATCAGCATGTCCATGATCTCCAGCGCCTGTTCACCGGTGTCCGGCTGGGAGACCAGCAGGGCATCCACATCCACCCCGAGCTTTGCAGCGTACTCCGGGTCCAGGGCGTGCTCGGCGTCGATGAAGGCAGCGATGCCGCCATTACGCTGAGCATTGGCCACCGCGTGCAACGCCACGGTGGTCTTACCCGAGGATTCCGGCCCGTAGATCTCCACCACGCGACCGCGCGGCAAGCCGCCGATGCCGAGCGCGACGTCGAGCGCTATCGACCCGGTGGGAATGGTCTCGATGGGCGCTCGGACGTCATCGCCCAGGCGCATGATGGAGCCTTTACCGTACTGCTTATCGATCTGGGCAAGTGCGGCTTCTAGCGCCTTCTCGCGATCTGGTGATGCTGCCATGTGACACCTCAATGCTTTCTTTTCCGGTGCTTTTCCCGCGGCTCGATGCTGTACCGAACCGATTACCCTTGACGCTACGAGCCAGCACCGACAATATCCGCCGTTCTGCCAAAAACCCGTACCAATGTGGATAACTTATTCGGTCTGCTGAGTCCGCAGGAGAAGTGGATCTTCTCTGCTCTGAGCCTACCTTTATCCGAACAGATATTCGAATGTCTTTCCGGCGTGTCATCACTGCGGCGGAAATATCTCGCTCAGCCTTTGGGCTTGAGATCCTTGCCCAGCCGTCGACTGGCTGGAACTTCCTGGACATCGCAGACGGCGTGCCAGATCTCGCGAGGTGAGACTCCTGCCTCAAGCGCTTCGATGGCGCTGCGTCCGCCTATCGCGGTGAGAATCAAATCGCTCGCCAACGAGCGCGCATAACGCGCACCGAACTCATCCTCCATCAACCGCCAAAACTCGCTCACCCGCATTATTCGATCCTCCCACTAGAATGGTTCAATGACGACCCCACCGGAAGGCCGCCGTAATTCTTCTACCGCCAGCGGCCCAGACGAGGCGGCTATCGAAGCCGCCGAAGAACAATTGAGCCTGTTATGGCGCCGCTCGCGTGCTGCTTCCTACCAGTTCGCCCGGACCGTGCACCCCGATCTGGAACCGGCCGCTTATGGGCTGCTCGCCATCTTGTTCAACGACGGACCAATGCGGCTGACGGATCTGGCGGCCAATATCGGCGTCGGAAAGCCCTCGGTGAGTCGGCAGATCGCTTTCCTGGAGAAAATCGGCCTGGTCCGCAAACAGGACGATCCCCAGGACGGCCGAGCGCAGATGATTCATCTCACCGACAAAGGCCAAGAGCAGATCAAAGCGAGTCAGAACGCCCGAAAGAAGGCACTCGATGACCGGCTGTCCTCCTGGCCCTCCTCTGACGTCCGCGAATTCGCACGCCTGCTTCGCAAGTTCTCGGAGGAGATAGACGAGTCATAAGCCTAACTGACTTTTGACGACAGACGACGAAACCCGGCACTCAGCGTGCCGGGTCTCGTCGGATCAAAGCTCAGTTATAAGCGGGAGAAGGAAATTCCGCTGAGAATTGCTCTTCGAGATCCTGACCGTCGATCGAGCGTCCATACCGAGTGGCGAAATCCTGTGGCAGGGTGTCGGGAACGGCTAGGCCTTCAGCGACTGCAAGGCGGTCGCTCACCTCACGGAGCATGATCGACAACGGCACATCCAGGGCTGCGCAAATCGAGGAGAGCAGCTCGGAAGAAGCTTCCTTCTGGCCTCGCTCGACTTCGCTGAGATACCCCAGCGACACTCGTGCACTGTGTGAGACTTCGCGCAGTGTACGCCCTTGACGTTGACGCAGGTCTCGCAGAACGTCCCCAATTTCGTGGCGAATAACTACCAGCTTCTTTCCGGAGCTGGGAGCCACCTTGGCCTCGTTTGCCAAACCCACATCGCGCCAGCGCACTACGCCGTTTACGGATACGGGTTGTTTCACCATTTACTCCCTCAGCTATCCCCTTGCGGGGAACTTATGTTTACATCCTAGGTGTTTATCACGCACCGTGGATATATTGCCCAACTATCAACCGATTTGTTTTGTTCCCGGCTCGTTCCCGGGAGTTTGCTGTGAGGGCCCCAGCAGTTCGGCCAGCAGTTGCAGAGCGGCCCGCACCGCTTGGGCTCTAATAGCGGCCCGATCTCCGCTGAAGTGATACTCCCGGCACTGCGCCCGCCCGGCCTGAGCCACCGCGAGGAACACCGTGCCGACGGGTTTTCCGTCGTGAGGTTCCGGCCCAGCGGCGCCGGTGGTTGCGACGCCGACCTCGGCGCCCACCGCCCGGCAGACCCCCAGCGCCATCTGACGGGCCACTTCCCCGTCAACTGAGCCGACCCGGTCCAGCAGCTCCGTGGAGACGCCCAGCACAGTGGCTTTCACCCGGTTCTGGTAAGCCACCACACCGCCTTGAAAAATCGCCGACACTCCGGGAACGCCGACCAGCTCGGCGGCTAGGGCGCCGCCGGTCAGAGATTCCGCCGTCGCAAGGCTCAACCGCCGCTGGATCATCAGCTCCACCAGGGGTTCGAGGGACGTCGGGGCGCTCACCGGGCTGTTCCCTCCGCGGCGCTGGAACGCCGCAGCCGGACCGCTTGCACAATGTAGTCCACCCCGGTCCACAGGGTGACAACGAAGGCCGCGAGCATCACCGACAGAGCCACGACTCCCAACCAGGGCCACTGCGGGGTGAGCGGGAGCAAATAGAGCAGGATCGCCGCGGTCTGCAGCACGGTTTTGAGCTTGCCTCCCCGCGAAGCGGGGATCACACCATAGCGGATCACCACGAACCTGAGCAGCGTGATGCCGACTTCGCGAATTAAGATCGGCAGGGTGATCCACCAGGACAATTCACCCAGCGTGGAGAGGATGATCAGCGCCGAGCCGATGAGTAATTTATCCGCGATCGGATCGGCGATCTTGCCGAAGTTGGTGATCAGCCCCCGGCTGCGCGCCAGATCCCCGTCGAGCTTGTCGGTGTAGATGGCGGCCGCGAAAACCAGTAATGCTGCCCAACGCCACCAGGAGTACTCAGCAGAATCCGCGAGCAAGAACCAGATGAAAAAAGGCACCATGGCGATGCGCAGCACGGTCAGTGCATTGGCGATATTGAGCGCCGATGCCGGCCGCGTTTCCGATTCAGTCACAGCATCTACCTTAGCTCGCGGCCAGCGAAGCTCCGTCGAGCATGGAGGTCGTGTGCGGGGATCTACACCTTATCGAGCCTTCATAAGGCGTAGATCTCCACACACCGTTGGCTTAGCGCCCGGTAAGTTGCCAGGCGTCCTCTCCGCCGTCCTCATCGTCGTCGCCGTAGTCGACCGCCTGAGCACGAGCGTTCAGATCCTCTGCCACTAGGTCAGTGCCATAGCCCTGATTCACGTTGGCGTTGGCGGCTAAGGCCGCAGTCGTCGGATCCACCGCGGCTGTCGGTTCATCGCCCCGAATGGCGGCCAGTGTCGCCGCCAGGTCATCCGGCTTCACCAGGACGTCACGGGCTTTGGAGCCTTCCGAGGGGCCCACTACGCCGCGTGATTCCAGCAGGTCCATCAGACGCCCGGCCTTGGCGAAGCCGACCCGCAACTTGCGCTGCAACATGGAGGTGGAGCCGAACTGGGTGGTCACCACGAGCTCCGTGGCTTGCAAGAGCACATCCAGGTCGTCGCCGATCTCTTCGTCGACCTGCTTCTTCGGCGCCTCGACCGCGACGTCGTCCCGGTAGACAGCTTGCAGCTGGCCCTTCACATGCTCGACGATCTGGTGGATCTCGGACTCGGTGACCCAGGCACCCTGCACCCGGATCGCCTTGGAGGCGCCCATCGGCAGGAAGAGCGCGTCGCCCTGACCGATCAGCTTCTCCGCACCGGGCTGATCCAGTACCACCCGGGAGTCGGTGACCGAGGAAGTGGCGAAGGCCATCCGAGACGGCACATTGGCCTTGATCAGACCGGTCACCACATCGACCGAGGGGCGCTGCGTGGCGAGCACCAGGTGGATGCCGGCAGCCCGTGCCAGCTGGGTGATTCGGACAATGGAGTCTTCCACGTCGCGCGGAGCCACCATCATCAGATCGGCCAGCTCGTCCACGATCACCAGCAGGTACGGGTACGGCTTCAGAATCCGTTTGGAGTCCGGCGGCAGCTTGACCTTGCCCGCGCGCACTGCCTTGTTGAAATCGTCGATGTGCTTGAAACCGAAGTTGGAGAGATCGTCGTAACGCGTATCCATCTCACGCACCACCCACTGCAGAGCCTCCGCAGCTTTCTTCGGGTTAGTGATGATCGGGGTGATCAGGTGCGGCACGCCTTCGTAGGCGGTGAGTTCGACTCGTTTCGGGTCGACCATCACCATCCGGACCTCATCCGGCGTCGAACGCATCAGAATCGAGGTAATCATCGAATTCACGAAGGAGGACTTACCAGCACCGGTGGCACCGGCCACCAGAAGGTGCGGCATCTTGGCCAGGTTGGCGACCACGAAGCCGCCTTCGACGTCCTTGCCGACACCCATCACCATCGGGTGATCGGTGCGGCGCGCGTTCTGCGAACGCAGCACATCGCCCAGCGAAACCACTTCACGGTCGGTGTTGGGAATCTCGATGCCGATCGCACTCTTACCGGGGATCGGCGAGAGAATGCGCACATCAGCGCTCGCTACCGCGTAGGAGATGTTCTTGGACAGCGCGGTGACCCGTTCCACTTTGGTGCCCGCACCCAGTTCGATCTCGTAGCGCGTCACGGTCGGACCGCGGGAGAATCCGGTCACCTGGGCGTCAACCCCGAATTGAGTCAGCACATTGGTCAGCGCGGCGACGACGGCGTCATTCGCCTCGGTGCGTTCTTTGGGCATCGTGCCGGGAGTCAGCAGATCGGAGTTGGGCAGGGTGTAGGTCACATCGCCGGCCAGGCTGAGCTGCTCGGAGCGCTGCGGGATGGGCGTAGCGGGAGGCTGCGGGGTAATTCTGGCCACCGCGATGGTCGGGCTGACCGTGGGCTTCTCAGGCACCACCGGCAAGGTGGCGAGTGCCTCAGTCACCGGAGCGACCTGGGCTGCGGCCGCTGTGCCGATACCCGCTGCGCCGATGCCTTGGGCAGCTTTCAGCTGCTCGGCGGCGAGCTCAGCCTTGGTGGGACGCCGGACGCCCGGCGGGATTACCGGTTCGGTGGCCGGCTCATCCACTAAAGCACGCTCGAAGGCTTCATCTCCGCTCAGCGCGTCGAAGAGCTCGGTACTGTCCTGGTGATCTTTCTTCCGGCCGAACAAACCTCGCTTTACACGTTTCTTCTTCGGTTCCGGCTGAACCGCATCTCGGTCGTAGAGGTAGCTCTGGTCGTGCCCGTCGCGGTCGGACTCCGGCGCCGGATCCTGGCCCATCAGATGCTCGTAAAGATGCCGCAAACGGGACGGGATAGCGCGGAATGGCGTCGCGGTGACGATCAGCAGACTCACGAAAGCCACTGCGATATAGGCGATGATCGCGAGCCAGAAGTTCACGGCGGAAAACGGCGTGGCCGCCAGGAAACCGATGGTTCCCCCGGCCTTGCTGACGCCGTCGAAACCCGCAGAGAGGCTGGGTTGGCCAGCCACCAGATGTGCAATAGCCGCCCCGGCCACCGTCATGATGCTGAAGCCGATCGCGATCCGGTTATTGGCTCGTACGCTTTCGGGGTGACGGAACTGACCGATCGAGCAGATCAGCAGCATCAGAGGGAGCAGCAAGCCCATCCAGCCGAGAGTGCCGTTCACCACTCCGTGCACGCCGTCGGCGAGCCAGCCTTTGAGCCCCCACCACTCGAAGGTGGCGATGCCCACCGCGAGCAGCAACAACAACAGCGCGCTGCCATCACGCCGCAGCGCCGGATCTAAGCCCGAGACATCGTGGCCGACGCGGCGAAGGCCGCCACCAACGGTGTGGGCAATGCCTTGCCACAGCCCGACAATCGCTCGGACCGGCCAAGGCTGTACCTCCGAGCCAGCTTGTTGGGAGGGTTCGGGGTGTTTGGGCGTGCGAGCAGAGCCAGTCGAGGTCTTGCCATTTGCCTTAGTGGCACGACTAGCGGTTGGGCGCACGGGGGAAGTACGAGTCGCCATACCCCCACGCTACCTGTGGAAGCCCTGTTTCTCTGGGATTTCGCCCCCGTGCCCACTTTATGCTTCCAGCACCACCGGGACGATCATTGGACGACGCCGCAGCCTGCGGTTCACCCAGGTACCCACCACCCGGCGCACCACCTGCTGCAGCTGATAATTCGTATGGTCCTTCGAGGCCATCACGGCTTCTTCGAGCGCAGCATTGATCTTCGGGATGATCTCGTCAAAGACCGCGTCATCCTCGGCGACGCCCCGCGCATGGATCTCCGGGCCGCTGACGATCTTTCCGGTGGTGCGGTTCACCACGGTGACGATGGAGATAAATCCTTCGTCGCCGAGCACCCGCCGGTCCTTCAGATCGGTTTCGGTGACTTCACCGATGCTGGTGCCGTCGACGTAGACGAATCCGCATTCCACCTGGCCGACGATTTTGGCCTGGTGATTGACCAGATCGACCACGGTGCCGCCGTCGGTGAGCAGCACGTTCTCCGCGGGCACCCCGCTGCTCTCGGCGATCCGGCCATTGGCGATCAGGTGCCGAGTCTCGCCGTGCACCGGCATCACGTTATTGGGCTTGAGGATGTTGTAGCAGTACAGCAGCTCCCCCGCGGCGGCGTGGCCGGAGACGTGAACCTTGGCATTGCCCTTGTGAATGACTTCAGCGCCTAGCTTGAGCAAGCCGTTGATCACCCGGAAGACGGCGTTCTCATTACCCGGGATCAAGGAGGAAGCCAGGATCACGGTATCGCCGTGGCCCACCTGGATCCGGTGATCACCATTGGCCATCCTGGACAGTGCGGCCATCGGTTCGCCCTGCGAGCCGGTACTCATCAGCACGACCTGACTATCCGGAAGGTTGTCCACATTCTTGATATCCACCAGGATTCCCGGCGGCACGTCGAGATAACCCAGCTGAGCGGCGATGCCCATATTCCGCACCATGGAACGCCCCACGAAGGCGACTTTGCGGCGATGTAAGGCCGCCGCGTTGAGCACCTGCTGCACCCGGTGCACGTGGGAGGAGAAGGACGCCACGATGATCCGCTTTTCAGCCTGCCCGAAAAGCCGATCCAGCGTCGGACCGATCTCGCGTTCGGCGGTGGTGAATCCGGGCACATCAGCGTTGGTGGAGTCCACCATGAAGAGGTCTACGCCCTCTTCGCCGAGCCGGGCAAAAGCCCGCAAATCGGTGATCCGGCCATCGAGCGGCAACTGGTCCATTTTGAAGTCGCCGGTGTGCAGCACATTGCCGCCTGCGGTCCGGATGAAAACCGCGAGGGCATCCGGAATCGAGTGGTTTACCGCGACGAATTCGCATTCGAAGGGGCCGAGCTGCTCAACCTGTCCCTCGGAGACAGCCATCGTATAGGGCTTGATCCGGTGTTCTTGAAGCTTCGCCTCGATCAATGCCAGGGTCAGTTGCGAACCGATCAAGGGGATGTCCTTGCGCAGTCGCAACAGATAAGGAACCGCGCCGATATGGTCCTCATGACCGTGGGTGAGCACCACGGCGACGACGTCGTCCAGGCGGTCTTCGATGTAGGAGAAATCGGGCAGGATCAGGTCGACGCCGGGCTGGGTCTCCTCGGGGAAGAGCACCCCGCAGTCCACAATGAGCAATTTGCCGTCGATTTCGAAGACGGCCATATTCCGGCCGATCTCGCCCAGTCCACCGAGTGGGACCACCCGGAGCGTTCCCGGTGAAAGTTTAGGCGGGGTGCGCAAGCCGGGTTGGGCTACTTGGGTCATACTGTCTCTTTCATTCAGGGAATTTTGCCCCCAGATCAAAACTGATCTCTTCCAGATCAGCTCTAATCACGGCAAGTTCCGCACTGCTTGGTTCCACCAGTGGCAATCTGACCACTGAGTTCGGCAGGACTCCCTGCCATTTCAAAATCTGTTTGGCCGATACAGCTCCCTGAATCCGTGTCATCACGGCACGGGACAAGGGCTCCAGCTCAAAGTGCAATGTTCGCGCGGTAGCGAAGTCGCCTGATCGCGCAGCATCGATCAAGGCTCGGAACTTCTTGGTCGCCAGATGAGTCGTGACGCCTACCAGGCCCACCGCTCCAGCGGCCATCCACGGCAGAATCAGGGCGTCGTCGCCCGAGTAAATATGCAGATCAGTGTTCGCCATCACCCGCGTAGTGGCCGCGAGATCCGCTTTGGCGTCTTTCAGGGCGATGATCTGCGGATGATCTGCCAACCGGATCAGAGTCTCGGTGCTGATCGGAATGCCGGTACGGCCCGGAACGTCATAGACCATCACCGGCAGCTCGGTGGCGGAGGCGATGGTTTCGAAATGTGCCTGCACGCCGGACTGGCTTGGCTTGTTGTAGTACGGGGTGACGATCAGCAGCCCATCGACGCCGAGCTTAGCGGCCTGCTGGGAGAGTGAAACCGAATGCTTGGTGTCACTGGTGCCGGTACCGGCAATAATCGCTGCCCGATCGCCTACGGCTTCTTTGACCGTGCGGAACATCTTGAGTTTTTCGTCGTCGCTCAGTGTTGAGGTCTCCCCCGTGGTGCCGGTCACCACGAGCCCGTCGCATCCATCGTCGACCAGCTTCACCGCGAGTTGCGCGGCCTGCTGATAGTCCACCTCACCTTCGGAGCTGAAAGGCGTGACCATGGCGGTCAGCAAAGTGCCGAAGGGGTACGAATGCTTCTGGGGGGCCATAGGTAAAACGTTACCCGCTCCGGCTGAGATTCGAAGAACGAACCCTCACTGCGAGTCCAAAAAGGGTTCGATGACGGCGAGCACCGGTCCTGCGGGGAAGAGCGTGTCGGCGTGGTCTCGGCCGGGCAGTTCAAGCAATTCGGCGTGCGGCATCAGGCTCACGGCATACCGTGAATCGTCGAGCCGCTGGGCATCAAGAGAGCCCGCCAGTAACAGGCTGGGGATCTGGAACTCCGCCAGACGCTGCTCCGGAACTCCTTCACCGCGCTCGGTCTGGGCGAAATAGGCTCGCAGAGCCACCGGGTCGTTCGCCATAAAGGCCATTCTGGTGACCGGGTCCACCGGGTGGCCGAGGCGATGTTCCCAGCCATCGATAAAACCGGCCATCCCCCGCTGGGCGAGAGCGGCGTCGTACTCTGGGAAGAACAGCTGACCGATCGACCCCGTGGAAATCCGGTAGCTGCCGCCCGCTGAGATGAAGCTGCGCATCCGCTCGGGCGCCGTCACCCCGAGTGAGAACCCGATCCGGGCGCCGAAGGAGTAGCCCAGGAAATGCGCCGAGGCCACCCCGGCCGCATCCAACACCGCGAGCACATCGGCCATCACGAGCGGCATCCGGTAGTCCTCGGGCTGCCGCGGTTTGCCGCTCCGACCGTGACCCCGCAGATCCATGGTGAGCAGACGATACTTCGGACCGAGGGCACGGAGGTAGCCCATGCCGCGCCAAACTGCTTTCGACAAGGCGCTGCCGTGCACTAGCAACAGCGGTTCGCCTTCCGGGTTGCCGTGCTCCTCCCAGGCGAGGGCGACGCCGTCCTGTGGATTGCTAGCAAAATGCATCAGCGCAGAATCCTTCCAGGGTGTGTACTGCTCATCAGTTACTGCGCGGTTATCCGACGGCGGGAGCGCTGCGGTACAGCCGGATAGCATCCCGCATCGAGGAGCGGGCCCGTTTCCGGTCACCGGCGGCGTCATAAGCGCAGGAGAGCCGGAACCAGGAGCGCCAGTCCTCCGGCGCTGCCTCCGCCTCGCGCTGGTACTTCAAGAATTCGGCGTCGGCGGCTTCACGGACGATCCTGCCACCGGGGGTGCGCGGCAGATCGTCCACCGGCAGTCCGCCCTCCTTTTCCAGGATGCTCGCCAACTTTTCCATCCGGACGCCGAAGAAAAGCTCCCGGAGCATCGCCCAGGCGCCGATCGGCGGCAGCACGATGAGCGCGGCTCCTAAGGCTTTGGCTACCGGATTGGCGTCCGTAAGCAGCAGCACCGAGCGCTGTACCAGGACCACTAAGTAAAAAACCAGCAGCAGGCAGATCGCGGCCACCCAGATCTTAGTGCGCATCAGTCGAGTTCCAAGTATCCGTCGAGGCCGTAGGTCAGCCCGGGGCGGCTCGACACGGTGCGGACGCCGATCAGCAGGCCGGGCATGAAGGAGGCCTGACCAAAAGAGTCGTGCCGTAGGGTCAGTTGCTCCCCGACCGAACCGAGGAGCACTTCTTGGTGTGCATAGAGCCCCGCGAGCCGCACTGAGTGCACCGGGATGCCGTGCACTTGAGCGCCGCGGGCGCCGTCGAGCGATTTGCTGGTGGCGTCAGGCGCAGTGCGACCGTCCCGCGATTCGGCGATCAGTTGCGCGGTGCGGATCGCGGTTCCCGAGGGAGCGTCGATTTTTTCCGGGTGATGGAGTTCGATGATCTCTACCGAGTCAAAGTATTTGGCGGCTTTGGCCGCGAAGTGCGTGGCGAGCACCGAACCGAGCGCGAAATTCGGCGCGATCAGCACTCCGATGCCGGAGTGCGCTGCCAGTAGCTCTTCGAGGGACTTCCGTTTCGCCTCATCCCAGCCCGTGGTACCGACCACGGCGTGCATGCCGTGGGTTACGGCGAAGCGGACATTGGCCTCGGAAGCATCCGGCACACTCAGATCAATCACCAGCTGAGCCCCGGCTGTGACGAGTTCCTCAAGAGAGTCCCCGCGGCCCAGGGCGGCGACGAGCTCAAGATCGGAGGCGTTCTGCACCGCAGCGACGGCGGCTTGACCCATCCGCCCCTTCGCTCCGAGCACGGCGATCCGCATTTTTTCCATGCTTCTAAGCCTAATGCTTCTGGCTCGGGCGCCGAGACCGGCTGTTCGTCCTCACGTCGGGGCTGATCGTGCTCATGCCGGGCCTGCTCGTACTCATGCCGGGATAGCCCAGCGGCTTCGGGATAGCCCGCTGCACGGTGAATAAGCTATCGCCGGGTCACTGACCTATCGAGAGGGGTTCGGGCCCAGACGTCCGAGGAACCCACAGCGAAGCACAGGCGTTGGGAGAAGGTAAGGACCATCCTGAACCAGCTCGCCGGAGCTCGGCTAGAGTGGTCCTCACTCACCACCCGAATACCCGCCACAACGACGAGCATCCGGAGAAACCGTGCCGCAGAATCAAAGCACCACCGATGATAACTACCTGAACAAAGCCACGCCTCGCACGCTGGGCGGTTTCATTTTCTTCAGCCGCTGGTTGCAGGCGCCGCTCTATCTGGGTCTGATCGTGGCCCAGTTGATCTACGTCTGGGTTTTCGTCAAAGAGCTCTGGCACCTTGGCGACGAGGTGATCAACCACGGTGGTGAACTGACCGAGGCCAAGGTGATGCTGGCTGTGCTCGGCCTGGTCGACGTGGTGATGATCGCCAACCTCTTGATCATGGTCATCATCGGCGGTTATGAGACCTTCGTCTCGAGGATCAATCTGAAGGGGCACCCGGATCAGCCGGAGTGGCTCTCCCATGTGAACGCCAATGTGCTGAAAACCAAGCTAGCGATGTCGATCATCGGCATCTCCTCGATTCACCTGCTGCGTTCCTTCATCGGGATCCAAGGACTGTACACAGATCCAGAAACCTCGGAGCATGCCGGTGGCATCCTGATGTGGCAGACCTTGATTCACCTGGCTTTCATCGTCTCAGCGATGGCGCTGGCCTGGATCGACAGGATCGGCCAGAAAAAGACCGCAGAATACAAGGCCCAAGCGGTCACCGCTTAGCGTTCTCAGGGATCGGCAGCTCACTGCGCCCAGAGCCATTCGAGCAGTTGGAGAGCCTCTTGGAATCCAATGAGGCGGCAGGCCGAGGTACTCGGCAAGGTAGCTCAGAGCTGCGCGCGATCAGAATATTCAGCCAATTTCTGGCCTGGCAATCAGCTGCGATTCAATTTAAATAAACAATAGAATAACCTATTGCTAATTTATCCATCGTCGAGTTATATTCCTTGTACCCGGAGAGTTTCCGGGATAAAAACAGCATCAACCACCGTCAGGAGTACGACATGAAAAAGTTAGTCGGCACCGTCCTTGCGATCGGCATCGCTTCAACTATTGGACTGGCAGCGGCCAGCAGCGCCAGCGCCGCAAATTCCTATGTGTACCAAGGTTCATGCGGCAGCGGTTGCTTTAAGTACAGCAATGGATCTCAGAACTATTACACAGATCGGTGGCGAGGCATCACCTTCAACGCTCGTTGATGGTGATGGCGAGCTATTAAAAGCGCAGGGCGCTTGCACCGTCTCCACAGACATCCAGCGATTGGTGAGTGGAAACTCGGTTGCAAGCGCCCTGCGCTACTCAACAGTCAGCCTAGAGTGAGAGGCCGAAGGTCTCATCCTCTTCAAAAGGCCCCACCACGGTGATCGTCCGAGGCGCAGCAGCCAGCTCTCGAGCCAGCTCCTGCACCTGCTCAGCGGTCACCGCGTGAATCCGTTCCAGGGTTTGATCGATGTCCAGGAACTCACCGGAGACCAGCTCAGCCCGGCCAAGCCTGGACATCCGGGAACCGGTGTCTTCCAGGGCGAGCACAATACCGCCGGAGAGCTGTCCGGTAGCCTTGCGTAATTCTTCGGCAGAGATGCCCTCGGCAGCGAGCTTCTCCAGTTCAGCGGCCAGCAGGCCGAGCACCTGAGGCACCTTCTGCGGCGAGCATCCCGCATACATGCCGAAGTAGCCGGCATCCGCGTACGCGGAGGAAAAAGAATAGGTGGAGTACACCAAGCCGCGCTTTTCACGGATCTCCTGGAACAACCGGGAAGACATCCCACCGCCCAGAATGGCGTTCAGCACGCTCATCACGAAGCGGCGTTCATCGGTGGCCACGATCGACGGGCAACCCATGATGATATTTGCCTGTTCCACCTGGCGATGGAAAACCTGGAGGCCAGCAGTGCCGCTGATCGCCGCGAACTCGGTATTCCGACGTGGCACCGGGGCTGCCGCCGGGTCCAACTGCCAGCCAGCCGAACTCAGCGCTTCGAGCACCCGGGCGCAGACGACGTCGTGGTCCAATCCGCCTGCAGCGGTGATCACTAGCTCATCCGGGCGATAATACCGCCGGTAGTGCTGCCATACCGAGTCCCGGGAAACCTCTTTGATCGCTTCCGGAGTGCCACCGATGGGCCTGCCGAGTGGGTGATTCCCGAGCACAGCCGCGACGAACTTCTCGTGCGCCACGTCCGTGGGGTCGTCGCTGTCCATCGCGATTTCTTCGAGAATGACCTCGCGTTCTGCTTCGAGTTCCTCGGTGTCAAGCACGGCGGAAGTGATCATATCGGCGATCACCTCGATCGCCATCGCAACATCGCTATCCAGCACCCGAGCGTAGTAACAGGTGCTTTCCTTGGCGGTCGCCGCATTGGATTCGCCGCCCACCTCGTCGAAAGCCGAGGCGATGTCCAGCGCGGTGCGACGAGCGGTGCCCTTGAAGAGCAAATGCTCAAGAAAATGGGTGGAGCCGTGCTGGTCATCAGCCTCGTCCCGCGAGCCCACCCCGACCCAGAAGCCGATAGTAGCGCTACGCTGGCCGGGCATCGACTCGGTCAGCACCCGGACTCCACCAGGCAGCACCGAGCGGCGCACGACGGCGCCGCCCGGCTGGCCTGAAACCACTTGCCCCGGAGCTAACTGCCCTTCAACGGCCTGTTCCGAGCGGAACAGCTTCTCGAGCGTCTGAGCCGAGAGCAGTGGTAGTTGTTCAGTCAACTTTTTAGTTAGCCTGAACTTCGACGGACTCTGCCTCAGTGGCCTCCGCGGAAGCCTCGTCGGCGATCACCGGGGAGAGCGAGAGCTTTCCACGATCGTCGATCTTGGTGATCTCCACCTGGATCTTCTGGCCTACGGAGACAACGTCGTCGACGTTGTCCACTCGCTTGCCGTCGTTGATCTTGCGCAGCTCGGTGACGTGCAACAGACCGTCCTTGCCCGGGGTGAGTGAAACGAAAGCACCGAAGGTGGTGGTCTTCACCACGGTGCCCAGGTACCGCTCGCCGATCTCGGGGACCTGCGGGTTGGCGATCGCGTTGATCGCCGATCGGGCTGCGTCGGCCGAAGGACCGTTGGTAGCGCCGATGTACACCGTGCCGTCATCTTCGATCGAGATGTCCGCGCCAGTGTCCTCCTGGATCTGGTTGATCATCTTGCCCTTCGGCCCGATGACCTCGCCGATCTTGTCAACCGGGATCTTGACTGCGATGACCCGCGGGGCGAACTCGGAGAGTTCATCCGGTACGTCGATCGCGGCGTTCAGCACACCCAGGATGTGCAATCGGGCTTCGCGAGCCTGCTTGAGCGCGGCAGCCAGCACGGAGGCGGGGATGCCGTCGAGCTTGGTGTCGAGCTGGATCGCGGTGACGAACTCGGAAGTACCGGCTACCTTGAAGTCCATATCGCCGAAGGCGTCTTCGGCACCCAGGATGTCGGTCAGCGCGGCGTAACGGGTCTGACCATCGACCTCATCGGAGACCAAGCCCATCGCGATACCAGCCACGGGAGCCTTCAACGGCACACCGGCATTGAGCAGCGAGAGCGTCGAAGCGCAGACCGAGCCCATCGAGGTGGAGCCGTTGGATCCGAGCGCTTCGGAGACCTGGCGGATCGCGTAGGGGAATTCCTCACGCGAAGGCAGCACCGGCACCAGAGCGCGCTCAGCGAGCGCACCGTGGCCGATTTCGCGGCGCTTGGGCGAACCCACCCGACCGGTTTCACCGGTGGAGTACGGCGGGAAGTTGTAGTTGTGCATGTAGCGCTTCGTCTTCTCCGGAGAGAGCGAGTCGATCTGCTGTTCCATCTTGAGCATGTTCAAGGTGGTGACACCCATGATCTGGGTTTCACCGCGCTCGAAGATCGCTGAACCGTGAACCCGAGGCAGTACCTCGACCTCGGCGGTGAGCTGGCGAATGTCGGTCAGGCCACGGCCGTCGATGCGGACCTGATCCTTCAGGATGCGCTGGCGTACCACCTTCTTGGTGACCGAGCGGAAAGCAGCCGAAAGCTCCTTCTCGCGGCCTTCGAACTGCGCAGCCAAGCTTGAGACAACCTCGTCCTTGAGCGCGTCGGAAGCGTTGTCGCGCTCCTGCTTATCGGCGATCTGGAAGACCTCGGCGAGACGAGTAGCGGCAGCCGCGTCAACGGCGTCGTAAGCATCCTGCTCGTAGTCCAGGAAGATCGGGAACTCAACGGTGGGCTTAGCCGCGCGAGCAGCCAGATCGGCCTGTGCCTCGCAGAGCACCTTGATAAACGGCTTAGCCGCTTCGAGGCCCTCGGCGACGACCTCTTCGGTCGGTGCAGTGGCGCCGTCTTCCTTGATCAGCTTCCAGGAGTTGTCGGTGGCTTCCGCCTCGACCATCATGATCGCAACGTCGTCGCCAGCTACTCGGCCAGCAACGACCATATCGAAGACTGCGTTCTCCAGCTCGGAGTGACGCGGGAATGCAACCCACTGGCCCTCGATCAGAGCGACGCGGACGCCGCCGATCGGGCCGGAGAAGGGCAGACCGGAAAGCTGAGTGGACATCGAGGAAGCGTTGATCGCGACGACGTCGTACAGCTCATCGGGGTTGATCGCCAGCACGGTGACCACGATCTGCACCTCGTTGCGCAGGCCCTTCACGAAGGCTGGGCGCAGCGGGCGGTCCATCAGCCGACAAGCCAGGATAGCTTCGGTGGAGGGGCGGCCTTCGCGGCGGAAGAACGAGCCCGGGATGCGGCCTGCGGCATACATCCGCTCTTCCACGTCCACGGTGAGCGGGAAGAAGTCGAAGCCTTCACGCGGCTGCTTGCCCGCGGTGGTCGCGGAGAGCAACGCGGTGTCGTCGTCGATGTAGACCATCGCGGAGCCTGCGGCTTGTTGCGCCAGGCGACCGGTTTCAAAGCGAATAGTGCGTTGGCCGAAGCGACCGTTGTCGATCACTGCTTCGGCGAATTGGATTTCGGGACCCTCCATAGAGAGTCACCTCCGTTTCTCTGTGTTCTAGCCTCGGTCATCCCCACCCGCCCAGCCTCACGGCGGGCCGCACCCGGCCTTCGATCGAGACCCACGGAATGTCAAAATCTTCCGGAGGTCACTACCGAGGACCGCGAATGCGCAGCGGTGGATGACTTTCAGCTGTGGTTTAGTTGAAAGTTTTGAGGCCGCATTCCCGGCAGGGAAATGCGGCCTCAAACAGTTTTATCGACGCAGGCCGAGACGCTCGATGAGCGAACGGTAGCGTGCAATGTCGGTGTCATGCAGGTAAGCCAGCAGACGCTTCCGACGACCCACCAGAGCCATCAGACCACGACGAGTGTGGTGATCGTGCTTGTGCATCTTCAGGTGCTCGGTCAAGTCAGAGATGCGCTTGGAGAGCATCGCGATCTGAACCTCCGGCGAACCGGTGTCACCCTCAGTGGTGGCGTATTCCTTGATGATGTCTTGCTTTACAGCGGCGTCTAATGCCACAAGTAACTCCTTGAGTTGTGCCGTGAATCCCGAGGACCCTGCGTCAACGGGTGCGAGGTGCCCTGCGTCAAACATCACCGACGTTTGACGCTTGAGCATCACGAAATCCAGCCGCCACGGACTGCAGCCGGATTCACACCTCCAGTTTACTCTATTTTGCTCAAGGTGTTGATTCCGGTGGAAGGGTCAGTGATCCTTAGACACTGAGCATCTCCGAGACGATCGGGACGACATCGACGTTCTTCCATTCCGCATACTTCTTCTGTTCTTCCGTTGCGTAGAATTCCTCGCGCAGCTTCGCATCGGACAGCTTCGCCACCGCCTCCTGGCGCTGCCGCAACTCTTCCGGTGTATTCACGATAAAGAAAGGCCTCAGGATGAAGCAGCACTCCTGGAATTTATCCACGTGAGGTCGCATGGTGCGTTCCCAGTCAGCGAGGGCCTCAGCGAGATCCTCGGGGTGCAACTCGAGCATCTTGCCCAGCAGATCGGCCCCGGCAAGGGCGCTTGAGGCACCCAGCCCGGCGTAGAGGGTCGGGCACCATGCGGAGTCGCCGAGCACTATCACCCTGCCCTTCACCCACTGCGGCATCTTCACTTGGCTCGCGGAATCGAAGAGGAATTCATCGGAGTTCTCGAACTGATCGAGCATGTCCCCCAGCACTTCCCCGGCCGGCTCAGGACCGAAAGCCGCCCGCAGCGACTCGATAGCCGAGCGGGAGAATTCGGCTTTCATATCGTCCGGACGATAGTTGAGGAACAGCGTCTGCCGCCCATCTTCCAGACCGAAAGCGAAGGCGCCGCGCCCTGATTCGACCAGGCTCACACCATCCTGCGGGGAGATACCCCGCAAACCGCCGTCCAACACGGTCGCCGCGATCACATAGCCCAGAGGGGCCAGGAAGTCCTCGTCGGGGCCGAAAGCCATCCTGCGCACCGTGGAACGCAGCCCATCGGCACCGATCAGCAGATCGAATCTCTCCGTGCTGCTCGTTCCGGTTTCCGCATTCACGATCGTGACCTCAACATGGCTTCCATGGTCCACGATCTCAGTGGGCTGGGAAGAGAATCGGATCTCGACTTCACTGGGCAACCGCTCGAAGAGCGCATTTTCGATATCGCCGCGCAGCATCATTCTGGGCGCCCCGACCTGGTCGGCAAGGCTGATGCTGGGACTGAAGTTGCCCTCTCGGTCAATATCGAAGGCATTGCGGGTCTGCGAGGCACGGTCCGGCATCAGATCGAGCGAGCCAAGGCGCTCCGCTGCGTAGCGGCCCGCCCCGGTCAAAGCGACGAAATATCCGCCCCTGCGCCGACCTGCTGCACGCTCAATAATCACGGCTTCCCAGCCGGCTCGATGCAAGCTTGTGGCTGCGGCGAGACCGGCTATTCCGGCCCCCACGATCAGTGCACGAGGGGTTCCCTGACTGCTGCTATGTGCTGACATTTTTCTTCCCTTTCAATGCGGCACCAACGGTGTCGTGAATATGTGAATTCAGTATATGGCACTTAGTGCCAAAAACAACTTGCAGTGCCAAAAACAACATCTTCACAGGAAACCGGGTATTCTCAGGAGATGCCAGAAGACCTGAGGACCAGAACACAACGCGCCGTCCGAGAAGAGTTGATGTCTGCGGCGCTCAAGCTTTTCGTCGAGTACGGCTACACCGAAACCACGGTGGATCAGATCGCAGCGGCTACCGGAATCTCTCGGCGGAGTTTTTTCCGGTACTTCCCCTCCAAGGAAGGGGTGGTGCTGGGAGGACTCAAGCGAATGGGCGAACGACTCAATGGAAGATTGGCCGAGATACCGGCCGAGGTTCCCTGTTGGGCCGCACTGCGGCAAGCCTTCGAGGTGCTGATCGAACCGCTGAACCGCTCCCCGCAGGAGTCCTTGCCGCTGGTTCGGCTGAGAATGGAGACCCCGGCGCTTCAGGGCTACTATTTCGAGCAGATCTCAGGCTGGCCAAAGCTGCTGAGACCGAATCTTGTGGATCGCTTTCCAGAGCAGCTCAGCGCGGATGACCCACGACCCCACGCCATGGCTGGCGCAGCTCTGGCCTGCCTGGACGCCGCCGAGACAAGCTGGATTGAAAGCGGAGCGAAAAAACCCTTCTCCCTGGTGCTCGATCAGGCGATGGGAGCCCTGGGCGAACTCTCTTAAACCCGCACTCGCGGAAAAGGCAGGATCTAAGTGAGCTCTGAACCGAGCAGCACTCCCCTGCTCCGCTCGACGTCCTTGCACATCTGATCAATCAGGGCTTCGGGGCCGGTATAGGCCACCATGCCGCGCAAGCGCTCGACGAACTCCACGGTGACGAACTGCCCGTAGAGATTGAAGTCCTCCACTGCTTCCTCGGGCCGATCCAGCACGTGGGCCTCCACTTGCCTGCTGACGCCTTCAAAGGTCGGGTTACTGCCCACTGAGATCGCCGCAGGCCAACGCACTCCGAGCTGATCGATCAGCCACCCCGCATATACCCCATCCGCCGGAATGTACCCCGAGGAATCCGCGGCGAGGTTCGCCGTCGGGAAGCCCAGCTCACGGCCCCGTGCAGCGCCGTGCACCACTTCTCCACGCATTTGGTGCGGCCGGCCGAGCACCGCAGCGGCACTCGCCACATCTCCGGATTCCAGGGCTTCTCGCACCCAGGTCGAGGAACAGCGCCGCCCCTCGCCGAACTCCTCGATCACCTCGACGTCGAAATCGTATTTTCGACCGAGTGCCTGCATAGTGCTCAGATCACCCGAGTTATTGCGCCCGAAGCGCACATCGTGGCCGATCACCACAACACTCGCGTGGAGCGCCGCGACAAAGGTGGAGGAGACGAACTCTTCCGCGCTCTGGGCAGCGAATTCCAGACTGTACGGCAGGACCAGGACGGCGTCCAAACCGGTCTGCGCCATGGTCTCCAAGCGGTCAGAGAGACTCATGATTTGCCCTGGCGCGGTCTCCGGCCGGTGCACCTGCGCCGGTGGCGGGTCAAAGGTGATGGCAACGGCTCGGGCTTGCCGCTGCCGAGCCGTTGCCACCAGGTGGTTCAGAACTTCCTGGTGGCCGCGGTGCACGCCATCGAAGTTGCCGAGAGTCACTACCGAGGGGCCGAAGTCAGCGGGCACCTCGGCCAGGCCATTGAAATATTGCACGTATCTCAGGTTACTGCTTCGGGACCGTATTCATTCCACGGTAGCTTTCGCGCAGCTTCTGGGTGCGGTTGATCCAGAGATACCAGACAGCAATGACCGGCGGAATCACCAGTTCGACGATCATCAGCAGGATCATCAGAAAGTTCGGCAATCCGCTGATCGCCCAGGAGAGCACTCTCGCCAAACCACCCAGGAAGATCGTGGCGCAGACGAAGATCAGCACATTGGCCCAGTTGAACTTGATCGCTATCGCGACAAAAGCAGCGCCCACACCGACCAACAGAGCCGCGAAGAAGCGATAATTGCTTTCCAGCGTCGCGTTGCTTTCGCTGATCGCATCCGGCAGGCCCTTTACCCCGGCGAACAAGCTGAAGGCACCGAAAGCGACGATGACGATACCGAGAGCGGCCACCGCGAGCCGGAAGACCTTCCAATCAGCCAGATCGTTCGCAGGCTGCGGCGAGGCAGCCGCTTCCGCAGGAACCTCCGCCGATTCCTCCGCCGGAAGGATTTCATCGGGAGCCATTTCCAGGGGAACCGCTTCCTCTGAATCTTTTGCTTCAGTCATCTGACAAGTCCTTCCGGTTGGGGCCGCTTCTGATATGTTCTCACGCTTCAAGCGCTCAGCGGCTTCACGACGGCGATGCGCAGCAGATCCGGACCCCCCGAGCCCCGGCAGCTAGCTCAGATGGCCCCGGTCCAATCTTGCTCCAGCGCATCGCGCAGCGCGCTAACCCGCCGCTGTCCGATGTGCTGAGCGAGCTTGGCTTCCAGTTCGGCGATCACCTCGAGAGCTTCCTGACGGCGGGTCTGGCCTTTCGGCGTCAACAAGACGAGTTTTGATCGCCCAGAGCTCGGGTTTGGCACGATCTCGAGGATGTCGAGATCAACCAGGCGATGCACCATCTGATGGATCGCCGGGGTGCTCACCCCAATACGCCGCGCCAACTCGGCCATCGGCATACCCTCCGGATCGAGCTGGCTGAGCAGCGTGGCGTGCGCCGGACTGACCCCGCCGTTGTCGTTTCCCAGGCTGGTGGTCACCGCCGCGCGAAACCAGTTGTGCGCTTGCCAGAGCAGCTTACCGAGGGGTTCCGGAGCCGACTTGTCTTGTGTGGACATGGTGCTAGCATAACAGCGTAATCGTTAAGTTACTTAACAATTTTTCGATGAGCATGCCTGATCGAAATCCACTTTCAACGGAAGGCAATATCATGAAGCTGATCGCTTTAGAAGAAGCGTTCTGGTACGACAAATTGGCCACCAAAGGCACCCCCGAGGGCCAAGTTCCCTGCAAACCGGAGATTCTGGCCGACTGGGTGCGGAGACTATCCGACTTCACCGAGTTCCGGCTGCCAGAGATGGACAAATATGGCATCGATATGCAGGTGCTTTCGCTGACCGCCCCCGGCATTCAGGCCCAGTCAGACCCGGAGATCGCGGTAGCCGATGCACGTCTGGCCAATGACTACCTGGCCAAGGTAATCCGTGATTATCCGGGCAGGTTCCAGGGCCTGGCCGCAATTCCGTTACAGGACCCGGAACGAGCCGCTGCGGAACTGCGCCGCGCGGTCAACGAACTGGGGCTGTGCGGCGCCCTAGTCAATGACCACACCCAGGGCCACTACCTAGACGAACCACAGTTCGCACCATTCTGGGAAGCAATGGAGGAACTGGAAGTGCCACTCTACATTCACCCGAGCCCAGTGCCTAGCGATGAATGGAAAGTTTTACAGGGCTACCCTGGGCTAGAAGGCGCAGTCTGGAGCTGGAACCATCGCACCGGTGGACACGCTATGCGTTTGATCTTCGGCGGAGTCTTCGACCGATACCCTAAGGCCAAGATCATCTTGGGGCATATGGGGGAATTCCTGCCCGCCCAGCTATCCCGTATCGACAATCGCTATCAGTCCCTCGACCTCAAGGCCCAGCCGAGGTTACCGAAACTCCCCTCGGAATACTTCGGAACCAATATTTCGATCACTACCTCCGGAGTGTTCTCGCACTCGGGGCTATTAGACGCAATAGAGGTTATCGGCGCAGAGAATGTGATGTTCTCCGCCGACTACCCCTTCGAGAAAAACGAAGAGGCCACTGAGTTCATCCGTACCGCACCGCTCAGTTCTGAAGACAAAGAACTTATCTCACATGGTAATGCCGAGCGCATTCTGCGGCTCAAGCCATAGCGTTCAAAAACACAAGAACACCGTCAGGCAGCTCGAACCTCGGGATTCTGCTAGCTTTGGGTCTCACGTTGTTGTGGACCGGTCCAGGCTTGCTGAGGATCTCGGGGTTCGTTATGCGCCAGCGAAAGCAGCCACATATCCACGGACTCTCCCCTGTTATCGGCGAAAGCCCGTAGCTCGGCCTCGAACCTGAACCCCGCTTTCCAAGCGAGCTTCCGACTTGCCCAGTTAGGCACTTCGGCGCGCCAATAGAGATGCTTCAGGTTCAGCCCGTTGAAAGCATAGTCGATGATGAGTTGCACCGCTCGCAGGGCGACCCCGGTTCCGCGGGCGCCGGGACCGATATTAACGCCGATCTCCGCGATGCTGCCACGAATAAGATGCACATCTACACTGCCCAAATAGTCGTCTTGACCTTCCTTGATGACGGCAAAACTATGCCGTTCACCTTTCTGCCAGCCGGGCAAAACAATTTCCTGAATATAGGACTCAGCATCGTGCAAGGTGTACGGATTCGGCAGATCGGGCAACCAGCGCTGGGCTTGTCGATCCTGACAGATCGCAACGATCTGCTCAGCATCAGAGAGTTCGATCCCGCGAAGCGTCACCACGCCATCGCTCAACCGAGGAATTACCACCGGCTCAATTGCTGCGCCGTCGTCCTGCGTGGTCATGATCAGGCCTCCTGAATAGTTGGTCGTTTTCGGTAGAGCCAGATCAATCCGAGAATCGGCAACAGGAGCGGGACGAAACCATAGCCCCGACCGAAGACGCTCCAGACCGTATCGTGCGGGAAAACTGCGGCATCCAGCAGACTCAGCGCTCCGATCACCAGGACGCCCAGCAACTCGATCAGCACGGCCGCCACTGAGATCCAGTACCAGCGCCGTCCTCGTCGTGCCAAGGACACCGTGGCCGCGATGTACACCACCGCGGCGAAAGCGGAGAGCAGATAGGCGGTGGGCGCTTCGGAGAACTTCGTGGCGATCTGGTAACCCGCCCTCGCTGTAGCGGCCAGTGCAAAGATCCCGTACACCGCGATCAACAGTCGCCCCGCACCGGTGGCCCTGCTCGTCGTATCCTCAGTCACTCTTTGTCCTCCGTCGCCTCTGGAACCATCGTCTCCAGCTGAGCTTCCCACTCTATCCACCGAACCAGATCTGATTCATCCGGTACATCATCACCACGACGATGAGCCCCACCGCGCCGAGCACGAAGTTGCTCCACCGACTGCGTTCGATCAACGACCACCAGACTCCGCCGATCGGAATCACCACAGCGGTGATCAGGTAGCCCCAGAACTCCCAGACCTCGCCGCGAATCGGCTCCCCTCCGCTCTGCCGGACGATACTAGCCACTAGGAAAACCAGCAGGAAGAGTTCGACGGCGGCCACCGAGAGAATCGTGACGTCGTTCGGCCCCTTCTTGAGAACACCGGCACCGAAGCAGATCACCGCGGAGAGCAGCCCGACGATGAGCGAGGCAATGAACCAACCATCGACGATCATGAGGCGCTCCTTGGCGCGGTCCCCGGCGTATGCTGTTCCCCCGAAGCCGCGAAGACCAATACCGCTTTGGCGTACTTACCGGCGCTCCCGGGATCCTCCAGCAGAGCCACCAGGGAACCGTCCGGGGCGAAGGCAGCCACCGGCTGCTCAGCGGAGTGAAGTTGATCGGTAGCAGCGATCCGACGCCCGTAGGAGAGCTCAACGGCCTCCTCTTCGCTCAGTTCCCGTACCGGCATCAGGGCCCGGGCGGCTTCGGACATCTCCAGCAGGTTGAACTCTTTTTCGAGTTCCTCGAGGGTCTTCGCCTGGGCGATCTGATAGGGGCCGACGGCGGTGCGACGCAGCGCGGTCAGATGCCCGCCGACTCCGAGCCCTTCTCCGAGATCCCGGGCCAGAGCCCGGATATAGGTTCCGGAGGAGCATTCAACGGTGGCTTGCAGATCGATGACCTGCTGCGGGGCGCCGTCCTCTGCTACCAGTTGGATCCGCTGCCAGCTGTGGATATCGAATCTTGTGATGCTCACCGCCCGGGCAGCGAGTTTCACGTCTTCACCGGCCCGGACCCGGGCATAGGAGCGTTCTCCGTTGACCTTGATCGCGCTCACGCTGCTGGGCACCTGCTGGATCTCGCCGGTCAGCTTCGCCACTCCGGCTCTGAGCTGTTCTTCGGTGATCGCCTCGGTGCTGTGCGAACCGGTCACGTCGCCTTCGGCGTCGTCGGTGATGGTGGACTGTCCCAGACGGATGGTGGTGGTGTAGGTCTTGGAGGTTCCGACGATGTAGGTGAGCAACCTGGTGGCCCGGTTGATTCCGATCACCAGGACACCGGTGGCCATCGGATCCAGGGTGCCGGCATGGCCGACTTTGCGGGTACCGGCTAAGCGCCGCATTCTGGCCACCACATCGTGGCTGGTCCAGCCCTGGGGTTTGTCCACGATCACGAGTCCTGAAAGCACGCCTTTCAGTATATGTTGGCCCTATGCCATTTGATGCAGCGTCGGCGCTCGCCACACAGGTCCGTTCCCTGCCCGCCAATCAGATCCGGGAAATCACCGAGGCGGCTTGGGCACGCCCGGGTGCCGTGGTGCTGAGCATCGGAGAGCCCGCTTTCGAGGTGTCCCCGCACATTCGGCAGGCGGCGATTGACTGCTTGGTGCGCGATGAGACCAACTACACGCCGAACGCCGGGATCTGGGCGCTGCGTGAGGCTTTTGCGGCACGTTTGCAGGCCCAGCAAGGCGTTCAGGTGGACCCGAAGCGCATTGTGGTCACGGCGGGAGCCCAGCAGGGCCTGCACCTCGCGCTCAGTTTATTACTGGCCCCCGGGGATGAGGTGCTGCTGCCTAATCCCGGCTACCCGACCTTTACGATGACCAGTCAGCTGCTCAATGCGGTGCCGGTGAGCTACCCCTTGCGGGCAGAACACGCTTTCCAGCCCCAGGTAGCGGATATCGAGACGCTGATCACCCCTCGCACCCGCGTGCTGATGCTCAACTCACCCTCCAATCCGCTGGGCGCCGTCTTGGATCCTCAGCTCACCGAGCAGCTGGTGGAGCTGGCTCGCAAACACGATCTCTGGGTGGTCTCTGACGAATGCTATGAGGCTTTCACCTTTGAAACTCCGCATATCAGCCCGGCGCGCTTCGATACCGACGGCCGAGTCTTAATGTCCTGGACGGCTTCTAAAACCTACGGGCTGACCGGCCTTCGGGTCGGCGCGCTGCTCACTCCGCCGGGTCTGGAATCAACAGTGGCCAGTGTGGTTGAATCGAGCTTCTCCTGTGTCAGCACTCCCGCACAGTACGCCGCACTGGCAGCTTTAACCGGACCGCAGGACTATGTCGACACTGCACGGGAACACTATCGACTCAATCGCGATGCCGCCGAAGCACAATTGAGTGCCCAGGGCCTCCGCTTCCTCAAAGCCACCGGCGCCTTCTACCTCTGGGCCGATGTCTCCCACCTCAGTCAAGGCGATGTACGAGCCTGGGTACACCGGTTCTTGGCCGCCGAGGGCGTCGCGCTCGCCCCCGGAACCGCGTTCGGCTCCCAGGGCGAGGGCTGGGTGCGGATCGCGCTCTGCGGCGATACGGCTGAGCTGCTAGCCGGGATCTCCAAGATTCCCGGGGTCTGAGCCAAACCCGATCTCTACCAATCCGAACCAGCCGTCCCAGTGAGTGTTACCAGAGTTTCCAAAGTGACAAATTCGGCGTCACTTCTATAACTTCTGAAACACTCAAGGGGATATCTGGATCTCACTAGCTGGGTTAAACAGAGGCGGCCCGGATGAAGTTCCGAAAAACTCCATCCGGGCCGAACCAAACGAGCCGAGAACTACTCCTCGTCGTCCTCTGCCTTTTTATAAGGATCGGCGTCGCCCGCGAACTTGGCTTGTGCAGCCTGGGCGGCCAGTTCGGCGTCGCGAGCCTTAGCTTCGCGAATCAGTTCCTCAAGGTGAGTCGCCGTCTCCGGAATCTCATCAGCGATGAACTCCAGAGTCGGGGTGAGCCTGATGGTGAGGTTCTTGCCCACCTCACGGCGCAGAATCCCGCGAGACTTCTCTAACGAGGCGGTGGCTTCTGCCTTAGCCTCTTCGTCACCAAAGATCGTGTAATACAGCGTGGCATGCTGCAAATCATTGGTGACCCGCGCCTCAGTCAGCGTGATGTTCTCGACGCCGGGCTCTTTGACCTGCTTGCGCAGCGCCTCGGCGACGATCACCTTAATACGTTGGGCCAAACGAGCAGCCCGTGCCGGATCAACCATGGTGTTCCTCCTCAACTCAATCTGAGAGCTAGTTTTCGTATGCGAGACCAGGCCGCGCCGCGGTGAGTCCCCTGCTGGCGAGGGCCCCAGAGCAGAGCGGGTTTCTCTGCTCTGGGAGCCAGCGAGGGACGGGCGGGGAGCTGTCCATCCGGCTCGTCAAAGGAATTAGACCCTTGGCTTTTCGCGCATCTCGAAGGTCTCGATGATGTCTTCGGCCTGCAGATCGTTGAAGGATCCCAAGCCGATACCGCACTCGAAGCCCTCGCGGACCTCGGTGGCATCGTCCTTGAACCGCTTGAGCGAGTCAACCGTGAGATTGTCGCCGATGACGTTGCCGCCACGCAGCACCCGGGCCTTGGCGTTACGGCGAATCAAGCCGCTGCGCACGATGGAACCGGCGATATTGCCGAACTTGGAGGAGCGGAAGATCTCGCGGATTTCCGCGGTACCCAGCTGGACCTCCTCGTACTCGGGCTTGAGCATGCCCTTGAGGGCCAGCTCGATATCGTCGATCGCGGCGTAGATGACCGAGTAGAAGCGCATATCGACGCCTTCGCGGTCGGCCAGCTCGGCCACCCGCTCAGCGGGCTTGACGTTGAAGCCGATGATGATCGCGTTGTCCACGGTCGCCAGGTTGACGTCGTTCTGGGTGATCGCACCAACACCGCGGTGGATGACGCGCAGTTGCACGCCTTCGCCAACATCGATCTTGAGCAGCGAGTCTTCCAGCGCTTCGACAGCACCGGAGACGTCGCCCTTGAGGATGAGGTTGAGGGTGTCGACCTTGCCGTCGGCGACGGCCTGATCGAAGTCCTCAAGGCTGATCCGCTTGCGACGCTTCGCCAGGGCGGCGTTGCGATCGGCGGCTTCCCGCTTCTCAGCGATCTGCCGCGCGGTGCGCTCGTCACTGGTAACGAAGAAGGTGTCGCCTGCGCTCGGCACCGAGGAAAGGCCGAGCACCTGCACGGGCCGTGATGGACCGGCTTCTTCGACTGCTACGCCGTCCTCATCGAACATCGCACGAACCCGGCCGTGAGCCGTACCGGCGACGATGGTGTCACCGACGTGCAAGGTACCGGACTGCACCAGCACGGTAGCCACTGAACCGCGGCCCTTGTCGAGGTTCGCTTCGATGGCAATGCCACGAGCGTCCTTATTCGGATTGGCGCGCAGATCCAGAGCGGCGTCCGCGGTGAGCATCACGGCTTCGAGCAGATCGTCGATGTTCAGGTTCTGCCGTGCGGAGACGTCCACGAACATGGTGTCGCCACCGTACTCTTCGGGCACCAGACCGTATTCGGTGAGCTGACCACGGATCTTCTCCGGGTTGGCCCCTTCCTTATCGATCTTGTTGACCGCCACCACAATCGGCACATTGGCCGCCTGCGCGTGGTTGAGCGCTTCAACGGTCTGCGGCATCACGCCGTCATCCGCTGCGACCACCAAGATGGCGATATCGGTGACCCGAGCACCACGGGCACGCATAGCGGTGAACGCCTCGTGACCGGGGGTGTCGATGAAGGTGATCTTACGAACTTGACCTTCGTGTTCATGATGCACCTGGTAGGCGCCAATGTGCTGGGTGATGCCACCGTGCTCATCAGCCATCACATCCGAGTTCCGGATCGCGTCCAACAGGCGGGTCTTACCGTGGTCGACGTGACCCATCACGGTGACCACCGGCGGACGAGCCTCCAGGTCGTCGTCGCCTTCAGCATCGAGCTCGGCGTCGAAGTCGATATCGAAGCTGGAGAGCAGCTCGCGCTCTTCGTCCTCGGGGGAAACCACCTGGAGCTTGTAACCGAGTTCCTCGCCGAGCAGGGCGAAGGTGTCCTCATCCAGGGACTGAGTGGCGGTCGCCATCTCGCCCAGGTGGAACAGCACGGTGACCAGCGCGGCGGGATTCGCCTCGATCTTGTCTGCGAAGTCGGTGATCGAGGAGCCACGGCGCAAGCGCACCACGGTGTTCCCGTCGCCTCTGGGTACGCTCACGCCACCCAGCGACGGAGCACTCATCTGCTCCAGCTCTTGCCGCTTCGCCCGCTTCGACTTGCGCTGCTTGCCGCGGCCTGCGCCGCCCTTACCGAAGGCTCCCTGGGTGCCGCCGCGACCGCGACCGCCCTTGCCGAAGCCACCACCGGCCGGTGCGCCACCCGGCGCGCCGCCTGGAGCTCCACCCGGACGAGCGGCTCCGCCACCACGACCTGGGCCACCGGCACCGCCAGCACCGCCACGAGCACCCGGAGCCGGGCGTTCGGTGCGGTTCGGCATCATGCCGGGTGTCGGACGATTGCCACCGGCACCGCGAGGGCCAGCAGAGCCACCCGGTCGCGGGCCCGCTGAGGCACCGGGACGGGGTCCACCGGCACCGGCTGCCGGACGAGGCCCACCGGGACGCTCGCCGTCAGGGCGGGCACCGGCGCGGGGCATGCCCTGCGAAGAAGCGAAGGGGTTGTTACCGGGGCGTGGGCCTCCGGAACCTCCCGGACGCGGAGCGCGCTGCTCAGCTGGCCGCGGGGCCGGAGCCCCCGGACGCGGAGCGGCGGAAGCCGCGGGACGCTCACCCTCGGCAGCAGCACCGGCGCGGGGCATGCCCTGCGAGGTGGCGAAAGGGTTATTACCGGGACGCGGACCAGCGGCAGCACTGGACTGACCAGCGCTTCCGGAAGTGTTTTTCACCGGTGCCGCAGGGCGCTGCGCAGCTGGTGCTGCGGGAGCCGGCGCGGCTGCCACGGGGCTTTCGCTGACCTTGGCTTCCGGAGCGGCAGGCGCCGAAGGAGCCTCAGCCGCTTTGACCGGCGCCTTAGGAGCAGGCTTGACAGCGGCCTTAGGTGTTTCTTCTTTGGCGGCGGGAGCCACGTTCGGGAAGGCGTCACGAAGTTTTTTGACCACCGGCGCTTCGATCGTCGATGATGCTGAGCGAACGAATTCGCCCAGTTCCTGCAGCTTAGCTACTGCATCTTTTGAGGTAATTCCGAGCTCTTTGGCGAGCTCATGTACACGGGCCTTGGCCACGCTTTACTCCTGTCTCGGCTCGCACCGAGTCAGGCACGAACCATCTAATTCTTCTGTTGGGTTTCCACCGGGGAATGGCCAACTTTTGAGCTAAATACAATCCTCATTGCTTAGCTCGCAGTTCGGCACTCATCGCTGGGTACTCATCGGGTTTCCATCAGTTTTCTGACCCGCTTTCAGGTTGGATAAGTTCGTTTCGTGCTATTGCTTCACGTAGCGGCTGTTCAATCGGCGCGGTGTCCACCGGGCTTTTGAAAGCCCTTGAGAAACCATGGCGTTTGAGCGCTAACGTCAGACAGTCCTGATCGGGGTGCAACCAAGCACCTCTGCCAGCCATCCGCCGTCCGAGATCCGCCTCCAGCAAGCCGGTTGGGGTCTTCACTACGCGTAGCAACTTTTGCTGGAAATCTCGACGACGGCATCCTACGCAAGTGCGCATTGGTGTGTTGGACACTGCAAAACCTTCTGCTACACCTGGTGGGAGTGCTGCGGTCGAAAGACCCGGCCTATTCATTCTAGCCCTCCGGTGCGACCTGGAACGAATCCCGGCCTTGCACGGAGAGTCCAGCGGGGTTCAAAGCGCGCAACCGAAGCAACGCTGTGACCGAACGATTCGCTTTGAGGGGCCTCTTTCGCCCCGTTCTGCGAAAAGGTTTAGTAGAACGGATCAGGAATCGGTTGAGACGGCGTCCGAGATGATATCGATCCGCCAGCCGGTCAGCTTGGCGGCCAAACGGGCGTTCTGGCCCTCTTTTCCAATCGCCAGCGAGAGCTGATAGTCGGGCACGATCACCCGGGCAGACCTGGCAGCCTCATCCACAATGGTCACCGAGTTCACTCGGGATGGCGAAAGCGAGTTGGCGATGAAGGTCGCCGGATCATCGCTGAAGTCGACGATGTCGATCTTCTCGTCGTTGAGCTCGTTCATCACGGCCCGCACCCGGGCACCCATTTCGCCGATGCAGGCGCCCTTGGCATTGATTCCGGCCTGATTGGCTTTGACCGCGATCTTGGTGCGGTGCCCGGCTTCGCGAGCCAGGGCGACGATCTCCACCGATTTATCGGCGATCTCCGGCACTTCCAGCTCAAAGAGCTTGCGAACCAGTCCCGGATGAGAACGGGACAGCGTGATCGAGGGGCCCTTCGGACCGCGGTGCACATCGATCACGAAAGCCCGCAAACGATTGCCGTGCAGATAGCGCTCCCCGGGGGCCTGCTCGGTGGGCGGCAGTACCGCTTCCACTGATCCCAGGTTGACCTGCACCATATTGGGGTTGTGACCCTGCTGGATCTGGCCGGAGACCAGTTCCCCCTCTTTGCCACGGAATTCTCCCAGCACGTTATCGTCTTCCACATCGCGCAGCCGCTGCAGGATGATCTGCCGCGCGGTGCTCGCTGCGATCCGCCCGAAGCCAGCAGGGGTGTCGTCGAACTCGCCGATGACCGCTCCGTCGTCGTCAAGTTCCGCAGCCCAGATGGTGACGTGACCGCTCTTCCGGTCGAGTTCCGCACGGGCTTGCTCATAGGCGCCGGAGGTCTTGTGGTAAGCCACGAGGAGAGCTTGCTCAATGGTCGGGATGAGCTTCTCTAACGGAATCTCACGTTCGCGCTCCAACAAACGCAGCGCGCTCATGTCAATATCCATCTCAATCCTGACCTTTCTGGCCGGATTCTTCTCCGGCCGGTTCTTGCGCTTCGATTGCATCCAATCGAGCAAATTCCACCTCGACATTGCCGCGGCGGATATCCGCGAAGTCAATGAACTCAGGATCGGAAATCTTGGGTTTCATACCTTTTTTGACCACTCGCTCTTGGCGGATGATCACACCGTCATCTTTGACCTCAACGAGCCGACCCGTGGGATTGTCCCCGGCGAGCAGATTCACCCTGACCATCCGGCCCAGCGCTCTGCGCCAATGCCGTTCTTCGGTCAATGGGCGGCTGACCCCGGGGGAAGAGACTTCCAGATCATACGGGCGTCCATCATCTTCTGGATCATTGTCCAGAGCTGTTCCGAGTTGCTGGGACACCTCAGCAATGGCGTCGAGGCTGACACTGCCAGGCTGCGTCTCGGGCAGGTCCACGACGACCTGCACCGTGCGCTGATCTCCGGCATGCTGCACAGTGACCTCTTCTAAATAGAGGCCCTGTGCGATCACTACGGGCTCAAGCAGCTCGAAGAGCCGCTGCGAACGATCCGGCTTGGACATACTCAAAGCCTTCCTGCGCCCCTGCGGGCCCCACGTGATGATGTTGTAGGTATATAGCCTACCAACCGTTCAGCGCTGCGGTGATTCCAAGTGCATTGACTGGGCGAACATGGCATGATCGTAGCCGTGACTGAGCAGCAGCCAAAGCAGAACGCCCCGGATTCAGAACAAGCCGACGGCGTACTTCCGGTTGCTGCCGAAGCGGCGGCCAGCCCCGCTGCGATCAAGCCTAAACGCGGCAAATCCCGCCGGGTCAGCACCCCGGCGGGTGCGCCTTCTGGTTCTCAGGCGAACCCGCTGATCATTCTCGGCTCGGACACTGAACCAGCTGTTGCTGAGCAAGACTCCGCGGATGCCCAGCCCGAAGACGGTGAAGGTGCGACGGCGAAGCTAGCCCCTGAAGCCCCTGAAGCCCCTGAAGCCCCTGAAGCCCCTGAAGCCCCTGAAGCCCCTGAAGCCCCTGAAGCCCCTGAAGCCCCTGAAGCCGAAAATACCGGAGCTGGGCAACCCGAGACAACTGGCGTTCGGCCAGAACCCAACGAAGCAGAACCCAACGAAGCAGAGGGCGAAGATGCCAAGCCCGAACAAGCTCAAGGTGCTGAGGATTCAGCTGATTCCCCGACCGGCTCAGCCACCCCGGAGGCTGAAAAAGCCACCGGCCAGACCGAGCAGCAGCCCGAGGCCGAAGCAGCCTCGGTAGCTACCGATGCAGCGGGCGAGGAGGTAGCCGATACCCCAGCGAACTCCGAGCCAACTACGGACTCCGGTTCCGACGAGCCTCATCCGGCTGACGACGAATCGATAGATTCAGCTGAGGCCGTATTTTCCGATCCCGCAGCGGCAGAAGGCCCGGAATCCACGCCGCCCGATTCAGAATCGGCGGCAAGCTCAGCGACAGAAGCTTCGCGAGAAACTGAAACAACGGCAGAAGAAACCACTGAAGCCGCTTCCAGCACTGCTTCTGCTTCCCTCGCAGAAGCCGAAGCAGACCAAGAATCAGCGATCCGCGAGGCACCTCTCCGCGAGTCCTCCCCCGATACTGAAACGCCCGAGATCTCGGCATCCCCCGAGCCGGCAGCCACCGAACCTTCCTCCGTTGTCCCGGCATCCGTTGTCCCGGCATCCGTTGTTCCGGCATCACTGCCTCCGCTGCCGGCCTCGGAACAGCCACAGACCCGCCAGGCACTGCGTTTACAACAAGCCGCCCGCGAACAAGCCAAAGCCGCCGAGCAGCCAGCACGCCGCACCGACCGGCAAGCGCTACGTTGGCTACGCCGGGTCTTGCTCCTAGCACTAGTCGCTCTGCTCATCGTCGCACTGGGCAGTTCAGTGACCAGCAAGGGGCCCGAGGGGCCGACCGCCACCGAAGTGGCGAGAGTCGCCGCGCTGGAGAACAGCAAGCAACTACTGGCGGAAGCCAAAACCCTCGCCGCGCAGCCCTCGGCCGCCAGCCTGCTACCCGCGCTGAACAAAGCGATCGCTACGCTCAGCACGGGCGTCAGTGCCTTGACCCTGAATCTTCCGAGTACCAGCTCATCCGGTTCAGCGACAGCGAGCTCCAGCCCGACCTCCTCCAGCACCGGCCGGACTCAACCGAGTCTCTCCGGGTTCTTGACCTCACTCCACGAAGCGGCCGGCAAAAACCTCGCTGCGGCGCGTACTGTAGATCCCGGAATGGCACGTTTACTGGCTGCGCTGGGAGCCGGGCAAGCCGTCACCGGCCAGTATCTCGCTCAATCGAGCGGCCTCAAGCCAGCCGTCGTGAGTTTTGACCCCGGTGCTGCACCGGCCGCCCCGACGTCCTGCGCCAGCCTCTCCGCCGCTGAAGCGGCAGCGCCGGACGGTCAGCAACCGAACACGCAACAGGCGCTGAATGCTCTTGACCTCGCCGAACAAAAAGCTGTTTACGCCTACCAGGTGGCGGCGACCCGACTGGAAACCCAGGATGCGGTGAACTCCGCGCTCAGCCTGCTGGAAAGTCATCAGGCCTCGCTCAAGGCAAACCGGGCGCAGATCACTGCGCTGTGCCAGCAACCGCCCGCCCAGCAAGCTGGCTTCCCGCTGGATGTGAAGTTCCTCTCCGCACCCGGTCCGGAACTGGCCACTCTGGAGAATCAGATCACTCTCGGCTACGGGGATCTGGTGGCGCTCAGCGATGGCACACTCCGCAGCTGGGCAATCGGTCAATTGCTGGCGAGCAGCCGCCAGGCTCTGATCTTCGCGGCCCCGCAACAGCCGCTACCCGGATTGCAGCCGTGAGCATCCCGATCCCGGAAGATCTGCAACGGCGATACAGCAATACAGCGGAGCGCCGTGCCTGGCTGAGCAGGCTGCCGCAACTGCTGGACAATGCCTACGCGCGGTGGGCGGTTCAGCCAGATCTCTCGGATGATCAACCGGCCTGGAACGGTTTCAGCGGAATCGCCCTTCCAGTAAAGACTCAGGACGGCGGTCAGGCCGTGCTGAAGATCTCCTACCCTTACGACGACATCCGCCACGAGCCCGATACGCTCAGACTGTGGGCGGGAAACGGCGCGGTGCGGCTGCTGGACAGCGACGCAGCAGAGCGAGCCATGCTGCTGGAACGGCTAGACGCCGACCGCTGGTTACAAGCCGCTCCGATGGATCAGGCCATTGAGGTCTGGGGAGCCGTGCTGCGCAAACTCTCGATCCTCCCCGATGATCGCCCTTCCTGGCGGCAGATACCCGCCCTGGCAGAGCAAGCAGAACGCTGGAATGACGAGCTGCCTTACCGCTGGAAAGAGTTGGCGGAACCCTTTCCGCGCTGGCTTCTGGAGACCGCGCTGGAAGTCTGCCAGACCAGGGGCGCGGTGGGACGCCGGGAGAACCGGGATGTTCTGGTGCACGGCGATCTGCACGGGATGAACATCCTGGCCAGGCTGGGCAGCACGGAGTGGCACGCCGAGGACTTCTTGGCGATTGATCCGCAGGGTCTGCTGGGCGAAGCCGAATTCGCGGTGGCCCCGATGCTGGATAACCGGCTGGTCGATTTGCCGGAGCGCAATCCCGAATTGGGTCTGCTGGACCGGCTCAATCGACTCTGCGAATCCGCCGGTTTGGACGTCGAAATCGCTCGACAGTGGACCATCGCCCGCGAAGTCGAAGACGCTCTGTGGTACGCCGCCAAGGTAGATCACCACGACGATTTGCACCGCTCGCTGTGGGTTGCCAGCACGCTCGCCGGGCGGTCCATCCCCGATTTACCCCATCCGCATCTGCTGGATAAGCGCTAGTCAGCCCGCTCAATTCAGCGAGTGCGCAGAATGTTCTCCTGAATCACGTCCCAGCCCAGCTTGATGATCAGCACGGCCACCACGAGCAGGAACACAATTCGGATGAACCTGTTCCCCTTCTGCACCGCCATCCGGGACCCCAGGTAGCCTCCGGCCATATTCGCCGCCCCCACCACGAGGCCGAGTCCCCACAGGATGGAGCCGTGCGGCAGAAAGAACAGCAGGGCACCGGCGTTGGTGGCCATATTGACGATTTTCGCTTTGGCACTGGCTTCTAAGAAGGCGTAGCCCATCAAGCTCACCAGGGCGATCACCAGGAAGGAACCGGTGCCCGGCCCGAGCAGCCCGTCGTAGAAACCGATCACCGCCCCGATCAGGCAGGCCAGAATATAGTGCCGACGCCCTTGGTGCTTGAGCACCGTTTCTCCGCCCAGATTCGGCTTGAGCGCGGTAAAGAGCGCCACCGCGATCAAGGCCAGCACAATGATCGGCTTGAAGACCGACTGCGGCAGATTGGCGGCCACCACGGCCCCGCCGAAGCTGCCGCCGAGAGCAATCAGCGCCATCGGCAGCGCGGTGCGCAGATCCGGTCTGACGCGGCGGTAAAAAGTGATCGAACTCGTTGTGGTGCCGAAAATCGAACCCATTTTATTGGTCGCCAAGGCCTGCACCGGGGTGATCCCCGGGACCATCAGCATCACCGGAAGCATGATCAGGCCCCCGCCACCGACCACGGCATCCACCCAGCCCGCGGCGAAGCCCGCCACGATGATCAGCAGGATAGTGAAGAGCTGAAGATCCTCGAAGCCGGAGAGCATCTACAGTGAATCGCGAAGCGCGATGACCTGCTGGACCACCTGTTCCAGAGGAACGTCAACGGCCTCGCCACTGACCCGGCTCTTCAGTTCGACCACGCCATCCGCCAAACCACGGCCAACCGCCAGCACGATCGGTACGCCGATCAGCTCGGCGTCGCCAAACTTCACCCCCGGGGAGACCTTGGGACGATCATCGTAGAGAACGTCGACGCCGGCCGCCTCAAGATCTTGAGCGAGCTGCTCGGCCGCTTCGAAGACCGCCGGGTCCTTGCCGACTGCCACCAGGTGAACGTGGGCCGGAGCCACTGCCACGGGCCAGATCAGGCCGCGATCGTCGTGGTATTTCTCAGCGATCGCTGCCACCGCGCGAGTGACGCCGACGCCGTAAGATCCCATCGTGACAACGACCTGCTTGCCATTCTGATCGAGCACCTTCAGGCCCAGGATCTCCGCGTATTTGCGGCCCAGTTGGAAGACATGACCCATTTCAACTCCCCTGGCGATCTCCAGGGGCCCGCTGCCGTCAGGGGCCTCATCGCCCTCACGGACTTCGGCCGCCTCGATCACGCCGTCCCAGGTAAAATCCCGCCCGGCGACCAGGCCGAAAACGTGCTTCCCCGCCTGATTGGCTCCGGTGATCCAGCTGCTTCCGCTCACCACGCGCGGATCCACCAGGTAAAGGATCTTACTGGCGGCTTCTGCACCCAGCAGGCCGTTTTCCAGATTCAAACCTGGGCCGATATAGCCCTTCACCAACAGCGAGTGTTTCTTCAGATCTTCATCCCCGGCGGCTTCCACCTCGACCTCGCCGCCGATGCCCAGGTGCCCGGCGATATTGGCCTCAATGCGCTTCAGGTCGACGCCGCGATCACCGGGTAGGCCGATCACCACGAGCTGCCGTTCCCCGGTGGGCAGATCCACCGCGAGAACTACGTTCTTCAAGGTATCCGCGGCAGTCCAAGCCAGGCCATCCGCTCGCGGGGCCAGTTCATTGGCGGCACTCACCAAAGTATCGATCGTGGGGGTGTCAGGGGTGTCCCGAACCTCAGCGGGGGGCAACTCAGCGTGCTCGATGTCAGCGGGCACCACGGTGCTCACCGCCTCCACATTGGCCGCATAGCCCCCTGCGGAACGCACGAAAGTATCCTCGCCTACCGGAGTCGGGTGCAGGAACTCCTCGCTCTTCGAGCCGCCCATCGCCCCCGAGGTGGCCTTAACGGCGACCACTTCCAGGCCCAACCGCTCGAAGATCCGGAAGTAGGCGGCTCGGTGCGCTTGGTAGCTGGCCTCCAGACCGGCGTCGTCCATGTCGAAGGAGTAGGAATCCTTCATAATGAATTCCCGGCCACGCATCAGACCGGCGCGGGGCCGGGCCTCGTCACGGTATTTGGTCTGAATCTGGTAGAGGCTGACCGGCAGATCCTTGTACGAGGAATACAGATCCTTCACTAAGAGGGTGAACATCTCCTCATGAGTGGGAGCGAGCAGGTAGTCGTTCTCCTTGCGGTCCTTGAGCCGGAAGATGCCGTCGCCGTATTCGGTCCAGCGGTTAGTGGCTTCATAGGGCTCGCGGGGCAGCAACGCCGGAAAGTGCACTTCCTGAGCACCGATCGAGGCCATTTCTTCGCGCACGATGGCTTCCACCTTGCCGAGCACCTTGAGGCCCATCGGCAACCAGCTATAGATTCCTGGCGCAGCGCGACGGATGTACCCGGCTCGGACCAGCAGCTTATGGCTGGCGATCTCGGCATCCACCGGATCTTCGCGCAGGGTGCGCAGGAACAACTGGGAAAGGCGAAGTACCACTGATGTGGCTCCCTTCTGACTCGAACACACTCTTCGGCTGAAAAGTCACTACTAATCTACCCGCCGCTAGAGTACTTGCAGAACGGTGACTTACACTCAAGTTCATGGCTCCCTACTCCACACGTTTACTGGTGCTCGGCGTTGTCCGGATCTTCCAGCCTGCTCACGGCTATTTACTGCTACAGGAGCTCAATTCCTGGAAGGCCGATGAGTGGGCGAATGTGAAGCCGGGTTCGATCTATTCGGCACTGGGTACGCTGGCCAAAGAAGGCCTATTGGAGGTGGTCCCCACGGAAGCCGACGAATCCGCGGCCAAGGCCACCTACCGAATCACTGATTCGGGCTCTGCTGAATTCTCCAAGCTCTTCCGCCAGGCGCTGCGCGATGTGGCGTCCCCAACGCTAGCGACAACGATGGCGGGAATCGCTTTTCTGCCATTTTTCGGCCGTGAGGAGGTCTCAGTCTTATTGGGTGAAAGAAAAAACGGCCTCAATGAAGCGCTACGGCGGGAAGCGAAAGCCATCTCTGAGCTTTCGCAGGGCAGTCGCGATACACCGCCGCACGTTATGGAGCACCACCTGTTCGCGGTGGAACGGCTGCAGGGCGATCTTCGGTGGACCGATGGAGCTCTGGCCCGGATCACTGCTGGGAATTATGCTTTCCTGGGCGAACCGCCGATCTGGGAACCGCGAGAGGACGACCCGATCTGGGGCAATTCCCATCAACAGGCCGTCCGACTTTCGCGGCACAAGGTCGCCGAGAGCGAAGACTCACCGCCTCAGTGAGAGCCCCAGAAGGCTGAGTAATCGGCCCTCGAGCCAAAGGCAGTGCGGTGTCCATGAGCTCCAGACCGAACAGGATCCAGGCTTCGTGCTAGCGGGCAGATCCGGTGAATTGGTCACCCTGCAACTCGCGAAAGCGGGCATTGCGCTCATGAATGGCCTCCCAACCCTGCGGAACCATCAGTTCTTTGCCGCGCCCCATGCTGTTTTGCGGATGTTCAACATAAAGGCCGCTGTTGCTCCGCATAGGCGGCAAAAGCTGCCTTCAGATCGTTCGGGTGCTGTTCGAGCGCCTGGGCCAGGAACCAAGTGCCGGTGAGGGCGAGCGAAATGCCCCGTCCGGAGATGAAAGCCGCGGAATGGGCGGCGTCGCCGATCAACACCACCCGGCCGCTGGACCAGCTAGGCAGATGGATCTGACTCGCTGAATCAAGGTAGAAGTCCTCATCGTGTTGCGCGTTGTCGAGCAGATCTGGGAGCTTCCAAGAACCCTCCGCGGAAAACGCCTCACGCAGCAGACGGCGCTGTGCTTCGATATCTTGATGGTCATAGTGCAGCGGCTCAGAACGGAAGACGAAGAACCCGAGAGCTCCGGTCCGGTAGGTGAGATAGCCGACCGGATGGTTCGGGAAGTTGTACATCATGGAACGTCGTCCATCGTCGGGCACGGACGGCAAAGTGGTGATCCCGAAGTACACACCGAGATACTTCAGGTAGTTCTCTTCGGGTCCGAACACCGGCCTCCGCACCGCCGAGTGAAGCCCGTCCGCGCCGACCACCAGATCGTGCACATCCTGACCTGCCGAGGTGAAGGTGACCTCGACGACGTCGCCCGTGTCGTGCAAGGCCGAGATGGATTCCGCAAAGGTGAGCTGCACCGATTCAGGAAGGGCATCGGTCAGGATCTGGCTGAGATCCTTTCTGGCGATCTCAAGGTCGTCCGGTGAATCGCTGATCTGCTCTGGGACGAGATCGGCTAGCACTCGGCCCTGCCCATCAACGAGTTGCACGAGCTCGGTCATCCTGACTCGCTCCTCGATCAGGCGGGGCAGGATGCCCATCTGCCGCGCGATCTCAATGGCATCACCGCGCACATCGATCGGTGTACCAGTCACCCGCAAATGGCTTGCCCGCTCGACGATCGTCACCTGATGGACGCGCTATGATCAATAATCCATGGATGCTATCGAGCCCACAGCGAATACCCAGCGCAGCTCCCGACCGGGAGGTCGCACCGCGGCCATCAAGGCTCGCGTACTGGAAGCAACCCTCGATCTCTTTGCTGAAGAAGGCATCGGCGCGCTGCGCTATGAAACCGTGGCCCAGCGATCCGGCGTGCATAAGACGACCCTCTACCGCAATTGGCCGAATAAAGACGACCTGATCCGGGCCGCCTTCGAACGGTTCTCCACGGTGCAGATCTCCTTGCAGAGCAGCGCCGATCTGCGCGAGGATCTGATCCGTTACCTGCTGGCGATAGCGGAGGGAATCCGCACCCCGAGAGGCCGCGCCATTATGGGTTTCCTGGAGCACGCCCGTGGCACCCCGGCATTGCATGCCATTGAGAACTCCATCCTGAACACCCGCGTCGAAGCTCTGCAGCGCAGGCTCGATGCCGCGACCGCGGCCGGGGAATTACCCGCTCTCGATGCCTATTTCCTCGGCGAGTTACTGGTAGGACCGGTGTACCTTTTTGTCTTCAGAGAGCGCAGAGCTTTTGATCGGAGCACCGCTGAGCACATCGTCGATATCGTGCTCAAGGGAATCCGGGCGACGACCCCGGAAACCACGACCCCGGAAATGACGCCATCAGGAATCCCGGCGCCGGGCAGACGGCTCTATGCTCCATACAGCAGCGAGTGATCCTCACTCAAGAGTTCAATGGGCAGTACTACCCATCGCGGCCCGGGCAGCCGGGCTCTAGGCTGAAAAGGTGAACTACCTAGGAGCGCACCGGTGAGCGAAAGCCTGCTGGGAGCCGATCCGGAGGAACTGCGCGCCCTCGCCCGTCAGATGGCCCAGGGGGCGGATTTACTAAGAACCGCCAGGGCTACGCTGAGCGCCAAGATCAACGGCCCTCTGGAATGGCACGGCCCCGACTCCTTCTTCTTCAAGCACGCCTGGAATTCCTCTCACGCCCCGACTCTGCTGAACGCCGCGGAGATGCTGCACAATAGCTCGCTCGCGCTGGGCCGCCAGGCCCAGCAGCAAGAGGACACCAGCGCCAGCTGAGCCGGCCAGGAGGGCGGAAAGACTAGAAAAGGACGGTGGCGAAGGTGCCGACCCGTTCAAAGCCCACTCGCTGGTAGCTTGCGAAAGCCCTCGTATTGTAATCATTGACGTAGAGGCTCACCACCGGCGCGTGCCGGCGGGCCAATTCGACCACTGCGGCCATATAGGCGTGGCTGAGACCCCGGCCGCGGTGGTCCGGTCGCAACCAGACTCCTTGCACCTGGCTCGCCGCCCGCGAGACAGCACCCAGATCGGCTTTGAAGATCACTTCGCCGAATCGATCCAAGTGGCTCAGGGAATAGCCCTGGCGAATCAGCGAGGCGACCCGGCGTCGATAGAAGTCCTCCCCCGTGGTCAGCGGGGAGTAGCCGACTTCCTCTTCGAACATCGCCACCGCAGCGGGCAGGATCTGTTCGAAACATTCCATCCGACTGGGGCGCAGCTGCGGATGCGGGGCGATCGATGAAGCCCCGCTCATCGCCAGCAGGGGCTGGCACGGCCGGACTTCGCTGGCCCGGGCACCTTTGGCGCGCATCTGCCGGAAGATAGCGAGCACCGCTTCCGCAGGGCCGTAAATGCTGGCGTGACGACGTCCTAAAGCGCTCAGATAATTGCCGAAAGCCGGCGCTAGCTGCTCGGTGACGGCGATCGGAATGACATTCGCACCGACCCAGCTGGCCGCCAATAACTCACCGTCAGGGGCAAAGAACCCTGCGGTGTGAACCCCCAGGATATTGGGCACGGCGCTGTGGTGCTGATCGAGCTGAGAGGCCATGAAGACATTGGCCACTGGGTCTTGGTCGACCAATTCGCGCAACGCCGCAGTGTCCGATTCGGTGAGTACCCGAATCGGAGATTCGCCCGTTCGGGCAGCTTTAGGAAACGCTGACCACGGGAGAGCCCTTGACGCCGTTCTGGCCATCGGTTCCACCCGCCTCTTCTATTTCCTCGGCGATCCGCATTGCTTCCTCAATGAGTGTCTCAACAATCTGATCCTCAGGAACAGTCTTAATGACTTCTCCCTTCACAAAAATCTGGCCTTTGCCATTGCCGGAGGCCACTCCGAGATCGGCCTCACGCGCTTCTCCCGGCCCGTTTACCACACAGCCCATGACGGCCACCCGCAACGGCACTTCCATGCCCTCCAGCCCTGAGGTGACCTGCTCAGCGAGGGTGTAGACATCCACCTGGGCTCGGCCGCAGGAGGGGCAGGAGACGATCTCCAGCTTCCGAGGCCGCAGATTGAGGGACTGCAGGATCTGATTGCCGACCTTGATCTCCTCCACCGGAGGAGCAGAAAGCGAGACCCGGATGGTGTCGCCGATCCCCTTGGAGAGCAAAGCTCCGAAGGCGGTGGCCGATTTAATGGTGCCCTGGAAAGCCGGCCCTGCCTCGGTCACGCCGAGGTGCAAAGGCCAATCTCCACGTTCCGCCAACAGTTCGTAGGCCCGCACCATCACTACCGGGTCGTTATGCTTCACCGAGATCTTGAAGTCATGGAAATCGTGCTCTTCGAAGAGCGAAGCCTCCCAAACCGCGCTCTCCACGAGCGCTTCGGGAGTCGCTTTGCCGTACTTCTGCATCAGTCGGGGGTCCAGCGAACCGGCGTTGACGCCGATCCGGATCGAGACGCCGTGGTCCTTGGCCGCCTGGGCGATCTCCTTGACCTGATCGTCGAATTTGCGGATATTGCCCGGGTTCACCCGTACCGCGGCGCAACCGGCTTCGATCGCGGCGAAAACGTATTTGGGCTGAAAATGAATATCCGCGATCACCGGGATCTGTGATTTCTTGGCAATGATCGGCAGGGCCTCGGCGTCGTCCGCTGAGGGGCAGGCGACCCGGACGATATCGCAGCCCGAGGCCGTCAGTTCGGCGATCTGTTGCAGAGTGGCATTGATATCGGTGGTGGGCGTAGTGGTCATCGATTGGACGCTGATCGGTGAATCCGATCCCACCCCGACCGAACCGACCTTGATCTGCCGGGTCTTCCTCCGGGGAGCTAGCACCGGCGGTGGCGCGGCTGGCATACCCAAACTGACTGATGTCATTGCTGTGACTCCATTATGTGCTTCGCGTCCTGTGACGACGACGGTTGTCGGGTGACGGACGTACTCTTCATTCTAAGCTTCGAGCGGCTCAGACATATTCCTTGAGCCGCCCAATCACCGGATTCCAGGCCTTAACGCCGACGCCAGCGATGCACTGCTGAATCGCAAAGGGGTCCTGCTGCAAGAGTGCTCTCAGTTCGTCCTCGTTCTCAGCACGGAAGATCAGCAGCGCGCCGCTGCCGTCCGGGTAAGGCCCCGAGGCGAGGATGACGCCGGCCTCTGATTGGCTGGAAAGCCAGTCTCGATGCACCGGCCGGTGCTCATCGCGCAGTCCGGCGGTCTTCGGATCGTAGTGATATTCCACCGCATAAATACTCATACCTTCACCCTACACAGAACCTCTACATCCAGCCGTCCCACTGAGTGTTACTGAAGTTATTCCTGTTGCTGGGATAAGCGATCTGCTGTCGCAGCAGTAAAACTCAGTGGGATCGCTGGCTGAGAAATTCGTGGCTTCTCGGCGGGCTAGAGCAGACTCATCAGCCAGCGGGCCGTAACGCCCACCACGGTGGCCCAGATCAGCGAGGCCAGAGTGCCGATGATGAATCGTTCGCTCGCCGCCGGACTTTCCTTCAATTCCGGATACCGGCCCAGTCCCTTTACGGCGATCACGTAGGCGATCGCCACCGGCTGATCGAAGACCAGGCAGAGCACCACGGCTAGACGTTCCAGGACGCCGATCAGCAGCCCGCCGCGGAGCACTTTCGATGAGTTCTGGCTGGGTTGCGGGCGTTCAGCTAGCTTCTCGATCTCAGCCGAACCGGCTGTTTGCTCGGCCTGGGCTGCTTGCTCACTCTCTGGGATCGCCGTCGGCAAACTCTCCGAAGCCGTTTCATCCGTCGCCTTGGCCTTGAGATCCACATTGCGCGCCAATTTGAGGACCAGGGCGGTCAGTGGCCAACCGAGAAGGCTCGCCACCAGCAGAGCCGCGATGATGATCAAAAACGTCATGACTCCAGCCTACGTTCGGCATCCCGGCGATGGCTTCCCCGACTCAGCTCCATTCCTCAACGGTCCGATCCGCGAGTTCCAATAACAGCGCTGCGGCATCCCGCCCCGCCCACTCCTCAAGCCAGCCAGAACGTCGGACGGCGTTGCTCACCGCTTGCGGGCTGACCTGGAGAGCCGCCGCCACCTCGGCTTGATTCCCGCGCACCCCAGGGGTAAGCCGGTCCAGGATCCGCCATTCCGCAGCGCTCCTCCCGCTCACCAATCCCCCGAGCAATCGGAGCACCGCTTCCGCCGCCGCTATCTGCTTGCTCGGAATAGCACCGCAGACCGCCAACGGAACTCGGTTCCCGGATTTCTTGGCCTGCTCAACTGCTTCGCGTGCTGCGATGAAAGCACTCCCCTTGGCATCGCGGGAATGTTGAAAGACCGGGGTCTGCACCGCCCCAACCCCGATGCCGATGTACCACTGGCCCGCGCGAAGAGCGCGCATCGAGACTTCCACGACGTCCTGCGCAGAAGGCAGCACCCCCTGCAGCTCATCGCCGACGGATCGCTCGAAGGGCAAGAGCGTCGACACGCCCTCCAGCTCTTTGACCAGGCCGGGGATCAGATCCTCGCTCCGGCGGCTGCCCCGTTGATCAATGGTCATCACGAACATTGATCAACCATATATGTTTGATTTCAGTAAATCAATCTTTATTGCTTGATTTACTGAAATCAACCGAAGAGATTCACTGGTTTGACGATATCGGCGTAAATCAGCAGAGCACCCATCACGAGCATCAAGGAGGCCACTACATAGGTCAGCGGCAAAAGCTTGGCGATATCGAAGGGTCCCGGGTCCTTGCGCTTGAAGAGCTTCGCGATCCGACGTCGGGCCGCCTCGTAGAGCGCCCCGATCACATGCCCGCCGTCCAGCGGCAGCAAGGGGATCAGGTTGAAAACGCAGAGCGCGAAGTTCAGCCCGGCCAGCAGACCGAGCAGCGTGGCGAACCGAGCACTCAACGGCACATCCTCCATCGCTGCGACTTCACCCGCGACCCGTCCCACGCCGACCACCGAGACCGGGCCGTTCGGGTCGCGCGGCGCGGAGCTGAAGGCCGCCTGAGCCACCGCGACTAGCCGCTGCGGAAGGTTGATCACTACACCCGCCACTTGGGCGATGTTGTTGCCCACTGCGGGCAGTACCGCGGTGATCGGCTGCTGCACGTTCTGGCTCGTCGGGCTCACCCCGATGAAGCCGACGTCCTGGGTCACTGCCTTGCCCGAGGCGTCCTTCTGAGGGGTACCTGCGGCAGTCAGCACGGGCCGGGCCGTGAGCACCGGGGTGATCGTGAGTTGCACGGTCTGCCCGTTGCGCTGCACGGTGACCGGAACATTCTTTCCAGCCGAGGTTCGAATCCAGGAGGTGAGCTCATCCCAGCTGGTCACGGTCTTGCCGTCGAAGGAGCTGATCACATCACCCGGTTTCAGGTTCGCCGCAGCGGCCGGCGTCGGCGTGCAATTCGCTGGATCAGCCGCGGTCTCCCCTTCTTTGACCTGGCAGGCGTTGACCACTGAGAGCGTAGTGGTCGGCTGCGCGACTCCGAAGCCCATAAGCAGCACGGCCATCAGCACGGTGCCGATCAGCAAGTTCATGAAGGGGCCGCCGAGCATGATGATGATCTTCTTCCACACCGGCAGCTTGTAGAACACCCGGTTCTCATCGCCAGGCCCGACTTCTTCGTGCGCCATAGCGCGTGCCTCGGTAGCCAGCTGCTCGAACCGACCGGCCTTGCGCTGGCGCTTCTCGCGCTGAGCGGCTCCGGATTCCGCCAGAGTCTGGAACATACCCGTACTGGAGGGCCGGATGCTGCCATCGGCCTTATTCGGCGGATACATGCCGATCATCGCGACATAACCGCCCGCTGGAATCGCTTTGATCCCGTACTCGGTTTCGCCCTTCTTACGCGACCAGAGAGTGGGCCCGAAGCCGATCATGTAGCGGGTGACCCGCACCTTGAAGAGCTTCGCGGGCACCAAGTGACCCACCTCGTGCAGCGCAATAGAGACGCCGATCCCGAGGACGACGAAAAGCACCCCGAGAACAAAAAGCAATACCGTCACGATCAATCTTCCCGCTAGTTCTGCTTAGCCAAACGTTCCTGAGCCCGTAACCGTGCCCAGTTTTCAGCGTTCAGCACCGCATCTAGCGTAAGCCCCTCTGCTGATGCCCCCGCTGAGTGTTCGCTGAGCACCGCCTCAACGAGATTGACGATGCCCAGGAAATCCACTCTGCCCTGATGGAAAGCGGTCACGGCCTCTTCATTCGCGGCGTTGAACACCGCGGGGTGGGTTCCGCCCTGTTTCGCGGCGTCCCTGGCCAGTTCGACGGCGGGAAAGGCTTCGCTGTCGAGCGGTTCGAAGGTCCACTCAGTGGCTTTGCTCCAGTCGCAGGGCTGCGCGGCGCCCCTGACCCGTTCGGGCCAGGCGAGGCCGAGCGCGATCGGCAAGCGCATATCCGGCGGGGAGGCTTGCGCGATGGTGGAGCCGTCAATGAACTGCACCATGGAGTGCACCACTGACTGGGGATGAACTACGACATCGATCCGATCCAGGGGTACGTCGAAGAGCAGGTGAGCCTCAATGAGCTCCAAACCCTTGTTGACCAGGGTCGCCGAATTGGTAGTGACCATCAGCCCCATATCCCAGGTGGGGTGCTTAAGAGCCTGAGCCGGGGTGACCCCCTGCAACTCGGAGCGCTGCCAGCCCCGGAATGGCCCGCCGGAAGCGGTCAGAATCAGCCGGTCGACTTCCTCCGGAGTGCCGGAACGCAGAGCTTGGGCGATGGCAGAATGCTCAGAGTCGACCGGGACCAGCTGCGCTCCGTGCTCTCGGGCGGCGTCCTTGACCAATTGGCCGCCCACGATGAGTGACTCTTTATTTGCCAGCGCTAGCGTGGTTCCGGCCTGCAAGGCAGCCAGCGTAGGGGCCAATCCAATCGAGCCAGTCACTCCGTTGAGCACAACGTCCGTCGGCAGGGCGGCGATCAGCGCGGCGGCATTCGGCCCGGCCTCGATCTGCGGTTGATAGCCCGGGGCTAGCTGGTGGATGATGGCTCGGAGCTCTTCGGGATCCCCGGTCGCGATGCCGATCACAGCAGCTCGGGTGGCAACGGCCTGCCGAGCCAGCAGCTCAAGCTTTCCGCCGCCCGCGCTCAGCGCGGTGACCAGGAAACGCGGCGCGCCGTCCTCATGGAAAGCCCGTTCGATGACGTCGAGGGCCTGAGTGCCGATGGAGCCGGTAGAACCGAGAATGGTGACCCGGCGAGGCTGCGAGGCATCGCCGATGATTTCAAGATGCATAGACCGAGTATCTCGCATACTCGGCTGAGAGAAGCTAACATCCACCCCTTTGAGGTGAGCAAAGCCACCTTGGGGAAGCCGCCTGCCAAGGGTAACGTGGGCAGCATGAACACAGCACAGAGCTCAGCGAATAATGCCAAGGGCCAACGGCTCGTCGAATTGCACAACGCCCCGGAACTGCTCCAGGTGATCAATGTCTGGGACGTGATCTCCGCCAAGGTCATTGCGGACCTGCCTGGGACCAAGGCCTTAGCCACGGCAAGCCACTCCATTGCGGCTTCACTGGGGTATGAGGATGGCGAGAACATCCCACGCGAGCTGATGATCGAAGCGGTGGGTCGGATCGCAGCCTCCACCGAACTACCGGTCAGCGCAGATCTCGAAGCGGGCTACGGCGACGCCGGGGAGACGGTTCGGCAAGCCATCGGCGTCGGCATCGTCGGGGCGAACCTAGAGGATCAGCTGAAGCCCTTTGACGAAGCCGTGGCCGCGGTCCGCGCCGCGGTAAAAGCCGCCTCCGACGAAGGAGTCACTTTCGCCCTGAACGCTCGCACTGATGTGTTCGTCAAAGGCGGCCCGGACGCCGATAAGAACGAGCAGATCGCCGAAGCCGTGAAGCGTGGCAAGGCCTTCCTCGACGAAGGAGCGACCAACGTCTTCGTCCCCGGGCTTTTCGATGAAACGACAGTCAGCGCGCTGGTCGAAGGCCTGGGCCGGAATAAGCTCTCGGTGATCGGCATCCCGGGTTCGCTCGCACCCGCGAAGCTCAGCGAACTCGGCGTCAGCCGGATCTCCTACGGCCCGCTCACCCAGCGGCTGGCACTCACCGCGTTGCAGGCAGCGGCAGAGAACCTCTTGGCCGGAGGCGTGCTGCCCGAAGGCATCAAGCCGCTCAATTAACACCGCCCATCGAACCAAAACCGCTCTTATCCGTCGCACCTTAACCAGCTGTTCGTTAACCAGCCGTCCCATTGAATGTTGCAGATGTTTCCAAGGTGAACCTTGTGAGTGTGCATCTTTCACTTCCGTAACACTCAGTGGGACGGCTGGTTTGGTGAGCGAGAAATTTAGGCTTGGCCGGCGCGTCGCAGAGTCGCTTGGGCGTGTTTGAGCACCGGGCCGTCGATCATCCGGCCTTGGAAACTGAAGACGCCGTTCTGTGCCTCGGCAGCCGCCGCCAATAGCGCACGAGCGTATTCGACGTCGGCTCGCGGCGGCTGATAAGCCCGTCGCAGGTGCTCCACCTGGGAGGGGTGAATGCAGGCGGTGGCTGAAAAACCTGAAGCCACCGCGTCTTGGGCTTCCCGGTAGAGACCGTCGACGTCGGGGATGTTCAGATAGACGGCGTCGATAGCGGCCTTGCTATAGGCGCCCGCGGCCAAAAGCACTTGAGACCTGGCCTGCAGCGCCACCGCGCGGTAGCCGCCGTCCTCATCGCGGGAGGAGGTACCGCCGAGCGAGGCCACCAGATCCTCGGCTCCCCACATCAGCCCCACCACATTGTGGGCCTGGGCGATCTCCGCGGCCCGCACCACGCCGAGCGCGGTCTCGCAGAGCGCGAGCACCGGGTAATCGGCGAGCGCCTGGGCGATAGCTTGCGCATCTTCCGCTTTGGCCACCATCACGGTTCGGTAGGCGGTGCTGCGCAGCGCTTCCAGATCGAGAGCGAACTCCGGGGTGTCGAGCGGATTCACCCGGACCACGGTGCGCTCCGGATCCAGTGGATTCTCGATCAGTGCCTGCCGGGCTGCGGCCTTCGCTTCGGGGGCGACGGCGTCCTCCAGGTCGAGGATCACGGCGTCGGCCCGCTCGGCGGCCTTGGTGTAGCGCTCGGGGCGGTCCGCCGGGCAGAACAGCAGAGCCGGGCCCATGGTGAAAGCTTCCACGATCAAGCTTCCTTTCGGCCAGAAGCGGCGGCGGCTTGGGCGTTGGCCCAGATCAGACAGCTTCGGGTCGCTTCGGCCACCATCACGCCGTCCTGGTTCTTGCCTACCAGCTTCATGGTGGCGATGCCCTGACCATGCCGTGAGGCGGAGAGCCGTTTCTCGGTCACCACGGTCTCGGCGTAGAGCGTGTCGCCGTGGAAGACCGGGTGCGGAAAGCGCACGTCGGTGAGCCCGAGCTGGCCGATGATGGTGCCCTGGGTGAGCTGTGCCACCGAGAGTCCTACCACGGTGGAGAGCGTGAACATCGAGTTCACCAGCCGCTGTCCGAAAGGCTGGGTGGCGCTCCAGGCGGCATCCAGGTGCAGCGCCTGGGTGTTCATGGTGAGCGTGGTGAACAGCACGTTATCCGCCTCGGTCACAGTACGACCGGGGCGGTGCGCATAAATGACGCCGGTTTGCAGTTCATCGAGGAAGAGGCCGCGCTGCTCGATCACCGGCAACTCGGAGTCGGCCGGCTCAGGGCTCGGCCCTAAGAGGTTTTGCAGTTCAGACATTGGGTTCCGCCTTTAAGTCCACGGTGAGCGGCGCTCCGGTGGCCGCGACGACGCCCTCCACCGAAACCCCCGGAGCAGTTTCGCGAAGCACTAGCCCCTGGCCAGCGACCACTTCGATCACCGCAAGATCGGTAATAATCAGGTCCACACAGCCCTTACCGGTGAGCGGTAACGTGCACTCGCTGAGGATCTTGGGCTTGCCGTTTTTATCGGTGTGCTCCATCATCACGATGAGCTTCTTAGCGCCGAAGACCAGGTCCATTGCGCCGCCCATACCCTTGACCATCTTGCCGGGGATCATCCAATTGGCCAGGTCACCATTCTGCGCGACCTCCATGGCGCCGAGCACCGCGACGTCGACGTGACCGCCGCGCACCATGCCGAAGGAAGCGGCGGAGTCGAAAAAGGCAGCACCCTTATTGACCGTGACGGTCTCCTTCCCGGCGTTGATCAGGTCCGGATCGACGGCGTCCTCGGTGGGGTACGGCCCGGTGCCCAGGATGCCGTTCTCCGAGTGCAGCACCACCTCCACCCCCTCGGGGATGTAGTTCGGGATCAGCGTCGGCATTCCGATGCCCAGGTTCACGTACTGTCCGTTTTCCAGCTCCTGAGCCACCCGGGCAGCCAGTTCGTTTCGAGTCAGAGTCATGATGCAGCTCCCGTATTCGCTGAAGGTTGGGCAGAGCCGGGATTTGGGGCAAGAGAGTTAGTGGGGGACGGATCAGCCGACCAGGGAGTGGCATCGGGCACCGCGAAGCGGGCGGGGGCGGTTGATCCGTCTCCGCCGATGGCCGCTGAAACTGTCCGCTTCTCAATCCGTTTCTCGGAGTGCGGCGCTCCGACCGGCACATGCACCACGCGCTGCACGAAGATCCCGGGCAAATGAACCTGTTCCGGGTCCAGCTCTCCCGGTTCCACGAGCTCCTCGACCTCGGCGATGGTCACCTTGCCGGCCATCGCGCAGAGCGGGTTGAAGTTCATCGCGGTGGCGTGGAAGACCAGATTGCCGTGCCGATCACCCTTGGCGGCGTGCACCAGGGCGAAGTCGGGGGTCAGCGATTCCTCCAGCACGTAATCGGCGCCGCCGAACTCGCGGACCTCCTTGGGTTCCGAGGCGATCAGCACCTTGCCCTCGGCGTCGTACTTCTGCGGCAGGCCGCCCTCGGAGACCTGGCTCCCTACCCCGGCGGTGGTGTAGAAAGCGGGAATACCCGCCCCACCGGCTCGCAGCTTCTCTGCCAGGGTGCCCTGCGGAGTGAGCACTACCTCGAGCTCACCGGAGAGGTACTGCCGGGCGAACTCCTTGTTCTCCCCCACGTAGGAGGAAATGGTCCGCCGGATCCGCCCGTCACTGAGCAGGATGCCCAGACCCCAGTCGTCGACCCCGCAGTTATTGCTCACGGTCTCCAGTTCGGAGGTGCCCTGGGCGTGCAGCGCGTCAATCAGCGCCACCGGAATACCGCACAGCCCGAAACCGCCGACGGCGAGCGAGGCTCCATCGGGTATATCGGCTACCGCTTCAGTGGCACTGGCGACTGTTTTGTCGATCATCCTCGATCTCCCTCTACCCAATCCTTTATTTCGGCCTTCATTCCAGCCCGTTTCCCTGGACAGCGAAGCCTAGAGACCCAGTTCCCGGGCGATCAGCATGAGCTGAACCTCGGTGGTGCCTTCGCCCACTTCAAGTATCTTGGAATCGCGGTAGTGACGCGAGACAGTGAATTCGTTGATAAAGCCATAGCCGCCGAAGACCTGGGTCGCGTCGCGGGCGTTGTCCATCGCGGCCTCACCGGCGATCATCTTGGCCATCGCGGCTTCGGTTTTGAACGGCTTGCCCGCGAGCATCCGGCCTGCCGCATCGTAGTAGGCCAGCCGGGCGGTGTGCGCACGGGCCGCCATCCGGGCGATCTTGAACTGAATGGCCTGGTACTTGCCGATATGGTTGCCGAAGGCCACCCGTTCCTTGGCATAGCGCACCGATTCGTCCACGCAGCCCTGTGCCGCTCCGGTGGCCAGAGCGGCGATCGCGATCCGGCCCTCGTCGAGAATGGAGAGGAAGTTCGCGTAGCCGCGGCCTGCGACGCCCAGCAGGTTCTCCTCAGGCACCCGAACGTCCTTGAGGGTCAGCGGGTGGGTGTCGGAGGCGTTCCAGCCCACTTTGTTATAGGCCTTCTCGGCGGTGAACCCCTCGGTGTCGGTGGGTACCAGGATGGTGGAGATCTCTTTTTTGACTGTGTTTTGCCCGTTCGGGCCAGCCACCCGGGTCGATTCGCCCGTCACCGCGGTCACCGTGACCAGTCGGGTGATCTCGGTGCCAGAGTTGGTGATGAACTCCTTATTGCCATTGATCACCCAGTTACCGTCTTCCCGGCGAGCTTTGGTCTTCGTGCCGCCGGCGTCCGAACCGGCCTCCGGCTCGGTCAGGCCGAAGCCAGCCAAGGCCTGCCCCGAAGCGAGCATCGGCAGCCACTGCTGCTTCTGCTCCTCGGTACCGAAGCGATACACCGGCATCGCGCCGAGCGAGACCCCGGCTTCCAGGGTGATGGCGACCGACTGATCGACCCGGCCCAGCTGTTCCAGGGCCAGCGCGAGGGCGAAGTAGTCCCCGCCCATACCGCCGTATTCCTCGGGGAAGGGCAGCCCGAAGAGGCCCATCTCGCCCATCTGCTTGACCACTTCGTAGGGGAAGCTGTGCTCTTCGTCGTGTTTGGCGGAGACCGGGGCCACCACTTCGTCAGCGAATTCGCGAACGGTATCGCTGAGGTCCTGATATTCCTCGCTCAGTCCGTAGCTGTCTGAGTTCGTCATGATTGCTCCTGGTTCCGCGCCGACTCTTCTGGTCTGGCTGTATCTGAGGTTTCAAGGGGGTGAATAGTGGCGAGGACCTGATGGGCCTTGACCAAGTCACCGGTGTGTACCGCTAGCTTGACCACTCCGGCCATCGCAGCGGCGAGCTGGTGTTCCATCTTCATCGCCTCCACGGCGAGCAGGGTCTGGCCCTCGACGACGGAATCGCCATCCGCGACAGAGAGTGAGACCACGGTCCCCGGCATCGGTGAGCGAACCGTGGGGTCGGCGCTCCCTTCGGCCCGGTCCATCGCCGAATTCTTTGCCTCGACGATCTCCTGACGGCTTCGCTTGTGCAAGGCGAAGCCCACACCATCGCGGCCCAGCCAGAGGGTCTCCGTGACGGCGTCAAAAGCGTAGTACCAATGACGACGCAGGCCGTCGACCGTCAGCGCCAGCTGTTCGCCATCGAACTCCAGCTCGCCGTCGCCGACGGTGACCCGGTGGTTTTCCAGCCCGTTGGCGATAGAGAAGGAAAGCGGCCGATGCGCGCCGATCCGCCAGCCGTTCGCTGAGCCCCAGACAGAATCGCCGACCGTTGTCTGATCGATCAGTTGCGCGGCGAAGAAATGCGCTGCGGCTTGCAGCTCGTCCTCCCCAGGAGCAGCGAAAACGAAGCCCGGTAGCTTCCGCTCGATCATCGTGGTGTCCAGCCGCCCGGCCCGGACGTCGGCGTCGCCCACCAGCAGGCGCAGGTATTCGATATTGGTCTTCACGCCCAGCACCAGAGTCTCCGCGAGCGCGGAATCGAGCTTACTCAGCGCGGACTCCCGGTCTTCAGCCCAGACGATCACCTTGGCCAGCATCGGATCGTAGTTCGAACCGACCTTCAGGCCTTCCAGCAGCGCCGAATCATTACGCGACAGCGGCGATTCGGCGAGCGCGAGCACCGTTCCGGTCTCCGGCAGGAAGCCCTGCTCCGGGTTCTCGGCGTAGAGCCGGGCCTCCACCGCGTGACCGGCCAGCACGACGTCGTGTTGCTCCAGGGTGAGCCGCTCCCCTGCCGCGATCCGGATCTGCCATTCCACCAGGTCCACACCGGTCACCATCTCGGTCACCGGGTGTTCAACCTGCAACCGGGTATTCATCTCCATGAAGAAGAACTCGTCGGGGGCGTCGTCGGAGACCAGGAACTCAACGGTTCCGGCTCCCGTGTAGTTCACGCTGCGTGCAGCATTGCAGGCAGCCTCACCGATCCTGGCCCGGGTTGCTTCGTCCAGCAGCGCGGAGGGCGCTTCCTCGATGACCTTCTGGTGCCGCCTTTGCAACGAGCATTCGCGTTCACCGAGGTGGATCACGTTCCCGAAGTTATCGCCCAGCACCTGTACTTCGATATGCCGGGGCGTGGACACCAGCCGCTCCAGGAACAGTGTGTCATCGCCGAAAGATGACGCCGCCACCCGGCGCGCAGTCTTGAGGGTTTCCGGCAGTTCCTCGGGACCGAACACCGAGTGCATGCCCTTCCCGCCGCCACCGGCAGAGGGTTTGATCAGGATCGGATAACCGATCTCGGCCGCTGCTTCAATCAGCGCCTGATCGGAGAGCCCCGGTTCAGCGATGCCGGGCACCACCGGCACCTGATGCTGCTGTACGTGGTTCTTGGAGCGGATCTTATCGCCCATTACCTTGAGCGCTTCGAGGTTCGGTCCGATGAAGGTGATTCCGGCGGCGTCGAGGGCTTGGGCGAAGGCCAGGTTCTCACTCAGGAAGCCGTAGCCGGGGTGCACCGCCTGAGCGCCGGTCTTCCGGCAGGCCTCCAGCACGGCGTCGATCTTGAGGTAGCTTTCCGCGGCCGAAGCGGGGCCGATCCGGACCGCGAGGTCCGCCTCGCGGACATGCCGGGCATCGGCGTCGGCGTCGCTGTACACCGCGACGGACTGGATCCCCATGCTGCGCAGGGTGCGGATCACCCGGCAGGCGATTTCGCCGCGGTTGGCAACGAGAACTGTCTGAAACATCGTCATCTGCTGTGTGCTCACCTTTTGGCCGATCACATTCTGAACAGGCCGAAGGAGGTCTCCGGCAGCGGGGTCTGCGAACATACCTGGAGCGCGAGGCCCACGATGTCCCTGGTGTCGGCGGGGTCGATGATGCCGTCGTCCCAGAGCCTCGCAGTGGAGTAGTAGGGACTGCCCTGTGCCTCGTACTGCTCTTTGATCGGCGCTTTGAAAGCCTCTTCGGCTTCCGCTGACCACTCCTCGCCACGGCCTTCGAGCTGCTCGCGGCGCACCGTGGCCAACACCGAGGAGGCCTGAGCGCCGCCCATTACTGAGATCCGGGCGTTCGGCCACATCCAGAGGAAGCGCGGGCTGTAGGCCCGGCCGCACATCGAGTAGTTCCCGGCGCCGAAGGAGCCACCGACCACGACGGTGAGCTTGGGCACCCGGGTGGAGGCCACCGCGGTCACCATTTTGGCGCCGTTCTTGGCAATGCCACCGGCCTCGTAGTCCCGGCCGACCATGAAGCCGTTGATGTTCTGCAGGAAGAGTAGCGGGATGCCACGTTGATCGCACAGCTCGATGAAGTGCGCGCCCTTGAGCGCGGATTCGCTGAACAGCACGCCGTTGTTTGCGATGATGCCCACGGGATGACCGTGGATATGCGCGAAGCCGGTGACCAGGGTGGTGCCGTAGTTCTTTTTGAACTCGTGGAATTCGCTCGCGTCGACCAGCCGGGCGATGATCTCGTGGGCGTCGTAGGGGGCCTGAACATCCACCGGAACCGCACCATAGAGCTCGTCAGGGTCTACCACTGGCTCACGGTTCTCCACGGTATCCCAGGCCGGGGCTTCCGGCAGAGGTAAGGTGGAGACGATATCCCTGACGATCTGCAGGGCATGCTCGTCGTTCTCGGCGAGGTGATCGGTGACGCCGGAGATCTTCGAGTGGACCTCGCCGCCGCCCAATTCTTCAGCGGTGACGATCTCCCCGATGGCGGCCTTCACCAGCGGCGGGCCACCCAGGAAGATGGTGCCCTGGTTGCGCACGATGACGGTTTCATCGCTCATCGCGGGCACATAGGCACCGCCCGCGGTGCAGGAGCCCATCACCGAGGCGATCTGCGGGATTTTGGCGGCGGAGAGCCGGGCCTGGTTGTAGAAGATCCTGCCGAAGTGATCGCGGTCCGGGAAGACCTCGTCCTGCTTGGGCAGGAACGCTCCACCGGAGTCAACCAGATAGATACAAGGCAGCCGGTTCTCCAGGGCGATCTCCTGGGCGCGCAGATGCTTCTTCACCGTCATCGGGTAGTAAGTGCCGCCTTTGACGGTGGCGTCATTGGAGACCACCACAACCTGACGTCCGTGCACCAGGCCGATCCCGGCGATCACTCCCGCGCCGGGGCATTCGTTGTCGTAGAGTCCATCGGCTGCGAGCGGCGCGATCTCCAGAAAAGGGCTGCCTTCGTCGAGCAGCTGGTCAATGCGCTCACGGGGCAGCAGCTTGCCGCGATCGATATGCCGCTGCCTGGATCGCTCTGGTCCGCCGAGCGCTGCGGTATCCAGCTTCTCTCGCAGCTCTTTGAGAAGTTGCCGATGACCCGCATCGTTGGCGGCGAAATCCTCGCTGCCCGGTACCACCGATGTGGTCAAAGTCTCCATTGGCTTCCCTCTCACCTGTCTCCCACCCAGTGGGCGCACATTCTCGGTACCCGAACCAACCTGGGTTAGTATTCACTAACTGAGTTTTAGGTTAGTCTTTATTAACTGTGATGTCCACCACGGAAGGTGCAGCTGTGGAAGCCCCCGTTGATGACGCCGGTCAGGCGCTGGAAGACCCTCAGCTCCAGGAATCCGGCCCCACCCAGCGCAGCCAGGCGAAGGCCACTCGCCGAGAGGCGCTGCTCCACGCGGCAGCCCAGCTCTTCGCGCAACGCGGCTTCAACGGGGTTTCGATCGAGGAGCTCGGCTCCGCTGCCGGGGTGAGCGGGCCCGCGGTGTACCGCCACTTCAGCGGAAAGCAGACCATTCTGGCGGCCCTCCTGGTGGGGGTCAGCGAAGATCTGCTCGCCGGTGGTCGTTCGGTGATCACCGCTCAGACCAGCGCGGAGCAGACGCTCCGCTCGCTGGTGGAGTTCCATGTGGAGTTCGCCTTGCAGAACGCCGATATCATCCGGGTTCAGGACCGAGATTTAGCCAGCATGAGCACCGAGGACCGGCATACCGTGCGGGCACTGCAACGGGATTATCTGCAGCTCTGGGTCGGAGTGCTCAGCCAGCTGCACCCCGCTGCGGAAGAACCGGAACTCAGGATCCGGGCGCACGCCGCTTTCGGACTGATCAATTCAACCCCGCACTCCTTGCGTTCTCCCGGCAAGGGGGGCAGCATCCCAGCCAAGAATGTCTCAGCCAAAACTGCACGCCCGATCCTGGAGCAGATGGCCCTGGCCGGACTGCTGGCCTGAGGCACTCTCGACGTCGGGTTATTCTTTCCACTCACCTCACTTCGCCTCACTTCGCCTCACCTCACCTCACCGAGGACCAGAGCCCACTGAATAAGGGGTTTCAGTGGGCCAAACTAACCCCAGCCCAGCGAAACGCTGATTCGGTGGGCCAGAATATGGGCATAGACAATGGCCCGGCCGGCCTCCTCAGCTCCGCCCCGCCCCGCCCCGCCGGTAAACCGTCTATCACTCGCCCTCAACAAGCCCGCTACTGAGCAGTTTGTCCACATCGACAGCTGCTCGGCTGCCCTTCGAGAGAACGATCGACAAAACTGACAGGGTGGCTGATCCCGTCGAAGTCCTCGCTGCCCAGCACGGCGGTGCCAGGTGGAAGCTCCTGACCGAGCGGGGAGTTAGCTCCTCGCAGCTCGCCGCGGCGCTGAGGAAGGGGCGAGTCGTCAGATTCGGCTACGGCGTCTACGGTTTGCCCGGAATCAGCAAAACGCGAGTAGAGACGCTGCGGCATGGAGGAACGGTTGCCTGCCTCAGCGCTGCTCAGGAACGGGGGTTCTGGGTGCTGATTCCTCCCGACTTACCCCATATTGCCCTCGATCGCGGCGAACCGACGCCCGGTTTCATCAGGCACCGAGCCAAGCTGCCGCTCTCCGATTCGGACGTCGTCATACAAGTTCTGCGCTGCGCCGATGAAGTGCAGGCCTTGGTGGTGCTGACCTCGGCGGTACGGCAAAGCCGCGTGAGTCTCAGCGAGTTGCTCCAGCGTCTGAAGGGCAAACGGGATGCCAAACTGCGTGCCTTGATCCGTCGCTGTGACCCTCATGCGGAGTCAGCCTTAGAAGTCGCCTCGCGCTTTCACCTGGAGAACGCCGGGTTCGTGGTCGCTTCCCAGGTCTATCTGCCGGGTCTTGGCCGGATGGACCAGTACATCGACCATGCCCTCGCCCTGGAACTGATGGGAAAGCAATATCATCTGAACGACCGAGCTTTCGCGGAGGACCTTCGGCGTTTCAACCTGTATACCGTCGCCGGAGTTCCAGTGCTCCGGGTCGGCTTCGCCGTCGTGGTCTATCGCCCTGAAGAGTTCATCGCTCTGGTGGGCCGGGCAATGGAAACCGTGCAAGCTCGCAGCGTGCACTGAACGCGGGCAAAAGAGCCGTGGGCACCGAACCGCACCCCTCACAGCGTCAGCGGCAAAGCCACGTTCCTGCCCACCGAATGCGTGTTTCAGTGGGCAGGGATACTGAGTGCCCACAAACAGACATAAGTTGGAGGAGGAAACCTACCAACGGGGAAGGCCAGCCAACGAGAAAACCCACCAACGTGAAACTTCGACAACGAGAAAACTCGGCCAGCCAAGTAATAAGCAACCCGTAATAACAACGGACCACCCAGCAATTTCGAGAAGAAACTACACCATAGTGATCAGCATGCCCGGATCGGACAGGATGGTTCCAATATCCGCCAGGAATCTGGAGCCCTGCTCGCCGTCCACCAGCCGGTGGTCGAAGGACAGACTCAAGGTCATCAGCTGGCGCAACGCGATCTCTCCCTGGTATTCCCAGGGTTGACGGCGCACCGCTCCCATCGCGAGGATCGCGGCCTCACCGGGATTGAGGATCGGCGTCCCGGCGTCGATCCCGAAGACACCGATATTGGTGATCGAGATGGTGCCACGAGAGAGTTCCTCCGGGCTGGTCTTGCCAGCCCGAGCGGTATCGGTCAGCTCAGCGAGCGCCCCGGCTAGCTCACTGAGCGTGAGCGAATGGGCGTCCTTGATATTGGGCACCATCAACCCACGTGGTGTGGCGGCTGCGATACCCAGGTTCACGTAGTTCATCGTGACGATCTCCTGGCTCGCCTCCTCCCATCGTGAATTGACCGAAGGATTGCGGGCGACGGCGATGCACAGCGCCTTGGCGACCACGGTGAGTGGAGTCAGCTTAAGCCCCGCGAAGGCACGGCTGGCCTTGAGTTTGCTGAGCAACTCCATGGTGGGCGTGACGTCCACGGTGAGCATCTCGGTGACGTGCGGTGCAGTGAAGGCGCTCGCCACCATGGCAGCCGCGGTGTACTTGCGAACGCCCTTGATCGGGGTTCGGGTTTCGCGCGGCTTCGTCAGGTCGAAAGGCGTGTTCTGCGAACCAGCCACAAAGGCGAAATCGACGTCCTGCGGTTTATTCGCGGCTGCCTGCACATCCTCCCGGGTGATCAGCCCGCCGGCGCCGGTTCCGCTCAGGGTGCTCAGGTCGACGCCGAGATCCCGCGCTAGTTTCCGCACCGGCGGCGTCGACCTCGGACGTTCCTCGGTCTGACTAATGGGCTCTGCACTGACAGACGGAACAGCTGCAACCGCCGGAACCACCGAAGCGGCTTGCGCTGCGCCATGGAGCCGCGCCCGCCGCGCGGGACGCCCACCCTTTTCCGGTTCGGCTCCGTAGCCCACCAGAGTCGGCACCCGACCGGATGGAGCTGCCCCGGCCGGAACGGACTCGGCTGAAGCGGACACGGCGTCGCCCGCGGGAGCGGAAGGATCCTCATCGGCACCTTCGACGTCAAAAGAAACAATCGGATTACCCACGTCAACCACGCTGCCGGGCTCTTCGTGCAGCTCAGAGATCACGCCGTCATAAGGGGAAGGCAGTTCCACCACGGCCTTCGCGGTCTCGACTTCGGCGATCACCTGGTTGAGCTCCACCCGGTCCCCCACGGAGACTTTCCAGGAGACGATCTCCGACTCGGTCAGGCCTTCACCGAGGTCTGGCAGATTGAAAATTTTGATCATGAGGGCAATGATCCTTCCAAACCACTGAGCGAATTGGCCCGACCCATCGCGCGGTCGATGCCGTCCAAGATCCTGTCCAGATCCGGCACATGATGCTTTTCCAGTTTCGACGGCGGGTAGGGCACATCGAAACCAGTGACCCGCACGGGTGCGGATTCCAGATAGTTAAAGCAGCGTTCAGTGATGCTGGCCGCCAGTTCGGCACCCAAGCCACCGCTCTGCGAGGCCTCGTGGGCGATCACTAGACGTCCGGTTTTCCGCACCGAAGCCTCCACCGGAGGGAAGTCCACCGGAGCCAGCGAACGCAAGTCGATGACCTCCACGGAGATCCCTTCATCCGCTGCGGCCAAGGCGACATCCTGGGCGGTGGCCACCAAAGGACCGTAAACCACCAGGGTGACGTCGCTGCCGGAATTCACGATCCGTGCACTGCCCAGCGGCAGAGCACTGGAGAGATCCGCATTCTCATCCACCTCGCCCTTAGTGTGGTAGCGCCGCTTCGGCTCGAAGTAGAGCACCGGGTCATTGCTGGCGATGGCCTGCTGGATCATGGTGTAAGCGTCTTGCGGGTTGGAGACGCTCACCACCCGCAGCCCCGAGGTGTGCGTGAAGTAGGCCTCAGGGGATTCTGAATGGTGCTCCGGAGAACCGATCCCGCCGCCGAAGGGCACCCGAATGGTGATCGGCATCGTCACCTTGCCCTGGGTCCGGTAGTGCAGCTTGGCCACCTGGGCGACGATCTGGTCGAAGGCCGGGTAGATGAAGCCGTCGAACTGGATCTCCACCACGGGACGGTACCCACGGAAGGCCAAGCCGACAGCGGTGCCCATAATTCCGGATTCAGCGAGCGGTGTATCGATCACCCGATGTGCGCCGAAGTCCTTCTGCAAGCCGTCGGTGATCCGGAAGACACCGCCCAGTTTGCCGATGTCCTCGCCCATCAGCACGACCTTGGAATCTCTTTCCATGGCTTTGCGCAGACCGGCGTTGATCGCGCGGCCAAAAGTCAGCTGGGTCATCGGTTCGCCCCTTCGGCAGAGATGGTATCCGCTACGCCTGATTCCGCAGTGCTTAATTCAACCGGACCGAACCCGGCCAGATAGTGCTCATACTGCTCACGCTGTCTCTGCAGAGCGGAATGCGGTTCACTGTAAACGTTGTCGAAGACCTGGAGTGCTGTCGGTTCGGGCAGGGCGATGGTGTTGGCCCGCAGATCTTTTGCGACGGCGTCCGACTTGGCTTGAACGGCGGCCTGTACCTCTTCGGTGAGTACGCCCTGGGCCTCGAGGTAGGCTGCCAAGCGGGCGATCGGGTCCTTAGCTGCCCAGTCTTCGAGCTCGTTGGCGTCCCGGTAACGCGTCGGGTCATCCGCCGTGGTGTGGGGGCCCATCCGGTAGGTCACCGCCTCGATGAAGCTCGGGCCTCCGCCGCTGCGCGCCCTAGCCAGTGCGGCCCGGCTGGCGGCGAGCACCGCGAGAATATCGTTGCCGTCCACCCGGTAGGCGGGGATGCCGAAACCAGGAGCGCGGTCGGCAATCACCTGATGAGCCTGCAATCCGACCGGCTCGGAAATCGCCCAGTGATTGTTCTGGCAGAAGAACACCACGGGAGCTTGAAAGGAGGCCGCGAAAACCATCGCCTCGTTGACGTCTCCTTGGCTGGTCGCGCCGTCTCCGAAATAGGTGACGACGGCGGAATCCGCGCCGTCGTTGAGCACCCCCATCGCATAACCGGTGGCGTGCAGGGCCTGGGCGCCGATGATGATCTGCGGGGTAGCCATATTGAACTCGAAGGGATCCCAGCCGCCGTGGGTGTTTCCCCGCCAGATCTTGAGAGAATTCACCAGGTTGATACCGCGTACATAGGCGACGCCGTTTTCGCGGTAGCTGGGGAAGACGAAATCGTCCTCGCGCAGAGCCCTGGCCGAGCCAATTTGCGCGGCCTCCTGGCCGAGTAAAGGAGCCCAGAGCGCGAGCTGACCCTGCCGCTGCAGGGCGGTCGCCTCGGTATCGATGCGGCGTACCACCACCATGTCCTCGTAGAAGGACACCAGTTGCTCGGCGGTGACATCGGCAATCCACTGGTCGTATTCCGGGTTCGCAAGACGCTCTCCGGAAGGGCTGAGCAGCTGGATGAAATTATTGTCGACTGGAACGTTCCTGCCGCTCAGGCCGGGGAGCGAGGAGTCCCCCTCGACTCCGGTGTTCTCGGCTGGCATGGTGCCCTCTTTTCTGCCTGGACGCCTGGCGGTCCTGGTTGTTCTCGATACCGGCAGCGATAAACTCCGGAACCTCATGGTCAAGTGCCTGAAAGCCAGCCCTGCGCCGCCCGGTCCACTCAAGCTTGGATATATCGTGACGATACTCACAGCCGCCATCCGGCACAACCGTTATAAAAATCTCTGAGCATTATGCTCAATATCTCGGAGTGCAAACCTGCTAATCTTGAGCACTATGCAAGCTCTTGACAACACCGACCTTCGACTGCTCTCGGCCCTGGTTCGTGATTCACGACACACTGTGGTGGCTTTAGCTCAGAAGTTGGGGCTTTCCCGGAATACCGTGCAAGCCCGAATGGCTTCGCTGGAACGGAAGCACGCTTTCCTGCCCTTTGGTCGCAGGATCAATCCAAGCACCCTCGGTTATCCGCTGACAACCTTCATCTCGGTCCATGTACAGCAGCAGAAACTCCAGCAATTAGCCGGTTCCCTGGCCGAGATCCCGGAGATCCTGGAAGCTCATGGCCTGACCGGGGAGGCTGATTTATTGGTCCGAGTGGTCTCCAAGGACGCCGAGGACCTGTTCCGGATCAACAGCCTGATTCTGGCCTGCGAGGGCGTGGAGCGGACAGACACCTCCCTGGCGATGAACGAATTCGTGCCCTTTCGCATCGAACCTCTTCTGGAACAGGCCGCTGAGACAATTCGCAGCGGATCGACTCCGGAATAATTCCGGAGCGAAAACCGAGATCTGCCCATCCAACCGTCGCTGGGCGACGAATGCCTTCCGGAAGCGTCGTTCGACGCTTCAGTTAAGGACGGGCTCTGCGGGCCCGCTTGATGGAAGGCAAGGATATGCGCACCTCACCCAATCGACTGCTCGCTACGATCTTCGGCGCCGTTTACCTCCTGGTCGGCGTGCTGGGTTTCTTTGTCACCTCAGGAGTCGGCTTCGCAGCGACCGAGGGAAATAACCTGATCATTTTCGCGGTCAATCCCTTGCACAATGTCATCCACCTGCTGATCGGTGCGGCTCTGCTGCTGGGCGGCCTCAGCTCGGTGAAACTTGCAAAGAACCTGAATCTGACCGTTGGCGCGGTTTATCTTCTCGTCGGCATCGTCGGATTGTTCCTCTTGAACAGCTCGCTGAATATCATCGCCTTGAACGGCGCTGATAACGTGCTTCACCTGGCCAGCGCCGTAGTATTGCTCGGCGTCGCACTGAGCCAGGACAAGTCCGTCCGCAGCGTCGCCTGATGAGCGCGCCGCTTGCTCCGGCGGCGGTGCACTCACTCGGCACCTTCGCGGGGCTGGGTGCCGCCGTCACGAGCTTCGGTCTGGCATCGAATCTGCTCAGCCAAACCACCGTTTCAGATAGCCTGGACGGCTGGATCGCATGGCCCGCAGCCCTGGCCATGATGCTCTGGGCTGCGGGCTTGCTGCTCTGGGCGATTATGAGCTTCCGAGCAGGGAAATCTGTGCTGCCGCGACTGACGCTCCTGGCGGTAGGAATCGGCGGAACCATCGAAGTGGCAGTCTTTTTCTGGCAGTTCGCGCAGCATCGTCTGGATGGCAGCTTGCTGGCCACCATAGCCCTAGAACTGTTAATGCTCGGCTCTCTCGGCTGGCTGGCAAGGCAGCAGTTGAAGGACGGCGGCGCACCGAAAGCTGGCAGATTGCTGGTCACCATGTTCGGCGCCTCGCTGCTGGTCTCGGCGCTCGCCACAGCCGGCCTGGCGGCTGGCACCGCGGGTCAGTATTCGATTCCGCACAGCGAGATGCAGATGGATTTCCCGGGTATGCAGATGGGCCATCACTAGTCCTCGTCCCCGTCCTCTTCACCGGCCTGGGGGGCGGTGAAGAGGACCCGAATCAGTGATGGCTTGCCTTCTCAGCCCCGAGACCGGTGAGCGAACGGACCTCCATTTCAGCCTGCTTCATCGAATCCTCCTTGCGGCGATCTGTCATGGTGCCGAGCCAGCCGAGGAAGAAGGCGAACGGAATGGAGATGATCCCGGGATTGGACAGCGGGAACCAAGAGAAATTCGCCTCCGGGAACATCGCTTTGGCATTTCCCGAAACCACGGGTGAAAAGACGATGAGCACAATAGCGGCGAATAACCCGCCGTAGATGCTCCAGAGCGCGCCTCTCGTGGTGAATCGCTTCCAGAACAGGGAGTAGAGAATGGTGGGCAGATTCGCACTGGCCGCCACCGCGAAGGCGAGCGCCACCAGGAAGGCGACGTTCTGACCATTCGTTCCGATACCGCCGATAATCGCCACGACGCCGATCACCACTACAGTGAGGCGAGCTACCTTGACTTCACTACCGGGCTCTGGCTTGCCCTTTTTGAGCACCGAGGAATAGATGTCATGTGAGAAAGAAGCCGCCGCTGTGATCGTCAAACCGGCGACCACGGCGAGAATGGTGGCAAAGGCCACTGCCGCGATGAAACCGAGCAAGACCGGACCGCCGAGCGCGAAAGCCAGCAAAGGCGCCGCGGAGTTCACCCCACCGGGAGCCGCGGCAATGTCCTTCGGACCGATCAGTGCGGCAGCCCCATAGCCGAGTACCAGGGTGAAAAGGTAGAAGATACCGATCAACCAGATCGACCAGACCACCGATTTACGAGCTTCTTTGGCGGTCGGCACAGTGTAGAAGCGCATCAGCACGTGAGGCAGGGCTGCCGTCCCGAGGACCAGTGCTAGCCCGAGTGAGACGAAGTCGAGCTTGCTGGTTCCGGTCGCCCCGTATTGCTTACCCGGGTTGAGTAGCGCTTCGCCTCCGGCGCCGGCTTTGGCCACCGCGGCATCCATGAGGCCGGAGAGGTTGAAACCGTGTAGCGAGAGCACCCAGACGGTCATCACGGCCGCACCCGCGATCAGCAGAGCTGCCTTAATGATCTGCACCCAGGTGGTGCCCTTCATGCCACCGATCAGCACATAGACGATCATCAGAGCGCCAACCACGGTGATCACCAAGGCCTGCCCGGTTTTATCGCCGATGCCCAGCAGCAGGGAAACCAGCGCCCCGGCGCCGTTCATCTGGGCTAATAAGTAGAAGAAACAGACCACCAGGGTGGAAATCGCGGCCGCGATCCGCACCGGACGTTGCCTTAGCCGAAAAGACAGCACATCGGCCATCGTGAATTTACCGGTGTTGCGCAATAGCTCGGCTACCAGTAGCAACGCGACGAGCCAGGCCACTAGGAAACCGATGGAGTAGAGAAAACCGTCATAACCATTGACCGCAATGGCCCCGGTGATGCCCAGGAAGGAGGCCGCGGAAAGGTAATCACCGGCGATCGCGGTGCCGTTCTGTGAACCGGTGAAGGAGCGGCCAGCAGCATAGTAGTCGGCAGCTGTTTTATTGTTTCGGCTAGCTCGGAACACGATGATCAAGGTGATCGCGACGAAAAGCGCGAAGATCAGGATATTGATCCACGAGTTGCTCTGCATGGAGGCGATCATCAGCGGGCTCCTTCGAGATCGGAGCCCTCAGCGCTCTGACCTTCGATCTCCTCACGGATCTCGACGGCGAGAGGGTCCAGCTTCCGATTCGAATACATCACATACCAAGTGGTGATGCCGAAGGTCGTGACGAACTGCAAGAGGCCGAAGATCAGGCCCAGGTTGATCGAGCCCGCCACCTTGATCGACATGAAGTCGTGCGCGTAATCGGCCAGCAGCACGTAGAGGAAGTACCAGAGCAGGAAAATGATCGCGAGTGGGAAAACAAAACTGCGATGCCGACGTCGCAGCTTCTGAAAACGTGGGTCCCGCTGGATCGCGACGAAATCAGCGGAGGAATCCGGCGATCGATCGGTTGGCTGAGCAGCTTGACTCATCATGTCTCCTTTGACATCCCGCACGGGGCAACTACCTGAGTGTGACGCCTGTCACTTGGCAGCTTAGTGCAGCCCGGAACCCGCTGAACCGTAAGCCGCGCTGAGATAGGGAGAAAAGTGAGCGAGCAAGGGGCTCAGTCGATGGCTGCCATCAGCTCGATGACTCGGTCGAGGAAAGCATCGACCTGCTGTTCCTCGTAACCGTCCTTGCCCCGTGCGGGACCGAAGACCGCACGGCGCACCACATCGACGCTGAGCGGTTTGTCCTGCTCGAAGTACTCGAGCAGTTGGTGGCAGAGAGCGTCCACATCGGTGGTTTTGTAGGAGCGGCCATTGCGTCGGGGCCTGCGGAATCTCTGGCCGTCGGGCCGGTGCAATCGAGCCCGCAGCACTCCGGAGAGCCTGCCGATCTGAGCCAGCCAGGCATCTTCGCCTTTGCTGGCGATCAGCGCATCGCGTTCCTGTTGGGCGAAAACATCCTCGAGCCGATCGAGCGCGGCATCCACCGCCTGGGGTTCATAACCACCACGCACCGCATCGAAGGTCATCTCGCGCACATCGCGGCTCGTCAGCGCCTTCTGCCCCTGCTCCGCCGAGGTGTAGATGGCGCGTGCCTTAGCCAGGAACTGATCGACCTGCTTGGTGTTGTAGCCATAGCTCTTGCGGTCGACTCGCCCGAAAGGGGAAGCCAAGGTCTTCTCTTGTGTTGTCTCTACCACATCTCTATCCTATCCAGTCGGCTGGTCAGAACAGTTCAAGCAGGCCGTAAATCAAGAAGGCCATCGGGGCGGCAAAGATAATCGAGTCGAGCCTGTCCATCAGCCCGCCGTGCCCGGGCAGAATGCTGGACATGTCCTTGACCCCCAGTTCACGCTTCACCATCGACTCGGCGAGGTCTCCGGCCGTCCCGGCGATCACTATCGCCACGGCCAGGATCAGTCCGAACCAGAAAGGTTCGCCGAGCAGGAAGATTGAGGCCAGCACACCGATGATCAAAGCTCCCACGACCGATCCGGCGAAGCCCTCCCAGGACTTTTTAGGACTGATCTTCGGGGCCATCGGATGCTTTCCGAGAAGCGCCCCGACAAGGTAGCCGAAGGTGTCGCTGGCCACCGCGAGCAGCAGCATGGTGGAGACTCGCAGTGCCCCCTCCCCCGCTGGCCAGCTGCGGAATTCCAGGACGCTGGCGAGGTTGTTCGGCTCTCGAAGGATCAGCACCGAGAAACTGATCAGAAAAGGCACCCAAACCAGCACGAAGACACCGGCGAAAATGCTTGGCCCGGCTCCCTTGGCGGAGTCCAGGGTTCGCCAAAGCAGGACGGCCAGTGCCGAGCTGATCAGAGCGAAGAGCAGGCCTTCCGCTCCCGCATAGTAGGCCGCCACCGGCATCGCCAGCACACCCACCATGATCGGCGCAATCGGCACCTCTACCCCGCGCTGCAGCAGAGCCCTGCTGATCTCCCACACACCGAGCGCGGAGGCGAGAATCACCATGGCCAGAAAAGCTGGCGGGTAGAACAGCAGACCGCCCAAGACGATCACCAACAAGGGCAGGCCGACGCCTATCGCGGCGGGCAGGTTTCGTCCCGCCCGGGAAGGTTTAGCCGTTTGCTCGGCGTCGTCCGAAGTCTCGGTACTCAGCGCTGACTCTGCATGCTGAGGAGGCAGCGCTACCGTGGGCTCCGCGATCGGAGCGGCCGCAAAGGCCGCCTTCGGAATCTCGGCCAAAGGCGCGGTGGCCCGAGGAATAGCGGGGATCTCCCTGCCGTGGACCGCGGGTACCGCAGGGATAACTCCGGTCAGAGGCGCTCGTCGACCCTCCAGGGTAGTGGGCTTACCACTGCCCTGGCTGGCCGCTCGGTGCGCTGCGCCCTTTGCCGCCTTTTTCTCAGCCTCACGTTCAGCAGCACGCAAAACCCTTCGGCTGGGTAGCGGCGGAGGCTCGGGCGTCTGGCTCATTAGACCTCGAGCAGTTCGGCTTCTTTGCGCTTGAGCAATTCGTCAATATTGTCGGTGTGCGACTTGGTCAGCGAATCTAGCTCTTTTTCCGCGCGCGAGCCTTCATCCTCACCGGCGTCGCCGTCCTTGACGATCTTGTCTAAGGTTTCCTTGGCCTTGCGCCGGATGTTCCGGATCGAGACCTTGGCGTCCTCGCCCTTGCTGCGCACGATCTTCACATAGTCACGACGGCGTTCCTCGGTCAGTTCGGGAATCACCACGCGGATCACATTGCCGTCGTTCGAGGGGTTCGCACCCACCTCAGAGTTGCTCAGCGCTTTCTCAATATCCGCCAGGGCACTGCGATCGTAGGGGCTGATCAGCAAGGTTCGCGCCTCCGGTACGGAGAAGGAGGCAAGCTGCTGCAAAGGGGTGGGAGTGCCGTAGTAGTCAACCATCACTTTGGAGAAAAGGCTCGGGTTCGCACGACCGGTGCGCACTGAGCTGAAGTCCTCTTTGGCCACCTCGACGGCCTTATCCATCTTCTCTTCGGCTTCGAGTAGGGTTTCTTCAATCACTTGTTTCCCTGTTTCCTTTGGTAGTAAAGCTGCTCACATTCATACTACGGCGTGACGAGGGTTCCCAGGTCTTCGCCCTTGATGGCCTTGGTGACATTGCCTTCGCCCTCCATACCGAAAACCAGCATCGAAAGGTTATTGTCTTTGCACAGGCTGAAAGCGGTTTGGTCAAGAACTCGGATGTCACGCTGCAAGGCTTCGTTATAGGTGAGCCGGTCGAGTTTGACGGCGTCGGGATCTTTCCGCGGATCCGCGGTGTAGACGCCGTCCACGCCATTCTTCGCCATCAGCACGATGTCCGCGTGTACTTCGAGAGCCCGCTGAGCCGCCACGGTATCGGTGGAGAAGTAGGGCAGACCGGCACCTGCACCGAAAATCACCACTCTGCCCTTTTCCAGGTGCCGGATGGCACGGCGCGGAATATAGGCCTCTGCTACCTGCCCCATAGTGATCGCGCTCTGCACCCTGGTTTCCACTCCGGCTTGTTCCAGGAAATCCTGTAGCGCCAGGCAGTTCATCACGGTGCCCAACATGCCCATGTAGTCTGCCCGTGAGCGGTCCATCCCGGACTGGGAGAGCTCAGCACCCCGGAAGAAGTTACCTCCGCCCACCACCACGGCCACTTCGACCTCGCCGACGGTTTCAGCGATCTGCTGGGCGATGCCGCGCACCGTCGCCGGGTCAACCCCTAATTTGCCTCCGCCGAATACCTCACCTGAGAGCTTCAGAAGCACCCGTCGTTTGGTTTTGGCTGGGATGTTCAACGGTTCTTTGCTGCTCTCCATGGTGCCTTCCCTGGGGGCTAAGTTTGCTCTCACGCTTATGCGGCCTATTTAGGTTACCGTGTCCGGGCGCCACCGGGCGAACCACGGATCAGCCGGCCGAGCACAGCCGAGAAGGCTGATGAGCGGGCTGAGTGAAGCCGATCAGTTAGCCAGATGCTAATCCGCAGCGGGCGCCTGAACCACCGGCTGGAGCTGCCCGGCGCACTCCGCCAGCAATTCGAGGGTTCGCCGGACGACCGGCGTCTGCTCGAGGGATTCCTTAATCAGCACAGAGATTCCCCGCACCGGCTCGGGATTGCTCAGCCGCACCACCCGAACCGAGTCGGACAGCGCAACGGCGGCCAGCCGCGGCACAACCGTCACCCCGACACCGCTAGCCACGAAGGCGATCGCGGTGTAATGATCCTGGGCTTGAGCCACATAACGGGGGCGGAAACCGGCGGCACTGCAGGCCCGCATCACAATACGAGTGCACAGCCCATTGGAAAAATCATTGTCAACCCAATCCTCATCCCGCAGTTCGCTCAGTTCGATCCAGGCTCGGTGCGCGAGCGGATGCTCGCGGTGCAGCACCGCGACATAAGGATCGTTCGCCAGGTGCTGCAGGATGTAACCATTCGCTGGAACGCTCTCGAAGTGTTCGGAATAGACCACCAAGTCGATATCGGGTTTTTCCGCGTGCCGCTTACTCTCCGGCCCTTCCGGCCCCTCATTGAGCATCAGCTCGAGGCGAAGCTCCGGGAATTCATCCATCAGCCGCCGCGCGATTCCCGGCATCCAAGAGGTGCCCACCGAGGAGAAATGTCCCACCGTAAGCTTGCTGCTGACGCCATTACGCAGGTCGGCCACCACTCCGGCCAGTCGGCTCAGGCTGGCAATCACCTCATCGCTCTCTGCAGCCAACGCCTTGCCGTGCGAGGTGGGCACAATGCCGCGGCCAGAACGCTCAAACAAGGTCAGCCCGGTCTCCCGCTGTAAAAGCGCAACTTGCTGACTGACGGCTGAGGGCGTGTAACCGAGTTGATGTGCCGCCGCCTGAATCGATCCGTGGGCTATCACAGAGCGGAAAATTCTCAGGCGATGTGGATCGAGCATGATCCGAGAATAGCACCAATCTTTAGCATTCCTTCATGGTTATAAAGAAATATTCGCTTGTGCTAATGAATTGGGCGATCCACGATTAATTCATGAAAACTTTCAAGCGCTGGCTCCGGAGCTACTCGGAACGCAGCGCCGCCCGGCATAACGCTCGCCGACTTAGCGCTCACGGTGCAATGCCATTCGACCGGGACGCAGCCCGGGTCGTAGCAGAAGTGCACATCATCGCCCAGCGCGCGAGCAAGCACACAGCAGCGGATCGGCGAGGTCTCACCGATTCCGCTTCCCCGATCCCCCAGAGCAAGGCAATCCCTTCCGCCGCGCTCTAGGGTGCTCTAAAACCGAGACCCCTGAGCTTGTTCAACATGCACTATGGGCTCAGGGGTCCCGGCCTTACAGAACGTCCTTTGCGGACTCCACACAAAAATACCCTCGTTGCAATTCCGGCATGTTGGAATCGCAACGAGGGTATTTTGGCTAAAGCTTAGGAACCGACCCGGAACCGGGCGAAAGCCAGCGGCTTGGCCTTGGCCTCCTCGAGTACCTGAGAGATGCTCTTCTTGGCGTCCTTGGCGAAAGGCTGATCGAGCAGCACGTTCTCCTTGAAGAAACCGGTCAGACGACCTTCGACGATCTTGGCCAGGGCGCCCTCGGGCTTACCCTCGGCGCGAGCGGTCTCGTCAGCGATCCGGCGTTCGCTCTCTACCAGCTCAGCAGGAACTTCTTCCCGGCTGAGGTAGTTCGGAGTGTAAGCGGCAATGTGCACCGCAACATCGTGGGCTGCGGCGGTGACTTCGCTGCCCTCGCCTTCAACGGCGAACAGCACGCCAACCTGCGCGGGAAGATCCTTGGAGGTCTTGTGCAGGTAAGCATCCACCACGGCACCGGCAACCCGGGCCAAACGGCGAATGGCGACCTTCTCGCCCAGCAGAGCGCCGGCTTCGATGACCAGCTCGGAAAGCGGCTTGCCCTCGACCTGGGCGGTCAGCAGGCTGTCGACGTCCTCGGCACCGGAAGCAACGGCAGCCGCCAGCACCTTATTGGAGAAGTCGATAAAAGGAGCGGACTTGGCAACGAAGTCAGTCTCGCAGTTGACCTCGACCATGACGCCGACGCCGTCCTGAACGGTGGCGGCAACCAGGCCTTCAGCGGTGGAGCGGCCTTCGCGCTTGGTAGCTCCCTTGAGTCCCTTGATGCGAATCAGTTCGAGCGCCTTCTCAGCGTCGCCGTTCGCCTCGTCCAGGGCCTTCTTGACGTCCATCATGCCAGCGCCAGTGCGCTCGCGGAGAGCTTTGATATCAGCGGCGGTGTAGTTCGCCATATGAACTCCTCAGTTATGTGTGGATGAGTTTCGTGTGAAGTATCTGCGGGGCCGAACCCCTAGGTCTCAGAACTCTGCCGGAACACCAACCCCATCGTGACGTGGTCAGTATCCCGGCAGTGTTCGGCAGTTACTACTTGTCTTCGGAGGGGGTTTCTGCCGGAGTTTCTACTGCTGGGGTCTCTTCGGTGAAAGCTTCAGCGGCTTTCTCAGCTTCGGTGCCGGTGATAACCTCAGCGGCCTCTTCAGCGGAGATGGCTTCCGACTCACTCTGCGCGGCGGCATGGCCTTCCAGGAGCTCACGTTCCCACTCAGCCATCGGCTCAGCGGCAGTGGCGCCCTCTTCGGAACCGGCAGCCTTGGAGTTGCGGGCGATCAAGCCCTCAGCAACGGCGTCGGCGATCACCCGGGTCAGCAGGTTGACGGAGCGGATCGCGTCATCGTTACCGGGGATCGGGAAGTCGACTTCATCGGGATCGCAGTTGGTGTCCAAGATAGCGACAACCGGGAGGTTGAGCTTCTTGGCCTCGTCGATCGCGAGGTGCTCCTTCTTGGTGTCAACGATCCAGACCACGGAAGGAACCTTGGTCAGATTGCGGATGCCGCCCAGGTTGGCTTCCAGCTTGGTGAGCTCGCGCTTGAGCAGCAAGAGTTCCTTCTTGGTGTGGCCGGAGGCTGCGACGTCCTCGAAGTTGATCTCTTCGAGTTCCTTCATCCGCTGGATGCGCTTGGCAACGGTCTGGAAGTTGGTCAGCATGCCACCCAACCAGCGGTGGTTGACGTAGGGCTGGCCAACGCGGGTCGCCTGCTCAGCGATAGCTTCCTGGGCCTGCTTCTTGGTGCCCACGAAGAGCACGCTGCCGCCGTGAGCCACAGTGGCCTTGACGAACTCGAAAGCACGGTCGATGTAGGACAGCGACTGCTGCAGGTCAATGATGTAGATGCCGTTGCGTTCGGTGAGGATGAATCGCTTCATCTTCGGGTTCCAACGACGGGTCTGATGACCGAAATGTACGCCACTGTCGAGCAGTTGACGCATGGTTACGACGGGCATGCCGACGCTCCTTTGTGATTGAGTTTTACGGTTATTCCTAGTGCCCTGAAGCCTCTTCCCCTTCTTGACCGGCTTTCTCGAGGAAAGCGGCTTCGAAGGACCGTAAGAGGCGCAACCCAGTCATCGCGTTAACGATGATTTTTGGAAAAGGACACGCGTAGTCAGCGCACATACGCGCACTGCGTTTACAAGTGTACCTCATGAGTCCAGCGATCCGTGGAGACAGAGGACTCAGGGAGACGCCGGAGCCCTCAAGCAATAGTCCTCCACAGTGAGGAGTTTTCGAGCATCTCCTCACATCCGATCTTCTTCACCAGCGGATGGCATCCCAGCCGGGCAAAGTTGGATTCATGCCCATCGCATCCGCTCTCCAGGAACTTTTCCGCTCGGCACTGCTCCGCTTGCTGAGCGGAATCCTCATTGCGGTCCCGCTGGCTTTTTCAGCTGTTCTTCATCCGGCGCTCATCGAGCCGCAGGCTGCTGCCACATCAGCTCAAACCACGGTCACTAATCACTCCTGGAGCTGGCCCTTGCGACCTCCTCCAGCGGTGCTCCGTGGCTTCGATCAACCTGCCGCGCCCTGGCTGGCCGGGCATCGCGGAGTCGATCTGGCTGCTCCTCCTCGGGCACAGCTATACGCGCCGAGTCAGGGCGTGATCAGCTTCGTTGGCTGGGTGGTGGACCGAAAGGTGCTGACGATAGATCACGGCTTGGGGCTCAAGAGCAGCTTCGAAGCGATTGAAAGTGCATTGTCCACCGGCACCGCGGTGAAACAAGGCCAAGCCGTGGCCAGGCTCGCCGCCTCGAACCACTGCGGTCCAGCAAGCTGCCTGCATTGGGGTGTTCGAAGGAACGCGGTGTACCTCAATCCCCTGCTCTTCCTGAGTGACCGGCGGCCCTCGGTCTTGCTGCCGATCTCCGGCAGAGCTTTGAACGACTATCCGAACCAAGCACAAGTCCAGCCCCAGGAGCACGGTGTCCATCGATCAGCGGAAGGGCTCCTGCCGAACTCGCACCGCCCCGACGCGGAAGCTCTGGGCTCGTGGATGCAGCTCATCCACGAGCCCATTGGGCTCAAGCAGCAGGGTCTGGCTCGATCGCCGCGCGGGGCCCCGCCGTAGTACTAAACGATTGCGGAGATACCGGTGATGGCACGTGCGGTGACCAGCGAGTTGATCTCGTAGGTGCCCTCATAGGAATAGATCGCCTCAGCATCGGAGAAGATCTTCGCCATCTCATAGTCAGTGACGATTCCGTTGCCACCCAGGATGCTGCGCCCCAGCGCAACAGACTCACGCATCCGCGCCGTGGTGTAAGCCTTAGCCAGCGCTGACTGCTCGTCCTTGGCCAAGCCTTGATCTTCGAGCTGGGACAATCTGACCATCATCGACATCGAGGCAACGGTATTGCCCAGGATCTGCACCAACTGGTCCTGAACCAATTGGAAGGAAGCCAGTGGGCGGCCGAACTGGATCCGTTCAACGGCGTAGCGTCGGGCCACATCGAAAGTAGCGAGCTGCTGGCCGACAGCCTGCCAGGCCACCGCGAGACGGGTCACCTTGAGTACCTTATTGGTGTCCCGGAAGGAGTTGCCATTGGCGAGCTTGAAATCATCCGGAACCACGACGTTCTGCAGAGTGATATCAGCGTTCTGCACGCTCCGCAGGGAGATCTTGTTCTCGATCTTGGTCGCGGAGTAACCCGGTGTAGTGGTATCCACCAGGAAGGCTTTGACCTGGTTATCGGCTTCATCGCGAGCGTAAATGACCACCCAGTCAGAGAAAGTGGCATTGCCGATCCAGCGCTTCGCACCATTGAGGATCCAGCGATCGCCCTCCCGGCGAGCCGTAGTCCGGGTTCCGCCGGCCACATCGGAGCCACCGAGCGGTTCAGTGAGGCCAAAGGCACCGATCTTCTTCATGGCATAGATATCCGGAAGCCACTCCGCCTTCTGCTCCTCAGAGGCGAGCGCCTCGATCGAACCAGTGAAAAGACCATCGTGAACGCCCATAAAAGTGGCTACCGAGGTATCCGCGCGAGTGAATTCGGCGTGCATCAGACCGGCGAAGAGATTGCTGTACCCCTGCCTGCGCACCGGGCTCATCACGTCAAGCTCAGCGATCTTAGGAATCAGATCCATCGGGAACTCAGCGCGGTTCCAATAATCAACGGCGATCGGTTTGACCTCTTTGCCCAGAAAATCCCGGACCTGCTGCAACCGTTCCCGTTCAGCATCATTCAGCAACTGCTCGAAGGAGTAGAAATCACCGTCAGCATACGGCAGGTTGTTGATATCAACGGCATTCTTGGACATAGCAATCCTTCGTCACGAAAGTAGGTTACTCATAGGTAACATATCTCAGATTCAATGAAGCGTAAAGCACCGATCAGCATCGTCGCTCTCTGGACTTCCTCGAATTCTCGCTGCCCAGAGATTCTCCCCGCCCAGAGATTCTCGCTGCTCGGAAGTTCTCTCTGCGCAGTGAACCCAAAGTCGTCGTTGCACTCCCCCGGCTGCATCCTACGACTATCCGACGATCCGGCCCAACAGCATTCAACAGCACTTGAGCCAAACCAATCGACCCCGGCCCTTCCTCCCATGGCATACCTCACGGCAAGAGCCCAACACGAGTCAATCGGCGAGATCTCACGTCGCTGCATGAGCAACGGAAAATTCTACTTGTCTTAATGAGCAAAATGGTGTGTTCTAAGCGAACTAGATTTTTCGTTCTCAACGGGGAGAGCTCAAATGAATCGTTTTTATCGCGCTACCGGCGTCCTGCTATCAGTTCTACTAGGGCTAACCATCTCGAACATGTCGATGGCTGCGGCAGCCTCACTGCCAGCCGCTCCCAGTTCCGGCTGGAACGACTGGGCGTGCAAGCCCTCAGCTAAGCATCCGGAACCGGTCGTGCTGGCTCACGGAATGGGTGCTAACGGAGTGGATAATTTCCTCACTCTTGCACCGACCTTGGTTGCGGCGGGTTACTGTGTTTACTCCACTACCTATGGGGCAACGGCACTGGGCACCGCAGTCGCGGGTCTCGGTCCGATGGATCAGAGCGCGGCCACTTTTTCGAGCTTTGTGGATCAAGTGCTGAAGAGCACCGGCGCCACCAAGGTTAATGTCGTGGGTCATTCAGAAGGCACCACGGTGCCCGCTTACTACATGAAGTTCTTAGGCGGCGATAAAAAAGTTGATCGGTTCGTCGGTTTTGGAGCAAACTACGCCGGCACCACCCTGCAGGGCCTCGCAACGCTGGCCAAAGGGCTAGGCCTTCAACCCTTGCTCAATCAAGTAGGCTGCCCAGCATGCTCGCAGTACCTCCCCGGATCTGAGTTCCTGAAGAAGCTCAACGATGGAGGAGCCGCCGTCCCAGGCCCCCACTACGTCAATATCGCGAGCAAATACGATCTCGTGGTTTCTCCTTACACAAGCGGCTTCCTGCAAGCCCCGAATGTCGAGAACATCACCCTGCAAGATCTGTGCGCCGCGGATTTCAGCGGCCATATAAGCCAGGCGGTGGACCCCAATGTCGCGAGTCTGATCAAATACCACTTAGATCCCGACCATGCAGCGAAACCCAAGTGCGTTCCGTTCTGGGCCCTCGGAGCCTGAACACAGCCCAAGAGGTCGTGAACAACGCTGGATCAGCCAAACGCCTGATCGCACCCAGGGTTACCTGATCACACCCAGGGTTAGCAGTCGCCGAACATCCGCATCGGTGGCTGCTAACCCGAGTAGGTGGCACCATGCCATTCGGTGTGACCGCGAAGGATCATCTGGCCTCGTGCCAGCCCGTCCCGGATCACCCGAAACCGGCAGCGGAAACCGCGGAAGCCGCAGATAACTCCTGCATCGAAAGCGCTATCGGTAGGGCTGCAGGGACTTGAACCCTGGACCAAAGGATTATGAGTCCTCTGCTCTAACCAGCTGAGCTACAGCCCCCAGCAGAACCTAGCGGGCACGCCAGCAATGCGCACCCGAGAAGTTCAACTTATCCAGCTTAGTGGAATTTTTTCATGTGCTAGCCAGGAAGATAGTTATTCCATAAAATAGATTTATGGGAACTCCTCTTGCGCTTCACAGCAGCAGGCCAACGCTTTTCGAAGCATTCTGGTTCGTAGCTTCATTTCCGCTGGCCCTGTTTTTGCCGCTCTGGGTTGCCATTGGCCGAGGCCTGTTCGGTTCCTACGGTTGGTACATGCTGATCACCCTGATACTGATTGCTCCGGCACTGCTGCTCGTCCAAGGGGCCGCCGTGATGACCGTGACGATACGCACTTTTCGAGCCGGTCGGCGAGAACTGCCGAAAGGCAACAGAAACAGTCTGATCAGCCTGACCTTGAGCAGCCTGATCTACGGCTTCACCCTGGTGGACTTCGGAGACACACCCAACAGCAGCCGCTCGGCGCTCACCGCACTGGCGGGCGAGCACTTGAACGGCGTATCGGCTGTGATCTCCCTCTTTGCCCTGTTGGCTATGATCGGCTCCGCCATCGCCTACCTGGTCACCGCCATTGTCGACAAGAGCTGGCGAACAATCGGCTGACTCTGAAGCCTGATGCTGAGGCGCTCAGCTCAGCTCAGCTCAGCTCAGCTCAGACGATCTTGTCCTCATAGCTCGCCCCGTAGTAGAGGTCTTCAAAGGTCTGCAGAGTTGAAGCCATGCTGTGCCGCTCGGCAAGTGCCCTGCTGGCCGCTCCCATGACTTTCAACTCTTCCGCCGGAAGGGAGAGGACCCGGTTGATTTTCTCGGCAAGATCAGCGCTGTTCCCCGGCTCAAAGAGGAAGCCGTTTTTCTCGCCGTCGATCAGGTGAGGCAGAGCCATCGCATTGGCCAAGACCAAGGGGGTGGAGGCGCTGGCCGCTTCCAGGGAGACCAATGATTGCAGCTCAGCTGTGCCCGGCTGGACGAAAACAGAGGCTCGTAGATAAGCCTGTCGGAGTTCCTCGTCCGGAGCGAGCCCCAGGAAGTGCACCTGGTCACCAATTCCCAATCGGGCGACCTGGGCTTCCAGAGCGGGGCGCACCTCTCCGCCACCCACGATCTCCAGATGAGCGTTCAGTTCGGCCGGCAGTTTTGCCATCGCGTCGATCAGCACATCGACGTGCTTCTCCTCAGCGAGTCGTCCGGCAAAGAGCACCGAGGGTCCGCCCAGGGAAACGATCTCCTCCCCCGCCTTCGGCTCGTAAGCTGCAGCGTCAATACCGTTGGAGACCGGCAGGACTTTGCGCAGAAAAGCATGATCGTGCATGGCCTTCGCAGCGAGAGGCGTCGGAGTGGTCACCACGGCGGCTTTGCCCATGATCTTGCCCATGTCTCGCCAGGAGTTCTTCGCCACGATCTTCAGGAACCACTCGGGGAAAGGCAGGAAGGGGTTGAGGTTCTCCGGCATGAAGTGATTGGTGGCAATCACCCGGATCCCCCGACGCACCGCCTCCTCAATGGTCGCCTTGCCGATCATGTAATGGCACTGGATGTGCACGACGTCGGGCTTCACCCGATCGAAGAGCAGCGCGATTTCGCGTTTGATCTCCCAGGGGTAGCAGAGCCGGTAGGTGGGGTGAGTGAAGATCGAGTGCGAGCGCAGCCGGTGCACCTGTGCCTCGGGGCGGATCTCGGTGAAGCTCGGACCGCTGTTATTGCGAGCGGCCAGCACATGCATTTCATGACCGCGCGCGCCCATCCCTTTAGCCAGCCGGTAGCAGAATTGTGCGGCTCCGTTGACATCCGGCGGATAGGTATCGGCGGCGATCAGCACCACCAATTTGTTCTCCGGCAGGTCACCGGGCTGTTTATTGTGCTCTGAAGTCTGCTTGGCTGTCGAACTCACGTATCGCTCCTGAAATCACTGCCTTGCGGCGTTCCTGATGAGGCAGCTTATTTGCGCTGCGCCCGCTTGGCCGCATCCCTGGCATCTCGCTTTCGTTTCACCACATCGGGGTGATGCCGCGAAAGCACAATGACTCCAACGATAGCAAGCAAAGCAGCCACCACCATGGCAATCGCGATCACGGCGGGTACATTCGGCTGCAATTCCTTCAAGATCGTGATGCCGATGGCGATGCCGATAATCGGATCGATCACGGTCAGCCCGGCGATCACCAAGTCGGGTGGCCCGGAGGAATACGCGCTCTGCACAAACCACGAGCCGAGGCCACCAGCCACCGCGATGGCGATGATGGAGTACCACTGCACATTGAGCAGGAACAATCCATTCGGATCGAAGAGCTGCTTGGAGATGATCCGGGTCAGCACCGCCACGAATCCGAAGAGCACCCCGGCCCCGATGATATAAAAAAAGGCCTTGAGCCGACGTCGTCCGAGCAGCGCGGAACCGCCTAGCACGCCCACCACGATCACCAGGAGCATCACGATCGTGAGCTCTTCCTCCAGGGTGACGTGGGTGTTCTCCCGCACCACGTTCACCGCCAAGAGGACAAAGACAGCGCTTCCAGTGACACAGATGGTGATCGCCACTATGGTGGCACGATTGATCCTGAGACCTTGGTCTTTGGAGTTGACGATCGTGGTGATCACCAGAGCGATCGCGCCGATCGGCTGAATCACGGTCAGCGAGCCCAAGCTGAGCGCCACCACGTTGAGCAGCATTCCCCCGCCTAGCAGCAAGAGGCCGAAGACCCAGCGAGGGTTCCCCAACAGCCGGAGGAAGCCATTGCCGCCCAAAGCCAGACCACCTGTATTAGCCTGCACGGCGCTGCCTTGCCGCTGAGCTCCAAAAGCCAAGAAGAAGGCGCCAGCTATAGCGCAGGCCACGGCCAACCAGACCATCAGTAGCCGTCCGAGGAGTCCGACTGGATCGGATCGTGCAACTCGTGGTGCTTACGAACGATGGCCCAGAAGTAGTTGTAGGCAGCGATCAGGTGCCCGATGATTCCCAGACTCAATGCGATCCAGGCGATGACGGTCAGCGCGTTCGGTTCGCCGCCGAGGGCTCGGGCCATCAGCAGCATCGGGGTTCCGATCAAAAGCGCCGCTGTGCGCAATTTACCGATCACACTGACCGGTAGGTCCGGATGCCAGCGGAAGAAGATCAGCGAGACCGTGAAGAGCACCGCATCAGGGATGATAATGGTCGCGAGCAGCCACCACGGGGCGACCCCCGCTAGCACCAGGGTGATAGCCACCGTGATGAGTGCGATTCGGTCCGCTACCGGGTCGAGGATGCGCCCCAGCCGGGAAGTCTGGTTGAATCGCCGGGCGATGTATCCGTCCACCCAGTCGGTGCTTCCCATGATGGCGAGCACCAGCACACCCCAACCGTATTCCTGTTTGCCGAGCACCAGCCACATGAAGAGCGGAACGCCCAAAAACCTGACCACAGTGAGCAGATTGGGAACGGTGAAGATACGATCATGATCAACGATCGGCTCTCCGGGGCGAGATCCAGCGCCGATCAGCCTCATGCACGCCCCTCCAATTCCTGTCCTAGTGTTTTCATGTATTAGCTGTGCCTGAGCCCCGCGAACAGCGATTACTTCCTGAACAACCTTCTCAGCAGAACGAAGAAAGTTGTGGCGGACACGGCGGCGACACTCCAGGGAAGCCAATTTCTTCGTGCCTGACCGATCGCAGAATTTGGATCATCCAGCAGGCGCTGGGTCTGCTTCTTAACGTCCATCCGCTCCAATAAGCTCTCCCGCAAACCCAGCAGATGCTGGCGGCGCAGGGTGAGGCGCTCTCGCAACTCGGCTTCGCTCGGCACCGGATCGGCTTCGGCTTGCTTGGCTTCACGCTCAGCCTTGGCTTCCTCGGCCTTGGCGAGTTTCTCCGCTTTGAGAGCTTCCTTCTCTTCCTTGCTCAACTCCGGCTTGACCAGAGTCTGCGGGTCGAAGCCATTGCCCTCACGCAGGATTCCCAGATCGTGTTTCAATCCTCGGATGGCATCCTCGGGAACCAGCGGAAGCGCCTTCTTGAAGATTCGCAATCCAAGGAACACGGCAATACCGATCAGCACCAAGAAGAAAGCGGCGACGATCAAGGCCGCCAGCCAGGCCGGCATCACTGTCGCCAGTCCCATGATCGCGGCGACTACCAAGGCGGTCACCAACAGGCTGAGGATCAACAGCGCTGTGACGAACATCGCGGCGGCAACGCCGACTTTGACACCTTTGGTCTTCAATTCCTGCTTGGCGAGAGAGATCTCGTCGTTGATCTGCCGCGGCACTAAGCTCAAAAACGCCCGAGCATTGCCCAGCAGAGAATCCTCGCTGGGTTGGCTGGAAGTTTGGGATTGCGGACTGCTCATCGGTCTTGCCTCCATGGCTGTGATATTCCTGTAGAACGGGTCTACCCCTCAAAATTACCATTTGGCAACGGGAGCTTGATCCGCGGGCTCTGCCACCGGGCAATCCGCAGCAAAAGCAATACCATGGAGAGGTGACTATTTCGGCCAGTGCAGCACTGCGGCCTCGCTGGTTGAGCCTTCGAAGCTTGGGCTTCCCCGCGGTCTATCTGGCCATCTTCTGGATGGCCGGAATTCTGACCAATTCGCTCCTTGACGGACCCTCGATCCCGGTTCTTCAACGTTATGCTCTGGATTTCAGCACGGAGGGCGGTCAACCCTGGACCTTGATCACCTCAAGCTTTTTCGCCACCGGTTTAGCTGACTACATATTAAGCAGTGTTCTGCTGTTTGCCGGTTTCGCCTTCGCTTGCCGCTTCGCCGGCATCTGGCGCAGCATTGTCGCTTTCCTGCTCGGCGCTGCACTCAGTTCCCTACTGCTCAACCTGGCCTTGGCTTGGGGCGTCTCAAACGAGACCGAATGGCTCGGTTATTTCGGGGGCAGCTATCAGGTCGGCTGCTATGCGGGACTCTGCGCTGCGGTGGGTATGACGACGGCCACGCTGGACGCGCTCTCACGGCGAAGGATCCGGCTCTTCCTGCTCGCCGTCAGCATTATGTTCATGCTCTATCTTGGCGTCGGGCAAAGCATTCTGGCCTTCTTCGGCACCCTGATCGGAATAGCCCTCGGTCCGGTGCTGTTCCGAAAACGTGCGGATCTGCACCCACGTCATTCGAGCCCGAGTGAAACCCGAGTGCTGCTGGCGACGGCGGTCGCCGTCTTCGCCGTCGGCCCATTGATCGCTCAGTTCACCGCTAACTTCTCAGCCGGCCCGCTTTCCCTGATGAATGAGCTGACCTTACAGCCCAGGTTTGACGGCGACGAAGTCAGTTCAGCCTGCAACGGACAGGCGACCTGCGAGACCTTGCAATCCATCGTCGGAGCGAGCAGCCCAGGCGCTGCGCTGCTGACCGTCATCCCGGTCCTGCTCTCCCTGATCTGCGCTGAGGGCCTGCGGCGGGGGCGCCGGCTACCCTTCTGGATCACCATCGGGATCCAGGGATATCTGGCCGCACTGTCCTTGCTGACAACGATGCTCTATCTGGTTGATCCAGTCAGCGACTACAACACGGATCTCTACAGTTTCCTCGCGGTGTATCTGGCCCCGATGGTGTTGACACCACTGCTGCTCATCTTGGCCCTGCTGCTGAACCGGCATGCCTTCCAAGCTCCCTCCAGCGCGCAAAGCGTACGCCAATTGGCGAAAATCGCACTAGCGCTTTCCACTACTCTCGTGGTGGTCTACGTCGTTGCGTGGTTCGCGGAGGACAATCTGGACACCGATGTGCCCAGCAGTCTGCTGGCCCAGTTGCCGCATCTGCTGATCCCCTTTCCGGGGCCTTTCGATAACAACCTCCCGCAGGGGCTGATCTGCACTCTGCTCTACACTTTCGGGGCTTCCGCCATCTGGCTCGTTTTGCTCTATTTACTGGTACGCGATTATTGGCGTTTCAGCGGTCAGAGCGCCGACCGAAACGAAGATCTCAAAAAAGCGTCTCAGTTGATCCGGAGGGGTGGCGGTTCGCTGTCTCATATGGCGCTATGGCAGGGCAATCACTATTGGTTCACCCCCGATCAGCAAGCCGGCATTGCCTACCAGGTGCACCACGGAGTCGCCCTGACGGTGGCAGGGCCTTTTGGTGAGCCGGGCTGGTACGCCGCAGCGGCCAAGGGATTCGCCGCGCAGAGCGTCGAATTAGGCCTGATCCCCTGTTTCTATTCGGCTCCGGCCGAATTAGGCCCGGGTATTGCAGAACTGGGATTCCGGCCGCTCGAAGTCGCCGAGGAAACACTCCTGGAGATCGCCTCGCAGAACTTTCGCGGCAAGGAGTGGCAAAACGTCCGTACCGCTCTGAATAAGGCACGAAAACTCGAGGTACGGGATATCTGGGGCAGTTATGGTTCATTCACTCCCGCGATCCGCCGTCAGATAGCCCAGCTGAGCGAGGAATGGGTGGCTGAAAAAGCGCTGCCGCAACTCGGGTTCACGCTGGGCGGATTGGACGAGATCAAAGACGATTCGGTGCTTTGCTGTGTGGCGGTGGACGACGTCGGCGCGGTTTTGGCGGTGACCAGCTGGCTTCCGGTCTACCGAGACCAGCAGATCGTCTCCTGGACCCTCGATTTCATGCGCCGCCATCCAGACTCCTTCAATGGCGTCATGGAGTACATGATCGCTTCCGCGGTGAAGCACTTCCAGAAGCAGGTGGATGAAATCTCGCTCTCCGGCACTCCGCTCGCCGGTGCTTTCGCTGAAGACAAGGAACGTACGGAGGACGCCATGTCGAGGCTATTGGCCTTTCTCGCCGCCGCGCTTGAACCCTTCTACGGTTTCCGATCTCTGGCGGCGTTCAAGGCGAGGTTCCAGCCGGTTCACCGCACCATGTATATGTATTATCAAGACCCACTGGCCTTGCCATCGATAGCCTTGGCGGTCACTGAAGCTTATTTGCCAGGACAGTCAGCCAGGCAGCGGACTCAAATGCTGCGGCAATTGCTCGCCAACTGATCTCATACCTGAGTCTGAGTGCCTCAACCCAAGATTCATTCTCCACGCTGAGGCGGCTGAGCGGCAGAAACGAGAGAGTGGAACTAAGACATTCACTCTTCGAAAGGCCGATCATGTTACAGGCAGCTAATACCGCCGATTCACTCGCAAAGCTCGCTAACCTCGGGGGCATCGCAGGGGTCGGCTTAGTCGCCCTGATCGGCCTCGCTCTGGCGGCCCTCATCGTCACTCTGATCGGTATGGCAGGCGTGCTCTCGCAGTATCAGAGCAAGAAGATCGCCGGACTGCCCGCGCTGCTCTGGTCTGTACTTGTCATTATGCTCCCCTTGCTAGGGACGGCGGCCTGGGCTCTGGGAACCCGTCGGCTGAATCGCCGGGCCGTTGAACAGATGACGGATGAGCAGCTTGAATCGGCGCGAGCAACCATAGCCCGGACAACTGTTGCGCAGATAACCGCCGTCCAGCCAGGCCCGAATCAGCCGATTCGTCCTCAGGCAGTTCATCCCCAGACGGCTTATCCTCAGACCGTCCGCGTCGTCTCGCAAGTGAATCAGCGCGCGTGGAACGATCGGGCCGCGACCGAGCGGCCAGCGTCTGCACCGGCCCGGCATTCGAGGGCTAAAGCAGGCTCATTGCTCACCGCAGGGCATTGAGATTTCCCCTCGTGACCATTAAAAAGGTGGTCCTGAGGAGCAGAAGCTCCTCAGGACCACCTCGAATGATCTGCGGTCAGCGGGCCCTCATACTGAATACCGCAATCAACAACAGTATTTAGCGGATGCCCGTGGACTCAGATCGAATTGCCCTTCAGGAAGGCTGAATTAGAGGATCTCGATGCCACGGATATGCGGCTGCCCGCTGGGCCAGGTGCGAGTGGTGAGGCGCGGAATGTAGACTACGGCGCCGTTGACGTCGTAGTAGTTGACATCGTTGTTGCCGGTGTCAATACGATCAGCCCACACATCGTTGGTCGGGTTATAGCTCTTGTTGGCGTAGCAGGAGTTGCCATGGATGCCAGAAGAGGTGTGCCAGTACAGCTCGACGAAGTAAGGATCAGTGCAGCCAACTTCGTTAGCTGAGGCGGTGGGAGCTGCTACGGCCGGAACAGCTACCAGCACGGAACCAGCAACAACAGACGCGACCAGCGTCTTACGTGCAACTTTCTTGAAATCAAACGCCATGATAAATTTCCTCCGAAGAATTTTAAAAATTTAGAACTCAGCGAATAACGGTGAGTTTAATGACTCATCTAAATAACCTTGGGAATTTTTCCTGCCACATGTGCCTGATCGATCCACCACGTAGAGCATATGAACGGATTGATTGAAGAGTCAACCAAAATTCAAAAAGTTTACGTTTTATTTATTTAAATAATTTGAGACTTCCATTTTTGATGATTCTTTCAGGATATTTTATGGTTGCTTCAAGGTTATTTTCACTATTTTTCGATGACGCAAGGCTTCTAAACCGACTTAGATCGGACGGGTCAGGTGAAATCCACACCCTCCCCCACCTTCCCTTCCCTGCTTCGCGCCCTTTATTTACAGGCTTTTTAAGGTCAGGAGAAGTCCCACGTCTTCTATGGACTCCGCAGGAGCTGGTCGAAGACGTAAAAATTTATTCACCACACTTAGCAACCTGAAAAAACCCTGAAAAAATCCACAAAATTCTCCTTCAATAAAAGAAATTTAGGTTGCTTTGGTGAAGCAACCTAAAAAATAGTGTCTGGCAGGGAAAGTAATCACTAGTAATAAGGGTCCAGCGGAGCCTAGAAAGACATCTCATGTCGCCACTTTTTCTGATTTCTCTCACTCAACGAGGTTGAACTCTCATATTTTCGTGTCCGCATAAAGCCGATCTCATGTTTGTAGAGGTTATGAGCATTGGATCTCATAGCCATGACCTGCCGCTGGGCAACGAGATCTTCCCGCCAGATCTTTCGACGATTCGAGGGGTTGTGAGTTGCTGCTGCCGGTCGTAGCCTGAAAAAGAGGCTCGAAGAACACAGCACAACCGGAAGGATTTCAGATGCCTCAGAAGAAAAATCCCACCCTGAAAGATCCCGAGCTCTACGAAGAACTCCGGGAAGACGGAGCGTCGAAACGGAAGGCGGCCCGCATTTCCAATGCGGCCGCTCAAGAAGGCCGGAGCGCTATTGGCCGCAAAGGCGGTAAGTCTGGCGACTATGAGGACTGGACGGTTCCCAGATTGCGGCAGCGAGCCAAGGAGATCGGTTTGAAGGGCTATTCCTCACAACGCAAATCAGAGTTGATCCACGCCTTGCGAAACTCCTGAGCTGGTTCAATTCAGTGGCTCGAGGCGGGAGGGCGCGTCCCTCCCCGGTGAAAACGGGGTTTCGATGGGCCAAGCCCATCCCTCCCCCATGAAATCGGCTTTCATTGGGCTCGGCTATCCCACACCATATGACGAAGGCCCGGGATCGTTTCCGATCCCGGGCCTTCTCTTTGCTCCTCCTGCTGGACTTGAACCAGCAACCCTTCGATTAACAGTCGAATGCTCTGCCAATTGAGCTAAGGAGGAATGAAGCAGATATAACTCTAACAAAGGATTTCGATGCTGTGAAATCGAGCCCTCAATCCGCCCGTAGTGCGCGCCTGCGGACCTCCAAATCCATCAGCTCGCGCTGCAACAGCTGGTAGTTCTCAGGGTCCGACGCCGGGTCCATTCGCTGCAGAGCTCCCAGCTTCTCTGCCTTCTGCCTGGTCAGTTCCATCTCAAAGAGGCTCCGCATCATGGACTGGCAGTAGCTCTTCAGGCTCTCCGGCGAACTCGCCGGAAGCGCGATCACGGTGAGCTCGGAAATCAACGGCAACAGCGGTTCAGGAGTCTCTTCGGTGACTCTTTGCAGCCACAAAGCAGCAGAAGTCGGTTGCTCCGGCACGCCGGCGGCGCGAATCGCGTCGTGCACCGCCCGATAGGCGGGCACCACGAAACTCACCGCCGCGAAATCCTGCCAGTCCGCAGCGCTCAGCGACGCCGGCTCCTGAAGCACCACTTCAAGCGCCTGGCGCTCCATCCGAGCCGCGGGATCACGGGGGTCCGGCCTGCTGTAGCTCGGTCCCGCCGTCGGCGGAGCCTCTGTGGTCTGCTGGATGGCGCCGCCGGAATTCGAAGTGGTCTGTTGCTGCGCCTGCCGATCGCGGTTCTTGGCCGCGGCATTGACCGCCCGCAGTACCTCGTTGGGGTCGGCGATCCCCAGCCAACCGGCCACCAACTGGCTGTAGCCCACCTTGGTTGAGTTGTCGCGAATATCAGCCAGAATGGGAGCCGCCGCACGGAGTCCGCGCACCCTGCCCTCCACGCTGCTCAGATCGAATTTATCCAGTTCGGTGCGGACCGCGAATTCAAAAAGCGGCTTCTTGAAGGAGATCAGATTCCGCACCGCCTCAGAGCCTCCCGATTGCCTCAGATCGCAAGGGTCCATCCCGCTGGGCTCCACCGCAACATAGGTCTGCGATAAGAAGCTCTGATCCAGGCTGAAGGCTTTCAGCGCGGCATTCTGCCCGGCTGCGTCGCCGTCGAAGGTGAAGATCACGCTGCCGCTGCCGTCGTCTGAAAGCAGTCGCCGCACCACCTTGACGTGATCCGCCCCGAAAGCCGTGCCACAGGTCGCCACCGCGGTCTCCACACCCGAGAGATGGCAGGCCATCACATCGGTGTAGCCCTCCACCACGACGAGCTGCTTGTCCTTGGCAATCGTCTTCTTGGCCAGATCGATGCCATAGAGCACCTGGGACTTCTTGTACAGCGTGGTCTCGGGGGTGTTCAGGTATTTCGGCCCCTGGTCCTCGTCGAAGAGCTTCCGCGCACCGAAACCGATGGTCTCCCCCGCAATATCCCGGATAGGCCAGATCAGCCGCCCCCGGAAGCGGTCGAACATTCGGGTTCCGGAACTCCCGGTGGAGAACATGCCGGTGAGTCGCAGTTCCTCTTCGGTGAACCCCCGACCTCGTAAATGCTTCAGCAGCGAATCCCAGCCCTGCGGGGCGAAGCCGACGCCGAAGTGTTCAGCTGCCGCCCGGTCAAAGCCCCGGCCGCTGAGGAATTGTCGGCCGGCGGCAGCACCGGGGCTGAGCAGCTGTTCACGGAAGAATTCAGCGGCGATCTTATGCGCATCCAGCAATCTCTGACGGCGCCCGATCTCTTCGCGGCGCGGGCCAGAGCCGCCGTCCTCATAGTGCAGCTCGAAGCCGATCCGGCCGGCCAGCTTCTCCACGGCTTCAGAGAAGCTCAGATGATCGACTTTCTGGATAAAGGAGATGACATCGCCACCCTCACCGCAGCCGAAGCAATGGTACTGCCCTACCTGGGGGCGGACGTTGAAAGAAGGGCTGCGTTCATCGTGGAAAGGACACAGGCCCTTCCAGGAGCCGATCCCCGCGCTCTTCAAGGTCACATAGCCTTCAACCACTTCTTTGATATCGGTGCGCGCACGGAGCTCCTCGATATCTTCGCGTTTGATCAGTCCGGCCACCCGATCAGTCTATGACAGCCCGCCGACGGCGCATGGTGCTTTCGCTCGCAGCCTACCGATGACAGCGGAGGCAGACTCGTTCAATCGGTTAGCGCGCCACCGTGAAAACGATGATCATCGCCACGATGACGGCGAGTACCGCCACACCGCCACCGATGCAGGCGAAGATCAAACCGAGACGGGTGTTCTGATCCATCTTCTTGGCCCAGCCCGAGGGAACCATTACCTCATCGACGAATTTCGACATCTCCCGGGTGTCCAGGGTGTACCCACCGATCAAATCGCCGTTCTGTTGCAGCCCTGCCTCGCGCACCGAGCTGATCTCCACCATGGTGCCTTTACTGGTGCTCTTGGCTAATTCGAAATGTGGCACAAAACCAACGGGGCTGACTCCGGCACGCCAGCTCACCTCTTTGAGCACCTGTTCCTTGGTGTAGCTCTGAGTCGCCTCATCGAGCAGCAAGTTGATGCTGTATTCCTTGTCCAGTTTGTTCTCGTAGAACAGGGTGAGCCAGTGCAGATCGGCGACGTTGAGATGGACCCGCAGTCCGCCCTCGATCGGCGTCACGGTATACGGAGTGCCCTGGGCGCGGGCTAGCAGCTGTTGATAAATCTGCTCTGCTGTCATCATCACACCAGTCTAAACAGACCGTTGCGATCCACCGGAACAGCGGATTTAGAGGAGCCGTGCGGTTAGCCCTGGGCCGTGAGCCTCTGATGCCAGGCCAAGGCCGACACATCGGTGAGCGAAGCCACCTGATCGATCACCACGCGGAGCCGCGCGGCGTCGTCCTGAGCTTCTCTCCAATCGGCGGCAAACATCGTTTCCAGATGCTGGTCCTCAGTGGCGGCCAGAGTGGTTACCAGCTCATGCAGGATTTCCTGCTGGCGCTGATAGATGGGCTGACGGCGGTCCGTGGTCATCACGAAGGTGGTGGCCAGCCCCTTCATCACCGCGATCTCCACCACGGTCTCCTGCGGCACCACGACATCGGCAGCGAATCTGGTGAGCGGCTGTGAACCGTAGATCGCCCGGGTGGTGTCCAGGGCGCTCTGACAGAACCTGCCGATCAGCTGGCTGGTCATGTTCTTCAGGGCACCCATCGCCGCGCGGGAACCATCGGCGTGGCGCACCCACACCGGGGTGGCTTCCAAGCGAGCCAAAGCGGCATCGATCTCCGCTGGCTCGGTATGCGGCAGGTACCACTGCTGGGTGTAACCGAGCACCCGGTCCCGATTGTCGGCCAGCGCCAGATCAGCGAGCTGGAAGCTGCCGGCCACAATGGCGTCCTCGACGTCGTGCACCGAGTAGGAGATGTCGTCCGCCAGATCCATCACCTGAGCCTCGATGCAGCTATGGCCTTCCGGCGCCCCTTGCCGCAACCAATTGAAGATCGGTTCGTCATCGGCATAGACGCCGAATTTGCTGGTTCGATGGCCGTGCACCATGGGCGCATCGGCGGCCAGCCAGGGGTATTTGCAGGCCGCGTCCAGACTCGCCCTGCTCAGATTCAGTCCCGCAGGAGTGCCGTCCGCGGCGAGCACCTTCGGTTCCAGCCGGGTGAGCAGCCGCAGGGTCTGGGCGTTGCCTTCGAAACCGCCGATCGAATGCGCCAGCTCATTGAGCGCGGCTTCACCGTTGTGACCGAACGGCGGATGCCCTAAATCATGCGCCAGGCAGGCGGTATCCACGACGTCGGGATCGCAACCCAGCACCCTGCCGAGTTCTCGGCCCACCTGGGCGACCTCCAGGGAGTGCGTCAGCCTGGTGCGCACGAAATCGTCGCTATCCGGGGCGACGACTTGAGTTTTGGCTCCCAGCCGACGCAGTGCGGAAGAGTGCAGAACACGAGCGCGGTCGCGTTCGAAGGGGCTCCGGTAGGACTTCTTGGCCGGTTCAGCCACCCAGCGTTCTGCATCCGCGGGGAGATATCCTGCTCCGGCCTGCTCAGCCCGTCTAGCCTGCTCAGCCACCCGAAACGTCCATTTCGGCGGCGGCGATACCGGCTCGCTGCTCCTGGTTCAGATCCTTGCTGTTCAGCCAGCCCTCGGGCAGCGCGGTGCGCTTGGGAGTACCGGCCCGGCCTCGCGGCCCCTCCGCATCGGCTCCGGGGTAGGGCGATTCCATATCGAGTTGATCGAGCAGTCCGCGGAGCACTTCGAGGGTGGGCACCGAGGCCAGTTTGGCGCGCAGCTCACCGCCCACCACATAGCCTTTGAAGTACCAGGCCATGTGCTTGCGGATATCGCGCAGCGCCTTGTTCTCCTCGCCGAAGGTCTCCACGAGCAGCTCCGCATGCCGGTATACGGTATCTGCCACCGCCTTGAGTCCGGGCCGGAAGCGTTGCGAGCTGCCTTCGAAGGCCGCCATCAGATCGCCGAAGAGCCATGGCCTGCCCTGGCAACCCCGACCGATCACGACGCCGTCCACGCCGGTTTCACGGACCATCCGGATGGCGTCTTCGGCGCTCCAGATATCGCCGTTGCCGAGCACCGGAATATCGGGCAGGGCTTCGCGCAGTCTGGCAATAGCGGACCAATCGGCGGTGCCCGAATAGAACTGGCTCGCGGTCCGGCCGTGCAGCGCCACCGCCGCAGCTCCGGCGTCGCGTGCAATCCGACCGGCTTCCAGGTAGGTCAGGTGATCGTCGTCGATTCCCTTGCGCATCTTCACGGTGAGCGGCAGACCGCCACGAGAAGCTTCGCGGACCGCGGTGCGAACGATCGCGCTGAAGAGTTCGGTCTTCCAAGGCAGCGCCGCACCGCCGCCGCGCCGGGTCACCTTGGCCACCGGGCAGCCGAAGTTCAGGTCGATATGGTCGGCCCGGTTCTCATCGACCAGCATCTTCACGGCTTGGCCGACGGTCACCGGATCCACGCCGTAGAGCTGCACCGATCGGACCTTCTCGTCCTCGTCGTGCGAGATGATCCGCAGGCTCTCCGGGGTGCGCTCCACCAGGGCCCGTGAAGTCACCATTTCGGCTACGTAAAGGCCGCCGCCGTACTCGCGGCACAGCCGGCGAAAAGCTGTGTTGGTGATACCGGCCATCGGCGCAAGCACCACCGGGGTGTCAACGGTGATGTTGCCCAAGTGCAAAGGGGGCAATTCCAAACGGTCCGTTGCAGCGGGGATATCAAGAACAGTCACAAAGATATTCTCTCAAATCCCGCAAAATCCACTATCGAGTGTGCAGGTCTGCACGTTATGAAGGCCTCATAAGATGTAGATCTGCACACTCAGTGCATGAAGGGAGTGCACCAAGAGTGGTGCACGAGGGCCCCACCGTGGCGACGAAGTCAGACACTGTGGGAGTGCACCAAGAGTGGTGCACGAGGGCCCCACCGTGGCGACGAAGTCAGACACTGTGGGAGTGCACCAATCTCTTAGAGGAGCCAGCCGTTTTCCTGGGCGTGATGTACCGCTTCGGCTCGGGTGCGGGCATTGGTCTTCCCCATGGCGCTGGAAAGGTAATTGCGCACCGTCCCTTCGGAAAGGAAAGTCACCCGGGCGATATCCGCTACGGTTCCACCCTCACTGGCCGCCCGCAGCACCTCGGTTTCGCGTTCGGTGAGCGGGCTCTCACCGCTGGTCAGAGTTTCCGCGGCGAGCGTGGGATCAACCACCCGAAGACCGGAATGCACCCGGCGCACAGCGTCGGCGAGTTGTTGGGCAGGAGTGTCCTTCACCACGAAGCCGCTGGCTCCAGCCTGCATCGCGCGACGCAGATATCCTGGCCTGCCAAAGGTGGTGACCATCAGCACCTTGCAGGCCGGGAGTTCCCTTTTCAGCTCCGCAGCAGCGGCGATACCGTCCAGTCCGGGCATTTCGACGTCGAGCAGCGCCACCTCGGCCTCGCTTTCTAAGGCTGCTTGGAGCACCTCATCGCCGCGACCCACCTCGGCGACCACTTCGATATCGCTCTCCAGACCGAGTAATGCTGCGAGCGCGCCGCGCACCAGGGCCTGGTCATCAGCAATCAGCAACCGGATCATGGGATCAATCTATCGAATCGGCGCTGAGCGAGGCTTAACTCAGCGCTCACAGGTCAATCCTGAGCCGAAACCCGCCGTGCTCCCCTAGTCCCGAGCGCCCCATTGACAAAGAGGCTTGCTGTGCCTCGACCCGTTCCCGTAATCCGCTGAGGCCGTTCGCGGTCTGCGTGGCGCTGGGCTGCGAAAGGCCCACGCCGTCGTCGTCAATCTGAATGAAACTGTCGCTCATCGTGACGATCGCACGATTCGCGGAGGAGTGCCGGACGATATTCGTCACCCCTTCACGCAATGCCCAGCCGAAGAGTTCACGGTATTTCGCTGGCACTTCGTCGGCAGCGCCCGGCAATTCAGCCTCGATCCCCACCGCCGTCAGAGCAGCTCGGGCGTTTGCCAGTTCGGAGAGAATATTGACGCTACGGTAGCCCCCGACAGTGGCCCGCACGTCGACGAGTGCGCCTCTAGCCAGCTCTTCGACATCATGGATCTCGGCGGCGGCGCGCTCCGGGGCAGCTTCGAGCAACTTCCCAGCGAGTTCGGCTTTCACCGCGATCACCGTCAGCGAGTGGCCAAGAATATCGTGCATATCCCGGGCCACCCGGTTCCGCTCCTCTTTGACCGCGACATCGGCTAACTCCTGCTGAGTGGTCCGCAGTATTCGCAGGGCTTGAATCTGCCGGGAGAAAGCCATCATCATCGCCCCAATAGATCCGGCCACCGCGGCCATCGACAGCGCGTCTTCGAAGGAGGTCCCCATCACGAGTTGCGAGATCACGATCAGCACGACGATGGAAATCAGGATCCAGATCGTATTGCGCCCTCGATACTGCTGCATCGCGGCGCAGACGGTGATGAAAGTGGCGAACCAGCCGCCCGAGGGCCCGGAGAAGATCAAGGAGACTCCGCCGAGCACCAGCAGAACTGCCAGGGCTGCTACCTTGAAGGTTTCGCTCCGCCCCCAGCTGAGCGGCGGAATGACCATGAAGCCGATGAGCATCAGCGCGCTGATCAGCAGATAGCCGAAGGTCTCGCCGCCCGCCCTGTGCTGGTTGAACAGCGAAGGCGCGCTGTTCAACCCCCAGACCAACACTGCGATCCCGGCCCCGGTGTACCAGCGCCGCGGACCGGCAGAGGTCAGCAATTCGCGTGGACTGAGCGCCTGCCGGACGTCCTGCGCCATCCAGCTGACCCGGTTCTTCAGATGGCTGAACTCGCTGTCGAGGTCGTTGACCTTGTGCTGGGCGGCTGCTGGCTGATCGGACACAGGGCTACCTTACGTCAGACCCGTTTGGTATCGCGCCGAAAGGCCAGTGCCGCTCCCACCGTGAAGATCGCCAGCCAAAGCGCGACGTTCGCCAGTGAGAGCCAGTTGAAGTCGGCTCCGGTCAGCGGAGCGCGGGCGATCTCCCCGATGCCGTAGGTCGGCGTCCAGACTCCGACCTGCTTCATCCAGCCGTCGAGCGGGAAGAACAGTCCGCCGAAAAGCGCCAGGAAAGCGATCGCCGGGCCCATGAACTGCATGACGTTCTCGCTCGGCACAAGGTAGCCCACCAGTAGTCCCAAGGCGGTGAACACCAGGGAGCCCAGCAGGGCCGCGAGCGCCCCGATCACCCAGATATGCGGTGCCATCCGGACGCCGATGGCGTAGCCCGCAATGTAGACAGCGACGATGGCGATCGCCCCCAGTACCAGGGCTCCGACGATCTTCACCGCAATATTCGCCACCGGGCTGAGCGGGGTGAGCCGTAACTGCCTGCTCCAGCCCATCGACCGTTCGATAGCCACCGCGCCACCGGCGGAAGTGGCGGTGATCATGCAACCGTAGACCGCCATCGAGAGCATGATGTAGGAAGCCACGGACTGACCACCCGCGCTGATCGGATGGCTGGGGTCCAAGGGGGTGTCCTTGACCTGCAGGCCGATGATCAGGAACATCGCCACTGGCAAGATCATCGCGAACACGACGTTGCGGCGATTGCGCAAACGCCTTTTCATCTCAATGCCGAGCAGGGTGAGGTTGAAGCCGCCCAGCGGGGGGACGCGACGCTCCGTAGAAATGCTTTCGGGAATACTGCTGACTGCGCTCATGACTGCTCCTTAAATCTGGGCTGAAGTTATTTGCTGACGGCCGAAACCGGCTCGTCGGAGGTCAAGGCCAGGAAGGCGTCTTCCAAATTGTGGGAAGTGATCTCCAGGTCTTTCGCGTCGGTGTGGTTGAGCAGATACCGGGCGACGGCGTCGGAATCCTTGGTCTGCACGGTGACCGCGCCGGCGCGCAGTTCGACGTGGTCGACGCCGGGCATCGCCGCGAGCGCCGTCTGATGCAGGTTCGACGCCGTGGCCCGCACCGTGCGGCCCGAGGCGAGGGCTTTGATCTCAGCGCTGGTGCCATCGGCAACGATCTTGCCCCTGCGCACCAGGATGATCCGATCGGCATAGGCGTCCGCCTCATCGAGATAGTGCGTTGCGAAGATCACGGTGCGACCGCGCCGGGCGTCGGTGTGGATCGCGTTCCAGAACTCTCGACGGCCTTCGACGTCCATCCCGGTGGTCGGTTCGTCGAGGATGAGCAGTCCCGGATCGGAGACCAGGGCCATCGCGAAGCGCAGTCGCTGCTGCTGACCGCCCGAGCACTTGAAGACCATCCGATCAGCGATTTCCTTAATACCCGCCCGCTCCAGGCACTCGTCAACCGGACGGGCTTCGGCGAACAGCGAGGCGGTGAGCGCCACGGTCTCCCGCACCGTCAGGTCCTTGAGCAGCCCGCCGGTCTGCATCACCGCAGAGACCTGGCCGTGCGCGATCGCTTGACGTGGGTTCTTGCCGTAGACGATGATGCTGCCGTGATCGGGTTTCGACAGCCCGAGGAGCATGTCGATGGTCGTGGTCTTACCTGCGCCGTTGGGGCCCAGGAAGGCGACGATCTCCCCCGGTCGGATGCGCAGGTCGATGCCGTCGACGGCTTTGACCTTGCCATAGGACTTCTGCAGCCCCTCGGCATCCACAGCATAGTGGATCCGCTGGTCGCTTTCTGTGTTGTTTCGTGCTGTTCCTGCTAGTTGGCTCATGGTCGGTCCTTTCAGCGAGGCCTGCTGGCCGCGGGGATTCGGGAGAGGGTGGAGAAGCGCTGGGCCGCGAGAGCGACCGCGAGATAGAGCAGGATGCCGGTGGTCCCCAGAGTCTCGGCTGCAGCGGCTTGACTCGGTGGCGACATCCGGACACCCAGCCAGTCGATACCCAGATGAATCGCGATGCCGACAATCCACAGCAGCACGGTCACCCAGTTCCCCTGGCGCATCAGCGTGCCGTCCTCGGCTCGCCAGAGATGCACCAGGCGCCCGCGTAACCAGCCAAAAGCGGCACCGGTCAGCAGACCGATCAGCAAGGCGGTATACCCAGCAGCGGAGATATCCGCCTTGCCCGCCAGCTGGACGATCTGGACCAAGCCCAGCACGCCAAGGATGAGCATCAGGCTGTAAGGACGGCGTTCACGGATCGGCTTGGGCTGAAGCTGCCGGTAGAGGATCCAGCAGAGCACTGCTGCCGCTAGCAAGAAGTTCAGAACGATCTGCGGGGACATTGATAGCCTCTTTCTGCGGCACCCCTCTGGTGCCTTCCCTAACATCATCTGCCGTTGGCCGCCGAATGATCGCAAACGGCTGTCATCGACTCCGGATGACATCTGTCATATCGCGATGCCGCTGGACTGTCAGAACCCTGCACTGTCAGAACGCTGGGACACGTCAGAGCCCTGGGACATACTGGGAAGATGCTGACTGAACGACTGAGCTTGTCACCGCTAGGACCGGCAGACCTGGAAGAAGCCCATCAGGTGTACACAGACCCGGGAACTTGGCAGCATTTGCCGTCGGGGCGGCACACTGAACTCGCCCAAACTGAGCAGCTGCTGGCGCGCTCTGCGGAGAACTGGGAGAAGTACCACGCCGGTTTATGGGCGGTCAGGCTGCGCAAGCCGATCAATGACCTGGCTGCGGGCAGCTTCATCGGCAACGGCGGAATCGTCAGGACAGTCGGTGACGCCTGGAACCTGGGCTACCGGCTCACTCCGGCAAGCTGGGGTGCAGGCCTGGCCACTGAGCTTTCACGTGCGGCCCTGGAACTAGCAGCAGACGCCGCGCCGCAACACGCCGTCACCGCGAGGGTTCTGGAGAACAATCCCGCTTCGATCGCGGTGCTGGAGAAAATCGGTCTGAGATTGTGCTGGATGAAAAGTGCCGCAGCGGATCAGCCGGGGCGAACAGCTGGTGCGACATTGCCTACCGAGACCACCGAACTGCCCCGCCGAATCTATGCTGATCGAGAGTTGAGCGAGGAATTACTCACCGGGCTGATCGCCCTTGGTTAGACTCCTCCGAGTTACCAGGGCCTGATCGGTGGACGCCAGACTCGTGATGATCGGCTCAATGGCGGCCGGGGCCACTTGACCTCTTGAACCACTCGCCTTAACCACCAGCACTGCCACCGCCGTCGTGACCGGGATGGCCAGCACCAGGCCGATGGAACCCACCAGCGTCCGAACGATTTCCTCAGCCAGTTCCGCACTCGTCAGAGCCTCGAAGATCGGCAAATGGTACAAGGAGACCATGATCAGCACGGGAAGCGCGCTGCCCGCATAGGCAAAGGCGATGGTGTACACGGTGGAGGCGATATGGTCCCGGCCAATGCGCATCGCTGAAGAGAAGAGTTTCCGGGCGGAGGATTCCGGCGCCAGTTCGTACAGTTCCCAGACCGCCGAGGACTGGGTGATCGTCACGTCGTTGAGCACCCCCAGACCGGCGATGATCAGACCACAGGTGATCATTCCGGAAAGCGAGAGCTGCCCGGCCACGGTTTGCAGTTGATAGGCATTGTGGTCGCTCGAACCGGTGAGATGCGTGAAGCCGGTGGCCCAAGCCGCAATTCCCGCCGTCATAGCGAGACCGAAAAGCGTACCGATCAACGCTGTTGAAGTGCGTGCCGAGAGCCCGTGGGAGAAATAGAGCACACCGAACATGATCACCGTCGAACCGACTACCGCTAAGAGCAGGGCGGGTTTGCCCTCCACCAAGCCGGGCAGGATGAAGAAGGCCAGCACCAGGTAGGCCGCTATCAGACCAAGCAGCGCGCGCAGACCCCTCCAGCGAGCCACCGCAATCACCACCACGGCGTAGATCAAGGCGAGCAGCACCATCGGCACACCGCGCACGAAGTCCATGAAGACGTAGGCCGGACCATTCTGGTTCGGCCCCAGCTTGGAGAGATTGACGTAACGGAGGGTGTCCCCGGCATTGACGCCCGGAGATTTGGCGATCTCCGGACTGATCAAGACCGGCACCGGGTTCCCGCCAGCATCGGGTTGGGTGTAGGCGATCAGACAGCTGCTCGGGCTGGTGGCATTCCCAGGGCAACTCTCCTGCGCGGTGCGCTGCACCTTCCCGGTGTCGATGCTCGCCCCGGGCGCCGCCGCATAGGGACTACTCAATTGCACATCGGCCGCTTTACCGCTGGGCCAGAGCACGATCATCAGCACGATCGCAGCCACGCCGATAGGCACCAAGATCGCACCCAGCACCAGGCCAGCACGACGTTTCGCCTTGCGACCCATCCGGCTCAACGCGGGCTCCGAACCAGTGATGTTCAGATGCGAGTGTCCATGTGTCATGACCATAACCTCCTGTGACCCCGTCTCAGCCGAAGCCTACCTGAGAACGGCTCTCAGATTGACGGCATCGCCGGGGTGTTATGCCAGATATGGTTATGGGAGATGAATCGCCCTCGCGGATGGCGTTGTTATTCGGAAGAGGTAGTGTGTTCAATCGCAAGATCAATGAAGCGGATGAAGAACCGCAGAACTCCCTGGCGCATGCCCCGGTGCTGACCATCAGACCCGCCCAGGGAACAGTCCGAGCCGTCGTGCTGGTTTTGCACGGCGGGCGGGCGAATTCCTATGAGCCGGTGCGTGCCCGGCACCTCAGCCCCTCCAGGATGATCCCTTTTGCCCGTCTGCTGCATCGTTGGGGCGCAGCTCATGGGCTCGCCGTCTGGTCGCTGCGCAATCGGGTACGCGGCTGGAACGGCGAAGAACGCTCGCCTCTGCAAGATGCCCGCTGGGCCTTGCAGAAAATTCACCAGGAGCATCCCGGACTCCCGGTCTATTTGATCGGCCATTCCATGGGAGGCTCGGTGGCGCTCGCAGTAGCCGACGACGAATGCGTCGATACCGTCGTCTCACTAGCTCCTTGGACCGATGCTGAATCCACTATCGAATCGGTACGCGGCCGCAAGCTGCTGATCATGCACGGCGACAAGGACCGCTGGACCAGCGCGCCGTCGTCCCAACGGTACGCCGAAAGAGCCTCGACGCTGACCCGTGAGATCTTCTATGTGAAGCTGCGTGGGGCCGGGCATTTCATGTTCAGCAGGATTCCCCTCTGGCACAGATTGAGTGCCTCATTCATCCTCAAGGACTTTGCCGAACGCTTCCAGCTGGTCCTCAGAGCCGAGGTCACCCAGGCCGCAGACCGGCTTTATCGGCTGCCACCACGATTGCCTCAGGAGTTGTAGTCATGCTCGATTTTTCCTTGGACTTCCCGTTCAGCGTCTTCGCCTGGAATCTGCTGTATTCAGCACTCGGGGTGCTCGGCTTACTCGCCCTGACATATCTGGTGGCGGTGCTGCAGAAACGGCACAGCGTGATCGATACCGCCTGGGGACTGGGGTTTGTCGTAGTGGCGGTGATCAGCTTCCTGAGTTCGACAGCAACCACCGCGGACGGCGGACGCCGGTTGCTGCTCTTAGCCGCGGTGGTCCTCTGGGGGCTCCGGCTCGCGGGGTTCATCGGCTGGCGGGCTCGCGATGGCAAGGAAGATCCGCGCTACGCGGCGATGCTGAGCAAGGCGCCTGGCAATCAGAACGTCTACGCCCTGCGCAGGGTGTATTTGCCCCAGGGCATAGTGCTGTTCTTCGTCTCGCTCACCGTTCAGGTGGGGATGTTCGCCACCGGGCCCTTGGGCTTTTTCGCCTGGCTAGGTGGCCTGATCTGGCTGATCGGACTCAGCTTTGAGACCATCGGGGATTGGCAATTGGCCCGTTTCAAAGCGGATCCCAGTCGCCGTGGAACAGTGCTGAAATCCGGTCTCTGGCGCTACACCAGGCACCCCAACTACTTCGGCGACGCCGCGGTATGGCTGGGCTTATTTCTGATCAGCGCGGATTCCTGGCCCGGCCTGTTGACCGTGCTCTCCCCCACCTTGATGATCTGGGCACTCGCCGCTCGCACCGGCAAGCCGCTCACCGAAGCCCGGATGGACGGGCGGCCCGGCTACCGTGAGTACATAGCTCAGACCAGCGGTTTCTTCCCGCTCCCACCACGTAAGGACTCCTGATGGCCTGGCGCCCAGCACCGAATAACACCTTCTACCGGATGATCGTTGGCACCGGGTTGGTGCTGCGTTGGCTGCTGCAGCTCGATGTGCGGACCCGTGGTGCTGAGCACTTGCCTGCACCTGACCCGATTGTGAAGAAAGCTCGCCAGCCGGTGCCGGGCAAAGGAGCGGTGATCGCGATCACGCACTTCGGTTACCTGGACTTCGCCGTCACCTCGATGGTGATGTGGAAGCACGCTAAGGTGCAGATGCGGTACCTGATTCATCGAGGCGCGGCGAATCATTGGCTCGCTGGACCGGCCATCTCGGCGGCCGGGCATATCGTGGTTGATCGGTCCGCCGGTGGCGAGGCGTACCAGCAAGCCGTTGAGAAACTCCGAGAGGGAGAATACATCGCGATCCTGCCGGAAGCCGGAGTGAGCCGTTCCTTCACCGTGCGCGAGTGCAAGACCGGAGCCGTCCGGATGGCCGCGGAGGCTGGGGTTCCGGTGATCCCGGTTTCGGTGTGGGGCGCTCATCGCCTGATGACCCGTGGGCACTCCTTCAGCCCGCGACGCAGCTGGAAAGCGCCGATCAGGGTGCAGATCGGCGAACAACTCCGCTACCCCGCTGACGTCGATGCGGTGGTCGCCACGGCCGAGCTACGCAAGGCACTGCAGGCTGGAATCGATGAGGCCAGGAAGGTCTTCCCGCTGAAAGCTGAGCCGGGCGCCTGGTGGATGCCCGCTGCCCTCGGCGGCGGGGCGATGACCGTGGAAGAACAAGTGGCCGCGGATGAGCTTGATCGGATTCATCGGCGTCGCCAGGGTTAAACCCAGTGCTGGCTCGTCGCTGATTCAGACGCCGAAGCGGGGTGCCGGTCACTGGACCGGCACCCCGCTTCAGGTTTAACTTCCGGATCTGATGGGTGAAACTCAGCCTTTGATTTTCTTCGCCAGAGCCTTGAGCTTTGCATTGCCCGGCCCGACGTTGATCTCGAAGTGCATTTCGTCCTTGCGTCCGTTGTAGTCGCCACCCCAGCGCACCACACCATTACAGTCACTGATGATCTTGTGGATGGCCGTGACCTGGGCCTTGCTGTAAGTGCCTTCTTTACCCAGCGGATGGTCAGGTGCGTTGCAATCGATCGCGGTGCCGCTGGAGTGGTTGGAGTACTCGGTGCTGCCACTGATCTTGCGGAAGTTGTATCCCCAGCACCAGCCCTCGTGCAAAGCCTCAACCTCTTTGTTGAAGCGTCGGGCGACATAGCCCAGGACAGTGGCTACATCTCCTTTGAGCACTCCGGATGGGAAAGTGACACTACCGACTTTCAGAGTGGCCAAAGGCAAGGATTCGCTCGCCGGCCAACCGTTTTGAGAGGTGGCGGCCAGAGCCGGTGCAGCACTGGCCAGGGCTGCACCACCCGTCACCAAGATGGCGGAGGCTCCGCGGAGAACATTTCGTCTGCTCAGGCCCTTTTGAGCGGTTTCTGGCAAGGTCGTATCTGGATTCATCTGATGTTTCCTTCGATAGTAGGCATGATCTTCACCTCATTCCCCGGGTCAATGTTCCGGAGCCGGAAGCTCGGTGTCAAGCATTTTTCTGAGTTCTTGAATTTGCCCTGAAACTCTTGAAGATTTCTTTGATGGGGAATATATTTTTCCGACTCTGGTTGAAGCAAACATGACAACTCTTGGATTAATTGGCAGTGGAAATATCGGCAGCGCACTGGCCCGGCTGGCAGTGGCCAACGGCTATCAGGTGGTGCTCAGCAACTCTCGCGGACCAGAGACTTTGCAGGATCTGATCACCGAGCTCGGCCCCCGAGCCAAGGCGGCCACTCCGGCAGAAGCGGCGGCTGCGGGCGACCTCGTCGTGGTAACCGTGCCGCTGAAGAATTACCAGCAAGTTCCCGTTGAGCCCTTGGCGGGCAAAGTAGTGATCGATACCAATAACTATTACCCAGAGCGCGACGGTCAGATCGCTGAACTCGATTCGGAGGAGACCACGGTGAGCGAGTTGCTGCAGCAGCACCTGCCGACCTCGTCCGTAGTGAAGGCCTTCAACAATATCTCCGCGCCGGATCTAGCGACCGATGGCACCCCTTCCGGCAGCGAGAACCGGCGGGCGCTGCCCTATGCCGGCGATGATCAGGCGGCCAAGGCTCAGGTGGCCGAATTGATCGACCTCTTCGGCTTTGAGCCGGTGGATCTCGGCCCGCTCAGCGAAGGCTGGCGCTCTCAGCGCGATACCCCTTCCTATGCGAAGTCGTTCAATGTGGCCGAACTGAAAGAAGCATTAGCCGCGGCCAAACGCTATTCCGAAATGGCCTAATTCCGTTCTTTCACCCTGTCCATGGCCGTATTCGTCTAGAATTGCGGCCATGGACAGGTTTTTCCGGGTTATCCGGCCGTGGCTAATAGGCCTGTATTGGGCCTGGACCCTCGGATTTGTAGTTCTGGGTGTTTTCTATCTCACTGTGCTGATCTTCAATCTGGAGAGGCCGCATGGTTTCTACCCTTACGGAATTCTGATATTCGCTAATTCGCTGATATTCCTGTGGATCAATCACGGCAGCCGGAAGCCGTATATCGATGAGAAGTCACCTTACCGGCTCTGGGAACGCAGCGCAGAGAGCGCCGGACGGGTCGCCATCGCGCTACCCGCTGATCAAGTCCATCAGGCCGTGCTGGAAGCTATCAGCACAGACCCCAAGCTCAGGGTTGACGAACAGCACCCCGAAGTGATCTGGGTATCGCTCGGTAAGAGGCAAGAAAAGGCTGGGTGTTGGATGGCCGCCTATCTCGTGACAGCCGAGGGAATCACTACTCTGACCCTGGGAATCTGGACCACGAAAGATCGAGGCTACGACCTGGGCAGGAATAGGCGCCAGGTAAGGCGTATTTTCGATGCCATTACGGCCAAGCTGGCACCGACCCCGCTGGTTCCGGTCAGCTATAACCCGGGCACCATGATGCCGAGCGAGGTCACCTCGAATGCCGATTCACCCACCGCGGGTCAAACATTCACCGCCTCAGCTGGGCAGCAGTAACTCCTCGGTGGGTGGTCCCGCACCCGACTAGAATTGTGGCCGTGGAAAGATTTCTCCGGGCGATCCGGCCTTGGCTATTAGGGCTCATGCTGGCAGCCTGGATCGGTTTAGTGGTTAATGGGATCGTGGCTCTCACTTCTGGTCCGCATCCTGGCGAGCCTTACCAGCCAGGGCTTTTTATCGGGTTGTTCACCATTATTTTCTCGGCGAGTTGGTTCGGTATTTACTGGATCAGCGGTAAACCCTATGTCAATGAAAAGTCGCGCTACCGGCTGTGGGAGCGCGGCGCGGAAAGCGTCGGGGTGGTCAACATTGACCGGCCAGTCGACGATGTCCGTCAGGCTGTTTTCGACACTCTCTCAGAAGATCCGAGACTGAGAATCCATCAACAACAGCCGGGCTGGTTCTGGGTTTCACTCGGCAAAAACTATGACCGAGTCGGCCACTGGATGGCGGCCTATCTGGTTTCCAATGGACAGTCCACTACTTTGACCCTGGGGATTTGGACCAGGAGGAACGCCGGCTATAACAATGGTCGAAGCAAACGCCGAGTGACGAAGCTCTTTGACTCCATTTCAGCCAAATTGGCACCAAGCCCCTTGATCACTGGCACTTACCAGCACAATGCAATAGCGCCTACCGCGAACACCACCGATTCGAGCATCTCGGATTCTGGAGCATCGAATTCGCGATAGCCCACCAGCCTCGCGATAGCGCACTGCACATCCCGTGGGCTATCGCGACGTCGCTAGGATATCGCGAAGTATCCGCTCCGGGGAAAGGCCTCAGCCCGCGACGATGAGCGTACTGGCCCCGAGCTGTCGGGCTTTGCCCGCAGCAATCAGCGGATCCACCAGACCGGTCAGCGCTGCCATCGAGCTGTCGACTTCGAGCACCACCGGGTGCTGATAAGCCACCAAGGCGACCAGATCCCGCACCGCTGCTGCGGCGTCCTCGGCTGACAGGCCGGCTTCCCAGCCGAGCAAGACGTCCGCTGGCGGATCGTTCGAGGGAGCTGCCGCAGGATGCGGCCCGTAGCTCACCGCGAAAGCCCGGATCCGGCCTTTCCTACTGGGCGCCACCGAGCCACCGAAAGCGCTCTCCGGCTCGGCGCGCAGCACAATGGCTCCTTGGGCGCCGGTGGCATCTGCTAAGAAGTAGCTCTGAACCATGCCTGGGCTGAGCGGACCGGTGGGGCTCCAATCCCGGTGGACCGATTCGTACCAGCGTCCGACGACGTCGGTCAGTTCCACCGAGCCGGTGGCCAGGTCCTGCACCAGATCGGCACCGGCATCCTCATCGGCTTGATCTTCGCGCTTCGGGAACCGCGGTAGCGACAGGCTGGCCGGCTCCACCTGGATCAACCGTGAGGCCTGAATCACCGACCAGCCGAGCGCCTCGGCGAAGGCAGCCCCGGAGGTTCCCTGATCGACCTTGGTGGTCAGCTCACGGACGCCGCTAGGTGCTTGCTCGGCCTCGTGCCGCAGCATGGTCAGCAAAGTCGCTCCAACGCCTTGACGGCGGTGATCCTTGGCCACTTCAACATAAGCAGTGAGGCGAGCCGAGTGCAGGCTCTGTTCCATCACCACACCCGCTGCGACCGGGATGCCCTGATCCGTGGCCACGATGCAGCGCTTCCAGTTTCGCCGTGAGCCGTCCAGCTGCACGCCGCCGTCATTGCTCGGTTCCAGAGTCTGCCGGTACCAAGCGTTCTGCGATCCTTCGGGGTCGCCCCAGATTTGCAGGAGCTCTTGGTCGTCGCCCTCTCGCCAGGGCCGGTATTCCAGAGCCATCAGGCCCCCAGCAGCCGTTCGGCGAGGTAGCCGCGCACCTTATCGAGCGCGACGCGCTGCTGGCTCATCGAGTCGCGCTCCCGAATGGTCACTGCCTGGTCCTCCAGGGTGTCGAAGTCGACCGTGATGCAGAACGGAGTGCCAATTTCATCCTGACGACGGTAGCGGCGACCGATGGCTCCGGCGTCGTCAAACTCGATGTTCCAGCTCTTCCGCAGCTCAGCGGCCAAGGCTTTCGCTTTGGGCGAGAGATCCTCATTGCGGGAGAGCGGCAGCACGGCCGCCTTCACCGGGGCGAGCCGCGGGTCCAGTTTGAGCACTGTGCGGGTATCCACTCCGCCCTTGGTATTCGGAGCTTCGTCCTCGGTGTAGGCGTCAATCAGGAAAGCCATCATGGAACGCGTCAGGCCGAAGGAAGGCTCGATCACGTAAGGAATGTAACGCTCATTGGTGGCCTGGTTGAAGTAGCTCAGCTCGGTTCCCGAGGCCTTCGAATGGTTGCTCAGATCGAAATCGGTGCGGTTCGCGATGCCCATCAGCTCGCCCCATTGCGAGCCCTGGAAGCCGAACTTGTATTCGACGTCGATGGTGCCCGCCGAGTAATGCGCGCGATCCTCTTCGGGCACATCGAAACGGCGCATGTTCTCGGGGTTGATGCCCAGATCCACAAACCAGTTCCAGCAGGCCTCCACCCAGTGCTTGAACCACTCATCCGCTTCCTCGGGCGCGGTAAAGAACTCGATTTCCATCTGCTCGAACTCGCGGGTGCGAAAGATGAAATTGCCGGGGGTGATCTCGTTGCGGAAGGCCTTGCCCATCTGTCCGATACCGAACGGCGGCTTCTTCCGCGAGGTGGTCACCACGTTATTGAAGTTAGTGAAGATGCCTTGTGCGGTTTCCGGGCGCAGGTAGTGCAGGCCTTCTTCGTTGTCCACCGGGCCGAGGTAGGTCTTCATCAAGCCGGAGAACAGCTGCGGTTCGGTCCAGCTGCCTGGCTGACCGGTATCGGGATCCTTGATGTCGGCCAGGCCATTCTCCGGCGGATGGCCGTGCTTAGCGGTATAGGCCTCGATCAGATGATCAGCACGATAACGCTTATGGGTGTGCAGAGATTCAACGAGCGGATCGGTGAAGGTTTCCACGTGCCCGGAAGCCACCCAGGTGGGAGTCGGAAGGATCACTGAGGAGTCCAGGCCGACCATGTCCTCACGCCCCCGGACGAAGGTCTGCCACCATTGCTGCTTGATGTTCTCCTTGAGCTCCACCCCGAGTGGGCCGTAGTCCCAGGCTGATCGCGAACCGCCGTAGATCTCTCCGGCTTGGAAGACGAAGCCGCGGCGCTTGGCCAACGAGATGATCGGATCGAGTGCGGATTTATTGGCGGCCATGATGGTCAACTCCTGGGATAGGCGAACGGCTGGATGCAGAACGCGAAAACGTGAACAAGGTGAGCATCTCGGATGCCCACGATAAGCCTACCGGGTCACGACCCCCGTGCCATGCTGCAATCGTGGCCCCAGCCCGGCTCGCTCAGTGCACCACCAGGCAGACCGGCGTGCCAGCGGCAAAATCCTGAATCTGCTCCCCGATCAGCCCGGTTTCATCGACCCGGAAAACCGCAATATTATCGCTGCGTTGATGGGCGACATAGAGCACTGCTTCAGTTCCGTTGAACTGGTTCAGGGCAAAATGCCGTGGCCAGTCACCACCAGAGGGCACCTCCTGGATGAGTTGAGGCAAGGCGCCACCAGCGTTTTCCTGCGGCTCGGCCAGCTGCAGCACGCTCATTTGATTCTGCCCGCGGATGCTCACATAGGCCAGATTCCCGTTCACCACGAGATGGGCCGAATAGCCTTCGCCGGTTGTGCTGGCGAGCACGACGGCGCCCGCGTATTCCCAGCCGCCGGGCGCCTCCCGTCGTGGCCGTCGGAAAAGATGCACCCTGGTATCGAGTTCACCGACGACTAAGATCTCATCGGCGGTCTCGGATCGTCTCAGCACCAGGTGCCGAGGGCCGGTTCCCGCGGGAACCCTGAGGACCGAGTGAGCCTTCAGGGAACTCTCAGTCACCTCAATCTCAGTCACCGTATCTGACCCGAGGTCGCTCACCAGCACGGTGCCATACCCGGTGGGCACCACTTGGTGCGCGTGCGGTCCGTCCTGGCGCCCTGCCACCGGCCCGGAGCCCTGCAATTGCAAGGTATCCAGGACGGTTGGACCGCTGAGAGCATCGCCGGTGGCAAGCAAGACCACCGAACCCGAGGTGTAATTCGCCACCACGAGCCGGCCCTGCGGCAAATAGGCCAAATGAGCCGGGTCAGCCCCGAAAACCTGAGACTGCTGTATTTTGGCGCTCGGTGTTTGCGGGCAGAGGTCAAAGGCAGCGACTCGGCCCTGGGCGCTCTCCAACACGGCATAGCCACGGCTGCCGGAGGTGACCACGAACGAAGGATCCGCCAGCGACGCGACGATTCGTGAGGTGCCGAGCTTTCCTGCTTCGCCGATCTCGACGGCGCTCACCCCGAGGCCGTGGTTGCTGCCCGACGTATAGGAACCGATGAATAACTCCTGGCCCCGCGGATAGCGTTTGGCGGTGGCTTCCGCGCTGCTTGCCGGTGACGCAGCAGCGATACCGCTCGTTACAGTAGCGGTTGCCGTCAAAGCGGTGGCGCCGCCGACTTTAAAGAGAACGCGCCGATTGAGTTCGCGATTCAAAATCATGAATTCAATCTACCGGGATATTCGACGGTCCTGCGAACAATTTACGGCATATATCTTTTTATCGACGGTCTGCTCATCCGGCTGCATTCAAGGGAAAGACAAATACCAGAAAAGCCTAGTGATTTTGAAAAAGCTGAGGAGCCCCCAGCAAAAGCCAGGAGCTCCTCAGTCAAGAGAACTAAATCTGTACATCCACCTGGTAGCGCTGCAACCAGGAATCCAGCTGGAGAACCCACTCAGCCTGGAAGCGTTCCAGTGGATTGCCAGTACCTCCGGTGCGGACAATCTCTTTGAGCACGGCTAAATCAGCGACTTGCAGCAACGGGCTTTCTCCCTGATTGATCAAGTCGCCCAGCATCTGGAAGAGCACTTTATTGTAGTTCTGGTCCTGCGGAACTGGATGTGAATTCTTGACTCGTTCCGCCACCGAGGTGGGCAGCAAATCGATGGTCGCCTGGCGGAGCAAGGATTTACCCAGGCCATCGAAAGTCTTCATTTCCCAAGGGGTGCCGAAGAGATACTGCACGAGGCGATGATCGCAGAACGGCAAGCGCACCTCGACGCCGAAGGTGCTGCTCATCCGATCAGTCTGCGCGAAGGTCTGCGGCAGGTAGCGGCTCAGGTAGAGGTAGTTCAATTCCCGCATCCTGGCCTCCAGCGGACTGTCTCCCGCCCGCTGCGGAACCTCAGAGATCGCCTGCGCATACTGGTCATCCAAGTAGCCGCCGAGGTCGAGCAGATTGAGGAAGCCCTGGCTCAACCCGCCGACCCCGGGCGCGATCGAGCGCGCCAGCCAAGGAAAGGCCTTGGCCTGCTGAATCTGCGGATCGTAGAAAGAGCTCACACCGGCGAAGATCTCGTCGCCGGTTTCGCCGGAGAGCAAGACCTTGGAATGCTGACCGAGCGCCTGGAAAAGCAAGTAGATCAGGGAGTCCAGATCGCCCTGGCCCAATGCGGGAATATCACGCGCGCTCAAGGCCGCGCTACGGACCTCTGGGTCGATGAACAGCTTGTCGTCGAGCACATAATCGACATGCGCGGATCCCGGATATTTAGCGGCGAGCTGATCCACCACATCGAGAATATAGGGCGCATCGGGGGCCGGCCTGGGCTGGCCGGGGGCCACCTCACCCAGATAACCGTCGATATCCACCGCCACCGTGCGCGCGGTGTCACGGGTCTTAGCGAGCAACTCGGCTGAAAGCACGGTGACCGCCGAAGAGTCCAGTCCGCCGGTGAGCATATTGCCGAGCGGCACATCGGCGTGCAGCTGGTCTTCGATAGCGTTTTCCAGCAGCTCCCGCACCGTCGAGACGGTGGCTTGCACATCGTCGGTGTGCTCGTGGTCGTCAAGAGCCCAGTACCGCTCCTCGGTCACTCCGTGACGGCTGACCCGCACGATGTGTGCCGGTGGTACTTCTCGCAGTCCCTTGAAAGCGGCATTGCCAGGATTGGCGACGAAGCCGAAGATCCGGCGCAAGCCGTCCAAGTCAACCACCCGGCTGGCGAGCGAATGAGCCAGGATCGCCTTGGGTTCAGAACCGAAAAGCACCCCGTCCGCGGTGGGCAAATAATAGAGCGGCTTATAGCCGATTCGGTCCCGGACCAGCACGAGCTCTTCCTTCGCGGTGTCCCAGAGCGCGTAGCTGAAGACACCCACCAGGCGTTCGACGGCGTCCTTGGGTTGGCTGCCACCCCATTGCGCGTGAGCCCGTAACACGACCTCGGAGTCGCCTCCGGTACGGAAGCGATGGCCCAGATCAGCGAGTTGCTGGCGGATCTGACGGAAGTTGTAGGTCTCGCCGTCGTAAACCAAGACCTGACGGACCGCACCCTCTTCTTCGTTGAGCACCGGCTGCTTGGCTTTGATCGGGTCGAGCACGGCATTCCTGCACTGGCCCAGCAGTGCGTGCTGATCAGCCCACAGTCCCTCGTCGTCCCGACCCCGGTGCCTGAGGGTCTCAACCATTGCCTTGACGGCCTGAGGCGCTGGCTCTTGCCGAAGATCCCGGTCAAAAGAAACCCAGCCCGCAACTCCACTCATCGTCTATCTCCTTTTTCTAGCTCTTAATTTGCTGCGCCGCGACCCCTACGGGGCCACGGCAGAGTGGCGAATACCATTGCGATCAGGGTGAGCAGCGTTCCCAGCCACGTTGCCAGGGTGATCACGGTTCCGGGTGCCGGGAAAATGAGATCCAATGCCAAAGAACCCATCAATTGCCCTGCAATAGTACCCAAACCAGTGAGCAGCACTCCGAGTCCCCGAACCAGCCAAGCACTTAGTCCAATAAACACGCAGCCAATCGCACCACCGAGATAGTACCAGCCTTCACTGGGTAAAGGCTGGCCAAATCCGGCGAGGGAAACCTTGATCGCCCAGGCAACCAGCAGCACCAGGAAACCCGCCACGAAGTTGATCAGCGTAGCCGCGAGCGGAGTGCCGTAGTGCACGGTTTGGGTGGCGTTCATGGCCTGCTGGAAACTCATCAGGAAGCCAGCTGCTAAAGGTAGCAGCACGGGCAGCAGCCAGTGCGAGATTTCGCTCGCTACGGCGAATCTGGGTGAAACTGCCCAGATCACCGCGGCAATCGTCAAGATCGCGGAGATCACCCGGATCGGCGTGATCGCCCGTCTGCCCGCCGGTGATATGCCGATCCGGTCGACCAGTAACCCGCTCAGGCTCTGCCCGGTCACCACGGCAACAGTGAAGAGTGCGATGCCGATGACCGCCACGGTGAGCCCCTGGGTCAGCACGAAAAAAGCGCCGATGGCGCCAGCGGTGATGTACCACCGAGGAAAATCACGGGCTCGCAGCGCAGGCAGCACGGCGCGCAGGCCTCGTCTACCGGAGGGCAGTAGCAAGCAGACGGCCAGGATCACCAGCAGTCCGCTGCCGAAACTCACCACGGCAGCGGCCAGGCCATCGTTGAGCCGCGCCCCCAGGGCTCCGTTGATCCGGCCCTGAGCGGCGATCCCCAGCCCAGCCAGCACCGCTAGTGGTATGCCGATCAGGATCGGCAATCTATGCCCGGTCGTCTGCTGTCCCGCCATCCAAATCCTCTTTTCCGGCGCCCTCTGCGGCCCCATGGTCTCCATCATCCTCACACTGCATAGGGCATCATGGAGTTATGACCCATCCCGATGAAATCACGATCCGCGACGAAACCATACGTCTTGGTCAGTTATTGAAGCTGGCCAATCTTGCCGAGGACGGCTTGCAGGCCAAGGAATTCATTGAAAACGGGCTGGTGAAGGTGGACGGCGAAATCGATACCCGGCGCGGCCGCCAAGTGCGCCCGGGCAGTGTGGTGAGCGTCAACGGCCAGTCCGTCAAGGTGAGCCGAAGCTAAGCTCGACCGCGCGCCATTTCAGTGAACCGAGTTCAGTGAGCGGCTTCGCTCGAGAGCACGGTAGCGGTCAGAAACTCTGCGACGTGCTTGATCTCCGCCGCTGAGATGCCGTGCCAGATGCCGTTGTAGAGCACCTTGGTCAGCGCGGTGTGCTGGTTGAGCCATTGATTGCTCGCCTCGATCAGCGGCTGCGGCACCACCGGGTCGGCCTGGTCCCGGCCCCAGAAGAAGGGCAGTTTCCGGGCCTTCAGCTCGGCGTCCCGAAAGAAGTCGTCGGGCGCTGCGTCCAGCACGAATCCGGAAAGACCTACGACGGCGGCAAAGTCCGCCGGGCGGTGCCGCGCCAGAGTGCTGGCCATCGCCATTCCCTGGGAAAATCCGAGCAAACTGACGGTGCTGTGCCCGTCCTTGAGCTGGTCGATCAGGTTCAGTAGTTCGAGGGCCGCTTGCTGCACTTCGGAGCCGTCGAAGGCCAGGCTTCCATCAGGCCCCGGGCCCAAAGGGAACCAGGCGAATCCCGGGCCCGCGGGCAGGGTGGCCCGGATCGAGGCGATGGTGAAGCTCTCCGGAAGCTGTTCCGCGAGCCCGAAGAGGTCTGCTTCATTGGCACCATAGCCGTGCAAGAGGACTAAAAGCGGGGTGCCCGCCCGTTCGGCGGGGTTTTTGGACCAAAGAATAGGAAGGCTTGTCATCAGGCCATCCTGTCACGAACCGGTTAGCTCCATCACGGCGCGTCAAACAACCCCTGACAACTAGAACCTCATCCTCGGCCCTCGTCCTCCCCTCCCTCAACGTCCATCTGTGCTCCCCAGCCAGACCGGCTGTCCCATCGAGTGTGGATAATGAGGCAGAAGTGTTCGCAAAAACAGCGCTTCTGCCTCATGGGTAACTTTCAATGGGATAGATGAAAAGGCGATAGAGGCCTGCGCGGCGCGGTGATTACCGTCGATTGGTGATCATGGGAGCGTGTCAACGGACTGCCAGCTAGAGGATTTTTCTGTCATAGCGTGATCATTCGTGATCGGTTCTCATTTCTGAGGGGTGTAGCCGTACGCCAGTTCTGGAACGGCTGCCGCCGTCCAAGAAGCCAGCGCCTCCTCACGGGGCGGCAGGCCTTGCAGGGCAGAACTCAACTCGGGACGCCGCACCCAGGCTCCGGCTTCTTCGGCGATCAGCGCACCGGCGGCGAAATCGTGCTCGTACAGACCGTATTCGAGGTAGGCATCCACCCCTCCTTCGGCCACCGCACAGAGTTCCAAGGCTGCTGAGCCCAGGCGCCGGAAGTCGCCGAAGCCCTGCAGGCGGGCCTCGAGTTCTGAGATCAGCCTGGCTTGAATCTCCGGTTCATAGGTCAGTCCGGTGGAAAGCAAGCGCCCCGTCCGCTCTTGCCGGGGGCCAGTGAGCTGACGGGTCTGCCAGCGCCCGGTGCCCAGACGCTCCTCCAACCAGGCTCCGCCACCGGCCCGGGCGTAATACGTGCGGCCCAGTGCGGGGGCGGCCACCACACCGGCAAGCCACTGACCATCCGGGCCCGCTACCGCAACCGAGGTGCAGTAATAGGCGATATTGCGGATGAAGTTCATCGTGCCGTCCAATGGATCCACCGACCAGCGGTAACCGGAACTGTTCTCCGAAATGGAGGGTGCCAATTCTTCTCCGGTGATGGTGTCCTGGGGCCTGGCCTGATGGATCACCTGACGCACGGCACGCTCCGCAGCCAGATCGACCTCGGTCACCAAATCGGTCGCACCGCTCTTCACGCTCGCGGTGAATCGTTCCGGATCGCGTTCCGCGAGCACTGCTGCCCCGGCCGCCGCAGCGGCCTTCGCGATCACTAATAATTCTGCTGCGGAAGCCTCAGTCATTGCTATCCAGTTCCTCGTCCGGACCGTTCTTGAGCAATTCTTCGAACCCTTCTTCATCCAGGATCCGCACTCCGAGTTGTTCTGCTTTGTCCCGTTTGGAGCCAGCGTTCTCTCCGGCCACCAAATAATCAGTGTTCTTGGACACTGAGCCCGCTGCTTTGCCGCCTCGGCTGATCACGGCTTCCTTGGCCTGGTCCCGGTTGTAGTTCTGCAATGAGCCGGTGACCACAATGGTGAGGCCTTCAAGGGTGCGGGGAATGGATTCGTCGCGTTCATCTGCCATCCGCACTCCAGCCAGCGCCCAGGCCTCGACAATCTCGCGATGCCAATCCTCGGCGAACCATTCAACGAGAGCCTGGGCGATCGTGGGGCCGACGCCGTCGACCTCGGCGAGCTGCTGTTCGCTGGCCGCTCTGATCGCCTCCATCGAACCAAAAGCCGTGGCCAGCGCGCGCGAGGCGGTGGGCCCGACATGGCGAATCGAGAGCGCAACGAGCACTCGCCAGAGCGGCTGACTCTTGGCTTTCTCCAGTTCGATGAAGAGTTTGAGGGTGTTGGCAGTGGGTTCCGAAGGCTTCTTGGCCGTGCCCTTGCTGTAGAAGTAGGGCACCAACTCCAGCTCGGCGGTGGTCTCTCCCTTGACCCGCTTCTGCCGCTCGATGCGAACTTCGGCCAGGTCCTCCGGGTGCAGGTTGAAGATCTGTGCCTCATTGCGCAGCGGAGGAATCTCAGGTTCTGCTGGCTGAGTCAGCGCAATCGCCGCTTCCCAGCCGAGTGCCTCGATATCGAAAGCTCCGCGGCCTGCCAGGTGAAAGACGCGTTCGCGCAACTGCGAGGGGCAGGACCGGGAATTGGGGCAGCGGATATCGACGTCGCCCTCCTTGGCCGGAGCCAGCTCGGTGCCGCAGGAAGGGCAGTGGGTAGGCATCACAAACTCGCGTTCGGTGCCATCTCGGAGGGCGACGACGGGGCCGACGATCTCGGGGATCACGTCTCCCGCTTTGCGCAGCACTACGGTGTCCCCGATCAGCACGCCCTTGGCTTTGACGACGTCCTGGTTGTGCAGGGTGGCCATTTCGACGGTGGAACCCGCCACTTTGACCGGCACCATGACGCCGTAGGGGGTGACCCGCCCGGTGCGTCCCACATTGACCTGGATGTCGAGCAGCTTGGTGTTCACTTCCTCGGGCGGGTACTTATAGGCCACCGCCCAGCGCGGCACCCGGGAGGTGTAGCCGAGGGCGCGCTGCGTATCGAAATCATCGATCTTGACCACGATGCCATCGATTTCATGCAGCAGATCGTGTCGGTGCTCGCCGTAATGGGCGATGAAGTCCAGGATCTCCTGATAGCCGTCCAGCACTTTGAAATACGGGCTGGTCGGCAGTCCCCATTCCTTGAGCAGCCGATAGCTTTCCGATTGGCTGAGCACCTCAAGGCCTTGTCGGGTGCCGATACCGTGCACCAGCATGCTGAGCGGTCGTTTGGCGGTCTCCGCCGGGTCTTTCTGGCGCAATGATCCAGCGGCCGAGTTACGCGGATTGGCGAAAGGAGCCTTACCGGCTTCGACCATCTGCTCGTTCAGCGCGATGAAGTCCTTGGTGGCAATGAACACTTCGCCGCGGATCTCCACTTCTTCGGGCAAGTTCTCGCCTGTGAGTTGCCGAGGGATCTCTTTGATGGTGAGCACGTTATGGGTGATGTCCTCCCCCGTGATGCCATCACCCCGGGTGGCTGCCTTGACCAGGGTCCCCTTGCGATAAAGCAGATTGACCGCGAGTCCGTCGATCTTCAACTCAGTGAGCCAGCGCAGCGGGGCCTCGGCGAGTCTGGAAGCCGCGAGCTTCTCCGCACTCGCCTGGGCCTTGGCTACCCAGGCCTGCAATTCCTCAACGGAGAAGACATCTTCCAGGCTATACATCTGGCTCAGGTGCCGTACCGGGGAGAAGACAGCTGAGACCTCGCCCCCCACTTCCTGGGTGGGCGAGTCATTGCTCACCAGCTCGGGGTGCAGCGCCTCGATCTCCTCCAGGCGGCGGAACAGCAGATCGAACTCGGCATCGGAGACTAGCGGTGCGTCTTCGTTGTAATAAGCGAAGCGGTAACGCCGCACCTGCTCGACCAATGAATCGTATTCAGCGCGCAGTTCGTCCGAGGGAGTGTCTACTTTGCTCACCCCTCCATCTTGCCGCATCTAGCCGACATTTTCCGGTGCTATGAGCAGTAAAACCGGACGAGGCGCCAGAAAGCCAGCCGTTCAGCGCACGCTGAGCCGGAAGCTCGGAGTGATCGTCGGCACGGAAGCGGCGTACCACTGAAGGTACTGATCGAGGTAGGGCGAGCGATCCCCTTGAGTCGGCCTGTCCCACCTGGTCGTTTGCAGGCTCAGGGATAACTTGGCAGATTTCACCGTCACCTGCTGAGAACCTTCGGCCGAGGTGAGTTGCACGGCAAGCCGATGCCCCTTGGCCAGGGTCCAGTCCAGCGAGAGCAGGTTGAAGCAGGTCAGCCCGCGATTGGAAAGCGCCGAGACCATCTGGTTAATCAGCACGGCCGTTCCATCGGGGGCCACATCGAAGAGTCCGACGGCGACCGTGGCACCGGCCGAGGCTTTGCTCTGCACTGTCAATGACGGGGTGCCGGTGATCCTGGTCGCTTGGCTCACCGCCTGGGACGCCGTCCAGAGATCGTTCGACGCCGCGGCCGCGAAGCTCTTCGGCTCGGGCTGCCGGAGAGCGGGTTTCCTAGCACTCAGACTCTCCATATCCTGACCATTGTTCTGGTCGTTGTTTCTGGACTTCTCGCTGAGCGGCGAGGGCGCTGATTCGGCGGCTCCGCCCAACTCGGTGCTGAGCGCCGAGGAGTAGCTGCCGGTCGTCAGGCTCACTACCTGTTGCTGGCTGGCTTGAGGCCAGCTGTCCTGCCTCCGCCAGACGCCGTCGCTGCCTTCAATCGCAAAGGCCGGGTCCTGGATGGCAGGCCTGATTCCCTTGAGCGCTTTGTCGTAAAACCTCATGACCTCGTCAAACCAGCCAGCCCGGCCCATTTGCAGGGCACCGGCGCTATTGGTCTCATTGCCGCGGACGTGGTCCCACTGGCCCAGCCAGGCGTGCACCGGTCCTTTCATGCCTTGTAACAATTGCTGGACGCCGTCCGGCTCGGTGTTCGATTCGATGAATCCTTGGGTCAGGAAGAGCGGCACCTTGGAACCTTTAGCCGCCGTCAAGAAATTGCGGGATTTCCAGAAACTCGCCTGATGGTCTGGGTTCTGAGTCAAAGTGTCGTTATTGGCCACGCACTCCGGATGCGAATCCTCGTAGGCGGCATTCTTCGCATAGTGCGCATCATCGCCCTTTGCCCCGCCCACCGGCGGCAGCTGAGCAATGTAGTCGTAAGCCTGCGGGGTGCGCAGGTGATTGGGGCGTTCCAATCCGTTGGTGTAGAGGTAGCGGTAGGCGTCGTAGACGGGTTCCTGAGAGACCACAGCTTTCAGATTCGGAGCCTTGGAACCCAAGCCGATCAAACCGGTCGCCGCGTCATAGGACTTGCCGTACATCCCCACCGCACCGGTGGACCATGGCTGTGTTCCGGCCCAGCGCAGCGCCGCCTTCACATCGGCCTGCTCGCCCGGGCCCATCCAATCGAGACAGCCGGTGCTTCCACCGAAGCCTCGCAGATCAACCATCACAAAGGTGTAGCCGCGTTCCATCAGCTTCCCGCCGACCACCAGATCGTTGAATCTAGTGGAGGGTCCGGCCTGTGTCTTGCCCTCATCTCCAGTGGAACCGAAGTGGCTGAAGTAGGGGCCGATGGAGAGGATTACCGGTGTCTTGGCGTTCTTGGGTAAATTCTTGGGCCGCAGAATGTCCGCGTGGAGTTCCACGCCCTGAGTGGAGGGGAAGTACTGCTGGGTCCACAGCGCACCTTCCGGCACATAGGGGTTGCTCTCCGAGCCCACCGGTTGAGTCGTCTGGTTCTGCTGAGCAAGCTGAGTTGGCTGCTCTGGGACGGTCGCTGCCGCTGAGCCGATCGGGACGAGCAGCATACTGGCAAGCGCTACCGGAAGCAGTCCTAGCAAGGGGGTACGAGGCGACAGCATGAATTCCTCCGCAGAATGAACCAAGAATTAGTTGTGATTATTCTGCTCGGCAAATCCGCTTGTCAATGAAATGCGGAAACCTCGGAATTCGGATGATTTATTCGGAGTATCTCCAGGTTTCTATGTTAAGGGCCAGGTGTTGCGGGGTTCTGTTGCGGGGTGAGGGCCAGGGGTGGTGGCCAGGGGTGAACGAGTGCAAGCAACCGTTAAAGCAGTGTTGGTTC
>NZ_JBDLLW010000003.1:0-347754 GCF_043789415.1 Psychromicrobium ferritrahens | reverse complement strand
CATGGTACTGCACTCGGAAGGGTGTGGGAGAGTAGGACACCGCCGGACAACACCTCAAAAGGATCAACCCCTAGCAACGACGCTAGGGGTTGAACCACTTAAAACACAACACACCACCCGGGCACACACCACTCGGGCACCCCGGCGCACAGGCACCAAACACAGGACACCCCGACGCCCCAAGACAGCACCACCCGACACCAGCCCCCGCGCCACACCAAAGCCACAACGCGCGCACCCAGCAAACACCTACCACCCGCGCGGACGGCTCTCCGATTCGAACAGCTGACGGTAAACGCAGTGACTAAGATGAGTTCATGTCTTCTCACGAGTCCTTCCTTTCTGAGCTGCGTGCTTTACTATCCGAAGGCGCTGTCAGCTCAGCAGCAGAAGACCTGAACTTTTACTCCGTGGATCAAGGCCCGGTAGTCGACCTTCAATTACCCTTGGCCGTAATTTGGCCAACTGAGGTGTCCGACGTTCAGGCCGTGCTGAGATTAGCCGGTAAGCACGGTGTATCCGTGGTCAGCCGCGGTGCCGGGACCGGCGTCTCGGGCGGGGCACACGCCACCCGGAACTCAGTCATCCTGAGCTTGGAACGGATGAATCGGATTCTCGAGATCCATCCCGAAGATGAGATAGCCGTGGTGCAGCCCGGTGTGATTAACGCTGAACTGAACGAAGCCGTCAAACCCTATGGGCTGATGTATGCACCTGACCCCGCCAGCTACCGGCTCTCCACCCTCGGCGGCAATATAGCCACCAACGCTGGTGGCCTGCGCTGCGCCAAGTACGGCGTCACCCGTGACTCGGTGTTAGCTCTTGACGTGGTATTAGCCGATGGCTCCCTCATCCACACTGGACACCGAACGTTCAAGGGCGTGGCGGGTTACGATCTCACCGGCCTGTTCGTCGGTTCCGAAGGAACGCTCGGCATCGTGGTCGGCGCGACGCTGAGGCTGAAGTATCTGCCGGTTTCCTCGCGGACCCTGGCTATCTTTTTTGAGGATTTCCGCACCGCTGCCGCCGGCGTTCTCGCAGTAGGCAAGGCCCGGGTTCAGCCAGCAATTATGGAGCTTCTCGACGGAGCGTCGATGCAAGACATTGACAACAGAATGCATTCCAGGCTGCGTAGTCGCGGTGGTGCATTGCTGCTCATTCAGACGGACGGTTTTGCAGCTCAGGCTGAAGCAGAGGCAGTGGCCGCTGCGGTGGCGCCGCTGGGTGGCACTCTCTATCAAGAAGACCCGGAGGAGGCCCATCGACTTCTCGAGCTGAGACGTAACTCCCGGGGAATGGATGCCGATTTGGAAACCCGGGTTGGCGAAGACGTCGCGGTACCCCGATCCAGGCTGGTCGATTACATCGCGGCGACTGAGCTGCTAGCCGCCCGTCATTCGGTGAACGTGCGCGTGGTCGCTCATGCCGGTGACGGTAATCTGCACCCCACTTTCTGGATTCAAGACGAGGATCGGGAGGGCATCAACAGACTTAATGCGGCGCTCGATGAATCGGTCGAATTAGCACTGGCCATGGGCGGTACGATCACCGGCGAACACGGAATCGGCCAATTCAAATTGCGCTGGCTCGGCCAAGAGCAAAGCCTCGAGGTGAGGCAGCTGCAGAGCCGGCTCAAACTGCTCTTCGATCCCGAGCAGCTACTGAACCCCGGCAAAGCGATCTGATTCCGCAGATATCCCGATGATGCCGATGATATATTCATACGCAGTGATATGTGCCACACCGAAACCGTGAGAACTCAGTGAAATTAGATAAGCCTAGAATCCGAAATGCCAAAGCACCGGCGGTGCTCGTGCTCAGCGCACTGGCTCTGATCGGAGTGGGCTCTACTGCTCAAGCTGATGAGTTCGGCACGACGGCTCCGCCGAGCAGCAATCAGACCGAGGCTCCCGCCAGCCCTGGCACCGGCACCGCGATCCCCGCCCCACCAGCCACTGAAGATGCCCCCAAAGCTCCGCAGCCAGGGAGTGGTGGTTTGATCAAGCCAAGGCCGACTCTGCCTTCGCAGCTGGCCACCCCGGCCCCGGAAGTGAAAATCACTGAGCAGCCGGCTCCCACCGTTCAGACCCTTCAGCCCAGTAGCAGCCCGACTTCGGCAGCGGCGAGCAGCTCTGCTAGCTCGAGTACCGCGAGCGCGACAAGCAGCGAAAGCACTTCCGCCCGGCCCAGTAATAGCGTTACCCAGCTATCCAGCGCGCCCGCGCCTGCCTCCGCCAGTGACAATCATCCGGGTCCCAATCTACTGGTCGTGCTGTTGATCGTGGCAGCTGTTGTGGTGGTTGCCGGAGGGGCAGTGGGGATATTCGCGCTCAATAGGCCGAAAGCCGCACACCACTAAAAACTTGCGCCTCTTCGTCCGTGGAGCCGCTCAGGAGGGCTTTCCTAGGATCCGGATCAGCGGATCCGATGAGGCTGTTCCTGGTCGGGATATTCTTCGGCGGCATTATCTTCGGCGTCGTTCAGCACGCCGCCCTCGAGGAGCTTCATGGTGTCATCGTCTGCGGTGATAATGAGTGCGGCCTCGTCCCTGCGATGCCTCAGTACGGTATCGAGGTAGGACTGTACTGACTCGGCCAAGGGCACATTCCGATCTAATTTCTCGGAGATATACCAGCGGTGCTCCAGCACTTCGTGAACCACCTCGGCGGGTTCCAGCTTCCCGGAGAGCTCGCGGGGAATGGAACGCACGATCGGCTCGAAGACATGGCGCACCCAGGAGTGCGCACTGATTTCCTCATCCAGATCGGGGTTGTTGTCCGCCCGGTATGTATCTATGTCGTTCAACAGGCGTCTTGCCTGGTTCTCCTGAGCGTCCAAGCCGGTGAGCCGCAGTAGCCGCCTCTGGTGATGGCCGGCGTCCACGACCTTGGGCTGCAATTGGATGGTGGAACCCTCGGGATTGGTCTTGATCGCGTACTCTTCGACGTCGAAACCGAGTTCGTTGAGTCGCCGGATTCTAGCGCCAACGCGCCAGCGTTCGCCCAGCTCGAAGGATTCCTGATCGGTCAGCTCGGCCCACAACCGGCGGTAGGCATCCATAATCAGTTCACTGGTGGCCACTGGATCGACTTCGCCGTCGATCAATCCGCCCTCCAGCAGGTCCATCAACTCGCCGGCGATATTGACTCGGGCGATCTCCAGATCGTATTCGCGCTGACCACTTGAGAGATCGGGATAGAGCTCACCGGTTTCGGCGTCCACCAAATACGCGGCGAAGGCTCCGGCATCGCGTCGGAAAAGCGTATTGGAGAGCGAGACATCACCCCAATAGAAGCCGATCAGGTGCAGCCGGACCAGGAGTAGTGCCTGAGCGTCGATCAGCCGGGTCAGAGTGTCTTTGCGCAGCATCTGGGAGAAAAGCGCTCGGTAGGGCAAGGAGAACTTCAGATGCCGGGTGACCAGTACCGGATCCAGAGCGACGCCTTCCGCGGTACGACGCCCGGTGATCACCGCCACCGGTTCGACGCAGGGCACATCAAGCCGCTGCAACTTGCGCAGCATATGGTATTCATGCCGAGCTACGTGTTCCCCGGTCTCCTTGATCGCGATGACCGAATCGCCGAGGTGAGCGAAGCGCACCACGTGACGTGAAATGCCGCGAGGCAGTGCTGCCAGGTATTCACTCGGCCAGTCCTCCAGTCGGAGATGCCAGGGAAGATCCAGCAATTCAGGATCGCTGGCGGCCGCCGTGATATTGAGCGAACCCAGGACGGAACTGGGAACCTCGGATTCACGAGGTAGTTTTCCGTGCTGATCGAAGTTGGTGGGCTCGTCTCGCCATTGGGCGTCGGTCATAGCTGTTCTTTCTCGGGACGGCGATGGCTCCGAACGTCATCGCGCTTGGGCGAGGCGACGTCCGGAGCCATCTTAGCTACTAGCTTCTCTTAGAGTGAGATGCCGCGTTAGTCTCCCAGGCGGAGACCCGAGGCGCTGTCGAAGAGGTGGACGTGGCCCTGCTGGGGACGGACGTGCACGGTGTCGCCCTTGAGCGGTGGGCGGCGGCCATCGACGCGAGCGACGATGTCGTAGTCCTTGCCGTCCAGCGTGGTGTGGCCGTAGATATAGGCGTCGGCACCGAGCTCTTCGACGACGTCGACCTCAACCGGCAGGCCCTCGCCGTTGGGATCCGTTTCCAGATCTTCCGGACGCACACCCAGGGTCACCGTATTGCCAGCCGCGTCGTTGAGCACCTCGCGAGGCACCGGGTAGACCACGCCGCCGAACTTCACTCCGCCGTCAACCGTGGGCAGTTCGATCAGGTTCATCGCGGGGGAACCAATGAAGCCGGCCACGAAGACGTTCTGCGGGCGATCATAGAGATTCCGAGGAGTGTCCACCTGCTGCAAGATGCCGTCTTTGAGAACCGCAACCCGGTCTCCCATGGTCATCGCCTCGACCTGGTCGTGGGTGACGTAGACAGTGGTGACGCCGAGGCGCCGGGTCAGCGAAGCGATCTGGGTGCGGGTCTGCACGCGGAGCTTGGCATCCAAGTTGGACAGCGGTTCATCCATCAGGAAGACCTGGGGGTTACGGACGATGGCACGGCCCATGGCGACGCGCTGGCGTTGGCCGCCGGAAAGAGCTTTCGGCTTGCGGTCGAGGTAGGGCTCGAGATCGAGCAGTTTGGCGGCTTCTCGGACGCGCTGCGCGCGCTCTTCCTTGCTGACGCCGGCAATCTTCAGGGCGAAGCCCATATTATCTGCGACGGTCATGTGCGGATAGAGCGCATAGTTCTGGAAGACCATCGCGATATCGCGATCTTTCGGCGGCATATCGGTGACGTCACGGTCGCCGATCAGAATCCGGCCCGCGTTGACGTCTTCGAGTCCGGCCAGCATACGCAGTGAGGTGGATTTCCCACAGCCCGAGGGCCCGACGAGGACAAGAAATTCGCCATCGGCGATTTCAATGTTCAGCTTGTCGACGGCGGGCTTATCAGTGCCCGGATACAAGCGGGTAGCGTTATCAAAAGTAACTGTAGCCACAGTTATCTATCCCTTCATCGGCAGGTACGTGCCGAACGATCCGTAGTGAATGGTTGATATTCAGTTGTCCATCCACTATTTCACACTTTCAGCGTGAGCAGCGTCACACTCGGTGTGGTTGGGTATGGTTCCGCCGAAAGCTCAAAAGCGTCCCCAATAGTTCTGCTGTCTCGGTCACTGAGCTGATCCGGAAGGCCGCTGCGGTCTCGCCGTCGCCGACTTTCACGCCGACGTCGTCAGCTAGCAGTGCGCGAAAGCCGTTCTCATCGGTGGTGTCATCTCCGGCGAAGAGGATCGCCGTCGCCCCAGTACGTTTCCGCAGCAGTTCCAGGCCCTGGCCCTTGTCCACTTTCAGTACAGCAGCTTCGAGGACTCGTTTGCCTTCGTGCAGCTGGATCGGAAGTGCCGCCAGAGCTTCGATCGCCGCGGTGACGGCCGCCTCGGCGGTCTCCTCGGCGCTTTGCCGGGTATGCAGCACCGCCCCAGCGGGCTTCAGTTCGACGGTGACTCCGGGATAGTTTCCGGAAACTCCTCGCAAGATCTCGGTGGTCTGCCGAACCAGGTCTTCTTGTTCCGGGGTGAGTGCAAGGGGCGAAGCTCCCGGGCCGAACCAACTTTCCGCACCGTGACTGCCGATCAGCAGGGTATGCTCCGGCGGGCTGGCGGACTGCCTCAAGCTGGCCAGGGCGCGGCCCGAGATGAGCGCCGTCACGGTGTCCGGAAGTTCGGCCAAGGCGGCGAAGGCCTCTGCATTGGCGGGCAGCGCTCGGGCGTCCTCGGCTCGGGGAACCAGCGGAGACATAGTGCCGTCGAAATCCATCGCCACCAAAAGTCTCGGAGTCCTCGCTAGTTGCTTCAGCGCGTTCTGCAAGTCAGTGCTGAGCATCAGACGCTACGGAGCTGGTTGAGGAATTCCTGGGACCAGCGCTCCACATCGTGATCCAGGATCTGCCGTCTCATCAATCGCATGCGTCGCGCCGACTCGGCTGGGCGGATGGTGATGGCAGCCATGATCGCGTCTTTCAAGCCATCGATATCGTGCGGGTTGGTCAGGATCGCCTGGCGCAGCTGGTCAGCTGCCCCGGTGAACTCGCTGAGCACCAGTGCGCCGTCGTTATTCGCTCTGGTGGCGACGTACTCCTTGGCCACCAAGTTCATCCCGTCGCGCAGCGCGGTGACCAGCATGACGTCGGCCGCTAAGTAGAGCGCGACCATTTCCTTGAGCGGATAGCTGTGGTGCAGATAGCGAATCGCGGTGTGCTGGATGGTGTCAAAGGTGCCGTTGACCCGGCCGACAGTGCTCTCCACCTCTTCGCGGAGCATCCGGTAGCTCTCCACCCGCTCGCGGCTTGGGCTGGCCACCTGAATGAGCGTCACATCGCCGACATTCAACCGGCCTTCTTCGAGGAGCTCGCCGAAGGCTTTCAGCCGATGCCTGATGCCCTTGGTGTAGTCGAGGCGATCGACACCGAGCAGCACGGTTTTCGGATTCCCCAGGTCTCGCCTGATCTGGCTGGCCCTTTCCTGAACCTCCGGAGTGGCGGCGAGGGCGGAGATCTGGCCAGTGTCGATGGAGATCGGGAAGGCTTCCGCGCGGGCGGTGCGCTCGCCGATCCTGATCTGGTTCTGCTTCACCGTGGCATTGACGTAGCGGCGGACACAACGCAGGAAATTGCTGGCGTCATTGGGGCGTTGGAAGCCGATCAGATCGGCGCCCAGCAGGCCTTCCAGGATGGTGCGGCGCCAGGGCAGTTGGGCGTAGATCTCCAGCGGCGGGAAGGGGATGTGGTTGAAGAACCCGATGCGTAGATCGGGACGACTCTCGCGGAGGAACTTGGGAACCAGCTGAAGTTGATAGTCCTGAACCCAGACAGTGGCACCCTGAGCGGCAGACTTGGCAACCGCGTCGGCGAAGCGATGATTCACCGTGCGGTATGACTCCCACCAGGTTCGGTGGAACTCGGGGGGAGCTATCACATCATGGTAGAGCGGCCAGAGGGTCGCGTTGGAGAAGCCCTCATAGTAAAGTTCGATTTCCTCATCACTGAGTGGAACCGGAATGAGTCGCATTCCATCGTGGGTGAAGGCATCCAGCTGTTCGTTGGGGGCGCCGTGCCAGCCCACCCAGGCGCCATCGGATTTGCCCATCACCGGCGCCAACGCCGTCACCAAACCGCCCGGGGAACGCCGCCAGTCATCTTTCTCGGAGCCTTCGACGCGGTCCACGGGCAAACGGTTGGAAACGACGATGAAATCGAACTTTTTGGTGCTCTTCTTGGATTTATCGTTAGCTGACATTGTCTGCTCCCTGCCGTTTAGTCCCGCTAATAGCTTATCCATAGTTGGCTGACAGCCGGTTTTCCGGCTCCTCGCGGAGTTTTGCGAAGGCCTCATGAGTTGCCCGCGATGAGCTCGAGGAAGGGCGTCAAGGCTTTGCGGGCCGGACTCGCAGACCGGGGTTGAAGCTGCTTTCGAGGCTGGGGGAGCGCTGTGGGTTTCAACAGATCCCAGGCCCGATGAGGTGTCTATGCGGGATTGCCTCTAAAATGGAGAAGTTGACTATTCACGGCGTGAGCCGCGCACAGACATGAGGAACGATGAGTTCACAGAACCAACCGAAAATGACCAAGGCTGAGCGAACCGCGGCAGCCCGCGAGCAAGCACGACTGATTCGGGAAGCCGCGGTCAAGAAGCAGAAGCGGAACGGTTGGTTCATCCGCGGCGGAGTCGTCATTGCCGCGCTGGCGATCATTGCCGTGGTCACGCTTATCGTGGTGACCACCATGCAGAACAACGCTCCGATCGCCAACAGCGGACCGGTACCTGCGAATGCCAACGCTTTCGGCGGCGTCACGATCGGCAAGGACGGCAAGGTCACTCCGCCGGCGCAGACCGCCGGGAACGTGGATACGAATAATATTCCTACCGCGGCCGCAGCACCGACCCCGACCGGCACTGCCTCCGCAGCTGCCCGCGATCTGGGCAGCATCGGCATCAAAGCCAGCGCCGCAGGCCAGCCGGTGAGCATCGTGGTGTACATCGATTTCATCTGCCCGGTTTGCAAGGTCTTTGAAACGGCGAATGCTTCGGTTTTGAAGGAGTTCGCAGATCAGGGCAAGGTCACCTTCGAGTACCGTCCCACCGGTCTGCTCGATCAGCAGTCCACCACCAACTACTCCTCGCGTGCCGCTGCGGCAGCTGCCTGCGTAGCGAATAACAACCCAGAGAAGTACCTGGATTTCTTCACCAAGCTCTATGAGAACCAGCCCTCGGAAGGCAGCGCTGGCCTTAGCAATGACCAACTCAAACAATATGCTAAAGATCTCGGAGCGAATATCGACAGCTGCGTAGATGATCGGACGTATAGGCCTTTGGTCAACTTCGTCACTAAACAGGCTGGTTTGAGCGGTATTAACGCCACCCCGACGATCTACGTGGATGGGCAGAAGTTCGAGGGTAACGCACAGGCCCAGTTCACTGATTTCAAGGCTTTCGTGCAGGGAATCATCGATGCCAAGGCGGCGAAGAAGTAAATTTCCCTGAATTCTTTAAGTTCTTTGAGGCGCCTCCTCGGGCACCGGCTTGCTGTTCGCGGCTGCTGGTGCCCGAGGAGGCGTTTTTCGTGCCCTGAATATCTGGGCTAAACTTGTCCAGGCGCTTTCGGATACTTCTTCCGCTGGCGCTCACGCCTCCTTAGCTCAGTTGGCCAGAGCACCTGTCTTGTAAACAGGGGGTCGCCGGTTCGAATCCGGCAGGGGGCTCACCTGAAATCCCGTGCTTTCCATGTGTTTATAAGGGGAATCGCGGGATTTTCTATGCCCGGAATCATCTGCGGGGACCACCTTGATAGGGCCTCATATGTCATCAATTCCTCCCCCAAACCTCCCCCGATTCTGGAGCATCCCCATGAAAAGAAAACTCACCATCGCCGCCGTCATCATCGGCACCCTCACTATCCTCGTGCGGCGGAAACCCGGTCAGTATTGCTTCTGATCAGTCTTTCCTGAAAATCGTGAAGCCAGGTCTCGCCGAGGCGGGTACCGGTACCCTGCCGGATGCTGACCTCCTCCAGATGGGCAAAGACGTGTGCCTGCATTGAAGCAGGGTAAAAGCTTGGATGCGCAAATGAAGGCGATCCGTGACGCGTCTAAAGGCTGTCTTGGCGGCTGAGATTGGGTTCGTCTACGGTGCTGTGGTGGTGGGCTTCTGTTGGGTGGGTTAGGTGGGATGGTGGAGAGTTTTTGGATTTTGATGAGGCCGCTTTGTCAGCTATTGGCAATAGTGTCTATAAGGTCGAATAGGCCTGTCATATGTGACTTGAAGGCATCATCCGGCCCACCGAGATACGGAATATTCAGGTTGAGGGCGATGATTACGCCGCGGCGAGGGAAGCGCTAGAACAGCAAGTCCTTGAAGCCTGGCAACTCGTCTAAGTCAAGACCACTTAACTTCGGAGAGCCCCGCCAATGTGCGGGACTCTCTGAAGTTGATTCTGTGTTTTTCCTGAGACGCACTCACAGTATCCGTGATTCCTCCGTTATCAAATCACCAGCTTTCTTTCAGGTTTCGTTGAAATGGTTGAACTGTATTAATAAACACTCCGTATTAATTGAAAGGTTGGTTATGAAGGTAACGAATTTTGCAGGCAAGATTCTCGCTGTCGGCATGGCAGGAGGAGTGTTGTTGTCTGTTTTGGGGATGGCTGAACCGGCAAATGCTTCAACTGTCGAGAGCGCAAAAGCTGCTACTTGTAGCATCAAAAATGTCGCCTTGACCGCCGCAAAAAGTGGTACAGCGGTAATGGAAAGCTGCGGAGCGAAAGTTAGTGTCAGCCTCGGCACTCCCAAAACCGTTACTGCCAAGGAAATCTTGGCTGATAGTAGCTTGAGCAGTGCTCAGAAAACTGATCTGGTGGCTGCGGCTGCGGTGCATGTCATCAAGACCAATCATTGGTCGCAGTTCACTACTGGGGGGACATACACTCGCACCCAGAACGGGCAATTTTACTATGACGGTAAGGAAGTTTGGGTTACCGAATCTCGCTATGGTTGGCAGGGTTCTCACGCTTGCTTCACCAACTACGCAGGACCAGGTGTTGACCTGTCTGATAAGGCTTGCAGCGAAAGCGGTACGCTCAACCAACGCAACCTCTACTCAGCATGGACTGTGCGCGTGGTTGTAGCCGGTGTCCAGGTGGCCAGCTACGACGTAGATATGACTGCGGTTCTTTACCCGAACGGCACTATCTCCGGTTTTGGTGGTACGGTCGGTTAAGGACTAATTGAGGGGTGAATGAATTGGAGACAGTCGGAATGGTAATCTTCGCCATAATATCGGGGATTATTGCGGCAGCAGTTATTGTGTTCTGGATTACTGCGCTTATCCAGATAGCTAAGGAAAAAATGTTGGACCCAACTGCTAGAGCACTTTGGATTCTGATTGTTTTGTTCTTCCCTATCCTTGGTGCAATCCTTTGGTTTATTATTGGAAGTAAAAGTCAGCAAACTTTCAAGTAAAATACTGTTATATAAAAATAGTCCCCGACACCTTGAGGTGTCGGGGACTATTTTTATGCAGCGAGTTTGCCGCGTATGAATGTTTTTCGGAGGTGGTGCCACGAGCGGTTTCCTCGGTTGGGCCGGGTTTTCCTTTTCCTGTAAGTCTTACCCACGCCCCATGCGGGTTCGTCGTTATAGCTAGTTTGCGCGGTGCCGCAGTTGTCACTCCACACAGAGTTGTCCGTGATTGAGACATAGATAGCGTCAGAGTGCGGTGAGCTTCCCGTATAAGGTTGCCATTCCCAATCAGTATGCTCCCCAGCAATGCAGGACTCTGGCGCAGACATCAAGACCATTCAGCACATGTGCGGCCACAAATTCGCACTGAATACATGGGACATCTATGATCGCCTGTGGCGTAAGCATCTGGAGGAAATCCTAGCAAAGATGGACGCTTTCGTTGAAGCTGAAAGGTCAAAGTTGTGAGATGAATGATGGGTGTTAGGTTAGACCAGATTCTCCCCCAAAACTCCCCGGAAGGTGTGGTGCCCTTATGAATAAAAGCCAACATGGTCTGTCGCACCTGTCTTGTCAACAGGGGGATCGCCGGTTCGAATCTGGCAGGGGGCTCTCTTACTTTCATCTCAAATCGAGTGTGCAGATTTACACCGTTTGAAGGTGTTTTAAGATGTAGATCTGCACACTCGATTCAGCCTCTCGATGACGTTCAGAGCGATCTACTGACCTTCCCGCCGTCGTACCAATTCAGCAATCCAGATCGGGGCGAAGGGCGAGGTGCAGTTCGGCGGGGTCGGGTAGTCCTTGAGCACTTCCAGCCGCTCGCCAATCTCAATGGCCCGAGCCCGATATTCCGGGTGCTCGATTCCGATCTGTGCCAGGCAGTGGTTCATCGCCCACTGCAGACGCTCCGGAGCGTCCTTCATCTCAGCTTCGATGGTGTCGAGCAGCCTCGGAAGGTCAAGGCCTTCGGGGTTTTTTGCCACTTTCTCCGTGGTCAGGGCCCAGCCCGCGCTCGCGATCACCGGATCAGCATCGGCAAACCAGTTCTGGCGTAGCTCTTCGAAGTGCGGGCTCTTCTTCACCACGTAGTTGATCAGCCAATCCTGCACTTTTGGAATCCGGGCTTCCCGCAGCATGGTGTTCAACTCATCGCGCTCGAACAGCTTGGGACGGCAGATCAGGATTGCCAGCAGTCGCTCCGGAGTATCACCGGTCTGCCACAGTTTTGCCGCCAGTTCTTGCTGCGTCTTCAATCGCTTTGCAACTGCTCGTAGCTTGCTGAGATTCACGCCGTGGTCATCGCCGTGCTTCTCATTGATGGCGCGCATTTTCGGATCTTCAAGCGCGGCCAGCTCGGCCCTCACTTGAGCCAGTGTCGTCTCTGCCACTTCAGCCCCCTGTAGATAAGGTCTGCTCTTCAGCCTACAAGGAATGCGCAATTCGCCAAGTGAGTCGTGCTGCTACTCACTCTCGCTGGCGGCCTTCTGGACTTTGAGTGCTTTTTCCTCACGGGCCAGCTGCGAATTCCATCTGCCGTAGGCGAAATAGATCGCCAAACCAAGAACAGACCAGACAGCGAAGAAAATCCAGGTTTGAGTCGCCAGGTTGAACATCAGATAGATGCAGAGCAGGGCCGAAAGTACGGGGATGACAGGCCCGAAAGGCACCCTGAACGCAGGCTTCAGATCGGGCCGCTTGCGGCGCAGGATCAAGATTCCGATGCTCACCATGACAAAGGCGGAGAGGGTTCCGATATTGATCATCTCACCCAGCAATTCAATCGGTGTGAAGCCGGCCAGCACCACCACTACGACGCCGCAGATGATCTGCGTGTGCGCCGGTGTGGCACGTTTATCAGAGGTACGTGAAAGAGCCCGAGGCAGCAGGCCATCGCGGCTCATCGCCATGGAAACCCGGGAGAGCCCCATCAGCAGCACCATGATGACGGTAGTGAGACCGATCAGTGAACCCAGAGAGATGATCACCACCGCCCAGTCTGCTCCCACCAGCTGGAAGGCAGTTGCTAAGGAGGGGTCTGCGGCCTTCGCCAGCTCGGTATAGGGCACCATTCCGGTGACCGCCAGGGTGACCAGGATATAGAGCACGGCGACGACCGCGAGCCCAGCGAAGATACCTCGCGGCAGGGTGCGCTTCGGGTCTTTGACCTCCTCAGCACTGGTGGCCACGACGTCGAAACCGATAAAGGCGAAGAAGACCAGGGCTGCGCCGGAAATGATTCCGGTGAAGCCGTACATGGCGGGAGCGGAGCCGGATAAGAAGGAGAGGAACGGTTGGGTCAAGGCGCTCGCCGTGCTCGGCGGAGCGTCCTGTGCCGGTGGGATGAAAGGTGCGTAGTTCTGCGCCTTGACGAAGAAGAACCCGACCACGATGACGAAGAGGACGATGACGATTTTGATGATCGTGACGATGTTGTTGACCCGCGCTGACAGTTTGGTGCCAAGTACGAGCACCACGGTGAAGATCGCCACGACGATGGCCGGCCCCCAGTAGACGGTCAGCGGGCCGAGAGGGATTTCAGCGGGCAGGTCTATATTGACCGCCTTTAGGAAATCGGAGAGGTAGACGCCCCAGTACTTGGCGATCACCGCGGCGGCCATCAGCAATTCCAGAATCAGGTTCCAGCCGACCACCCAGGCCAGAACTTCCCCCATGGTGGCGTAGGTAAAGACATAGGCGCTGCCGGTCACCGGGATTGCGGTGGCGAACTCGGCGTAGCACATGATGGCCGCGGCACAGGTGATGGCGGCCAGGATGAAGGAGATCGTGACGGCGGGGCCCGCGTTCTGCGCGGCCGCTTTCGCTCCCACCGAGAAGATGCCCGCGCCCACAGCCACCGCGACGCCCATGATCATCAGATCCCAGGTGTTCAACGATCTCTTGAGTGTGCGGCCCGGCTCCGCAGAGTCCGCCATCGACCGCTCAATCGACTTGGTGCGCATCAGCCCCATAGTTTTTACCTTGTATCCATTCGAGTAACCAGATTCCTTAGCTGCCAAACTATCAACCTTAGCCAAGCCATGGGTGACCGACCTTCTTTTTCGGGGGTTTTCTCAGATATTGAGAAGGGCCTCTGAAAGAATAAGTGGATGGCTCTCTCCAGATTTCCGATCCGCAGAGTGGCTGAGGACCCGGAAAACGCCCTCGGCCGGGATCACTGGCCAGCAACTCTGCCTCCAGTCGCTCAGATCTTAGAGCTGGGATTGGATCTAACCCCCGCGACGATTCTGGTCGGCGAGAACGGCTCTGGAAAATCAACCCTGATCGAGGCGATCGCCCTGGCGTACGGGCTCTCCGCCGAAGGTGGCTCTACTGGTGCCCGGCATGCAACTCGGTCAACCGAGTCAGTTCTGGCTGAGCACTTGCAGCTGGTACGGAACGCCGGTGCTACTCGAAGGGGTTATTTCTTAAGGGCGGAAACCATGCATGGCTTCTTCACCTATCTGGAGGAAAATCCGAGCACCTTTCTCCAAGATCTGCCTTTCCATGAGATGTCGCATGGTGAGTCTTTCCTGCAACTCACCGCAGACCGGTTCCAAGGAGCAGGACTTTGGGTCCTTGACGAGCCCGAGTCGGCGCTTTCTTTCACCGGCTGCCTCAGCCTGCTGTCGATTCTGAAAGAACTGCTGGCAGCCGGCGAATCCCAGGTGATCATGTCCACTCACTCGCCACTCCTCGCGGCTCTTCCCGGGGCGCAGATTCTGGAAGTCGGCCCTTGGGGACTGCGCCCGAGGCAATGGGAAGGTCTGGATCTGGTTTCTCATTGGCGGTCCTTCCTCTCTGCGCCGGAAAGATACCTGAGGCAGCTCTAGCATCTGTGTTCATCGAGTGTAGAGATCTCCACACCCGATGAAATGACGTAGCCTGAATCCATGAATAGCGAAGAGATTCACGGACACATTTCAGACCTGGTACAGCGCGAGCAGGAATTGCGCAGTGCCTCTGCTTCGGAGGGCGACGCCGCCAGCCGAGCCGCCGAACTGCGCCAGATCGAAGTACAGCTGGACCGTTTCTGGGACCTGCTTCGGCAGCGTCGGGCGAGGATCGATGCCGGTGAGAACCCCAACGAGGCTGAACTGCGCTCCAGCGATGAGGTGGAAGGCTACCGCCAGTAGTCCGGGCCCCAATGGCAGCAAGCGCATCCCTTCAGCCGCCGACGGCGTCCCGCGGGTTACGCCGTCAGGAATCCGCTGTCAACCGCCGTACAGCAGCCCTGACCAGTTCTTCATCGGTCACGAAATAGGCGTTGGGGTCCGTGCCGTCGGCTGAGCCGAGGGCGAGCGCCGCACTGCGCGCGGCGGCGCCCTTGGCTTTGGCCGAGAGATGAATGGCGGAGACTCCGGCCTGGTCCCGAAGAGCCGGGATGTCATCGATCCGCACACCCCCGCCCGCCATGATCTCCAGGCCTGAGCCTGCCTGCACCATGGCTTTCAAGGTGGGAATTCCCGCGGCGGCCCGAGGTGCCTGGCCGGAGGTCAGAATTCTTTTCACGCCCAGCGCAAAGAGCGCGTCCAAGGCCCCGAGCGGATTGACCGCTTGGTCGATGGCGCGGTGGAAGACGATCTCCAAGTCAGGGTTCTCCGAGCGAGCAGCTGCAATGAGCTGCTCGGTTGCTTGAAGATCTACCTCTCCGTTCGCGGATAGAGCACCCAGGACGACGCCGGCAACTCCCTGCTGAGCGCACCAGCGGGCTTCTCGTGCTGCGGTGTGAAGCTCCTCCGCAGAGTAAACGAAGTCTCCTGGCCGAGGCCGGATCAGCACCTGGACGGGTAGCCTGCTTGCGCTCAGGGAAGCCTCGATCAGCCCAGCGGAGGGCGTGACCCCGCCTAGTTCAAGTGCACTGCACAACTCGATCCGGTCGGCTCCTGCGTGCTCCGCAGTAGCTGCTCCGGCGGCCGAGGCTACAGCGATTTCTAACTTCAAGGGCGGTCCCGATCATTCATTGGACGCTCACCGCGTGCACCGACGTGACACATCGCACCTCGGGGTTGATCTGCTGATGCACGAAACCCCTGATCGCCACCGCAACCTGAGACACCACTTCAGGAGTCCGATGGTCCAGGTCGATGCCGATTCGGGCAGTGACTTTCAAGCCATCCTGATGGGATTCGACCAGCACGGTACGCAGCGGCGGCGGTTCATCACCTCGGACAAAGGCCAGGAATTGATCTGCTGCGCTGCGCACTACGCTCTGCGGCGGATAGAGCTCGTTGACGCCGTCCACCGCCAGTACCACCGAGTTAAGTGCATCGACAAGTTGTTCGGAATCTGCCCCGCTCATCAATCACCAACTCCCTGGTTCGTTTCGTGCAGAATATCGACGATCGAGATATCGATCGCGCTGATCTTCAACTGCGTATGCTGCTCCAGTGTTTCACGGATCTTAAGACGCAGCTCATCGGCTAGCGCTCTCAACGGGGGGCCCCACAGGGCGGTGACCCGAACATCCACGATGACCGCCGACCCAGGATCGGCCAGTTCTCCGATCAGTCGGCAGCGTCCGATCATCGCACCGTCCAGCTCATCGCCAACCGCCCTGATCAGGGCGATGACCGAGCCTTCGGTCTGGCTCAATTCATCCTCGGGATCGGCTTCAGCCTCGACGGGTTCCGCATGCAGCGGAATGTCGCGGCCCGCGCGAGCCTCGAAGGCGATATTGCTGAAGATCGATCCCAGCCAGTCGGTGTCTTCTTCTGATTGAGCCTGTGAATCGTGGTCAACAAGTTCACGGGTCAGCGTGTTGAGCTGCTCCAGGGCATGGAGTGCAGCTTGGCATTCAGCACAAGCATCGATGTATGGATCGGCCGGTTGCTTTCCGGCCGCCAGATAGTCGCTGAGCTGATCAAGGGAGTGGCCGCAGCTGAGCAGATCGGGTGTTTTGCTCATCGCCATTCCTCCATTTCTTTCATAAGGGCTGCTCTAGCCCTGGCAAGTTGCCCACGGACCGCCGTGACACTGAGATCGAGTTCTTCGGCGATCTCCTGATAGCTGTTCTCGCCGATTTCGCGTAGTACCCAACACCTTCGTTGGACGTCGGGAAGGTGGCTAAGCGCTGAAGACAGCGCACTCAACTGTGAACCCGCCAGCGCCTGGCGCTCCGGAGATCCGGACTCGGGGCTGGCGATCTCCACCGACTCGAGGTCGGTGTTGTCCTTACGTTTCCGCAGCAAATCAATGCTCTTATGACTGACTATACGTAGCAGCCAGCTTTTGACCTTATTCGGTTCCTGTAGCGTGCCGAGCGTGCTCCAGGCTACTATCAGGGCCTCTTGAACGACGTCTTCAGCCTCGGCGTTGGAGCTGAGCAATCTAGTGGCATATGACCGCATCAGTAGCGCATAACGGCGTGCCAAGGTCTCAAAGGCGGCGACGTCGCCGTCCAGGGCGCGTTCAACCAGGAAAGCATCGCTTGCAGTACTGATTTTGTTCGGTCGGGTGTCCGCCACAAGCCTCGCCTTTCCTCTTCGGAATCCGGAACCAGGGTTAAAAGCGGGTCTGCCGGGACAAGTCATGGGGGATACTTGTCCCGGCAAACCCTACCTTTTCAGGAAGAAATTAGTCCTTCTTCTTGAAACCTTCCAGCAACTTCTCGCCAGCAGCCTTCAGGTTCTCACCGGCGTCCTGAGCGAAGTCTTTCACGTTCTCCACCGCGTCCTGGGCGAAGTCCTTGACGTTCTCCAAGGCATCCTTAGCACCGGCCTCAACCTGGTCGGCCTGTCCTTCGGCTTTGAGCTGGTTGTCGCCGGTCAGGTTGCCCGCAGCTTCCTTGGCGTTTCCGGCCAGGTCCTGCAGCTTGTTCTCAGCTTTGTCTTCGATACCCATTGTTATCTCCTTTGTGTGTTTTTCTTAGTGGAACGGGCGCTACTGCACCCGGTGTTCGTGTGACCAGCCGCTACGTGCTCCAGCATTGATCGAGATCAGCACCGGCAGCTCCCTGCCTAAGAGCCGGTCAAGACCGGTCACCAGGTTTTCAACGGAGTCAGCGAGTTGCCGGGGCGAGGACCCTTTACGAGCCTGAATCGAGATCTTCAATCCAGCCTGTTTTTTGATCTGCCAAGCACTCACCGAGCTGCTGAGAACCCGAGCATCTTGGTTGAGCGCTTCCTTCAGGGTGCTCTGCGCAATATCGTCACGCATCGTGAGGGACCCTTCGGGAGCTTCTTCTCTTTCCAGAACCCCTGTCCTGCCGCCGCCCTGGGATCCGATCCAGCAGAGCAGCAGAATCAAGGCGAGGATCAGAACAGCTACCAGGGCGAGCCAGATCCAGCTGATCTGCCAGTCGGCGATCTGGATACGGCTTGCCGCGAGTTGTTCGGAGAGCCAGTTCCGGCTCTGCGTCAATGAGTCAGTCCAGTACTGTCGGGCGGTGGGCCAAGCCCCGGCTAAGGCGGTTGCCAGACCGATAGCCAGCATGAATACTGCGAGGATCAGGAGCAGGAGCCGGTTCAGTCCGCGGTGAGTGGTACTCATACGCCCACAGCTCCTTGGGTATTAATACTGACGGATAGTCGGAGGTTCTTGGCCAAGTCCCAGGACTGAACCTCGGACTCCAAACCGCTCTGAATCGACTGTTGGTTGACAGCGATTCCCGACGTCGGGCGTACTTCGACCTTAGCCTGTGACCCCCGCACCTGTGCAAGCACCTGCTCGGGTTGCACTCGGGCGATCCGGCTTGCGGTGCGAGCCAGCGCCGAGGCGATGACCGAATCATCGACCACTACCGCGCTGCGCTCGCTGAGCAGAACCCTGCGGGCTTTACGCCCGGGGCCGAGCGCAGCGACCAGCAGAATCACACCGACTATCAGAATGCCGATGCCCGCCAATACCAGGCCGACGGGCAGCGTGCTCTCCGGAAGCCGGATCAACCAATCAGCCATCTGGGCCGGACTGGCTAAGAGCGGGGAATGCTTCAGCAAGTGCAGCACCAGCTCGGTGCCCAGCCACAGCAGGACCAGCACGAGAAGGACCGCTGAGACCACCGAGATAACTGCTCTAGAGCGGTGGGTTTCGCGGCGGATCATCCGGGGTTGAGCCGCCGTAGCTGCCGCGCTGGAAACCGCAGCAGAAGTCATCACTTGAGTGCTCATTGCAGCGCCGCCTTTCCTTCGGTGATGGTGTTGGAGAGATCGATATCGATCCGCCCAACCGTGGAGCCGGTGAGTTCCGTTGCACGGGCTCCCAGTACTCTGCGAGCAGCTGAGGCCTGAGCCACCAAATCTCCACCGCTTCGGGACAGTAAATTCGCGTCCTGCGCAATATCGATGAGCGAGGGAACCTTGACTGGAACGCTGACCTCAATGGCCAGCTTCCCGCCGTCGTCCGTGGCCTGTGCTTTGACCTGAGATGCCTTCAAGCTGAAGGCATCCGCAGCGATGGCCGCCAGCACCCGGTTCAAAGCGGTCCGAGAAATCCGGGTGTAGCCGGCCAAAGAGCCGGTGACCGGCGTACCGGCTGCCTGCGGGGCGGTTGCCCAGGCTTCTTGATCGGGGGTGTTGACGGCCTGGCTCATGAGGAGGTCCGTTTGCCGGTCAGTGCGTCGAAGACGCCACGCAGATCCAGCTTTCCTTCGAAGGTGCGACCCAGAATGGCTCCCACCACCATGAAGATCAGCATCAGGATGAATCCCCAGAAGCCGAAGGCCAGGGCTGCCGCTGCCAGGACGGCGGCTATTGCGATACCAGTGACTGTGCCGCTCATTCGACTCGGCTCCCTTCAATGGCCTTAGCGGAATCCTGAGTGTCCGAGCTCTTGTCATCGGAGGGGATGTGGATATCGCTGACCGTGATATTGACCTCGACGACGTCCAGGCCAACCAGTTTCTCCACCGCGCCGTAAACGGCGGAGCGAACCTGATCCGCCACGCCCTTGAGCGGCGAGGGGTACTCGACTACCAGGGTGATATCCACGGCGACCTGCTTTTCGCCGACCTCTACGGAGACTCCCTGAGTGAGATCGGTGTTGCCTACCACGTCACGAATAGCGCCTAGAGCTCGAGCAGCGCCGCCGCCCAGAGCGTACACTCCGGGAACTTCACGGGTGGCGATGCCGACGACCTTGGCTACTACCGCGTCTTCAATGGTGGTTTTGCCCGCATTGGAAGCGTTATCTGCGCTGCTCGGGCTGGCAGCCTTCGCTGGAGCGCTTGTGCTGCTCGCGGACTTTGCGGTGTTATGTGCCGGTGTGCTCATCGTCTCTCCTGATGGTTGATTGATGCTTTCAGAAGTAAGTCGGACGCCGGTGCGGAAACGTCACGCCTTATTCACTATGATCTGGATCACATCACTGCCGGGCTGTCGAGCGTGATTGGAAATCGTGGGGGTCTGCCCGGCTACACTGGAGCAATCGCCCCTGTGAAAGAAGCGAGGAAAGTCATTGCCAGCTTTTACCGCCCGGTTTGCCAGTTCCCAAGAACGTGAGAACTGGGATGCCCTGGTCACCTCAAATCCGCAAGGAGGCAATCTGCTGCAATCCGCGGCTTTTGCCGAGGTCAAAGCGGACTACGGCTGGAATCCGCGTTTTCTGGCCATTGAATCAGCGGAGTACACCAGCTACAACCTGGTGCTGGAGAAATCGGTTCCGCTGCTCGGCAAGCTGTGGTACCTCATCAAAGGGCCGGATATGGCCGAGGTGGAGCATATTCCGGATGCGTTGCGAGCGGTCCGCCGGCTGATCGATCAGCAACGGATGAATGTCTTCGCCTTGCGCATCGAGCCCGATGTGGTCGATACGCCGGAGGTGAGGCAGGTGCTGAGAGATTCCGGGATGCGCAAGACCCCCAATCTGCAGCCCAACGATTCCACGGCCCTCCTTGATACTAGCCCTGAACCGAATCTGCTGATGCGTAACTTGTCCTCCAGGGCCAGGAACGCGATTCGCCGGGCTCAACGCGAGGGAGTTGAAGTCGAGCAGGTAGCCGCCACCGAAGAAAATTTCCGCACGATGTACCAGCTGATGGCCGGGACCATCGCGGAAAAAGGTAAAACCGAGCTCAGGGAATTCGAGTATTACCGGAAGTTCTGGCAGGGCTTTATCAGCCGTGGGCAGGGCAGGCACTACTTTGTCTACGAAGATGGCCACGTCGCAGTCGGTGCCTTTGTGATCAACTACGGGCGGAAAGGCACCTATAAAGACGGCGGTTCGTTGATCAAGCGCTCCCGTTACGGCGATTCTCATCTCGTCCAGTGGGTCGCCATCAATGATTTGAAGCAACTGGAAACGCCCATTGTGGAATACGACTTCTGCGGTACACCGCCCGCTGACCGGCTCAAAGACCCCACACACCAACATTACGGATTGGGACTTTTCAAAACGTCGTTCAGCAAAACGGTGACCGACTTCGTGGGTTGTTGGGATCTCGTGCTGAGCCCGCTGAAATACCGGCTGTGGGAACTGGCCGGCGAGCGGATCGCCAGGCAGCTCTATACCCGACGCACAGGTCAGCAGTTCTACTGATTTTCAGCCAAGGAGGAGCGCCATGAACGCCAACGATGGCTCCCGGCACGACGATCAAGGCCCGGCTGCCAAGCGGGACCAGGGGCGGCCCGCTGAGGCGCGTCCGACGTCGAAACAGATTCCCAGTGTGCAGCGTTCAAGAGAGAATTTCGCGGCTCGGCGCGGGCTACGCAGATTAGTGCAGAGCGATGCTCCGCCCACCGCGCCGATGAGCATCGTCGATCGCCTGGCCGGCAGCCCTTACGCGAATCCGATGATTCAAGTCGGTGGCGTGGATAACTCCGCGCGGAAGACCATTGACTTCACCCTGCTGCTCGCTGAGACGATGTTCCGGTTCGGCGCGGGAGCGCTGGAAGTCGAGACCAGCATGATTGCGGTGACGGCTGCCTTTGGCCTGCGGAACATCGAAGTGGACATCACCAACCAGTCGGTCAGTATCAATTACGCGCCGAAAAACGCCACCCCGATCACCCTTTTGCGGGTGGTACGCTCCTGGACCAATAACTATGCGGGGCTCACCCAGGTTCATCAGCTAGTCACCGAGATCGTTTCCGGCGGAGTGGGGCGAGAAGAAGCTCAGCGCCGGCTCAATGACATTCTGCGCAGGCCGAAGCCCTATCAACGCTGGATGGTCACCACCAGCAGCGGCGTCTTTGCCGCCTGCGTGGTGGCGGTGATCGGTGGTGGGCTGGCGGGTGCACTGATCGCCATGGGCTCGACCCTGTTGGTCGGCCTGCTGAGCCGGTGGCTCTCCCGCTGGCGGGTACCGGATTTTTTCATCACCGCCACCGGGGCTTTCCTGGTCACCGCGATCGCTTTGGCCTTCGTCCGCTTTGAGATCCCGATTCAGCCCGGCGCCGTGGTGACCGGTGGCATTTTGCTCTTGCTGCCTTCGGGGCGGCTGGTCTCCGCGGTGCAGGATGCCATCAATGGCTTTCCGGTTACCGCTGCCGGTAGATTCCTCTCGGTGTTCCTCACCTTCGGCGCCATTGTCTCGGGTATCGCGGTGGCTTCGGCTTTCGGCGTGCTGCTGGGCGCCAACGCGAAGTCTGTCATCGACGCCCCCAAGTCTGAACCGCTGCCGCTCTATTTAGCCCTTCTGCTCATCCTCTTCGCCACGGTGCTGATCGGCGTGGTCGAGCAGACCTCGCCGAGACTGCTGATCCCCACCGCCATGGTGGGAGTTCTGGGATACTCGGTGTTCTTCGTGGTGGGACAGCTGGGTCTGGGCACCAGGCTGGCACCTGCCGTGGCGGCCGCCGTGGTCGGCATTTTGGCCAGGCTGATCGCCCTGCGGTTGGGAGCGCCGCAGCTGGTGGTGGCGGTGCCTTCGATCCTGTTTCTCTTGGCGGGGCTCTCGATTTTCCGGGCGATGTTCGTGCTGACCATCTCGAATGATTCGGCCCTGGACGGTGTGATCGGCCTGTTCAATGCGATCGTGGTGATCATGGGCGTCGCCGCCGGGGTGGTGCTGGGAGACAACCTCGCTCGGCCGCTGACAAAACTCGGCAAGCTTTCCGCTGGCATCGATCCGAGGCGAAATCGCCGTCGTTAACTTGTCGGAGCGGCTCGGTGCGAGTCTGGCTACGGTGACTATTTGAGCAGCCGTGACATTCTTCGGTCCGCCAGCAGCTTGCCGCCGGTCTGACAACTCGGACAATACTGCAGAGAACGGTCGGCGAAGGCCACTTCATGCACGGTATCGCCGCATACCGGGCAGGCTTCGCCGGTTCGCGTGTGCACTCGCATGCTGGAGCGCTTGGCGTCTTTCAGCTCTGAGGCGGGCTTTCCTGAAGCCTGGGCAATGGCTTGCTGAAGAATGGACCGGATTGAGTCAAAGAGTGTCTGGACCTGCTCTTCGCTCAGCGAGTTGCTCGGCGCAAAGGGTGAAAGCCTGGCCAGGTGCAGAATTTCATCGCTATAGGCATTGCCGATGCCCGCGATCTGGCGCTGATCTCTCAGCACGCCTTTGATCTGGGCTCTTTTCCGGGAGAGGATCTCCGATAGCTGTTCTACGGTGAAATCCTCAGCCAGCGGGTCTGGACCCAGCGTGGCGATGCCCGGCACCTCGGAGGCCTCCCGCACCAGGTAAATCGCCATGCTCTTTCTGGTACCCGCTTCGGTGAGGTCGATCCGGGCGTTATCGAAACCGAGCCGCGCGGTGATGTAACCACCGGGTTTGAGGGCAGCCGGGCGTTTCTGCTCAGCCGGAACCACCCCGGCGGAGAAACGCAACCAACCAGCTTTCGCGAGGTGGAAGATGAAGTGCAGTCCGACGTCGTCGGTGGTTGAAGGGCCGAAGCGCAGATCGATGAATTTCCCCTGGCGGCTGACATCTTTCAGTACCCGACCCAGCAGCTCCCGCTCGCTAGGTGCAGCCGTCTTCAGAGCGGTGAAGGAAGTGATCTGCACAGACTCCAGCACGCTGCCTGCCAGCTCAGCGTTCAAGAACTGGCTGAGCCCCACCAACTCCGGTAGTTCAGGCATGCATCCATTCTGCCCCGAGGCGCCGACAATGTCACCGCAGGCTGTTTCTCAGAGGATCTTACCGATCGGTTCGCGCTTCTCCGCCTGGAACGTGTCTTCGGTGCGCCCCCGTGCCCAGTACCCGGAGAGTGACACCTGGCTTCTGAGCAGCCCACGCTGTTTGAAGAGCACATCGCGAAGGGCCTTCATATACTCGCGCTCGCCGTGCACGAAGGCATCAACTGTGCCTTCCGGCCAGCTGGAGGTGGCCACCGCGTCGATCAGCAGGCTGCTAGCACCCGCTGGCACCTCGCCTCGGGTCAGCCAGTTCACGCTCATCCCCGCCGGAGCCTGGATGGTCTGAATATCAGCCTCGCTGCCGACCTCGAGATAAGCGAGCCCAGTGGCATCCGCGGGCAGTGCCTCCAAAGCCGCAGCCACCGCGGGAAGCGCGGATTCGTCACCGGCCAGTAGATACCAGTCAGCCTCGGGCTGGGGGCGGTAGGCGCCGCCTGGCCCGGAGAGCAACAGCCGGTCACCTGGCTGTGCGGAGGCCGCCCAGGGACCGGCGAGTCCTTCATCGCCGTGCACGACGAAATCGATGGCGAGTTCCTTGTCCTGCTGGTTGATCCAGCGCACGGTGTAGGTGCGGGTTACCGGCCAGTGCTCGCGTGGCAGGGTCTCTCGGAGCCCGAAGACATCAATCGGCTCGGGGTATTCCACCTCGGGTAGCAGGAAGTGAAGCTTGACATAACGATCAGTGAAACCGTTGTCCTGGAAAGCATCAAAGCCCTCTCCGCCGAGTACTACCCGCACCATATGCTCACTGAGCCACTCGGTGCGCAGCACCTCTAAGGCGATGTGCTGGCGAGACTTGGCGGGACTGGTTGCGGGCATGGAAACTCCTCGGTATTACTTAGGTTTACCTAAGTAGCCTAGCGCACTCGGTGAGTTAAACCACGGTCCAGTCGATAGCGGAGCTTCCTTGCTGCTCCAGAAGCTGGTTGATTTTACTGAAGGGCCGAGAACCGAAGAATCCTCGTGAGGCTGACAGCGGGCTGGGGTGCGGAGAGCTCACGATCGCGGTGGCACCGAGAAGCGGGGTCAGATTACGAGCGTCGTTGCCCCAGAGCAGCGCCACCAGTGGTTTGTTCCGGGCGACCAAGGCTCGGATGGCTGTCTCGGTGACGGCTTCCCAGCCCTTTCCGCGGTGCGAGCCAGGGCTGCCCACGCGCACACTCAGGACTCTGTTCAGCAAAAGCACCCCTTGCTGGGACCAGCTGCTCAGATCGCCGTGCGCTGCTGGCGGAATACCCAGATCGTCCTGCAGCTCGCGGTAGATATTGCTCAGGCTCCTCGGCAGCGGCCGGGTGTGCCGTTCGACAGCGAACGACAGTCCAATCGGGTGCCCGAACGTCGGGTAGGGGTCTTGGCCGACCACGAGTACTTTCACCTGTTCCAAAGGCTGCTGGAAGGCCCTGAGGACATGTTTAGGGGCGGGCAGGAAGCCCGGACCGCCATTGCTCTGCTGGGCGGTGTCGAACTCCGAATGCAGGAACCTGCCCAGATCTTTTAGCTGTGGTTCAACGCTGCGCAAGGCGGCAGCCCAGTCGGGGCTGAGCAGGCTCAACGGATCAGTGGTGAGTCGTTCGAGAGCTTCACGGTTGCTGAGTTCTTCCACTCCTCCATTCTTCACCATCGGGCAGGAAGCAGATAAATGACAACGGTGTGATTCCCCATTACCATGGAATGAGTAAAGGATCTTGGAACTGAGGATAGGGGAGTGTCGTGGCAGCGCTACCACTCACGTTGGAGGATTTAAACGCTGGAATCTCTTCCGGCGAAACCGCTCTCAGTGAGCGAGATCAGCAAATTCTCTCCTTGGAACGTCATTGGTGGAAGTATGCCGGGGCGAAAGAGCAAGCGATTCGCGATCTCTTCGACCTTTCCTCGACGCACTACTATCAGATCCTCAATTCACTGATCGACACCGAGGACGCGCTGGCCTTCGATCCGATGCTGGTCAAGAGATTGCGTAGACTACGTACAACGCGGCAACGCGCCAGGACGGCTCGCCGTCTGGGTAATTAACGAGCGCAGGCTCGTCGTCTGGCAACTCCACTGAAAGCGCCTTCCATGAGTAACTACCCGCGGGATGAATTCGACAATGTTCCGGAATCGTCCTCACGTCAGGGCGTTCACCGTTCGGTGATGTCTGAACCTCGCCGGAGCCTCTGGCCTATTCTGGCTTTCGCCGTCGTCGCCCTGGTGATCGGTGCGGTGGCTTTTCTGGTGATTCCGAAGCTCATCGGCGGAGCATCGACCGCGGCTGGGGACAGCAGCTCTAGCGCGTCCTCCAGTTCCACTGCGACCGCGACAAGGCCGAGTGCTTCACCCACCACCCCACCACCCACCACCCCTCCGCCGACGACCTCTAAGCCTCCGACGACGCCGAGTGCGCCGCCGCTGGATAAAACCCAGCCGGTCAATGTCTATAACGGTGCGGGAATCGGCGGTCTGGCAGCCCGGGTGGCTCAACAAGTGCGCGGTGATGGCTGGGTCGTCCCGATCAGCGCCAACTGGAGTGGAGTTCCGCAGCCAAGCTCGGCGATTTTCTACAATGGAGCCAGCCAGAAGACTAATGCCGAGGAACTGGGTAAATTGCTCGGCATCACTCGGTTGGTGGATACCGCTGAACTCGGTGTTCCGCTTGCAGTGGTGCTCGGCCCGGGTGCCCAGTAGCACTTTCGGCCAGGAGCACCTTCAGATGGCACTCTTTGGCACCACACCCGGTGTATCTCCCGGCTTTCCGAGCCGGGTCTGGCTACAGTTGTCAGCAAGCCGCTAGCCGGTGGCAGGGGCAGAAGCAAGGACGCTAGAGCGGGAGTCGTGATGAAGAAGCCGAGAAGTATCGGACTAGTGGGCTTCTTCGCCGTGGCACTGCTGCTCGCTGCCTGCTCGGGGCAGACCGGAAACGCCCGGATCGCCTCTCCTCAGCCTTCCGGCGTCGAAGTGCTGACCATCGGCTTGCTCCTGGACAACACCGGCGATCAGTCTTTTTTGAATCCAGCTCAGCAGGCAGCCGCGAAATTGGCTGTCCAGCAACTCAACCTGGCCGGTGGAGTGAACGGCCAGTCGGTCGAGCTGCTGCCATCCGACCCGGCTGACTCAATCGCCGATCAGCTCAGGAAATTGAGCGCTGGAAAGGCCTCGGTAGTGATCGGTCCCACCGATTCGGCTCAGGCGAGCGAGGCGATCGCAGCGCTCAGCAAGAGTCGCACCGTGCTGATCTCTCCGGCGAATGCAGCAACCGCACTGAATAAGGTCAGCAGCGGGGGCTATTACTTCCGTACCGCTCCGGTGGAAACCATGCAGGCGAAGCTGCTGGCCCGGTTGGCGGCGGACTCGGCCAAGGGTCAGAAGATTGCGGTGCTGTATGAATCCGCTGACAGCAGCAAGGAGATCGCTCAACAGGTGATTTCCGCGGTAGCCGATTCCGGGGCTCAGCAGACAGTCTCGATTGAGGCTTCAGATGCGGCAGCCGCCGCCGCAAAGGTGAAGGCTGAGAAGGCTGGATCCGTTGTAGTGATCGCACGGCAGCGTAGCCAGCAGATTCTGGCGGAATTAGCCAATGCTCAAGTGCCGGGTTCCACGCTTTTGCTGGACGACGGGGCAACTTCTTCGTACGGAGCCAATCTCGCGCTCAATGCGCTTCAGGGTGCCCAGGGGATTCTTCCCGGCGTCTTTCCGCCCGCGGCATTCCAGGAAGAACTGCTGAAAATTGATCCTGCCTTGACGTCGCTGAACTACGCGGCGGAGAGCTATGACGCTGTGATGCTCTCGGCCTTGGCGGCGATCAGGGCCAAAGACTCTTCGGGGGCCTCAATCGCTTCCCGGCTGATCGAGGTTTCGGGTGGAAGCGGCAACGGTCAGAAATGCCAGCAGCTATCCGACTGCCTCTCTCTGCTCAGCCAGGGAAAAGCCATCGATTATGACGGCGTCTCCGGGCCGGTCAACTTTGATGATCAAGGAAATATCACGGTGGCGAACTATCTGGTCTATCGCTACGGGGCCGGAAACCTTCCGGTGCTGAACCGCAGCGAACAAGTGAAATAGCTCTCTGAGGTTCGACCGCTCCCGGGTTTTATCGCTCATAGTGCTGCGCTCCGCCCCGACTGGGGCGGAGCGCAGCACTATGATGAATCGCCCCAGTGCTTAGTCCCGCAGTGGAACACCCCTGGCATCGGTGCGGAAGTTCTGCGAACCGGTGAGAATCAAAATACCTTCGATGAGTCCCCAGACGAAGGAGACGAAGGAGAGGATTCCCAGCGAGAGCACAGTGATCAGCAATTGCGCCACGGCCTTACCGATATAGCCCAGGTAGAAGTTGTGGATTCCCAGAGAGCCGAGGAAGATGCCGAGCAGGCCAGCTGCGATCTTTGACTTGGCATCGCCGCCCGCTGCGTAGGGTTGCTGATAAGGCTGCTGGTAGTAACCCTGCTGCGGAGGCGCCTGCTGATAGTTGGGCTGCTGATTGAAAGGAGCCGCCGGTGGCACCTGCGGAGCCTGATATTCGAAGCCCTGCGACGGAGCAGAAGCCTGAGGAGCAATAGGCTCAGTCGGTGCAGAGGGCGGGCTGAAGGGCGAGTCCGTCGGCTCCGACGGTTTATCCGCTCCGGCTGCCCCTGGGGTTTCACTCATGGTCATCTCCTTGCCTGAGGCATCCATAGATACCTTCTGCGTTATATATCTTCTTCTCTGGAAGATTATCCAAGAATTTTAGCGAAAACCAGAGTTGTTCCATTCAATGGGTGAGAATCGAGGGTATTCCCTGAGCGAAACTCCGGTTCGAGAGGTCATCTCCGCTTGCACTCTCTACCCGTGAGTGCTAATTATTGACTTAGCACTCTCCCATGCTGACTGCTAATTTTTAGCGGCCGGTCGGGGAGCCGACTGGTTCGGTGAGGCAGCGCGCGGAATGTACCGAATGCATGATGCGCCTGTCGTCCGTCGCGGGCACCTGACCGGTTATGAGAACTCACATGATTGTCCCGAAAGGACTGAAGCCTCCATGGCCAAAATCATTGCATTCGACGAAGAGGCGCGCCGCGGTCTCGAACGGGGTCTGAACACCCTGGCCGACGCCGTCAAGGTGACCCTCGGCCCGCGCGGCCGCAACGTCGTCTTGGAAAAGAAGTGGGGCGCTCCCACGATCACCAACGATGGTGTTTCCATCGCCAAGGAGATCGAGTTGGAGGATCCTTACGAGAAGATCGGCGCCGAGCTGGTCAAGGAAGTTGCCAAGAAGACTGATGAGGTCGCTGGCGACGGCACCACCACGGCGACCGTGCTGGCTCAGGCCCTGGTCCGTGAAGGTCTGCGCAACGTCGCAGCCGGAGCTGATCCGCTGAGCCTGAAGCGCGGCATCGAGAAGGCAGTTGCCGCCGTCACCGAGCAGCTGCTCGCTTCCGCCAAGGAAGTTGAGACCAAAGAAGAGATCGCCGCTACCGCCTCGATCTCCGCCGCTGACACCCAGATCGGCGAATTGATCGCCGAGGCCCTGGATAAGGTCGGCAAAGAGGGCGTCATCACGGTTGAGGAATCCAACACCTTCGGGCTGGAACTCGAGCTCACCGAGGGCATGCGCTTCGACAAGGGCTACATCTCGCAGTACTTCGTCACCGACGCCGAGCGTCAGGAGACCGTGCTGGAAGATCCTTACATCCTGGTGGTCAACTCCAAGATCTCCAATGTCAAGGACATGGTTGCCATCCTGGAGAAGGTCATGCAGTCCGGCAAGCCGCTGCTGATCATCGCCGAGGACGTGGAAGCCGAAGCACTCGCCACCCTGATCGTGAACAAGATCCGTGGCCTGTTCAAGTCCGTCGCCGTGAAGGCTCCGGGCTTCGGCGACCGCCGCAAAGCTCAGCTGGCCGATATCGCCATCCTGACCGGTGGTCAGGTCATCTCCGAAGAGGTCGGTCTGAGCCTGGAGAACGCTACCCTGGACCTGCTGGGCCAGGCTCGCAAGGTTGTCGTCACCAAGGACGAGACCACCATTGTCGAGGGCGCGGGCGACGCCGATCAGATCGCTGGCCGGGTCGCTCAGATCCGTGCCGAGATCGACAACTCAGATTCCGATTACGACCGCGAGAAGCTGCAGGAGCGCCTGGCCAAGCTGGCCGGTGGCGTGGCAGTGATCAAGGCCGGTGCGGCGACCGAGGTCGAACTCAAGGAGCGCAAGCACCGTATTGAGGACGCCGTGCGTAACGCTAAGGCTGCCGTTGAAGAGGGCATCGTCCCCGGCGGTGGCGTGGCGCTGATCCAGGCTGGTGTGAAGGCTTTCGAGAACCTGAAGCTCGAAGGCGACGAGGCAACCGGCGCCAATATCGTGAAGGTCGCCATCGATGCACCACTCAAGCAGATCGCGATCAACGCGGGCCTCGAAGCCGGTGTTGTGGTGGACAAGGTTCGCGGCCTGCCGATCGGCCATGGCCTGAACGCTGCAACCGGTGTTTACGAGGATCTGCTCGCCGCCGGCGTGAACGATCCGGTCAAGGTGACTCGCTCTGCGCTGCAGAACGCCGCCTCGATCGCTGGCCTGTTCCTGACCACCGAAGCCGTGGTTGCGGATAAGCCGGAGAAGAAGTCTGCCGCTCCCGCTGGTGGCGACGACATGGGTGGCATGGGCGGAATGGGCGGCTTCTAAGCCCTCTTCACCCTTCCTGATTTACCCGCGAGGGCCCCGCATCCACGGATGCGGGGCCCTCGCTCTTTACTCAGATTCCTGAAACGCTGTGACGCCTAGGAGCGTTGCTGCCACCGAGGGCCGTTGTCGCCCCTGGACAGCGACTCTCAGCATCACAGTGTCCGCTCAGAACAGCTTCTGGGCTTTGCTCTCTTCGGATTCTTCCAGTTCGAGCAGGAAGACCTTGCGCTCGATGCCTCCGGCGTAGCCGGTCAGCTTACCGTCTTGGGCGATCACCCGATGGCAGGGGATGAGGATGCTCAGTGGATTGGCGCCGACCGCGGCTCCCACTGCCTGTGCCAGGCTAGGGTCACCCAGTTGTTTCGCCAGTTCGCCGTAGCCGATCGTCTGCCCGTAATCGAGATCCCGGAGTAGCGTCCAGACCCGTTCTTGAAGTTCCGAGCCACGGGTTTCCAACGGCAGCTCGAAGCTACGACGTCGGCCGGAGAAATACTCTTCGAGCTGCTTGTGAGCAGCCAGGAGCAGTGGCGCGTCGGGGGCAGCGGAGCCCCACTGCGCTCGATCCGGTAGCTTCTTGTGCTCGCTGAAGTAGAGCCCGGTCAAAGCGTCCTCCGAGGCCAACAGGGTCAGCGTGCCGAGCGGTGACTCGATCTGGGTATACACGGTCTCCATTATGCAGGTCCTCGGTTTTATTCGGGTCCCGGGGACACTGTGATATTTAGGATACTGGTTCCGTTTGAATGAGAAGGGAAGGGAAGGGAACGAATCGAAACATCGGAGGATTAAGCACTTCAAACAGAGTCAGTGGCGAGAAGCGTCTCTTGCGTTTAGTAGCTTCCTCATGATGCTGTCAGTGACGACCGATACTCTGAGAATCAACTACAAGAGAGGAACGCATGAACATCATCGAGTTACGCGAGCCTGATCATAGATACAAACTCTGACTACTGGAACAAAATCGACGACGGCCCGTTATTTCATTATGAATACAGTGTTGAAGGATTCAGTGATAACTCGAGGATCACTGACGTTCACGGACACTCCTCGCGCGCGGTACTTTCGTCCAACCTTCGCATTGCGATTGAATGGGGACTCCATACTCGTCCCGATGACCCGCGTGAAAAAGAATCTCCTTTTGGCGTTACCTTCCCCGATCAGACAGCTACTGAGTTCTTCGTCGATGTGTTCTCGACGGTGCCATGATTGACCGACTGAGGATGATCCACGTGGATGGGCATCGAGCAATCCTGCCGCTACCTGATGTGTGGTCCGAGGGTGGAAAGCAGGTTTATTGCGTGACCCAGTGGCCGTACGTGGTGGCGAGGCTGCTCAACGATCTGGATGGCCATGATGAATTCGAACGTTATTTCAAACAGTCGATCATCGAACGTGCGAGTTCTTAGCTTCGAAGCGTAGTCAGAATTGTTTCGTCAATCTTAAGAAGTTAAGCAATAAGCTACCTGAGCGCGGGCGGAGCTAGAAGTTCAGATACCACTGCGTTCGAGTAGTTCGTGAACAGAGATCTCTAGCACGCTGGCGATACCAATCAACGTGGAGAGCCGAGGGTTCGATGGCGTCATGGCTTCTTTCCGCCCTGATCCCTTGCCGGACTCGATGAGTTGAACTTGGTTCTTTGTGATGCCTGCGCGGAAGGCCAAAGTCTCCTGAGATAGGCCATGTTCCTCGCGGAGTTGTCGTAGGACTAGTCCGAACTGTTTAGCTGCCGAACTGTCCCATCTCACCAAACCATCGTGCTAACCAGGCCTGAAATGAAACACCCTATATAAATGGTCAGTTATAAATGGTATAATATATGTTTATGTTGTGAATTTGGTGAAGTGGATGTGAGGTTCGAACAAACGAGACCGCATTGTCATCTTAAGCTGACGCGTGCACGGCTGGCTTGGGTTGCTGTAAGCCGCTCGAGGCATCCTTGACCAGGTAATGAAATGGGAATCTAGCAATGTGTTGATCCTTCGCGCTTTGACTTCTCTGTTGCTCGTAGCCGTTTAACATCTTGGCATTGACGGATAAATTCAAGATAGGCATCGCCCAGAAGCTCGGTAACCGATCTCATCTGACGATCCTTGGCTTGGTGAATTTTCCACGTGTTATGCAGGTAATCTGGGGGGCGGCACTTCATATAGAAAAGTAGCAGATCTCGACTGTTCGGAGGATGAGATTATCGCTCGGCATAAGGAGTGATCAAAGTTATCGACCCTGCGGATCTTTCTCTACCTCTATCTGAGTCTCATCAGGAAGCCACGTCCTCGCTAAAGGATTAGGGGGTGAATTTACCGACTTGAAAAGCTACTTTGCAAGGAATAGGTTAGGAAATTAATAAATTCGGATGCTTTTCGGAAGAATTCGTATTTACGTGATGCTGTCTAAGGAAATGACTACCTAGGATTTTTCTTAGGTGATCTAACAATGTAAGTCGTAACGAGAGGAAATAATGCGTTCTACAACGAAGTTCCGTACTAAACTATTTGCCGCGGGGCTGGCCGGAGGCGTCTTTCTGTCTGCGCTCGGTATGGCCGTGCCGATAGCTAACGCTGCTACCGTCCCAGGTTCATCGATCACCTCCGAGTTCTCTGGACTTGCGGATCAAATGAAGCTACCGGCCGCACCAACTGCACAGATCAAGGCGAACTTCGCCACCTTACCTGACGCAAAAAAAGCTACTCTCGTGAAGACATTGAAGAGCGATAGGCCCTGGGAAGCTCTTGAGTTAGGCGACGCGAAAACCAGCACAGTGGCAAAGCTTGTGTCTGGTGTCGAGAGTTTCGCTGCTCAGCAGCGAGCAGCCGTATATAACGTCACGTCAAACTTCTCTAAGCCGACCTATATCCTCGGTGTCAACACCGGTGCTTGGAACCTTCGTTACAACTACAACACCGGCAGCGGGCGAGTGCTCTCAGATAACTATTGTGAAGCCTGGTACAGCGGCTACACCGGATTCTGGAACTTTTCGATCTCGACGAACAAGTGGATCGCTAACGGCGAAGGTACTTGTATCGGACTCTTCCGTGGAAGCATCGTTTATCAAGGCTCAGGTCTTACAATGAACAAGGAAGCTGGGATGACGGTCAATGGTCCTGGAATACTCCGGACCTGGCTAAATAACATCTAGATAATAGGAGTGAGCGCATGGCTACGGATGCAACTAACATTGCCCCCGTCAAGAACAACGAAACAGTGCGCTCCTGGAGCATCTTTGGAGCCACACTTCTGACCACAGTGTTTGGAATATTCGCTCCGATCGTTTTCGTAGCGGCGATTATCTTGGCTGTGGTGGCAACGTTGAACATTAAGAAAGCAACTACTTCTCTGACTCGAGGACTACTGATTGCTTCGGTAGCTGTCGCAGGAGTCGGATTATTGTTCATGGGAGCGGTTAGTATTTCGCTAGCAATGGCCTAGTGGATAGAGCGTAGGTTCGAGCGAGGCACCACTATTAAAGGGTGGTGCCTCGCTCGTGCTTACTCTCTGAGGCGCGAGACCTGTGGAAGTACTTAAGGTGTTACGCATTCGCAACGCTTAATCTTGTCAGGATAGAAGCATTAACGAACCTGCCCAAGAACGCTCTCATTCAAATAGAAGTGCTTTCGGCTTGGTTCGGTGCTCGCAGTGATCCTGGCCGTACTGATAACGCCGGTAGGTCTCATTCTTGGCTTGATACTCAGCGGCGATTACAAGGATTGTCTGTGGAACAGGAAATGGGCTATCTTTGCGATCTGGGTAGGTGGAGTCATCACTTTGGTTAATCTCGGAATGGCTATGAGTGGACCGCTGCTATCGATTGGTTGATTTTTCGGTGTAAACTAGTAAGTTTTCTGCATGGAATTTCGGAAAATCTCAATCTATCAACGACCCGAACGCTTTTCAGCGAGAAAATTCTAGCGTGCTTATTTGCTTTTGCTCCACTGTCGGTAGTAATCGATAGGCTTACTCCTGAGAACCGGACTTCGATGAACAGGATGTTGCGATGGTGTGGTGGCCAGAACCGCAGAACATGGTCCATGCGCTTGGCCCGAGTGATGTTGTCATTGATATCCGGGACGCGGGAATGTACGAGAAGTGGCATGGTTTTCCTGGAATGGCTCGTGATGGACTAACTTGTCTTGATTGCGGGCGTGCGGTGCTGCCGAGGCGGCTAGGCGAGGGAACGAAGGATCAGCACGATATTCTGGCTCATTGGCCGGAAAAAGGACGAAATCTTGACGCAGATTGCCGAGAAGCCCGCGCTACTGGAAGCGGTCTCGGTTTGAAGCGCGCCCTGAAGTTCGCAATTGGAAAGCATCTTGAGTCAAGGGGATTTAAAGCCGAAATAGATCCTGCTCGATCAGGTGAGAACATCGATGTCCAGACGGCGTTCGGAATTCGTAAGATAGCCATTCGAGTAGAACTCGGCAACTTCAGCCGAGAAGATTACCTGGCTGCACAAGAAAGGCTCACCAAGCAGGGTTTTGAAGTGCTTTGGCTAACGTATCGCTGTAATTGGATAGATAAAGCCCCGGCGCTAGGTATCCGATTCGACACTGATGCGCCTGTAAGTGGCAGCTTAGATATGGGCGGATTTTTCCCGATAGTTGATAACGGCTACTTGCTCAACGAGCCAACACAGTTAAGGCAACCGGATAGGCACGAGGTCGGGCTCGGGACAGTTCTCGATCAGTTCATGTCAGGTGTAATCCAAAATCATTCGACTAGTTCTCAATATCAAGGATGGGCAACCACTGCTGCCTGGGACTTACATATAGTTTGGCTTCTCCGACGATACGCCATGGTCCGAGACAGACAGAATAAAGCGGAAGCTGAACTTCGACAGGCAACAGAAGATCACCACAATCAACTACGAGTGTTGGAGAAACGTCATCTAGACGACCAGCGTCTCCTCGGGAATCTTACTTCACAGCTGAAGTCCGCCCAATTGAACAATGGCAGTCTTCAGGAGAAGCTTGATCGACGGGCATTAGAGCAGAAAACAGCGAACGACTGGATAGATGAAGTCGAAAAACGTAGAAATTCAAGCCCTCTCGTCCGGCTTGCTCTCCGTCGACAAGCGGAGCTTCAGAACAAAAATGATTTGGAAGCTTGCACGAGTCCAACGCCAGGCTGGATAGATCGGTTCAACCTCATCTGGCCTTGGGGTGTTTTCGCCGTCATTCTTGGTGGACCGGCTATCGTCGTGGCACTTGTGGTCTTCGGCAAATTGCTATCTAACGCTGGGGGGGGTGGCGCTGGCCGTTGATTTTGGGGTTCGCTCTGCTGCCATTGTTTGGCTTGTGGGCGAGTCAGTATTGGTGCTGGGCTAGAGATACGATCTCACCTCAGAGGTGTCTCCGTAAGCGCACTAAATTCTGGGCACGCTGCTCCCAACGTGTTCATGCTCTTAATCTCTTCGATCTCTGGGGGCTGCTCTGCTCGATCGAAGCTATCGCGCTAACGATTTGGGGCGTACACTCACTTACCGCGGTATAGCGACTACTATCATGGGCCTGCCCCGGGTTTTGTTGACTCCTTGGCTTAGAGGACCTGCCACCGCTGATGACGGCAACGACGGCTATGAAAACTCACACTCATCGAATATGAAACAATCAACCACGCCGCACACCAAGCGGTCTAAGACCCCGAGTCGACAAAACCAGGGCAGGCCAGCTTTGGCTCACGCTCGCTCCGTGCGGAACATAAGATGACATCATGACGATTACTGCGGCCGCCGATGGTTCGGCTCTGGGAAATCCCGGCCCCGCTGGCTGGGCCTGGTACGTTGACGACAGCTGCTGGCGGGCAGGGGGCTGGCCTCACGGCACCAATAATCAGGGCGAGCTGATGGCGGTACTGGATCTCTTCCGCTCTACCGCTCATCTACCGGAAGAGCATCTCAGGATTCTCTGTGACAGCCAGTATGTGATCAATTGCGTCACCAAATGGATGCCGGGCTGGAAGCGCAAAGGCTGGCGCAAGGCCGATGGAAAACCGGTGCTGAATCTGGAATTGCTGCGCGAGATCGATCAGGAACTCATCGGTCGAAGCTACGAATTCGAGTGGGTCAAAGGGCACGCCGGTCACGATCTGAATGAAGCAGCCGATCTACGCGCCAGAGCGGTTGCTACGGCCTTTCAGAACGGTACAGAACCCCAGCCCGGCCCCGGCTTTGCTGGACAGAATGATCCGGTTACGAGTGAACTTCGGCCGATGGCGCTGTTATCGGAAGCTGACCTTTTCTCTACGGACGAGGAACCGGACCTTCTTTCCACTGTCGTCGAAGAGCCCGACCTTTTCTCGGTACTGGAAAGTGACCCAGTGCAGGCCGATCCGATCCAGGCCCTACAGGAATGCGATCGGGCGCTGCTGCACGCGGATCCCAGTGAAGCGGCGATCCTGCTGGCCGAGGACTTCGAAGAGATCGGTTCCACGGGCCGGTTCATCAGCAGGGACGCCGTGCTCGCCGATTCCGGCAGCCTGCCCGTCGTCACCCTGGAACCGTTGAGCGCGAACCTCGATCAGGATCTCGCGGTGTTGCACTATCGGGTTGCCGGTTCGGCGGGTACCGCCGTGCAGACCTCACTGTGGCGCCGCAGCACGGGGCAGTGGCGGTTGCAGTTACGGCAGACCACCCCTGAGCTGGACTAATCTTCGTCGGTGAAGTTCGCTACCCGGTACGGCAGATGTACCGCGAGGGTGGCTCCGCCACCGGTCGTTTCGCTCACCAGAACTTCGCCTTGATGGCTGGAGATAATCGCTGAAACGATGGCGAGTCCCAGCCCGGAACCGCCGGTGTCCCGGTTGCGTGAGCTCTCCGCGCGGTAGAAGCGCTCGAAGATCCGGGACTTCTCAGATTCTTCGATGCCCGGGCCGTGGTCACGAATCTGCAGAATGGAAAACTGCTGCTGGTTGATTTCCCGGATCCCGACAACGACCTCGATCGGGCTGCCTTCCGGGGTATAGCGCAGGGCGTTGGTCATCAGATTAGCCACCACCTGGCGGAGCTTCGCCTCGTCACCCAGGGTTGGTGCATTGACAGCGGGCCCATCATCGAGTCCCACCACGGTGATCTTGCGGTCTGGTGCGCTCGCCCTGGCGTCCACGGCGGCGTCATTGCCCAGCACTAGAAGGTTGATCGACTTATTCTCCGGAGGGCGCTGCTCATCGATCCTGGCTAGCATCAACAGATCCTCCACCAGAGTGCCCATCCGTTTCGCCTCGCTTTCGATCCGGCCCATCGCGGTGGAGACGTCGTCCTTGCTGGACAGCGCGCCATGCCGGTAGAGCTCGGAGAAACCTCGAATGGTGACCAGCGGGGTCCGTAACTCATGCGAGGCATCCGCGATGAAGCGCCGCATCCGGCGTTCAGACTCAGTGCGAGCGTCGAAGGCGACTTCGATATGCGCGAGCATGGTGTTGAGCGATTCGGAGAGCTTACCGACTTCCGTCGCAGGGTTCTGGATCTCTACGCGTTGAGAGAGATCGCCGGCGGCGATGGTGGCCGCGGTGCGTTCCACCCTGACCAGAGGCCGGAAGGAACGGGTCACCGTGAGATAAGCGATGATCGTGCCGACCGCCACCACGATGAACCCGGCGAGGAACATCACTAGGGCGATTCGGTTCACGGTGTCGTCGAAGTTCTCATAGGTCACGGCGACCAGGACGTAGCCGAGCCCTAAGGCGCTCTGCTCCACGCCTTTGATCTCCACCGGGGCGATCACCATGGCACGCCATTTAACGGAGTCGTTCTTATCGTGGATATCGAAGGGCTTCGCATTGATCGTCGTCGCTTCCGGAAGCGTGTAGAGCTGGAATTCCGGTTTGGCGACGGTGGGTGGCGACTGATTGACGATATCGCCGTTCTGATTCACGATCTGGAAATAAGTATCGTTCGCGGTGATGCTGGCGAAACCGGTAGTGACGATCCCGTTGTAGATGCGCAGCTTTGCGTCCACCTGCTCGAGCAGGGATTGCCGCAGCACGGAAAAGACGATTGACCCCAGAGCGATCATGGAAAGCACGAGCAAAACACTGATCAGGGTCACCAGCTGGGAGCGCAGCGAAGCTCGCCGCCAGAATCGAAGCAAAGTTAACGCTTTTCAGCGGTTCGCAGAACGTAGCCCACGCCGCGCTTGGTCTGGATCAGGGCGGGCAAGGAAGGATCGGCATCGACCTTGCGCCGCAAATAGGAGATGTACGATTCCACGATCGAGGCATCTCCGTTGAAGTCGTACTCCCAGACATGATCGAGGATCTGGGTCTTGGAGAGCACCCGATTGGGATTGAGCATCAAGTAGCGCAGCAGTTTGAACTCGGTGGGAGAGAGCTCGATCGTATGAGGACCCCTGCGCACTTCGTGGGCGTCGTCGTCAAGCTCCAGATCTTCGACCTGAATGATCGCGTCGTCGTCATCCCGTGGTCTGGTGCGCCGTAAAACGGCTCGGATTCGAGCCACTACCTCGTCGAGGCTGAAAGGCTTGGTGACGTAGTCGTCGCCACCCACGGTGAGCCCGGTGACTTTATCGTCGGTGTCATCCCGGGCCGTCAAAAAGAGCACGGGAAAATGCTTTCCCGCAGCGCGCAGCCGCCGGGTGACGGTGAAGCCATCCATATCGGGCAGCATCACATCGAGTACCGCCAGATCGGGGCTGCGTTCCTCCGCGGCAGCTAAGGCCTCTTTGCCATTGCCCGCCGCCACGACGCTGAATCCGGCGAAACGCAGAGAGGTCGACAGCAACTCTCGAATATTGGGTTCGTCGTCAACAACCAGCAGGCGCGCTTCGGGCTCGTTTTTATTCACAGCCCTATCATGGCCGATTTAGCTGGGAGTTTCCTGAATGCGACATGTTGGTGTGCTCTGCGCCAGCTGTATTCAGTCCTTGGCAAGATCTTTGACGTCCAGAATTCGGTAGGCGTAGCCCTGTTCGGCGAGGAAGCGCTGACGCCGGGCGGCAAAATCCTGATCCAGGGTATCTCGGGCGACCAGGGTGTAAAACCTTGCCGAACGGCCATCCGCTTTCGGCCGGAGCAAGCGGCCGAGGCGCTGGGCTTCCTCTTGACGTGAGCCGAAGGAGCCGGAGACCTGGATCGCCACCGAGGCTTCGGGCAGATCGATCGAGAAATTGGCCACCTTGGATACCACTAGGGTGTGCTCTTCCCCGCGCCGGAAAGCATCGAAGAGTCGTTGGCGTTCTTTGACCGGGGTGTCTCCCTTGATCACCGGGGCATTGATCCGCTCGCCGATCTCGTCGAGCTGATCGATGTATTGCCCGATCACCAGCAACTGATCTTCGTGATGCTGCTTGACTAGCTCCTCGACGACCGCGGTCTTGCTCTCGCTCGTGGCGCAGAGCCGGTACTTATCGGCGTCCTCGGCCATCGCATAGGCGAGCCGTTCATCTTTGGGCAGGTCGATCCTGACCTCGACGCAGTCGGCGGGGGCGATATAGCCCTGAGCTTCGATGTCTTTCCATGGCGCGTCGTAGCGTTTCGGCCCGATCAATGAGAAGACTTCGCCCTCTCGGCCGTCTTCTCTGACCAGGGTCGCGGTCAGGCCGAGACGCCGTCGTGCTTGCAGGTCGGCGGTCATCCGGAAGATCGGAGCGGGCAGCAGGTGGACTTCGTCATAGACGATCAAGCCCCAGTCATTCGCGTCCAGGAGTTCCAGGTGCGGGTACAGCCCGCCCCTTTTGGTGGTCAGCACCTGATAGGTGGCAATCGTCACCGGGCGCACTTCCTTCACCTGTCCCGAGTACTCGCCGATCTCGCCCTCGGTGAGCGAGGTTCGCTTGAGCAGTTCATCCCGCCATTGCCTGGCGGAGAGCGTGTTGGTCACCAGGATCAGCGTGGTGGTGCCACTGGTCGCCATCGCGGCGGCCCCCACCAGGGTCTTACCGGCCCCGCAGGGCAGCACGACGACGCCGGAGCCACCGGCCCAGAAATTCTCCACCGCGAGCTTCTGGTACGGGCGAAGCGCCCAGCCGTTCTCGCCGGTGGACTCGTTCAAAGCGATCAGGTGCGGAGTGCCGTCGACATACCCGGCCAGGTCCTCGGCGGGCCAGCCGATCTTCAGCAGCAGCTGCTTGAGCGCACCGCGCTGCGAAGAATGCACCACGACGGTCATCGGGTCGATGCGCGGCCCTAATAAATCGCCGATCTTCTTGGCCCGGATCACCTCTTCGAGCACCGGGAAGTCATCGGTGCGCAGCACGAGGCCATGAACCGGGTCCTTTTCCAGCCGCAGCCTGCCGTAGCGGCTCATCGTCTCCTCGATGTCCAGCAGCAAGGAGTGCGGCACCGGGAAGCGTGAGTACTTCAGCAGGGTATCCAGCACTTGTTCGGCATCCAGCCCTGCGGCGCGGGCGTTCCACAGGCCGAGCGGAGTGAGCCGATAGGTGTGAACATGTTCGGGGGCGCGCTCCAATTCGGCGAAGGCGGCGATCGCGTGCCGGGCTTCTGTGGAGTCCGGATGGTCGACCTCCAACAGCACGGTTTTATCGCTCTGCACGATCAGCGGTCCATCGGTCACTGCAACTCCCTCGTCAGGTTTTCTTGAATGATGTCCACATCCACGATCCGGTGGATTGAGATCACCCGTTCCGTTTCGCGGCTCGGGTCAAAGACGCGTACCCGGCCGTTGTTCACCGCCTGTGGAACAAGTTCCAAGCGCTCCGGATTCCCGGAGGAATCCACCACGGTCAGCCGCACCGAGTGCCGGTTCCTGATCGCCTCGCGTAGCGTTTCTATGCTGAGCTGCGGGACCACCGCGGAATTTGCCGGAACTCCGGCCGGTTTACTGCGTAGTGCCTTGAGCTGGACGGTGTGGTCGGCCTCAAGCGGTTCTTCCAACGGAGGCAGGGCCACGGTAGCCTTCGGCCGGGTGCTTCTCACGACGTCGCCCGCGCCCTCCAGCACGGGGGCGTAACCCAGTTGCCGCATCGCCCTGGCTAGTTCGCTGGTACTGGCCTGGCTACTCAGAATCCCCGGAGCGAGTTCTCGTACGCCGAGGGCGGCAAGCGCTGGCTCATGAAGCAAGGCCGTGATCAGGACCTCATCGGAACTGCGCAGGATGCTGCTCACGGCTTCAACCCGGAGCGTCCCGTGCCGGACAGCGGTATCCCGAATCAAGTACTCCAGCGGTTGCGGAACCGCTGTGCTGCTATGCGCAGCGAGGAAATCGACGATGCTCTGCGGCTCCCGCCCGGCGTCGAGTGCCCTCCGCACGCTCTGCGCTGAAAATCGGTAGGTAGTGGCAGGCCCCTGGCCTTCCCGTTCGGCCAGCAGAGCGAGTTCGGTGCTCAGCGAGGGTTCCAGGAAGCCCGGAGCCACCGCTGTCAGATCGCCCTGCAATAAGACTTTGTCGATGGCGGCGGGGAGTTGCGCCGCCAGACCGCGCGCCGCCTGGTCGAACTGCCCAAGGCTGAAGGAGCGACCGAACTCGGTGAGAGCGCCACTTCCAGTGAGGCCGAGCAGCTCTGCCTCGGCGAGCATCCCCCCGGCCAGCCGGTGCATCCGGCGCCAGAGCCGCGGGCGCTCCCAGCGAGCCCGAGCGAAGAGCGAATCGGGCTCTATTGCCGCTGTTTCTCCGGTTTGGGACGCCGGCGTCAACGCCTCGAGGGTGCGCAGCAGCAAGAGCCGTAGCTGTGGGGCATCCGTACGGCGGGCCTCAGCGGCCAGCAGATTGATCGTGCCCTGGCCGCCGGGCAGCGGTGCTCCCACCAAGGCTGGAGCGCGTTCCAGCTGGAGCCAGCCCTGCGCCAGCAGCAACCACTGCTGCTCGCGTGGCAATTCCCAGGAGCCCGAGACGGCAAGCCAGGTCGAGGTGTCTGCGTCCAGATGGATCAATCCGGCTGCTGCGCTCAGTTCGAGCAACAGCGAAAGCCGACCCTGCTCGATCTCCAGCCCTTGGGCGAGCGGGCGAAGAGCCCGGGTGCCGACGCCTCCGCTGCGAAGCGTCGGCAATGGCTGTTCATCGATGGCTTCCTGAAGGGCTCCGATTTCGCGCAGTACTTCAGCGATGGAACCGAGCGCGGCATTGTCTCGACGTGCCGTGCTGACGGGTATCTCCAGAGCTGGCTCAGGCTTGGGGGCGAAATCAGCCAGCAGCTTTCCACCGCGTTGCGCCATGCCCGCTTCGCGGGGCAATTCAACGTGCTCCGCATCGAGAGGGACCAAAACTGCTTCGGAGAGCAGGAAATCCAAGGCACTCGGTGGCTGTCCGGTTTTCTCGGTTCGATGTACCCGGGAGGTCCTCGGCATCAGGCCCAGCGGCCCGTCATCGAACCTGGAGAGCAGTTCCGTGGTCTTCTCCGGTGCCCGGCCAAGCAATTCCTGCCACCAGCCTGCTTGATCGAAGCGGGCAGCTAGGGTTTGAGCGGGGTTCGGTGGCTCGCTACCCTCGGAGCCCAGCCCGAGCCGGGTCACGCTGTGCTGCATCCAGTCGAGGGTTGAGCGTTGCAGCTCGCGATAGCTGCGGCCCAGGCCAGCGGGATGCGGACCGATCACTTCGTAGAGACTTCCCACCGGCAGATAACCGGTGCCGCTTCGATAGAGCAGGGCCAAGGAATTGAGCTTGCGGAGAATCTTCTCCAGCCCGGTTTTGGAAAGCCCCGCGATCAAGGGAGCCAGTTGGCTGGCGCTGAGCTGTCCGGTGTTGCTTCGATCTACTTCCACCAGAACGGCTTCCAGGACTTGCAGATGAGGTTTGTCCAGGGCGTCGAGCGCTCGCTGCACACTGATCCTGGCGCAGGCCCGGGCCGCCAGGGCCGCGAAGTCAGGTACCGGAGGAGAGACCAGATCCGGCCGCGCAGTGAAAAGCTCTCGCAGCGCGGCGTCGCTGCGAGAGGCCAGCTCCTGGCTGAGTGCTCGAATGGAGGACATCCTTCTAAAGCTACTCGCAACTGAGCCTGAGCTACAGCCGGAGTCCTCTAGAGTCGGCGTCTACGACGTATTGCGTGAATGATCGACAGGCCGAGCAGGATGAAGGCGGCGGGCAGGCTGTACATCACGATCCAGTTCAGCACGGGCCAGGATTCGCCGCCGGAGAGCCGTACCGCTACCAAGTAGCTCAGTACGCCGAAGCCGAGTACAGCGAGCAAGAGGGCTACTAGGTTGAGCAGTCGCCACCAGATCGCTGATGGCTCGGGCTGGGTCTGTGTCATGCGCTTAACGTTAACAGCGGGTAAAGCAGCTAACCTATTAAGGACAAACTATTGAGTATGAAGAGGTAAGTAACGTGCCCACCGGCAAGGTGAAGTGGTTCGACAACGAAAAAGGCTTCGGGTTCCTGGCGTCTGACGACGGGCAGGAGGTTTTCCTGCACGCCAATGCGCTGCCCGCAGGGGTGAGCGATATCAAAGTCGGCACCCGGATGGAGTTCGGGGTAGCCGATGGTAAAAAGGGTGCCCAGGCGCTAAGCGTTCGCATTCTGGATGCACCGCCCTCGGTGGCCAAGGCGGCTCGCAAACCGGCCGGAGACATGGCTGTGATCGTCGAGGACCTGATCAAGCTGCTCGAGCACACCGCCAACGGCCTGCAAAAGGGCAAGTATCCGGATAAAACCAGCGGCTCTAAGGTGGCTGCGGTGCTGCGCGCCGTCGCCAATGATCTCGATGCCTGAGACCGCCGAGACCAAGGTGGTCGCAAAGGCCGCCCATCGTTTCGGGGTTCCGGTGTGGCGCACAGCTAAACCGGACGCTGTGCTGGCTGCCGCCGTTGAGGTGGCGAAGCAGGAAATCCTCTCGATCGCCAAGCCGGATCAGCTCGGCTCTCACCTTGCCGTGCGCAGCGAAGGTGAGCGAGTGGCGACGCATCTTTTTGAATGCACCAAAGATGGTTACCGGGGCTGGCAGTGGTTCGCCGTGGTCACCCGAGCACCACGAACCAAGATCGTGACGGTCAGTGAAGTTGGCTTGCTGCCCACCGATGACTCGGTGCTCGCCCCGGAATGGCTGCCCTGGTCGGAACGGGTCCGTCCGGAAGACGAAGCGGCTGCTGCGGAGAAGCCCCAGCCTGCGGACTCCGCGGTCCAGGCCGCAGAGGCTGAGCCGGTTCTTCCTGAGGGCTCTGCCCCCGAATTCGACGATGTCGAGCCTGTCGAGGATCACGCCGAATTTGATGAAGCTCAGCAGGAAACGGATGCTCCGAAAACGGAGGGTTCCGCTAACTGAATAGCTGCCAGCTGAATATTTCGCGAGGCTGTGGCCGAGTCGCTCTCAGCGGCTCGGCCACAGCCTTTAATTCAAAGAGCTGAGGTTCAGGAGTTCTCGATCACATAGTCGATGCACCGAGTCAGGGCAGTCACGTCCTCCGGCTCGATGGCCACGAAGGTGGCAATCCGGAGTTGGTTCCTGCCGAGTTTCCGGTAGGGCTCGACGTCCACGACGCCGTTGGCGCGCAGGGTTTTCGCGAGAGCCGTCGCATCGATCGAATCTGCGAAGTCAATGGTCGCGATCACCCGCGAACGGTCTGCCGGATCGCTGACAAAAGGACTGGCCACCGCCGAAGCCTCTGCCCATGAGTAGATCCGTTGCGCGGAGTCCGCGGTGCGAGCGGTCGCGAAGTCCAGACCGCCCTGCCCGTTGAGCCAGCGCACCTGCTCATTGAGAGTCACCAGAGTGGTAAGTGAAGGCGTGTTGTAAGTCTGGTTCAGCCGGGAGTTATCGATTGCGGTCTGCAGGTTCAGGAAATCGGGGATCCAGCGTTCGCTTGCGTTGATCCGTGCGGCTCGCTCCAGAGCAGCGGGGGAGAATAGCCCGAGCCAGAGCCCGCCGTCTGAAGCGAAATTCTTCTGCGGCGCGAAGTAGTAGACATCGCTTTCGGCGATCTCCACGGCGAGCCCGCCAGCCGCTGAGGTGGCGTCGATCAGGGTGAGCGAGCCTTGATCGCCGCCAGTGACGCGTTGCACGCTCGCAGCCACGCCGGTTGAGGTCTCATTATGTGGCCATGCGTAGACGTCGACGCCGGGCTCCGCCACCGGGCTGGGGCGGCTGCCTGGGGCCGAGGTGATGATCGAGGAGGCCTCGAGGAATGGCGCTTTATCGGTGGCCGCTGCGAACTTGGAGCCGAATTCGCCGAAACTCAAGTGCTGGGCTTTTCTTTCCACCAGGCCGAACGTCGCGACGTCCCAGAACGCCGTAGAGCCGCCCACCCCGAGGACCACTTCGTATCCTTCGGGGGCTTTGAAGAATTCAGCCAGTCCGGAGCGGATATCACCCACCAGGTTCTTCACCGGGGCCTGACGGTGTGAGGTGCCCAGAATGGTTCGTTCGGCGGCTTGCAGAGCTTCCAGCTGTGCCGGTCGGGTTTTTGACGGACCGGCACCGAAGCGGCCGTCCTGAGGCAGCAGATCGGCCGGAATGCGGAGGAATGCGGGGGCGTCGGTCACGTGGATCTCCCAAAAAGCACAGGTTCGAAGATGCCCCAGCGTGAGGGGCAGGTTCGGTCTTGGACAGGTGGCTGTCTTTATTCTGCCATCAGCTTGAGCGCTGAGGATTTTCTGCGACTCAGCAGGCAGGATAAGTTAGATATAGGTTTTGAGCGTATGGCGGCGATGCAAGGGGTGTTATTCAGGTGACTGCTGATTTAGTCGACACTACAGAGATGTATCTCAAGGCGATTCTGGAGCTTGAGGAAGAGCTCATTGTGCCTCTTCGCGCGAGGATCGCTGAGCGATTGCATCATTCCGGGCCTACCGTATCGCAGACCATCGCGCGAATGGAGCGAGATGGTCTGGTCATCGTCTCCGGTGATCGGCACCTCGAACTCACTGAGCTGGGTCGTGAACGAGCCACCAGCGTGATGCGCAAACATCGGCTCGCCGAGCGCTTGCTCTCCGACGTGATCAAGTTGGACTGGGCCTATGTGCACGAAGAGGCTTGCCGCTGGGAGCACGTGATGAGCGAACAGGTCGAAGCCAAATTGTTCGAGCTATTGGGGCATCCGGAGGATTCACCGTATGGCAATCCGATTCCGGGGCTGGAGTCCTTCGGCGGGCACAAGGCGCGGGAGTTCACCGACGGGGTGGTGAATATGGTCTCTGCGATGGAGAAGTACACTCCGGATTCCAAGGTCACCATTGGCAGGCTTTCGGAGCGGATCCAGGTCGATCCGGAATTGCTCGGTCAGCTCGACGAGGCCGGGCTGAAACCTGGTGCGAGGATTTCACTCGAGCAGGTCGGGGAGTACATCTCGGTTCGAGTGCCCGGTGTGGAGGGTGCCTTGGAGCTGCCGCCCGAAGTCGCCGTGCATGTCTTTGTCTCCATTGACTGAGCCGTATAACGAATTGTTATCAAACTGCTCGATGACGTATGATTTAGTTTCGTCGCCGTAATCTTTTGGCGTTATCCCAACCAGCACTGAGCCTTGCCTCTGGTTGCGGAGAATAAGCAGTTCAGGCAAGGACGGGGGAACCATTACCGGCCGGTTGAATAACCGGTCTTGGGGTGAAGTCTTCGGTCAAAGCAAGCGTAAGCAACGAAAGACCGAAGGCCGGATCGCTCTCTAGATCCGAATCCGACAGCTAACCTCGCAAGTGATTCAAGAGAGGAAACTGGCTCTTTGAGCGTTTCAGCACCACAACAGCACGGCAGGCGTAGTGCTGCTCGAGAAGCCCTCGCAGCGCCCTCAATCGAACTTCAGAGCAGGCCGCGAGACGCCGCTCGCCGCGCTCGTCAGCGCGTCGAGCTGAGCCCCGAGATCCTTCCGATGCCGTCGGCGCCCGTTCCGACTCGTGGCCGCCGCAGCGCCGCGCTCAGCACGGACGTTCGCAAAGCCACGGCACTCAGATCCCCCAAGATCGCGCAGCGCAGCGGCTTGGTGCTCGCTGCGGCGTCGCTCTCCTTGGCGGTTCTGGTGCCCGGTACCGCAGCGACGTTCGCCCCAGCCGCCGCCCAGAGCAGCGCAGGCAGTTCCGCAGCGGTTTCCGCGGATGCCACTGCTGAATTGAGCTTCAGCCGCCCAGGCTCGACCGGGAGCCTGGATCCGGACAGCAAATTGCATGAGGCGCTGAGCGTCTCGGCGGCAAAGGTCACCCCCGCCGCCGCCAAGGGAAGCCTGGCGGCTCCTTTGACCAAGCTCGTGCCCACCTCACCTTTCGGCTATCGAGTCAATCCGCTGACCGGGGCGATGGGTGAACTGCATACCGGACAGGACTTCGCGATAGCCTGCGGCACCGATGTTTTCGCAGCTGCTGGTGGCACTGTGACTTTCGCCGGTTGGCACAGCGGAGGCGGTGGCAACCGGGTGGTGATCGATCATGGAAATGGTTTATCGACGTCCTATAACCACAACAGTTCTCTCGTGGTGAAGGTGGGGCAGAAGGTGAGTCGCGGAGAACTCGTGGCGCTGAGTGGAACCACCGGTGCTTCTACCGGATGTCACGTGCACTTCGAGGTGATGGTCAATGACAAAACAGTTGATCCAATGGGCTGGCTCTAAATAATTTTCACAATCTTTACACTGCTGATTTCAGGGCCTGATCGCGAATAAAACTGCCGGTCAGAGCAAGACTCCGGAGTGGATTAATTACCGGATTGTCACGGCTGTTTCCGAAATATAACTTTTCCGTGATCAGAATGTGACATTCCCCCGAACCTCATGTACCGTTGTTTTTGCGCCAAATTTTGTAGGAAGTTGGCGCTCTCGGGTAGATAGCCTAACTCTGCCATTACCTCGAGATCCGTTCGCAACATTCGTCTGGCAGAGACGGGGGAACCACATGCGGGCTTCTTCAATGAAGTCCTTGGGGTGAAGCCGCAGAAGTTCATCGGTCAATCTGATGAGTCAATGCGGCCGGGTGACTCCCATCCGAATCCGACAGCTTACCTCGCAGGCTTTGGGAGAGGTTAAAAGTGTCTTCAAAGGCATCTATCGGTCGCCACCGCGCGGCCACTGTCAGTAGCAATCGCCTGAGTGAAATTTCAAAAGCGGTTTCTTCAAATGCTGGCAGCTTTGGTCGTCAGGCAGCTGTTGTTGCCGTGGCCACTGGGCTTGTGACGAGCTTCGGAATCCCGGCTTTGGCCGCGAACACCGATGGCACCGCAGCTCAGGACGCAGCATCCAGTCGGACGACTTCCGACGTCGCTCAGGTTGTTTCAGCAGCCAAGAATCTCACTCTCAAGTTCCAGCAGCCCGCAACCGCCTCAAGCCTTGAGCTCACCCAGGTGGATGCGCAGGCTCAGGACGTGAAGCCGGCCTCGCAGCAGGTTGAGCAGAGCCAGGCCAAGGCGCCGGCCGCCGCTCCCGCCAAGGTCGCATCGCCCGATAAAGCTACCGTAGGATCCGGAAAGCTCTCCGGCGTCGCCGCAGTTGCTTACTCCGGCATCGGACACGCTTATGTTTTCGGTGGAACCAGCCCGGTGACCGGTTGGGACTGCTCAGGCTTCGTGCAGTGGGCTTATGCCCAGGCCGGCATCTCGATCCCGCGCACTAATCAGTGGGGCGTGATGGTCCAGACTTCCACACCTAAGCCGGGCGACCTGGTCGTTCAGAACGGTGGCTCCCATGTGGCAATCTACGTTGGAAACGGTATGGAGATCGGTGCTTTGAACCCCTCCGACGGAACTCAGCTCACCTCGGTGACCGCTGTGGGCTCCGCTGTTTTCTACACCATGCCCTAATCACTTGAGAAGCGGGCGCGGAGGCTCGCAGACAAAAACCTCCGTGTCATGAACGCAAACACATCGCATCGTAGCCAAGAGGAATTGAAAGAGAGACCCATGAGCAATCGTGAAGGGATCGCACGGCACCGAGCAGAGGTCGCTAAGACCAGCTCGATAGCAGTTATTGCCAAAGCCGTCAGCGACAACGCCGGTGGGGTCGGTCGTCAAGCTGCGGTTATTGCGGCAGCATCCGGTCTGGTGCTGACCACGGGGATCGCGGCCAACGCGGCACAGCCGACCGATGTCGAGCGTGACAGCAATACCTCCACCCTGAAGATTCAGAACTTGTCGCAGGCCGTCACGGCCTCTTCGAAAGTTCAGATCACTTTCCAGAGCCCGAAGGCTTCGTCTTCGACACCGGCCGCTGAGTTGAACGCTCCTGCCGTTGAAGCTCAGAGCAATAGCACCACCGCGGTAGCTGAGAAGCCTGCGGCCGCTGCTCAGGCAGTGCCGGCTGCTGCCCCTGCCGCTCCGCAGGCCACGAAAGCTGCTCCGACTGCTTCCAAGAGCGGTATCGGCGCGACCATTGCTGCAGCGGCTTACGCTCAGCTGGGAGTCGCTCAGGACTGCACCGCGCTGGCCAGTAACTCCCTGGCCGCCGCTGGCATCTTCTATCACGGCTGGCCGTCGGGTTATCTTTCACTGGGGCGCACCATCAGCCAGGGTGAAGCACAGCCGGGCGACTTGGTCTATTACAGCAGCAACGGTTTCGGTGGACAGCACATCGCGGTTTACGTAGGTAATGGCATGGCTGTGCACGGTGGCTGGAGCGGTGGCACCACCGCGCTGTTCTCGGTGAACATCAGCAGCGGCGCTCCTACCGCGTTCATCGCTATCGGGCACTAGTACCTGAGAGTTTTGACTGGAGTCCCACACCGTACGGTGTGGGACTCCAGTGCTTTAACGTTGCGTCCAGGTGAATTCTTTCCGACACGTGCTGGCGGAGCGGTGCAGAATTCGCTGATTCATGGGTGTTCCGCCTAGGCTTGTCTTGAGTTCAAGACTCGGGGCTGCGACAGGGCAGCCGGCTCCGCCGAAACGACTCCGGGTCAGCGAAGAGGAACTACGTCTATGCGTACTCTTGTTCTGAATGCTGGATACGAACCCCTTGCGGTTGTTACCTTCCGCCGGGCATTGATCCTTGTCCTCGCGGGCAAAGCCTCGGTTTTAGCCGAAGGCGACGACCCCGTGGTGGGTGCCCAGGACATTCTGGGTCGCCCCTCGGTGATTCTGCTCAATCGCTATATTCGCTTGCCGTATAACCGCCAGACGCCGGTCAGCCGGCGTGGTGTTCTGCGGAGGGACGATCATCGCTGCGGTTACTGCGGAAAATCCGCCAGCACGATAGATCACATTCAACCCAAATCTCGCGGCGGCGCTCATAGCTGGGAGAATCTGGTGGCCTGCTGCTTGAGCTGCAATAACCGCAAGGGAGATCACACCCCCGCAGAGATGAATTGGCAGTTGCGGCTGACTCCGCGGCCGCCACGCGGCGGGCACTGGCAGATTCGAGAACTGGAGAAACCTGTTCCTGAATGGGATCCGTTTCTGAGCGAATCAGCGGCCTGAGTTCCTGAGAGCCCGCTTAGCCAAGGATTCTCAGCACGTTCTGCGACGTCGTGGCTCCTATCGGTGAGAGAAATCCCCGCTGTCGCGCTCGTACAGCACAACTTGAACCGCATCTCTCGCTTAAGCTTGGAACTTCCTCACAACCTCTCTCGATGTCTTGTCGAGCCCCTACCTTGTGGATAGGCTGAGCGCTGGTTTGTCGCGTTGGCAATATCAGCTTAACCGGATTAGGCTCGATTAAATCGATACTAGAGATAAAAATCCCCGTGGAGGAGATCCTTGTGCACGATGATCGTCATCTGACTGAGGCCCGCTTGGACAGGTTCGTTCGCGAGCGCCTGGATCAGGCAAGCTATCTGAGGTCACTGCCGCTTGCCGTGAGTGGATGGGACGTGCCAGATGAGCCCGTGCCCTTCAGTGAGGCGATCCTCCAGCAGTATCGGCCCGTGACGAGCGGTGAGCCCTGGGGCGCCCCTTGGAGCACGCGATGGCTGCACATCACGGGTCAGCTACCCGAAGACTTGCTCTCCTCGGGGCACCGGCTCGAGATCGTGGCCGAGCTCGGTTACAGCGATGAGATGCCCGGCTTCCAGTGTGAAGGCATCGCTTGGCACCGCGATGGAAGCATCCTCAAAGCGTTGTCTCCGCGCAATAAATACCTTCCGGTAGAGCGATTGGGCATCGGTGCTGACGGCGCCATCGATTTCTATATCGAGGCTGCGGCAAACCCCGACGTCGCTCAGGGCTGGACCTTCCAGCCCAATCCCTTGGGCGATAAAGCAACCGCGGGCAAGAAGCCGCTCTACGTGTTCGGTGGAGTGGCCCTCGCGGTACTTGACGAGACGGTCTGGGAGCTGCGGCAGGATGTCTGGACCCTGGCCGGGCTGATGCACGAGTTGCCCACTGAACTGCCGCGCAGGCACGAGATCTTGCGTGCCCTGGAGCGGATGCTGGATGTGATGGATCCCGATGACGTCTCCGGCACCGCTGCGGCAGGCAGGGAGGCTCTCGCGGGGGTACTCAGTCAGCCTGCTTATGCTTCGGCACACCAGATCGTGGCCACCGGGCACGCGCACATCGATTCCGCGTGGCTCTGGCCGGTCCGGGAAACCATCAGGAAGTGCGCCCGCACCTTCTCCAATGTGGTGGCTTTGATGGACGAGCATCCGGACTTCGTCTTCTCCTGTTCCTCGGCCCAGCAGCTCTCCTGGATCAAGGAGTTCTACCCGGAGCTTTTCGAGCGCATTAAGCTCAAGGTTGCGGCCGGACAGTTCGTTCCGGTCGGCGGCATGTGGGTGGAATCCGATACCAATATGCCCGGCAGCGAGGCGATGGCTCGGCAGTTCTTGGAAGGCAAGAGCTTCTTCCGCCGCGAATTCGGGGTGGATTGCAAAGAAGCCTGGCTGCCCGACTCCTTCGGCTATTCGGGCGCCCTGCCGCAGATCGTGGCTTCGGCCGGCATCGACTGGTTCCTGACTCAGAAGATCTCTTGGAACCAGGTCAATGTCATGCCGCACCACACCTTCCAATGGGAGGGCATCGACGGCACCCGCGTTTTCACGCATTTCCCTCCCGCGGATACCTACAACAGCGAATTGAGCGGGCGCGAGCTGGCTCATGCGCAGAGCAACTACCGGGAGAAAGGGCGCAGCAATGTCTCCCTGGTGCCCTTCGGCTGGGGCGACGGCGGGGGCGGGCCAACCCGCGAGATGATCGCCGCGGCGCGGCGCACCGGCTCGTTAGAGGGCTCTCCGGCGGTCAGAATGGGCAGTGCGAAGAGCTTCTTCGAGCAGGCACAGGCAGAATACCCGGCGCCGCCGGTGTGGCTCGGGGAAATGTACCTGGAATTGCACCGTGGCACTTACACCTCGCAGTCGAACACCAAGAAGGGCAACCGGCGCAGCGAGCATCTGCTCCGCGAAGCGGAGCTGTGGGCCGCCACCGCGGCCGTGCGCAAAGGATCGGCCTACCCGGCCGCGGAGCTCAAGAGGCTCTGGCAGCTGGTCCTGTTGCAGCAGTTCCACGATATTCTGCCGGGCAGCTCAATCGCCTGGGTGCACCAGGACGCCGAAAGGAACTACGCCGCGATCGCCCAGCAGCTCGAAGGAATCATCACCTCCTCGATGCGTGCCCTGGTCGGTGAAGGCGACACCCAATTCACCTTCAATGCTGCCCCGCACGAGCGGTCGGGCATCCCTGCTCTCGCCGCCGCTCCCGCGGTGAGCGTTGATGCTCCGGTCGAGATCTCCGAACTCGACGGCGGCTATGTGCTGGACAACGGAATCATCCGGGCGGTCATCGACTCCAATGGCCTGGTCACCTCGCTGATGGACTATGCAAGCGGCCGCGAGGCCATTGCTCCCGGGGGAGCGGGCAATCATCTGGAACTGCACAGGGACACCCCCAATGCCTGGGATGCCTGGGACATCGACGAGTTCTACCGGCACAATGTCACCGACTGCCGTGAGGCTCGCTCCGTGACGCTGGAGAGCGCGGGGTGGGACGCCGTCGTCGTGGTCGAGCGGCTGATCGGCGCCTCGCCGCTCACCCAGCGGATCAGTCTCTCTGCGGGATCGCCCTCGCTGACCATCAGTAATCACATTGACTGGCAGGAGAGCCAGAAGCTGCTCAAGCTCGGCTTCGAATTGGATGTCAGAGCTGACCGGAGCGCCTCAGAGACTCAATTCGGCCACGTCTTCCGACCGACGCATACCAATACCTCCTGGGAAGCCGCCAAATTCGAGATCTGCGCACATCGCTGGATCCACGTCGCTGAAGCCGGGTACGGGGTGGCGGTCAGCAATGCTGCAACGTACGGGCACGACGTTACACGCGCGGTACGCGAAGCTGATGGCGGTACCACCACGACCGTGCGGCTATCCCTGCTCAGGGCACCTAAATCCCCGGATCCCTTCACCGATCGGGGAGAGCACGAGCTGGTGGTGACCATTCGCCCCGGCGCCCAGATTGCCGACGCCGTCGAAGAGGGCTATCGGACCAATCTGGCCCCGCGCAGCATCAGCGGCGCAGAGGCCGTGGAACCGCTGTTTAGCGTCTTCAATGCCGCCCTGGTGGTGGAGGCCGTCAAGCTCGCCGAGGACGGCTCGGGAGACGTCGTCGTCCGTCTGTACGAATCCTTGGGGGAGCGGTCCACCGGTCTGATCCGGGCGACCTTCCCGGTGACCGGCGTCGAGGTTACCAACTTGCTGGAAGAAACAGTGGAGGCTCCCGTGGGAGTGCTGCTGGGCGCTGACTCGGTCGAGCTGACCTTGCGGCCCTTCCAAATACTCACCTTGAGGTTCAAACGCTAAGCGGTCTCCAGAACTGGGCGGGGCCAGCTGAGTCGCACCGCCCCGTCCAGTTATCCCACTGAGTGTTACCAGAGTTGCTGAAGTGACGATTTGGTTATCACTTCTGTCACTTCCGTACCACTGAGTGGGATGGCTGGACACTGTTTGGTCGAGGTGCGGGTACTTCTTCGTCATGGGCACAAAAATGGAGGTGGGATATCCCGCCTCCATTTTCAATTTATACCTTGAGAGGGGGCTTGCGGCAAGGCCCCCTCTGAGGCGCACAATGGTCAGTCGCGGCAGCAATACCGAAGGCCGCGAGGATGAGAGCGAGAACAATCGTGATGAGCCCCCTGACCAGTAGCGCCTTTAACCTTCCCCAGAATCTCTCAGCTAAAGCCGATCCGGCGCTGATCGCCCAGGACGAGCGTCATTTCATCGCCATCGAGCGAAGTCTTGAACAGAGCATAACCGAGCTTTCCAAGCGCCTTGAGGCCGAGCGCAAGGCCCCAGCGGGTAAAGGTCAGGCGGCTCTGGACCGCGACCAGGAAATCCATCGGCTGACCGCGCGGCTGCGTGCCCTGCGCCGCTTCGGGCTGGACCTCTGTTTAGGGCAGATGATCAGCGCCGAGCATCCCGATCCTGTTTATATTGGCCGTTTCGGGTTGACCGACAGCTCCGGCCATCGCCTATTGCTTGACTGGCGCGGCCCGGCTGCTGAGCCCTTCTTCGGTGCGACGCACGCCAACCCCATGGGACTGCTCAGCAGACGGCGCTATCGCTGGGCGCAGGGACGAATCACCGACTACTGGGATGAGGTTTTCACCCCGGAAGGCCTGCAAGGCCGTGCTGCGCTCGATGATCAATCGGCGTTCATCGCCAGCCTGGGCGGCAATCGATCACCCCGGATGAGGGATGTGCTGGGCACTATCCAAGCCGATCAGGACGCAATTATTCGCGCGGGATCGAGGGGCGCACTCGTGGTCGACGGCGGCCCTGGAACCGGTAAAACAGTGGTCGCGCTGCATCGCACCGCCTATTTGCTCTACGCGGATCCGCAGCTTGGCCACCATCGCGGCAAGGTCCTGTTCGTCGGTCCGCATCAGCCTTATCTGAACTATGTGGCTGATGTGCTGCCCAGCCTAGGTGAGGAAGGCGTGCAGACTTGCACCTTGCGGAATTTAGTACCTGAAGGTGCTCTCGCCGTCGAAGAAACAGATCCTGAGGTGGCCCGGCTGAAGGCGACTGCAGCATTGGTGGCGGCGATTGAACCCGCCGTCGCGCTGTATGAAACACCTCCTACCGGCGGAATGCTGGTAGAAACCCCCTGGGCCGATCTCTGGTTGAGCGCCGCCGATTGGGCGGAGGCCTTCGCCGCCGCGGATCCAGCTTCTCCACACAATGAGGCGCGGGATCAGATCTGGGATGCGCTGATCCGGATCCTGGTAGATAAGCACCGTTCGGAACTGGAGGACTGGGAGGATGACGAAGACGAGTTCGATGCCTACTCGATCAAAGGCGAAGACGTCGAGAGCAGGTTGCGCCGCTCGCTCGCGGCCAACCGTGAACTGGTACAGACCTTCGCAAAGGCCTGGCCGTTGCTTGAAGCTGGCGAAATTGTCGGTGACCTCTGGTCGGTGCCCGCTTATCTGCGAAGCTGCGCCCCCTGGCTGCAATCCGAAGAGATCTCAGCGTTGCAGCGTGCTCAGCCCAGCGCCTGGACGGTTTCAGATCTGCCCTTTCTCGACATTGCGAGATTGCGGCTCGGCGATCCGGAGGCTTCACGACGGCGGCAACGCCAGGCTGCCGCTGCCGCCGCAGCACAGGAACGTATGTCCGATGTGGTGACTGATCTGATCAGGGACGACGACTCTGAGCTGGGCGTGATGTCCATGTTACGCGGCCAGGATCTGCGGGCCGCCTTGATTCACGACGAGGCCGCTGCGGCGGCCGGTCCGGAACTGCTCGCCGGTCCGTTTGCGCATATCGTGGTCGACGAAGCGCAGGAACTCACCGATGCGCAGTGGCAGATGATGCTGCTGCGCTGCCCATCCCGGAGCTTCACCATCGTCGGAGACCGGGCCCAGGCCAGGCACGGATTCACCGAGTCCTGGCAGCAACGACTAGAGCGACTCGGTTTCGACCGGGTGGAGCTGGCCTCGCTGACCATCAATTACCGGACGCCGGAAGAGGTGATGACCGAGGCGGAGCCGGTGATTCGGGCTGCGCTGCCGGATGCCAATGTGCCGACGTCGATCCGCAGCAATGGCCTTCCGGTCACCTATGCAGCTATTTCGGAGCTCCAGGTGATTATCGACGACTGGCTCTCGACTCATGACGAGGGCATAGTCTGCGTGATCAGCGCTCTAGAAACGCAGACGCTGTCCTTTGAGCCGAACCCACGGGTCAGCTTACTGACTCCGGAGCTGGTCAAAGGACTGGAATTTGACCTGGTTATCCTGATTTCACCAGAGAGCTTTGGCGAGGGGATCGAGGGCGCCGTCGATCGCTACGTGGCGATGACCAGGGCAACCGCGCAGCTCGTTGTCTTGAGCGGTTCGTAGGCCACCGGAAACCCCGCACTCAGTAGTTGTGCAGCACTCTCTGGAGGAACTGCTGAGTGCGCGGTTCGCGAGGTGCGCTCAGCAGCTGAGCGGCGGGGCCGCGTTCCACGATGACTCCGCCGTCCATGAAGACCACTTCGTCCGCGGTCTGCCGGGCAAAAGCCAACTCATGGGTGACGATCACCATGGTCCAGCGTTCCTCCGCCAGTTCCTTGATCACGGCGAGCACATCGCCCACCAGCTCAGGATCGAGCGCGGACGTCGGTTCGTCGAAGAGCAGTAGCTGCGGTTTGAGGGCGAGGGCGCGCACAATGCCGACTCGTTGCTGCTGTCCACCGGAGAGTTCGAAGGGATAGGCGTCCTTTTTCGCCAGCAGGCCCACCCGGTCCAGCAGCACTTCGGCCTCGGCGCTGACCTCAGCCCGAGGTCGCTTCTGGACCTGCACCGGGCCTTCCAGGATGTTCTGCAGAACCGTCATATGGGGGAACAGATTGTAATGCTGGAAGACCATCGCGGAGCGGTCTCTTAGCTGATCCAGTTCCCGCTTGCCTCGGGACGCCGAGAAGTCCACGGTGGTCGCGCCGATCGTAACGGTCCCGCCGTCGGGAGTCTCCAGCCCGTTCAAAGACCTGAGCACCGTGGTCTTCCCCGAGCCGGAGGGGCCGATTAGGGCCACCACCGAGCCTCTCCGGACCTCCAGATCAACGCCTTTGAGCACCTCGTTGGAGCCGAATGCCTTGTGCAGCCCGGAGACCTGCAATACGACTTCCGCTGCCTGAGGCTGAGAATCAGTGGGCGACATAGCGATCCAATCTCTTTTCCAGTGCGGACTGGATGGTGGAGAGCACAAGGCAGATCAGCCAGTACACCACGGCTGCTTCCAGATACAGCGTCATGAACTCACCATCCACCGAAGCGATCTGCTGGGCTTCTCGGAATAGCTCGGTGACCAGGATCAGTGAGGCGAGTGAGGTGTCCTTGACCAATGAGATGAAGGTATTGGACAGCGGTGGCAAAGAGACCCGGGCCGCCTGAGGCAGGATGATCCGCCGCAGAGTCAGTGAGCGGGACATGCCGATCATATGGCCGGCCTCCCACTGCCCCTTGGGAACCGAGAGGATCGCCGCCCGGATCACTTCGGCCGCATAACCACCGACATTGAGCGAAAGCGCAATGATGGCGCTGGGCCACGGCTCAAGCTTGAGCCCGATACTGGGCAGACCGTAGAAGATCACGAAGAGCTGCACGAGCAGGGGTGTGCCGCGAATAATCGAGATATAGAAGCGCCCGATGCCCGAAACCACTGGATTTCGGCTGAGCCGCATTAGTGCGACAAGTAGCGCGATGATCAATCCCAGCACGAAAGACGCCAGGGCCAGCGGTATGGTCGCCCGCACCGCACCGAGCAAAATCGGCCCGAGCGAACTCCAGATCAGGTCCCATGTCATGGTTCAGCCTAGCCTGCCTGCCGGGGACTACTTGGAAACGTCGGCGTCAAAGTATTTTTTCGAGAGCTTGCTCAGCGTGCCGTCCGAAGCCAGCTCGGTGAGCGCCTTGTTGATCGCCTCACTCAAGGCGGTGGACCCCTTGCGGAGAGCGAAGGCGCTCTCGGACTTGTCCGTGGTCTCCGCCGCGATCTTCAGTCCGGCATTCGGGGTGTTCTTCACGAAGTCCAGGTAAGTGAGCTTATCGTTGACGACGGCGTCCACTCGATCCTGCTGCAACAGGGCCACGGACTGCGCCCAGCCTTCCACTGATTGCACGGTTGCACCGCTCTGCTGAGCCAGCTTGTACCAGTTACTGGTCAGTGATTGTGCGGTCGTCTTGCCCTTGAGGTCATCGAAGCTCTTGATCGAATCATTGCTCTGCTTGGTCACGATCACCCCCGCCGAGACGGTGTAAGGGGCGGAGAAATCATACTTCTTCTGCCGATCTGGGTTGATCGAGATCTGGTTGGCGATCACGTCAAAGCGCTTGGCATCCAGGCCCGCGAAGATACCGTCGAACTGGGTCTCCTGGAATTTGGCTTTGACGCCGAGTTTGGCCGCCACTGCCTCGGCGACCTCGACGTCGTAACCGGTCAGCGAACCGGAGCCGCCCTCATGGTAGCTGAACGGCTTGTAGGTCCCCTCGGTGGCGATGACCAGCTCGCCTTTGCTGGTGACATCGCTCAGCGAATGATCAGCACCATCGGCAGGGCTGCTGGAACATCCGGCCACAGCCAATCCGAGGCTGAGCAGCAGGCCGACGGCCAGAACTTTTCCGCGTTTCATCGATCATCCTTTTCGGTTGTAAGCCAGCTGGATTCTAAGGCTCAGCGTGCGACATTATCAGCACAAACGTTCAGAACCCGCAGTTCTATTTCTTCTGATGACAATACAGTTCGGAGTTTTAGGAACAAACTGTCAGTATTTCGCGCTACCTTACTGATTGTGCCGAAAGAGATGGGGACCTCGCTTTGAGTATGGAAAATGCCGCGTGGCATTCGTTGTGGAGCACCGCGAGTGCCAAGGACGACGATGGCGGCATCAAGAAAGACACCCTGAAGCGAACCTTCGCCTTCGCCGGACCGTATCGCTGGCGGCTGGTGATTTTCGTGGCGCTCTCGGTGGCTTCGGCGTTCATTGCGGTGGCTACCCCCTTGCTTGCGGGACAGATCGTGAACGCCATTGTGGCTCGCACCGATCTGCAGTTGATTCTCACTCTTTCGGCACTGATCGCGCTGGTCGCCTTACTCGACGCCGGGGTGGGCCTATTGGTGCGCTGGCTCTCCTCCAGACTCGGAGAGGACGTCATCCTCGACCTGCGGACCAAGGTCTTCGACCACGTGCAGAAAATGCCGATCGCCTTCTTTACTCGGACCCGTACCGGTGCTTTGGTGAGCCGGCTGAACAACGACGTGATCGGAGCGCAGCAGGCCTTCAGCGGCACGCTCTCCGGGATCGTGAGCAATCTGGTCACCCTGGTGCTGACCCTGATCGTGATGCTCGGAACGTCCTGGCAGGTCACCGTGATCGCTTTGCTGCTGCTGCCCATTTTCTTACTGCCGGCGCGCCGGTTCGGCCGTAAGGTGGCTGGGCTGCGCAAGGAGTCGGTCAATCTCAATGCCAGTATGAGCATCCAGATGACCGAGCGATTCTCCGCTCCCGGGGCCACTTTGGTGAAGCTCTTCGGAAGACCCGCTGAGGAATCCCGGGAGTTCGAGGTCCGGGCCAGCCTGGTGCGCGACATCGGCGTGCGGACCACCATGATGCAATTCGTCTTCGTCACCGCGCTCACTCTGGTCTCAGCCCTAGCGCTCGCCCTGGTCTATGGTTTGGGCGGCTATTTCGCGCTGCGTGGAGATCTGGCGGCGGGCGACGTCGTCGTGTTGGCTCTGCTGCTCACCCGGCTCTATGCGCCGCTCACCGCGCTGGCGAGTGCCAGGGTGGACACGATGAGCGCCCTGGTGAGTTTCGCCAGGGTTTTCGAGATCCTCGATCTGAAGCCGCTGATTCAGCAGAAGCCTGATGCCCGGCCGCTGCCCGAAGGCCCGCTCAGTGTGGAATTCGATTCGGTCCGGTTCGGTTACCCCTCAGCGGATAAGGTCTCGCTGGCCTCGTTGGAGGAAGTGGCGATCCTGGATGCTCGCGGCGGCGAGGAAGTGCTGCACGGTGTGAGTTTCACCGCGGAACCCGGTCAGACGATCGCCCTGGTGGGATCCTCCGGAGCGGGAAAATCGACGATCGCCCAGCTGCTCTCCCGGCTATACGATGTGGATTCCGGGGCAGTGCGGCTCGGCGGGGTGGATGTCAGGGATACCACCTTTGAGTCGCTTCGAGCTTCTTTGAGTATGGTCACTCAGGACGGGCATTTGTTCCACGATTCCATTCGGGGCAATTTGCTGCTCGCCCAGCCTGAGGCCAGCGAGGAAGACATCTGGTCAGCGCTGCGCCGGGCGCGGCTCGCTGACGTGATTGCCGCCATGCCCGACGGCCTGGACACCGTGGTCGGGGAGCGCGGCTATCGGCTCTCCGGGGGTGAGAGGCAGCGGCTGACGATCGCCAGACTGCTTCTTGTGCAGCCCGCCGTAGTGATCCTGGATGAGGCCACCGCTGCGCTTGACTCGACCAATGAGGCCGCGGTCCAGGCTGCCTTGGGCGAGGCGCTGCGAGGCCGCACCGCGATTGTGATCGCTCATCGGCTCTCCACCATTCGCGAAGCGGATCAGATTCTCGTGGTGGAGGGGGGTGCGGTGCTGGAAAGGGGCAGCCATGACGAGCTGCTGGCGTTGCAGGGCCGCTATACCGAGTTATACGAGACGCAGTTCGCCTCCGGTTCGGCTGAGGTCAGGGACTCGCACTGAGCCGGGACCAGCTGGAACTGATGAGCTGATCCTTGTGGGGGCCGGCGACCTCCCAGATGACTCGCAGGTGCTCGGCGTCGAGCACCGTGTAGTCCACTCGATACAGATCCGCTGAGCAAGGATGCTCAGTTTGCCAGCGGCCCGAACTCAGATCGAGTTGATGAAAATAATCGCCGTAGTCGAAATACCAGTCCAGCACGCGCGGATCGGGCGTGGCACGTAGTAGGTAGTCCCGTTTGACGGGCACTCGGTGGTCGCGCGGCGCTGAGCCGACTTCTTGCGGAGCATCCCAGCGCAGGGTGCCCGATTCCCGATAGTGCAGGCCGGAATGGCTGGAACTGAATTCCAGATCGCCCTGAAACTCGCCCCGCTGGCCGGTGCTGCGTTCTAGCAGAGTCCGTTCAATGCGCCAGGAACCGAGCAGAAAAGCAGCCAGATTGGAGATTGCGACTGGCTGCTGAGCCGCCGCCGGGACTACTTGCGGAGAACTGCTGGGGGGCATGAGAACAGCCTAATTCAAAGATGGTTCGGGTGCCCTATGACAGGTAGTCCGTGGCGGAAGGGGATCAAAGCCGGGGGATCACCACGGGAGTTGACCGAAGGATGACGTCGAGCTCATGGGCGATATCCGTCGCCTTTCGCTTTCCATCGCGGGAGTGCTCTATGGCGATGGCGTAGATCATCGAAGTGGCGTGGGCAGCCGCGGAGACCCAGAGGCTATTCACCTTGTCGCCGCAACGACGGGCGATCGCCTCTTCGAGCAACTGAATTTCTTGATTCTGCAGGTCCCACAGCTGGGCGCGCGGGCGGGTGGTGGTGTCGAGAATCGCACGGAGCTGGTTGATCTGATCGGCGTTTTCGTCGTAGAACTGCAGATACTCTTTCAGCGCGTATCCCAGAGCCACTTCAATGCTTTCCTCTGCTGGGCGGTCCCCCAGTATTCTCGGAACCATGCCGAGGCCTCCGATGATCGGATCTAACACGATCAGGTCTTTGGTGGGGAAGTACCGGTACAGGGTGGAGAGACTGATATCGGCTTTTTCTGCGATCTCCTCCATGGTGGTTCGGTCGTAGCCCTTCTGGGTGAAGAACTCGAAGCCCACCTCGAGGATGGTTTGTCGGGTTCGGACAGCTTTTCGTTCTCGTAATCCCATATCGGCATCCTATCGTCTTCGATAATTGATTTCTTTTGGGTATTACTGCTTACTAGATGCTTTCCCTCGCCAAGCTCGAGGCGATCTCATTCAGCGACGCCGAAGCTGAGTGATTGGGCAAGAGATCGCTGCGGTGCACCAGCCCTGCTGCTCCGATCAAGGGGCCCTCATCTGCCAGTGCGGCCGGCACGACGTCGATACCCCGGATCGTATCCAGCGCGGCGGTGTCCTCCACCACGAGCTGGATCATCCTGAAGAGATCAGGGGTGATCCGGGCGAAACCGCCGCCGATGGCCACCGCTTCCAGATCGAGGAGCGCCGACGCGGAAGCGATGGCAGTGCCGATCGCCCTGGCGCAGCGCTGCACGGCGGCGATCGCCAGAGGAGACCCTTCCCGGTAGTCGGCGGCGAGCTCTTCACCGGTGGAGCCTGGCCAGCCGTGCTGCCTGGCCCAGTCCACAATGCGCGGTCCGGAGGCCATTCCTTCAAGGGTGCTGGAGAGATCTCGGCCGGCTCCGCTGTGGGAGCGCACTTGCAGCTGACCGATATGCCCGGCATTGCCTGATCGTCCGCCGATCAAGCGGCCTTCCAGGATCAGCCCGCCGCCGATGCCGGTGGAGACCACCATTCCCATCGCATTCCGGTAGCCTCGTAAAGCACCGAGCCAGTATTCGGCGAGCAAGATGCACAGACCGTCGAGTCGGAGCACGGTGCGTTCCGAACCGAGTCCTGAATGATGCGCCACGAGTTCGTGCAGCGGATAGTTCCGCCAGCTCGGCAGGTTGAGGGGGGACACCGTGCCATCGGGAATCGAGATCGGACCGGCGCTGCCGATCCCGGCACCGACAACGGCCCTTCCCACCGGGGCTATCGCCATTGTCTGGTCGATCACCCGTCGCACCGCATCGGCGAGGACTTCTCTTGAGCTCCCGCTGCCGGTGGGGGCGCGGTGGCGGGAACCTGCCAAGACCGCCCCGGCGTCGTCGATCAGTGCCGCCTCAACTTTGGTACCTCCAACATCGATGGCCAGGGCAAGAGGGCTCAGTGTTGCAGGTGTTGAATTGAAAGAGTGCGGGGTGCTCATCGGGCCTCATCGTCGGGGTAGGGGGTGCGGGGTGCTGCACGCCGAGCCTCAGGGCGTCGACGTGCAGCGGCCCGGATCAGGAAGCAGTCGTTGCGGCGGGGCTTCCTGGGTAGCTGGCCACCACCAGCCCGGAGACATCGAAGTCCTCGTTCAGGCCATCGAGGTGGATCCGAATCACCTCGCCATCGCGCAGATCGACGTAGTTGTCGTCGAAACGCGCCCCTGGTGCGGGAGAGAGCACCCGCGCCAGATAGCTATAGCCACGAGAGGTCAGCTCGATGGTAGCGGAGTGCGGTCCGGTTCTCTCGATCTTGGTCTCCAGGGTCGAGGGGCCGAATTCCAGGTCCTTGATCTCGGCGAGGAATTTGCGGTTGACCGGAAAAGCCGAATCCGGGCTCTCGACCCGCAGATAGCGGTTCGTGGTGGAGGGAATCGTTGCGGCGTCGATGCTCCAGACCGAGCTGCTTTCCCCGGGGTGCACGGTGACACTGATGGTCTGCTGGCTATCCACCGAGCCATCGAAGTTCTCCAGCGAGACGATTGCCTCGGTCGTGACGGTTTCCGGTCCGGAGTTGGTGATCCAGAGCTCGAAAGTGCCGTTCTGATCGTCACGGAAGCTCGCGATCACCGGGGCGTAGACCCGCTTGGTGAAGTAATAGCCGGCCTTGGGGACGGCGTCGTAATCAAGGATCGACCAGCTGAATCCGGGCCAGACGTCGTTGAACTGCCAGATCAGCGTGCCGCTGCAATGGGGCTGACGGCGCCGGTAGTGTTCGATGCCGAACTTCAGGCCCTCCGCTTGCACCGCCATGGTGAAATCGACGTATTGCTCGATGCCCTGAGGCAGCCCGGTGATGACTTCGAGCATCGCATCGCCCTTGTCTTTGGGGTGATCCTTGTTGTGCTCGTCGAAGGAAGGGCTGTGCACCGAGAGTTGTTCGGCCGGGATCCAGCGCTGCAGAGTGCTCAACTCCGGGGAGGCATGAATGCCGAACTCGCTGATGAATTTGCCCGAGTCATCGGCGTAACGACGGAAGTGACGGGCATCGCCGAGAGTGGGGAAATCCTTCTTCTCTGGGCCGAGGTTTATGCCGTGCCAAACTTCCCAAGCGTGCCGATCCCCGTCCAGGACGCCATTGGCCGCCATAAAGCCTTCGGCCTCCGCTACGCCCCAGGGGCTGCCGGGCCAGTACTCGACGGTGCCACCGAATTTCTCAACCGCTTCAGGGAGGATCCGGAAGAAGAAATCGTAGCCCCAGTCGCCGGGCTCGTAGTTCTGATAGGCGGCGCCGTGCAGGGCTTGGACTTCATTGTTGCCGCACCAGAGCGCGATGCAGGCCCGGTTGCGTAGCCGCCGCACTTGGTACTCGGCTTCCAGGGCGACTTCGGCTTGTAGATGGGGATCCGCGCTCGGGTAGTCGATGCAGGCGAACATGAAATCCTGCCAGACCAGGAGGCCTAATTCGTCGCAGGCGGTATAGAAAGCATCGTGCTCATACACGCCGCCACCCCAGACCCGCAGCATGTTCATATTGCCGTCGTGCGCCCGCTGCACGAGTTCGCGGTAGCGCTCCGGAGTCACCGAGCCGACCAGCATGCTAGCGGGCAGCCAGGCCCCGCCCCGAGCGAAGATCGGAGTGCCATTGAGGATGAAGCGGAAGAGGTTGCCGCCCTCGGTATCCGGCTGACGATCGAGGGTGATGCTGCGGATGCCGATTCGGTCATCCACTCGGTGAAGTTCGACGTCGTTCTCGGACAGGGTGACTTGCACCTGGTACAGCGATGGAGTGCCGAGATCATGAGTCCACCAAAGGTCGACGTCCTTCAGCGTGAGCTCTATGCTGCCCACTGCTCTATCGTTCAGGGCTGCCAACTCGAATTTGACGCTGGTATCTTGTCCGCTCGGGGAGACAAGGGTGATTTGAGCGGCGAGAGGTCCGCTGGAATCCAGCACATCTGCCTCCACGGAGAGCCGTAGCTTAGCCGTTCGCGCTTCAGCATCGACCTGCTCAGTGCTGACAAAGTGCGAGGTGATCACCGCGTGCTGTTCGCGAACCAACTCGACGGGGCGCCAAATGCCAATGGAAGGAATTCGTGGGCCGAAATCCCAGCCCCAGGAGAAGGCTGCCTTTCGGCGCAGAGTTGACAGCGGAAGCATCTCGGAGAACGGGTTCGCCATTTCCGCACCCTCTTCGGGTGCTTCGGTTCCAGCCATTGCGGCAGAGAGTTCAGCGAAACGGGTCATTTCCGAGATGACCGCGTTCGGGATCTCCAGGCCGTGCAGCGGCGGTGAGAAGCGGAGCAGCAGGGTGTTCTTCGGTTGCAGTTTGGTGGTGACATCGTAGATTGCGGGGCGGAACATATTCTCGTGTGAACCGAGCAACTCGCCATTGAGGAAGATATCCACCACGGTGTCTAGCCCATGGAAGATCAGGCGGAGCCGTTCGCCTGCGGTGAGATCAGCGGGGCCTTCAAAACTGCTGCGGAACCACCAATCCCGCTCTTCGATCCAGCGCACTGAAGCCTCATTGCGATCGTAATAAGGATCCTCAATGGTGCCAGCGGCAAGCAGTGATTCATGGACTCCGCCCGGAACCACTGCGGGAAGCCAATCATCGGCTTCAGCCCAAGTCTCAGGATCAGCGGAATCGAGTTCCGCGCCAATCGGAGTTGCCAGTAGCTTGAAGTCGGCCAGAGCGTTGGAAATGACAGTCACGGTAAGGTTCTTTCGTCGAATTTAACGGGTGGGCATCAGCGGGTTGGAAGAGTGCGAGTGATTGGAGCCGTGCGACCACCTTCATCGTGTTCATGGCCGATCTCGGGAACCCGGATAACCGCTAATGAGCCGAGGAAGCCCAGCGCGGCGAGGCTCAGGTACAGCGCAGGGAAGCCGCCGAGAGCGAGTAATAGCGGTGCGACAAGAGGCACCAGCGATTGCGGCAGCGAGTTGGCGATGTTGATGATAGCGAGGTCTTTGCCGGTGTCTTCGGTGTTCGGCAGCACTCGAGCGCACATCGCTAGATCGATGGAGAAGAACACCCCGGTGCCTACCGCGCTGATCACCGAGGAAACGATGAACCATTCGATTGAGGGCGCGAAAGCCGCGAGGATCAAACCGCCGCCCGAGAGCACGCCGGCAATGATCACGAACGGTTTCTGACGTTTCACGAGATCGGAGAGATACCCGGCGAGCAGGCTGGAAAGCACGAGCGAGACGACGCTCAGTGAGGAGAGGCCGAGCATAATATGGCCGAGTTCCTCAGTACTCACGCCGAAACGCTGCAGTAAGTAGAAAGCACCATAGCCGCCTGCGGCATAACCACAGGTGATCAGGAAGCGTACGATCCAGGCCCAGCCGAAGGCCGGGTGTTTGCGAGGGTTGAGCCAGAAGGACTTCGCCAGAGACAGCAGATTGAGCTGTTTTGGATGGCTGCTTTGAAGATGGCGTTGTTCTTTGATCAGGAACACTGCGATGATCGTCAGCGCGACCGAAACCACTGCGATGATTTGCCATTGAGCAGCGGAATCCGGGGTGAAGCCATTGACCAGGGCAATACCGATCAGCGGGCCAATGGCCAGGGTGACGCCCAGTAGGCCGGAGACCCCGCCTCGCCGCTCCGGCGGTACCTGATCCGGCATCACTGCGCCGGTCGCAGCGAATTGGAAGTTGGTCAGCCCCTGGACCAGGCACCAGAGCACGACGACCTGCCAGACCTCGGTCGTCACGCTGAGTGCCAGCAAGAGCAACGCGCCGGTGATCGATCCGAACAGAATCCAGGTACGACGTCGGCCGAAGCGGAAGGTGGTTCGGTCACTGATCCGTCCCGCAATGGGGCTCGCGATCATTGCCACAATGGCGCCGCAACCGGTCACGATGCCGAAGGCTGCGGTAGCGTCTGCGCCGTTGGCAATCGCGGTCAGCCGCAGGGTCAAGAGCAATTGAAGGGGAGTGAGCAGCGCGATGAAGAGTCCGATATTACTGAGCATGAGCGCCGGTACAAGCCGTCCGAGGGGAGTTCGCGGCTTAGTGGACCAGTCCTCATCGGCAGGGGGCAGAGAGCTTGCGTCGACGGCCATGGCACTCCTTTGTGCGATACATTCAATAATATGAAAGATACTACCAAAAAGAACTAATTGTCAATAAGTAGTTCATTTCGCAAGGTGCAGGAGGTTGAAAGACGCCGAATCCGCGATTCCTGAGATGGTGCACGAGTGGCTCATCTCGCGGGGGAATCGGCGGGGAAGCCAGTGGTTTAACCGGAGAGGGTTGGATAGCGCAGGGTGAGCCAGGGAGCGTTCAAGCAGAAAGGCGCCCCTCCCACGACAAAATCGGGAGGGGCGCCTTGTGGTTTGTTACTTTTTATTTTGCGAGTGCAGCGATCAGCTCAGCAGCGACGGCGTCGCTGGACTGCGGGTTCTGGCCGCTGATCAGGTTTCCATCACGCACTACGTGGCTGGTCCAGGGCGCGCCGCCTTCGACGATTGCGCCGCGCTCGGCGAGGGTTGAGGCGACGAACCAGGGCGTATTCTCGCCGAGTCCACCGGTCTTCTCCTCCTCGTCGGTGAAGACAGTCAAGCGGCGGCCTGCAAAGGCGAAGACGCCCTCTGCATTGATGGCGCTGAGCAAGCCAGCTGGGCCGTGGCAGAAGGGTGCGATGAGGGTTCCTGCCGCATTTGCTGCGGTGAGGATCGAGCCGAGGGTGGCATCGGTGGCGAGGTCGGCCATCGGGCCGTGGCCACCGGGCAGCACGATCGCTTCGTAGTCGGCGAGCACGACGTCGTCGAGAGAAAGCGGATGAGCCAGGCTGGCGTCAATTGCTGCGATATAGGCGGCGAACTCGTCAACACGAGCTTGGTCGCCGACCACCGATGCGGAGAGTGAGCCGGGGTCAACCGTCGGCTTGACGCCGCCCGGGGTGGCGATGGTGATTTGATGGCCAGCTTCTGAGAGATCGCGGTGTGCGACGACGAGTTCTTCGGCCCAGAAGCCGGTGGGGTAGGAGCTGCCGTCGGCGAGGGTGAGCGAATCGGCGGCGGTAACGACCATGAGAATATGAGACATAGGGACATTCCTTTCGACCTTGTAAGTCTCGTCCTGAAGGGCAACGCCGACGATCGGAATTCTGATGGATTCCATCAGTAAATTTATGCCCCAGCTGCGGCTCAGCGGATGATCCGGCTCAACTCGTCCGCCAGTGAGCGCAACCGCGGGATGCGAGAGATATCGCCGCTGCGGGTTGCCAGGTGAACGGTGTTGAGCGGGGCGAACTCCGGGGTGTGCAGCAGGGTGAGCGCTCCGTTTTTGAGGTCCTCGGTGACCAGGTAGTGCGGCAGCACCGACATACCGGCACCGGCGATGAGTGCTGAGCGGATACTACGCAGGTCGGGCACAACCGCGCTGAGTCGCAATTCCTGGGGGCGTCGGCCGAAGACTGTCCGCCAATACCTCCGAACGATCGGAAGATTTTCGGCGTAGGCAATGACCGGGATCTGGGTCCATCGATTGATGTCGGAGGTCACTGCGCTATCGGATAGTTGTTGCCATGCTGGAGCGGCGACGAGCACGAACTCTTCGTCGTAGAGCGCGGTCGCGGTGATCCCGTTGATGCGCGGGCGGATGGCGCTGATCACGGCATCGAGTGAGCCGGTCCGCAGTTCTTCGAGGAGGTCGTCCGCGAGACCGAATTCGAACCAGAGCGGCGCACCGACGGCTTCACTGAGCTCACGAAGGCGCGGCATGACCATGGTGCCCAGGAGTTCTGCTGGGCCGCCAATATGGATTGCCCGGGGCTGCGTGCTCGCCGAGGCTGACAGAGCAGCGATGTCATCGAGAGCATCGACGTGCGCGGCGAGCTCCCGGGCGAGCTCGCTACCCTTCCCGGTCGCCGATACCCCGGAGTGATTGCGCACGAACAGGGCGAATCCGAAGACCGCCTCGAGGGATTGGATATGGGCTGAAACCGTCGGTTGTGAAATGCCGAGCAGATTCGCGGCTTCAGTCAGCGAACCCGCACGGTACACCGTGACGAAAGTGCGCAGATGCTCGAAGTTCATCATGACTGATAAGCGTAACCCCTGGGATTCAGTTCACTGCGTGGGACGGCAGGGTGACTGCGTGCAAGGCGTCGACTACTGGTGCAAGCTCGGGTCGTGAGGACGCTTCCTCCAGAACTCTTTCCAGGGTTGCATCGTGGATCGGATGGGCGCGTTCGTAGAGTTCCCTGCCGGGAGCGGTGAGCTCGGTATAAATGCCACGCCGATCGTCTGCGCAGAGAACGCGCGTCAAAAGCCCCCGGTCTTCGAGTCGGTTCACCAGGCGAGTGGTCGCACTCGGGCTCAGTGCGGTTGCGCGGGCCAGCTGTTGCATCCGCATGTGCCAGCCATCCTGTCGCTCTAGGGCATCCAGCACCGTGTACTCCACGACTGATAGCCCAGCGGCTTGGCCCAGCTGGTTCTCCAGCTCTGATTCGATCAGTCCGTGAAGCGCGGCAAGCGTGCGCCACCCCCGAGCGCGTACCTCGACGGCGTCGTCATCGATGCTCATGCAACCACTCCTCAAATATACTTGCTTGCGCGTTTTATTTGCGTATGCAAGTATTATCTACTAAGACGCAATATCACGCGTCTGCAACTACTTATCGAATATACCAGGAGAATCATCATGCCCCTAGGACTGTTCGCCCTCGCCTTAGGGGCGTTTGGCATCGGACTGACCGAGTTCGTCATTATGGGCCTGCTGCCCGAGGTTGCGGCGGACTTCGGAGCTACCGAATCCGCAGCGGGTTGGTTAATCTCGGGCTATGCCTTGGCTGTCGTGGTCGGCGCCCTCGGACTGACCGCCGCAACCGCTCGACTGCCCCGCAAGCCCGTGCTACTGGGTCTCATCGTGCTGTTCATCATCGGCAATGTACTCACCGCTCTCGCTGAGGACTACAGCGTTGCCATGATGGGACGCATCGTCGCCGCACTGTGCCACGGTGCCTTCTTCGGCATCGGTTCGGTTGTCGCAGCCACCCTCGTCGCACCCGAGAAGAAGGCCGGAGCCATCGCCATGATGTTCACCGGTCTCACTGCCGCGAATGTGTTCGGCGTGCCGTTCGGCACTTTCCTCGGCCAGCAGTTCGGCTGGCGCTCCACCTTCTGGGTGATCTCTGCAATCGGTGTGCTCGCCTTCATCGGCATCGCCACTCTGGTACCTAAGCTCCACCGTCCTGATTCGCAGGTCAGCCTTCGCCGGGAATTGGCCGCGTTCCGCTCCGGCCAGGTGTGGCTTTCCCTGATCGTGACGATCCTCGCCTACGGCGGCATGTTCGGTGCCTTCACCTATATCGCCTATACGCTCACCCGGGTCAGCGGTTTCGAAGCCTCGGCGGTGCCGTGGCTGCTAGTGCTCTTCGGCACCGGCCTGGTGCTCGGCAACTGGCTCGGCGGACGCCTTGCCGACCGTTCCATTGACGGCACACTGATCTTCTTCATCGCCGCGCTTCTCGTGGTGCTTACCGTCTTCGCCCTGGTGGCCGGTTCCGGTATGGCGGCGGTGATCGCTTTGTTCCTGATGGGTGGCTTCGGCTTCGGAACCGTGCCTGGCCTGCAGAGCAGGATCATGAACTACGCTGGCTCAGCACCCACGCTCGCCTCCGGCGCGAATATCGGTGCGTTCAATGTGGGCAATGCCCTCGGTGCCTGGCTGGGTGGCCTCGGAATCGCTGCGGGACTCGGCTATACTTCCCCGATCTGGATCGGGGCGATCATCACCGCAGCGGCCCTGGTCGTGATGATTTTCGCCACCGCGAGCAGCAGAGCCCGCAAAGCGGCAACCACTCGCAGCGAGGTGGCGGATCTGAGCCGCGTGACGCCGGTCGCCAGCTGAATCGGTCAACCACGCGCTTTCGCGGACGGGGCTCTAGGACTGCTGCGTCAGCCCGAGCAGGAAGCCTTGATCGCGTCGTACTGCAACGAAACTGCGGCACTCTTCATGTGCCGCAGTTTCGTTGTTGCCATCGTGGTGCCCCTGGCGGGATTCGAACCCACGACCTTCCCTTTAGGAGAGGGACGCTCTATCCTGCTGAGCTACAGAGGCCGGAAACACCAGAGTTAGCTTACAACAGTGTCGCTCGGCAGCACGATGCGCTCCGGGCTTCGGCTCAGCGCCTCCGGCAGAATGCTAGGCCTCGCGGCGCAGATCCAGCCGCTCCGGAAGCGGCCGGAAACCAGCAGATCGATAGGTGGCGATTCCGCCGGTGTTGGAGCTCGGGGTGCAGACCAGGGCGCTTGAAGAACCCAGCTCGAGAAGTGCGGCTGCTGCGGCGAGGCTGATCGCCTTCCCGTAGCCGTGCCCCCGATGATCGTGATGCACTCCCATCGGCTCAAGGAGCCCAGGTCTGCCCTGACCAGCCGACCAGACAGTAGCCACCGCAACGGCATTCTCGCGATCGTCATAGCCGATCAGGGAACGGGCTTCAGCATAGGGCGATCCACTCGCCATGGCCCGCCAACGTTGCGGGGTGAAGCTTGAGCCGTCGAAGGCGGCCCTTACCACGGTGGCATAACGCTGTGCTTTTTCGGCGCCGATCACCTCGATCCGCATGACCGGGTCCGGCACCGACTCGTCGAGCTCTCGCCGCAGCGGCGTCCACAGCTCGTCGGGTTGCCAGCCGACCGCGGTCAGTAGCTCCCTGAGCAAGACGCCACTCGGGGTTTCTAGATGAGCCTTTCCGGCTGGCAGCACGCCATGCTCTGGCTGAACCAGATCCCGCACCAGCCGTTCAGCCAACTCCTCGTCCTGCTGTGCCTGGGGAGCAATGGTCAGTCGCAATAGCTGAGGGCCGTCCAGCAGCCCGAGCGCGAGAATCTTTCCCGCCCGGCTCCAGCACCGCACCGCTGCGGCCGTCGCCTCGGCACCGAATCGCCAGAACCAGCCCAGGTCCCCGGGGTGCAGTTGAAAACTGGCCTCGTCGTCTTGCCATTCCGCTAAAACCGCGAGAGCCTGGCCCAACTCGCTGACCTGCGGCTTGCTCATGACAATCGCCATACCGCGATTAAACACCGGTTGCCAGGCCCGCGCAGTCCTAGCCGGAGGTGTGTCTCCGGCTAGTCGGTCAGACCGCCGATCCAGCTGTGCACCAGCGGCACCACGCTGGAGCCCTCACCACTTGCAGCCGCCACACGTTTCATTGAACCTGCTCTGATATCTCCCACCGCGAAGATCCCCGGCACAGTGGTAGCGAGGTTCTCGGGTGGTACACCCTCCACCCAGGTTTCTTTAGGAACATCGCGGCCGGTCAGCACGAAGCCTCTTTCGTCCTTGATCACTTCCGCGGGCAACCACTCGCACAGGGGTTCAGCGCCCAGCAGCAGGAAGAGGCCACCGGCGTCATGGCGGCTCAATTCACCGGTGACGGTGTCTTTGAGTTCGATCCACTCCAGGCGCTCTCCGCCGCCGCCGTCCACGACCTCAGAACAGCTGCGCACCGTGACCAAGGGGTTGTACTCGATCTCATTGATCAAATAGTCCGACATGGTCTCGGCGAGGGTGGGTCGTCGGATCAGGATGGTCACCGAACGGGCATAACGGGAGAGATGGAGGGCCGCTTGTCCTGCTGAGTTTCCGCCGCCCACCACGAAGACATGCTGATCTTCCATCTCCCGGGCCGCCGTCATCGCCGAACCGTAGAAGACGCCCTGGCCGACCATCGAATCAATCGATTCGACCCGCAACTTCCGATAGGAAACGCCGCTGGCAATCACCACGGCCCTCGCCCTGAGCTCACCGCCCCCGGTCTGCAGGGTGTGCACGCGCTCTCCAACGGTGAGGCCTTCCACTGGCCAGCCGGTGAAGAATCTTGTGCCGAAACGTGTCGCTTGACTGCGCGCTCGCTGGGCCAGCCGCATTCCGGAAATACCGCGGGGGAAACCCAGGTAATTCCGGATCATCGAGCTGGTTCCGGCTTGGCCGCCGATCGCTTCAGCCTCCACCACCACGGTGGAAAGCCCCTCCGAGGAGCCGTAAACCGCCGCGGCGAGGCCCGCCGGGCCGCCACCCACAATGACCAGATCGACCACCTGGTCGACATCGATATCGCTCGGATCGCCATAGATGGAGATCGCGACGTCGTGCACTGTGGGCGCGCAGAACGGCTCACTGCCGAGCGCCCGGACAATAGGATAAACCGGAGTCTCGTCCTTCAGCTGAGCCAGCACTTCCTGCCCCTCCGGGCTCTCCGGAGAGAAGGTGCGCACCGGCATTCCCATCCGGTAGAGGAAATCGCGGATGGCGAGCGTGCCGCCGTCGAGCACGGGGGTGATGATGCGGACGGTTTCCGCCTCAGGGGCGGCCACCGTGGAACCCCAGTCGGAAAGCACCTCCGTGACGGCGGTGTGGAATTCCTCGTCCCGAACACCCCGTGGCATCAAGAGGAACGCATCGAATTTCCCTTTGGCCAGAGCCGGGCGCAGGGTCTCAGAGTCTTCGCGGAAGTTATCCATATGCGCGGTGACCAATCGCCGCGCGGTGGGGACCAGAGCGCGCCAGTTGTAAAAGGCTTTGAGAACGTGAACATCGGCCAGCCTGGAGTCTGCGACGTAGAGCGCTACCTGTCCGCCCGCTGCCCGGATCTGCTCGGTGACCTCAAGAGCCTGCTGGGCTGAACTCGCCGAATGCACATCATAATCGCGCTGATACCGCCAGAATTGCTCTTCAAGAACGTCAGCGTACTTATCGGAGACCAGGACAATTGCGGGATTGGGCATAACAGCAGTCTATGTTCCGGGGGAATCGGTCGACCAGCCATCAGCCGGGCGGTTCCGCGCTCAGCGGAGAATCCCGACTGGGCTCAGGATGCTGAGCCGCTGAGCAGCGCCGGATAGGGATACTGCGCTGAGCGGTGCTGGAAGCTCAGGATCGCCGGGTTCCGCACCTCACCGGAGTCGATCTCTATGGCTCGGCTGATGGTTTCATTCTCGGCCCAGGACGTCGGCCCGGCCATCACTGCGCTCAGGAAAGGCTGGAGGGCTTCGCTGATTTCCCAGCTCGCCGAGTTCCACAAATAGGAGGGACTGTGATCGACGCCGTAGTAACTGATGTGATCACCCACCTCAAAGATCGGGGTCTCGAAGGATGTGGGAACTGCCCAGCTGAAACCCATGCCGAGATCGCAGGACACATCGACGATCAGGCTGCCCGGTCGGAAAGCGGAGAGGTCCTGTTCGGAGAGGAACATCAAGGGCGCTGTCGGGTCCTGCAAGGTGCAATTGACTACCAGGTCGCTCTCCGCAAGGAACTCGGCGAGCGGAACCCGGCCACGGTCACTGATCACATGGCTTGAAAAAGGAGTCTGCGGGTCATGATCGAATTGGATGATCTGCACCGAGTGAATGGGCGAGCCAACCGCTGCCACGCCGCGGTTGGTCAGCACCGTGACATCGTGGATGCCGAGGGCATTCAGCGCGGTGACCGCACCTCGCGCGGTGGCCCCGAAACCGATCACCACTGCGCTGAGCCGCTGACCATAGTCACCCGTGGTGCCGCGCAAACTGAGCGCGTGCAGCACCGAGCAATAACCAGCCAGCTCGTTGTTCTTATGAAAGACATGAAGCCCGAAGCCGCCGTCGGAGGCCCAGTGATTCATCGCCTCGAAGGCGATCAGGGTGAGTTTTTTGTCCACCGCGAGCTGGGTGATCCGCCGGTCCTGCACGCAGTGAGGCCAGCCCCAGAGCACTTGGCCCTCGCGGAGCTCCTCGAGATCCGAGGGCTGAGGTTTGGGTAGCAGCACGACGTCGGAACTCGCGATCAGCTCTACCCGCTCCATCATGCCGCCCACCAAGGGAGCCAGCTGGGCGTCGGAGACACCGTTGCGCTCGCCGTACCCGCGCTCAAGCACGATGCGTCGGCGGAGCCTGGCGTCGATCCGGTCGAAATGCGCCGGATGAATGGCCAGTCGGCGCTCATCGGGCTTACTGGAATTCGCCAGGATGCCCAGGCTCAGTTTGCTCATCGGCTCAGCGTTTCTTGGGCTGGGCCGATTTCTCACTCAGTGTGAGATTGATCTTAGCGGCCTCGCCAGCGCGCTTATCGGCTCTCTTCTCTTTGATCGATTTGCCGGATTTTTTAGACGCGGCTTGCCGTGGCGATTTATCAGCCATTGGTGCTCCCTATAAAGGGGAGCCCGAATGACTCCATACCCCCGACAGTACACCCGCTACGGCTTCCCGGTGCTCGTCGTGGCAACCCAGCCGCTGTCGGCGGCTTTGGCTAGGCTGCTTTTATGACGAGCCAGCGCGAACAGGTCCGCAGTCTCTTCGGAGCCTGGGCGGTGATCAGCGTGATCCAGGTATTCCTTGCGGAGTTGGTGGTGAGTCGGTCCTGGGCGGGGGAGCAGTCCTATAGCCCGATCTTCAATGTGATCAGCGATCTGGGTGCTGCGCACTGTGGTATTCACAGTGCCCGATTCGTCTGCTCACCACTGAACTGGCTGATGAATGCTTCACTTGCTTTGCAAGGGCTGGGGATGATCCTTGGAGGCCTGCTGCTGAGTTCGACTTTGCTCGGTGTAGCTGCCGGTGTGAGGAGCTCTCGGGCAGCGCACGCCCGGCTAGCGCACTCCCCGGCGGCACAACTAAAAGCCGCGGCTTGGGCCCGCTGGTTGCTGGTGGCCGCAGGGGCGGGAGTGATCCTGCTGGCGGTTTTCCCCGAAGATACCATCAGCGCTCTGCACTTCACCGGTGCACTCACCTTCTTCGGTGCGGGCACCATCGCGCTTCTGCTGCTCTGGTGGATCTGGTATCAGCGCAGTGCGCTGAGCTGGGTACTTCTGGTCTTAGGCGTGGTGTCCGCCGTTGCCACCGTGGCCTTCGCGATCTTCAGCGTGTTCTTGCAGATCCCCGGGTTTCCGGATGGCCTGGTTGAACGGCTGATCGTCTACCCGCTGATCATCGGGCTGTCCCTGGTCGGCATCCGGGTGGCTCGCGGGGTGCGTCAGCAGCGGCTCGCTGAACGGGCTCGGTTAGCGGGCTGAATCTCCGCTGTCCCCGGTCTCTATTGACCGGGCGGCTTCGCCGGGCCTTTCCGCTTGCCCCATGGCGAGAACGCGAAGACGGCCGCGAGCAGGGAGATCACCAGCAGGGCCCAGGAGATCATCGTGAGGCTGCTCGCCCAGGCCACCTGTGCTGGATCGACAGGACTGGCCGCCAACATGGCGTCGATCAGCACATTGGCTACCAGCTGGACGACGGCGAAGAGCACCGGCGCTGCCCAGAGGGCCCAGCGCAGTGCGCGCCTGCCCACATTGAGTCCGATCAACAGCAGCCAACTGAAGCCGAAGACCAAGGGGAAGAGCGTGCCCGCTGTCTTGTGCACGTATTGCAGCTGCCCGAGGGCGTCGGCGTTCATCGCTGCCTTCAACCGGGTGATATCACCGGTATCAAAACCAAAAGCCATGGAATCCGGCATCGCCAGACCATTGGAGAGCTGGGTCATCTGGTTCAGAGTGAGCAGGTGAAAGTACCAGAACAGGAAAGCGCTGGCCACCACACCGGCGATCAGAATGAGATTAGCATTGCTCTTCGCCTTCGCGGGGCTGCGCTGCGTGCTGGGGTTCGCTGCTTGCACGGGGACCCCTGGCACCCCCGGGGTCGCCCTGTCACCGTGTTTGGCTGCGCGTTGAGCGGGAGTCTTGGCCATGGCACCATTCTTCCACTTTTGGCTGAGCAGCTCGGCTGCCTGTTGGCTGGCTCACGAAACTGGCTGTCCGGGTGATGAATTCGTTAGTGTCGAAGGAGTCCAGTATCGGCAATTTGGAAAGAGCCCATGCCAAAGTTATCCGTTGTTCCTACTGTCTTGGCGTTGCTTCTGGCCGTCTCACTCAGTTCCTGCTCGGCCTCCAGCGATAGTGGAACTTCGCCCAGCGGGTTCTCCATCACTGCCTCGGCATCCCCTTCAGCGGGGCTGATGGCCAAGCTGATTCCCGCGGATGTCAGGGTGCTCAACGAGCCCGCCCAGGCCAAGACCACTCTGGTGCTCTTCACCGATTACCAGTGTCCGTATTGCGCCAAGATGGACACCCAGATTCAGCGGTTGAAGACCGAATACCGGGATCAGCTGAGGATCGTGGTTCGAAACCTGCCGCTGACTAAGCATCAGAATGCGCAGTTCGCGGCTCAAGCAGTGGAAGCCGCTGCAGAGCAGGGCGCTTTGGAGAAACTCGCGAGCTTGGTCTTCAGCAAACAGGCGGAATGGGCTCAAGCGAGTTCGGGATTAGAGCAGCGATTTACTGGCTACGCTCAGCAAATCGGCTTGGATATCACGAAATTTAACAGCGATCTGAACTCTTCAAAGATCAAATCTCGGGTGGCCAGAGATCTACAAGATGCCACTGACCTAGGCTTGCGCGGCACTCCCTCATTGGTTTTGGACGGCAAGCTGCTCAGCGTAGATTCCACCGACTATCAGACGGTCAAAGGGCCGGTGGACCGGGTGCTGAGCGGTCGGTAAAGGTCGCTAAAGCCTGAGTAGGCTGGGAACATGCTTCAACCAGAGATCCTCGATCCCTCCCTCAACGACGCGCAGCTAGCTTCCAGTCTGGTGCGGAACGCCGCGATCCTGGCGTTCGCCATGCGCGAGGAAGGACTCACCGGTGAGCGCAAGACTTCGGTCTCCGACGTGGTCACCGCAGCGGATAAGGCAGCCGAAAAGTACGTGCTGCAGCAGCTTCGGGTCTGCCGCCCGGACGACAGCATCCTGGGGGAGGAAGGTGCCAGCTACGCCGGCAGCTCGAACCGGACCTGGGTGATCGACCCGGTGGACGGCACCTACAACTTCCTCTCCGGCTCCAGCTACTGGTGCTCGGCGATCGCCCTGGAACAGAACCCGGCGGATCGGCTATCGGCTGAGGAATCGGCGGATCCGGAGGTTATTCTGGGCGCGGTCTACCAGCCGCAAGAGGATAAATTGTGGCTCGGCGGCGTCGACCTCCCAGCCACTCTGAATGGAAGTTCCTTGGCCTCGCTACCCGACCAGCCGCTCAGCCAGCTGAGCGCCGGAACTTATTTGCACCCGAGCTGGCTGATGCAGCCGCTCGCTCGGGAACCTTGGCTCGCCGCCGTCGAACGGCTCGCCACTTTCCGCTTGCTCGGCTCCGGCTCTTGCGATCTCTCCCGAGTGGCCCAGCAGGAACTCGGCTGCTGGTTCCAGCACAGCACGGCTCTCTGGGACTGGCTGCCCGGAAAAGCCATTGTGCGCGCGGCCGGCGGCAGCACCGCCGTCGTGCGGGTCAATGGTTTGAACTGGTTCCTGGCCGGTGGTGCGACGGCGGTTGCTGAACTCAGCGAGGCGCTGCGCTCAGCAACGCTATGACAGCTGGAGCCGTTCTAGCAGCTTCAAAACGACCCTAGCTGTCACAGCGTTGGACGCCGGGGATCAGAAAGCGGGGGTGGCAGGAACTAGACTTGAAAAACCATGGATATGCTCTTCGACCCGCGTCCCTCCCCGTCCAGCTCAGCCCAGTCAGCCTCAGCCGTTTCGCTGCCCGAAATAGATGCGAAGGAGTTGCTGCACGGGCTGAACCCGCAGCAGGAGGCTGCGGTGACGCACTCCGGCTCGGCCTTGCTGATCGTGGCCGGAGCCGGTTCGGGGAAGACCCGGGTGCTCAGCCACCGGATCGCTTATCTGCTAGCCACCGGGCGAGCTCACCCGGGGGAGATCCTAGCGATCACCTTCACCAACAAGGCCGCGGCGGAGATGCGCGAGCGGATCGCCGCGCTGATCGGTGACCGGGCGAAGAACATGTGGATCTCCACCTTCCATTCTTCCTGCGTGCGGATCCTGCGCCGCGAGGCCAGCACCGTCGGTTTGAACTCCAGTTTCTCCATCTACGACTCGGCAGACAGTCTGCGGCTGATCACTCTGATCGCTAAAGGCTTGGACCTGGATCCGAAGCGGTTCACCCCCAAGTCGATTCAGCATAAGATCTCCGCGCTGAAGAACGAGCTGATCGACGACGACAGCTTCGCCAGCACCGCGACCGGCCCCTTCGAGCAGGGCGTCGCCGAGGTCTATCGGGGCTACACCCAGCGGCTGCGTCAGGCGAACGCCCTGGATTTCGACGATCTGATTGCCCAGACGGTCTGGATGTTCCGGGCCTTCCCGGGCGTCGCCGACTACTACCGGCGCCGCTTCCGGCACGTCATGGTCGACGAGTACCAGGACACCAACCACGCGCAGTATGCCCTGGTCCGGGAGATCGTCGGTGAGCCGCCCGAGCAGGCCGAACTCACCGTGGTGGGCGATTCCGACCAGTCGATCTACGCCTTCCGCGGTGCGGATATCCGCAATATCGTGGAGTTCGAAAAGGACTACCCAAACGCCCAGACCATCAAGCTCGAGCAGAACTACCGCTCCACACAGACGATTCTGAGCGCTGCCAACGCGGTGATCGAGAAGAACCCGGACCGGCCCGCCAAACGTTTGTGGACGGCGGAGGGCGACGGCGAGAAGATCATCGGCTATGTGGCCGAGAACGAGCACGAAGAAGCCCGGTTTATCGCCGAGGAGATCGACAGGCTGCAAGACGAAGAAGACCTGCGGCCGGGCGATGTCGCAATCTTCTACCGGACCAATGCGCAGAGCCGTTCCATCGAAGAGATCCTGATGCGGGTCGGCCTGCCCTACCGCGTGGTCGGCGGCACCAGATTCTACGAGCGCAAGGAAATCAAGGACGCGCTCGCCTACCTCCGCGTGCTGGTCAATCCCGAAGACGACGTCAACCTGCGACGGATCCTCAACGAACCCAAGCGCGGCATCGGCGACCGCGCCGAGGGCGCCGTCGCTGCGCTCGCCGAACGCGAGCGCAGTTCCTTCATGGCGGCGTTGCGTCGCGCCGACGAGGCTCCCGCGATGGCGACCCGGAGCCTCAATGCCGTCAACGGCTTCGTGAAGCTGATCGACGATCTCACCGAGGTGGCCAATACTTCTGGGGCGGCCACCGCCCTGGAAGCGGTGTTGGAGCAGACCGGTTACCTCGAAGGCCTGCGCGCCAGCACGGACCCGCAGGACGAGTCCAGGGTGGAGAACCTGGCCGAACTGGTCGCCGTGGTCCGCGAGTACGAACGGGACAATCCGGAGGGCTCGCTGACCGATTTCCTTGAGGGGGTGGCGTTGGTCGCCGATGCGGACCAGATTCCGGATGCTCCTGGCTCCGACACCGAAGCCGCGGTGGCCGAGGCCAAACGGCTCGGCGTGGTCACCCTGATGACGCTGCACACCGCCAAGGGCCTGGAATTTCCGGTGGTCTTCTTGACCGGTATGGAGCACGGCATCTTCCCGCACGCCCGGTCCGCCACCGACGAGAAGGAAATGGCCGAGGAGCGGCGGCTGGCCTATGTGGGGCTGACTCGGGCTCGGAAGCGCCTCTACCTGACCCGTGCCGAAGTGCGCAGCCTGTGGGGGCAGAGCCAGTACAACCCGGCCAGTCCTTTTATCGACGAAGTGCCGCCCGGGCTGATCGACTGGAAACGGGAAGGCTCGGTGCGCAGCATGCCTTCGATCGGCTCCTCCGGCTTCGGCAGGGACCGCTTCTCCGGCTCCTCTTGGGGGGCTGGCCGGGCTTTCGGCACCGGTGGGGCGGGCGATTCCGGGAATCTTCCGGCCAGCCTAGCTACTCGGGCTGGCCGGGTACAGCCGCAGAAGGAAGTTATCGCGGTGGCTGTCGGAGACAAGGTGCAGCACACCAGCTTCGGGCTCGGTACGGTGATCGGGGTCGAAGGCTCCGGAGACAAGACAGTGGCCAAGGTGCGGTTCGCCAGCGAGGAGAAACGGTTGCTGCTGCGCTATGCTCCGCTGAGTAAGGCTTAGCGAACGCTGGAGCGCATGGTGGATCGAACGATGGATCAGGGCGCGGGAGACGCCCAGAGGAGTGGGAGCCGCCAATCAGTGGTTCGCACCGCACTATGGATTGCTGCGGCGCGGGCGGCGGAATCTAGTCGAGTCGATCGGTTATTCAATGATCCCTGGGCAGCTGAACTTGCAGGCGAGGTCGGTCGCAAGATGTTAGCGGCATCCCCGCCGAACCCATTTCTGCCGGTGCGAACACGCTATTTTGACGATCGAGTTGCTGAGTCATGTTCGATCGGTGGGCAGCTCGTGCTGCTCGGCGCAGGGATGGACACCCGAGCTTATCGGCTGGATCTACCCAGAGGTTTGCGGGTGTATGAGATTGACCATCCGGAAGCTTTCGTCGAGAAAGAGTCGGTATTGAGCGAGGCGCGCCTGCAGCTCGAACGGTGTGTGGTCAGAGCTGATTTGAGCGGAGCCTGGCAGCGGGAATTGCTTGGCTCAGGATTTCGACCGGAAAGACACACCGTTTGGCTGGCGGAAGGGTTGTTTTTCTATCTGGAACAATCTCAGGTTCAACACCTTTTGCTTGGCGCCGCTGAGCTTTCCGGCCCGGGGTCCGTCTTTCTGGCCGATATGTTTGGCAGCGGATTATTGACTTTGCCGAGCATGCAGGACTTCGTGCTGAAGAAAAAACAAGCGGGGTTGCCGTTGCCGTTCTGCACTGATGATCCGCACCAATTATTTGCTGCCCAAGGCTGGCCGACCGTCGAAATCGCAGAACCGGGGAGTGCTAAGGCGAACTTCGGTCGGATGCGCGCACTCCCTAGCGAAAGCCTCACCCAGTCGTCCTCCACCTCTCGCAGCTATTTGGTCAGCGGTGTTCGCTAGCCGACTGTTCGACACCAGAAACTGGTGTGCCAATTCGTTTTGGGGCAAGCTATGGGGGTGAGCCGAAGAGTCGGAACCCTGGCCCGTGTGCTGCTGTGCACCCTCGCGGTGCTCCTGGCGTGCACTGGCTGCTTCACGCTGAACAGCCCGGATCCGAAAGCCAGCAGCCCCTCTGGATCAGCGCCGTCCTACCTGGAACGGCTCAAGGCCGCGAAGACCGTGGAGCCCACCTCGACCGCGGCGAAAACCCTATCCGAGGGTCTGCAGGGCTTCCTCTCACCGGCACACGATATCGCCTGTGTTTTCACCTCTTCCAGGGGCGGGCAGATCAACACCCCGCTCGAGCCGAATGACTTCGGCAACTCCAGGAATCAGCGATTCCCGGTGATTCCAGTGGTGCAGTGCGAGCTGGCTGATTATCCGGAGCCCGCCGCAAAGGACGTGAAAGACAATTGCGGCGGTACCGGCATCGGCTATCTAGGCGGGGTAGTGCTGCTCACCCCGCAGAGCACGCAGTATGGGGCTTGTAGGGCTGGACTGACCGGCATGGAAGCCTCTGGAAACGACGCTTCCAGCACTAAACAGCTAATCGCCACCTTCCCCTCTTTGGATTCCGGGCTATCCATCGACGCCAGGGGGTACCGCTGCGCCACATTGGACTCCGGGGTGTCGTGCGCCAACCTCTCGAACGGCGTGGGGTTTTTCGTCTCCAAGGATTCCTACCAGCTTTTCAGCGAGTGACTTAGTTTGGGCGAGGGCCGGTGGAGGGCCTCGAAGTGTGGTGTTGCTCACTAAACGGGTACTCTGGAGGCGGCGCTTAGCGTCACTGCACTATCGTTCCTAGGGGACAGAAAACCAACCGAAAAACTACTACTTCGACGTAGAAGGACTTGAGCCCGTGGACCTGTATGAGTACCAGGCGCGTGACATGTTTGAAGCACACGGAGTTCCCGTGCTCGCTGGCATTGTGGCGCACACCCCAGAAGAAGCTAAAGCGGCAGCCGAGAAGATCGGTGGAGTAACCGTTGTCAAAGCACAGGTGAAGGTCGGTGGCCGCGGCAAGGCCGGCGGCGTCAAGGTGGCTAAGACCCCTGACGAGGCTTTCCAATACGCTTCCGACATCCTGGGTATGGACATCAAGGGGCACACCGTGCACCAGGTGATGATCGCCCAGGGCGCCGATATCGCTGAAGAATTCTACTTCTCGGTCCTGCTGGACCGGGCCAACCGCAACTACCTGGCGATGTGCTCGGTAGAGGGCGGTATGGAGATCGAAGTCCTCGCCGTGGAGCGGCCCGAGGCACTGGCCCGGGTAGCGGTCGACCCCGCCGTGGGTATCGACCAGGCCAAGGCCGAAGAGATCGTGGACACCGCCGGTTTCGCCGCCGAGGTCCGCGACGGCGTGATTGAGACCATCAAGAAACTCTGGGACGTCTTCAAGCAGGAAGACGCTACCCTGGTTGAGGTCAACCCCTTGGTCAAGACCGGCGACGGCCGCATCCTGGCCCTCGATGGCAAGGTCACCCTGGACGCCAACGCGGATTTCCGGCACCCCGATCACGAAGCGCTCGAAGACAAGGCCGCAGCTGATCCGCTGGAGGCCAAGGCCAAGGCGAACGACCTCAACTACGTCAAGCTCGACGGCGAGGTCGGCATTATCGGCAACGGCGCTGGTCTGGTGATGTCCACTCTGGACGTCGTCGCATACGCCGGTGAGAACCACGGCAATGTGAAGCCCGCCAACTTCCTGGATATCGGTGGTGGCGCCTCGGCTGAGGTGATGGCCGCCGGTCTGGACGTGATCTTGAACGACGAGCAGGTGAAGAGCGTCTTCGTCAACGTCTTCGGCGGAATCACGGCGTGCGACGCCGTCGCCAATGGCATTGTGAAAGCCCTGGAGATCCTGGGCACCGCGGCGAACAAGCCGCTCGTGGTCCGGCTCGACGGTAATAACGTCGAAGAGGGCCGCCGCATTCTGACCGAGGCCAACCATCCCCTGGTGACTCAGGCAGCCACCATGGACGAAGGCGCCGATAAGGCCGCCGAACTAGCCCATTCCGCTCTCGCTAACGCTGCGAAGTAAGGACGAGAAAAGATGTCTATTTACCTCAACAAAGACTCCAAGGTCATCGTCCAGGGCATCACGGGCGGCGAGGGCACCAAGCACACCGCCTTGATGCTCAAGGCTGGCACCCAGGTCGTCGGCGGCGTGAACGCCCGCAAGGCCGGCACCACGGTCAGCCACACGGACAAGGACGGCAAGACGATCGAACTCCCGGTTTTCGGTGCGGTTTCCGAGGCCATCGAGAAGACCGGGGCCGACGTCTCGATCATCTTCGTGCCGCCGGCCTTCACCAAGGACGCCGTGGTCGAGGCGATTGAAGCCGGGATTCCGCTCGTGGTGATCATCACTGAGGGCGTTCCGGTTCAGGACTCCGCCGAGTTCTGGGCACTGGCTCAGTCCAAGGTGGATGCCAATGGCCAGCAGATCACCCGGATCATCGGCCCGAACTGCCCCGGCATTATCACCCCCGGTGAAGCGCTGGTGGGCATTACGCCGAACAACATCACCGGCAAGGGCGGGGTCGGCTTGGTCTCCAAGTCCGGTACCTTGACCTACCAGATGATGTACGAACTGCGGGATCTGGGCTTCTCCACTGCGATCGGCATCGGCGGTGACCCGGTGATCGGCACCACCCACATCGATGCGCTGGCCGCTTTCGAAGCCGATCCGGAAACCAAAGCCATCGTGATGATCGGCGAGATCGGCGGTGACGCCGAGGAGCGTGCCGCTGAGTTCATCAAGGCCAATGTGACGAAGCCGGTGGTCGGCTATGTTGCTGGCTTCACCGCTCCGGAGGGCAAGACGATGGGCCACGCCGGTGCCATTGTCTCGGGCTCCGCGGGAACCGCTCAGGCCAAGAAGGAAGCCCTTGAGGCTGCTGGCGTCAAGGTTGGCAAGACGCCGTCCGAAACCGCTCAGTTGCTGCGCGAGGTTTACGCAGCGCTCTGATCCTTAACGAAAAGGGAGGCGGCAGATCTGATCTGCCGCCTCCCTTTTCGTTTATCCGAGAATTAGCAACTCAGATTATCGCCGTAGCTCACACCGATCACATCAGCGATGTGCTTGTAGTTGGTGATCCGGGCGTTCATCTGATCCGGGTTGCTGCCATTGCACTCCAGGCCGCCGTTGATAGCGCGGATGGTGGCGCCGAAACCGTTGCCGTTCACCATGGCGTTGTGCGGGGTGACGCTGGTGGCACCGCTCTGGGTGTTCCAGTACCACAGACCGGTACCCCAAGCGAGGGTCGGGTCGGTCGCGACCAGATCCGGGTTGTGCAGCAGATCCACGCCGAGCGAATCACCCGCGGCCTTGTAGTTGTAGTTCCAGCTCAGCTGCAGTGAACCGCGTCCGTAGTACTGGTCGTTGCCAGCAGGGCAGCCGTAGGGCTGGCTAGTATCGCAGTAGTGCGGGTAGTTCGCGGTGTTCAGCTCACGCAGGTACTGCAGGCTGCCGGTTTCATGCTGCACATTGGCCAGGAAAGCCGCGATCTCGCGCTTCTTGGTGGTGATATCACCCGTGGTGGCGAAAGCCGGGTACTTCGCGGCACCGCTGACCAGGCCCTGGTAAGAGTAAGTGGCAACTCGGTTCGGGAAGAGCGAGTTGAATTGAGCCTCGGTGATCGGGAAGTCCGTCGGATTAGTGGTGGTGGTCCCGGGGTGTACTGTCCACTTCTGGTTGGTGGCACCCGTACAGGTCCAGATGTCTACCGGAGTCCTGTTGTCCGAAGCGCCGCCGCTGGTCTCGAGGCACTTATTGGCCGAGATGCTGACGATATCGCTGAAATCGGAGAAGCCCCACTTCTGGTTAGTGCTGCCGTTGCAGTCCCAGAGCTGGACTCGAGCGCCGTTGTCGGTGGAGCTGTTCACCACCTGCAAGCACTTGCCCTGTGCCTGCAAGCTCTGATCGTCACCGATCGTGAGCTGCTGAGCGATCGTGCTGTTGCAATCGTAGATTTGCACGAGGGTTCCGTTGGAAGACTGACCGTCTGTCATGTCGAGGCACTTGCCACCGATGCCGGTAATAGTCCCGGTGGTTGCGGCCTGGGCGGCGCTGGGCGCAGCCACCAAAAGCAGGCCGGCTGCCGCGGAAGCCATCAGTATTGCGAGAAGTTTTTTCACTGCAGGGTATTCCTTTCGAGCGGTCAAAAACATAGTCAACTGGAGTTACCTGAAGTGCGAGCGACTGGCACGAAGAGTCTTTCGTCCGGGTCCATTGAATACAAGGCCTTTTGAGAGATTTTCCGACGATTTTGAGAAGTCTGTGGAAAGTACTTACTTACTCTGAACTCTAGAAAATAGGCTCTCCAACGATCTCCTCCAGGGGTCTTCCGCGAGTCTTTCGAAGCCTCAACCGGCCTTAAAAGAGACGCTCAAAGGGGTGAAAGCCAACCATCCTGTCGGTATGCTTGGTTAGTCTTTCTTCAGCACGAAATCTCCACGATTCCTGGGAAGTTGTCATATGCTTATCAAGCTTCTGAGACAGTACTCGAAGCCCTATGTTCCGTACCTGATCGCCGTCCTGGTCTTCCAGCTACTGGCCACCATCGCCGCTCTCTATCTGCCGAGCCTGAACGCTCAGATCATCGATCAGGGCGTGGCCAAAGCGGATACCGACTATATCTGGCGAGTCGGCGGAGTGATGCTGCTGGTGGCGCTGGCCCAGGTGGTCACCGCGGTAGCCGGAATGTACTACGGGTCTAAGGCTTCAATGGCGGTCGGCCGGGATCTGCGCCGAAGCGTCTTCCGCAAGGTGTCCAATTTCTCGGCCCAGGAGCTCGGCAGCTTCGGTGCCCCCACCTTGATCACCCGCGGTACGAACGACATCCAACAGGTTCAGATGGTGCTTCTGATGGGTCTGAACTTCATGGTGTCCGCTCCCATTATGTGCATCGGCGGCATCATTATGGCGCTTCGAGAGGATCTCAGCCTCTCCTGGCTGGTCTGGGTCTCGGTGCCGCTGCTTCTCGTGGTCGTAGGGTATCTGGTCTGGCGGCTGATGCCGCTGTTCAAATCCATGCAGGGTTTCATCGACAAGATCAATGGAGTGCTGCGCGAGCAGATCGTCGGAATCCGGGTGGTCCGGGCCTTCGGCCGCGAACCCTTCGAAACTAAGCGTTTTGACGGTGCCAATGAGAACATCACCAAGGTCTCGCTCAAAGTCGGTGCCATTTTCGTGCTGATGTTCCCGCTCATCACGATGATCTTGCACATTGCCACCTCGGCGGTGCTCTGGTTCGGCGGCCAGCGAGTGGACGCCGGTCAGATGCAGATCGGGTCGCTCACCGCCTTCCTGCAGTATCTGCTGCAGATCCTGACCGCAGTGATGATGGGTACCTTCATGGCGATGATGATTCCGCGTGCCGTGGTGTGCGCCGAGCGGATCAGCGAAGTGCTCGACACACAGACCACTCTGCTGATGCCGCGGACCACTACCGAGCCTGAGGCTAAGCGTGGCGAGGTGGAATACCGGAACGTCAGTTTCAGCTATCCCGGGGCCGAGGCTCCGGTGCTGAAGAACATCTCCTTCACTGCCAACCCCGGTCAAACAGTGGCCATTATCGGGGCCACCGGCGGCGGGAAAACTACTCTGCTCTCGCTGCTGCCGAGGCTTTTTGACGCCGCTGCGGGAGAGGTGCTGCTCGACGGCGTGCCGGTCACCCAGCTGAGCCGAGATGCGATCACCTCACGGGTCTCCATGGTGCCGCAGAAACCCTATCTGTTTGCCGGAACCATTGAGTCGAATCTGCGCTTTGGCAAACCGAACGCCAGTGAGGACGAGCTCTGGGAAGCGCTCACCGTTGCACAGGGGGCAGATTTCGTCCGGGAGAAAAGCAAAGGCTTGAACTCCAGGGTTGCGCAGGGCGGTGGCAATGTCTCCGGCGGTCAGCGGCAGCGGCTGTGCATCGCGCGCTCCCTGGTGACCGAACCCAAGGTTTATCTTTTCGACGACTCCTTCTCAGCGCTCGACGTGGCCACTGATGCTCGCCTGCGTAAAGCACTCAAAGAGAAAACGGCCGAGGCCACGGTGATCATCGTGGCGCAGCGGGTCGCCACCATCGTCGACGCCGATCTGATCCTGGTGCTCGACGACGGTGAGATCGTGGGGCGCGGCACTCACGAAGAGCTCCTGCAGAGCTCCGAGGTATATCAGGAAATCGTGGCATCCCAGATCAGTGCGGAGGAAGTGGCATGACCAAGAAAAAAGATGCAGACCCCGCAGCGCTCGACGCCGAGCAAACAGCTCAGGGTGCTCTCGCCACCGAAGTTGCCGATGATGACGATTTCGAAGAAGAGGAATATAAGCCGACCGAGGCCGATGGTGGGATGTTCGGGGATGTCCCGGCGAAGAAGGCCAAGGCTTTCTGGCCCTCGGCTAAGCGGCTGATCGGCCTGCTGAAACATGAATGGCTTGCGCTGACCGCGATTTTCATCGCGGTAGTCGCCTCCGTGGTGCTCACCGTGATCGGTCCGAAGATCCTGGGCAAAGCGATGGATGTGATTTTTGACGGCGTGATCGGCATGACTCTGCCGGCGAATCTGACGAAGGATCAGGTGATCGCCGGGGCCAAAGCGCAGGGTAATAACGATTTCGCTCAGATGCTGGCCACCTCGAACGTGGTGCCCGGTCATGGTGTCGACTTCAACGCGCTCTCCTTCTTGATCCTGGTGGTGCTCTCGATCTATTTCGTGGCCTCATTGTTCAACTGGTTCCAGGGATACGTGCTCAATGTGGTGGTGATGCGGGCGATCCGGCAGCTGCGCACCGATGTGGAGGCGAAGCTCAACAGGCTGCCGCTCAATCACTTCGACACTGGTCAGCGCGGCGATGTGCTCTCCCGGGTGACCAACGACGTCGACAATGTGCAGCAGGGCTTGCAGCAGGCCTTTTCGCAGCTGGTCAGCTCGGTACTGTTGTTGCTGGGCTTCACCGTGATGATGTTCCTGGTGTCCTGGCAATTGGCGCTGATCGCCTTGATCGCCATCCCGCTCTCCGGTGTGGTGGTCGGCATTATTGGCAGCCGTAGTCAGAAGCTTTTCGCCGCTCAATGGAAGAACACCGGCGCGCTCAACGGCCAGATCGAGGAGTCCTTCTCAGGCCATACTCTGGTGACCTTGTTCGGCCGCGAGCAGGACATGCTGGAGCGCTTCGATGAGCGGAACGAAAATCTGTTCAAAGCCAGCTTCGGCGCACAATTCGCCTCCGGCTTGATGATGCCGATCATGCAGTTCATCAACTATCTGAGCTATGTGGGCATTGCGGTGATCGGCGGCCTGCGCGTTGCCTCCGGTCAGATGACCCTGGGCGATGCCACCGCCTTCATCCAGTACTCCCGGGAGTTCAACCAGCCGCTGACCCAGATGGCCGGAATGGCGAATATGCTGCAGTCGGGCGTCGCTTCCGCTGAGCGAGTCTTCGAATTCCTGGATTCTGAGGAGCAGGAACCGGAGAACGCAAAGCAGCACTTGCCCGCTAAGACCGATGGGCACGTCGAGTTCAAGAACGTCAGCTTCAGCTACACCGCGGATAAGCCGCTGATCGAGAACCTTTCGTTCTCGGCTCGTCCGGGTGCGACGGTGGCGATCGTCGGGCCGACCGGTGCGGGCAAGACCACCCTGGTGAACCTGGTGATGCGATTCTACGAGCTCAACTCGGGGCAGATCACTGTTGACGGCGTCGATGTGACCGAACTGAGCAGGGCAGAGCTGCGTTCCAAGGTGGGTATGGTGTTGCAGGATGCGTGGCTCTTTGAGGGCACGATCTACGAGAACATCCAGTACGGCAATCTGGACGCCACCGAGGAGCAGATCATGGAGGCGGCCAAAGCCACCTACGTCGATCGTTTCGTTCGAGCGCTGCCAGATGGTTATCAGACGGTACTCGATGATCAAGGAGATAACGTCAGTGCCGGTGAGAAGCAGCTCATCACGATAGCCAGGGCCTTTGTGGCCGATCCTTCGTTGCTGATCCTGGATGAGGCCACCAGCTCTGTCGATACCCGTACCGAAGTGCTGGTGCAGAAGGCGATGGCGGCACTGCGCACCGACCGGACGAGCTTCGTGATCGCACACCGGCTCTCCACGATTCGCGACGCCGATACCATTCTGGTGATGGAGGCAGGCCGAATCGTCGAGCAGGGCAATCATCAGCAGCTTATCGATGCTCGTGGGGCCTATTACCGGCTCTATATGTCTCAATTCGCCGGTGAAGGAGCGGGTGAGGACGAGGCCTCAGCAGTGCAGGGATCTAGCGGCCAGCAGGCTCAGTAGCTCAGGCTTATTGGCTGAACTGCTCTTGAACTGGGATGATATCGAAGCACGGTAGCTCCTTGAGCTTATGAGACGAGCCTTCGTGTGAGATGTGTCAAATCTCATGGATCCGAGCATTGGCATCAGCACCCAGCACTACAGATCGGAGCCGCTATGGCCAGCGAGGCAGCAGATAAGGCCAAAGTGGCGCCGGAAACCGTGGAGTTCGTCACCATGACCCACCGGGAGATCCTGCAGGCGCTCACCGGGTTGTTAGCGGCTTTTTTCACCGCGATCCTCAGCAGCAATGTCGTTGCCAATGTGCTCCCGGCGATCATCTCGGATCTGAGAGGCAGCCAGGTCGATTTCGCCTGGCTGATCACCGCCTCGCTTCTGGCGGGCGCGGCTACCACACCGATCTGGGGCAAACTGGCTGATTTGTTCAGTAAGAAATTCCTGGTGCAGCTCAATATCGTGATCTTCGTGCTCGGCTCCATACTGGCCGGATTCTCTACCACGATGCCATTGCTGTTGACCGCCAGGGTGATCCAAGGCATTGCCATGGGTGGTCTGACAGCCTTGGCCCAGGCGATTATCGGCACCATGATCCCGCCGCGTGAACGAGGCCGCTACGCGGGCTATATGGGTGCGGTCTTAGCGGTGGGAACCGCCGGCGGTCCTCTGCTCGGCGGACTCATCGTCGATAGTCCACTGGGTTGGCGCTGGACCTTCTTCATCTGCGTGCCACTCGCGGTGATCGCAATGATCTTGCTGCAAAGAACTCTCAAGCTCAAATACGTTCGCCGTCCGGCGAGCATTGACTGGCTGGGTGCCCTGCTGCTCACATCAGGTGTTTCACTGCTTCTGATCTGGGTCTCCTTCGCGGGCAAGAGCGGCTACTATCCCTGGTGGTCCTGGCAGAGCGCGCTGATGGTGGGCGGCGGAATCGTCCTGCTGCTCGGCATGCTCTTCGTGGAATCCAGAGTGGGGCAGCCCATCATTCCTTTGAAGATCATCGCTCAGCGCACCACCGCTCTGGTGATTGTGGCTTCGGTGGCCGCAGGCATCGCGATGTTCGCCTCTTCGAGCTTTTTAGGCCAATACTTTCAGGTCTCTCGGGGGACCACTCCGACTCAGGCGGGCCTGTTGATGCTGCCGCTCATTATCGGAAACCTCGCCGGTTCAGTAATCTCAGGTCAATTGATTTCCAGGTTCGGCAAATGGAAGATCTTCCTGGTGCTCGGTGCTGTGATGATGGTGATCGGTCTGTCATTAGCGGCTACCGTCGATCATTCGACCGATCTCATGCTGATCGGGATCTACACCGCTGTGCTCGGCGTCGGCCTGGGCATGCTGATGCAGAATCTGATACTTGCCGTGCAGAACACCGTGCGGGCGCAGGACATCGGTTCTGCGAGTTCTTCGGTGGCGTTTTTCCGCACTTTCGGCGGCGCGATCGGAGTCTCAGTGCTCGGCGCGGTGCTCGCCAACCGGGTCAGCGAGTTGTCATCCGCGGGGCTGGCCAAACTGGGGCTTCCCGCCGATAACCCCGCTGGAACGGGCGGTCTCGATCTGGCGCATATGTCGGAACCGGTCAGGAATGTGGTGCGCGCCGCCTACGGCGATGCCACCGCGCTGATCTTCGGCGTCGCGGCGGTTATCGCCGTCCTGGCAGTGATCTCAGTGCTCTTCATCAAGGAGCGGGCACTTCGCCGAACCATCGATATCGAGCCCTCAGCCGTCACCGACGCCACATCGGCAAAGTAGGCTGAAGCCATGAGCGCGCAGAACCCATATTTCATCAGCCGGGAACGTTTCGTTCCAGCGAGTGCCGAGCAAATCTTCGATTTATTGGCGACTCCAGCCATGCACGCCGTGATCGACGGCTCCGATTCCGTCAGAGATGCCCTGCCCAACGGCCCGGAAAGACTTTCAGCGGGTGCCAAATTCGCTATGGACATGCGTATCGGTGCTTCGTATAAAGTCATGAACTACGTCGTTGAATTCGAAGAGGGGCGGCGGATCGCTTGGCGGCATTTCTACGGCCATATCTGGCGCTATCTGCTGCAACCGGTGGACGGCGGAACTTTGGTGACCGAGCAATGGGATGCCCGCACCGTGCGCAGACGCTGGGTGCTTCGACTCACTGGCTTCAGCAAACGCAATATTCGCGGAATCGAGAGAACTCTGGAGAAGCTCGACGAGCACTTCCGCGCCGTTGAAAACGCCTGAGACCAGCGATGAGCGTACGAAACCTTGAAGTAGAGGATCTTGAGCAATTCCACGAGCTGCTGACCGCCGGAGCCAGTTCCTTGGCTGGCTGGCATGTGCAGTCCCTGAATCTCCGAGGGGTCGATTTCAGCGGGCTCTCGGTCGCTGCAGCGGTTTTTCTGGGATGTACCTTCGACCCCGGAGCCGAGGCCGAATTGCGGGCTCGCGGCGCCTTGATCTTCCCGGTGCTGCCCGGGGTGCCCTTCGATTCCTATCGGTCCAAGCTCTACACCGGCACTGAGCTTTTCGGCGGTCTGGCGGCGGGCTATGAATCGACCCTTGACGGCAGGATCTATCAGTGGACGCTGAGCACGCCGCGTAACCTTGACGGCACCCTTGCCACCGCGATGCACGATCACTCGATAGGGGACGCCCTGGATGATCTTTTCGATTCCGAGCTAGCCGGACGAAAGGTCGTCGGGGTGATGGGCGGGCACGCCGCCAGCCGCGGCAGTGAGGCCTACCGAGAATCCGCGGAACTGGGCAGCGGCCTGGGCCGGCGTGGCTTCGTGGTGGCCACCGGAGGAGGTCCGGGAGCCATGGAAGCGGCGAATTTAGGTGCCTGGCTGAGTGGCCGACCTACGGCAGCTCTGGACTGGGCGATGGCTCAGCTTTCGGAGGTCCCGGATTTCAGGCCTTCGGTCGATCGCTGGGTTGCGGCAGCTCAAGCCGTTATGGCGCGTTTCCCGGACGGTCAGCTCAATCTCGGCATCCCTACCTGGTTCTATGGTCATGAACCGCCCAATATCTTTGCCAGCCGGATAGCGAAATACTTCGCCAATGCGGTGCGGGAGGCGGTTTTGCTAGAGCGCTGCAATGGCGGGATCGTTTTCCTGCCGGGAGCCGCCGGGACCGTCCAGGAAATCTTCCAGGATGCTTGCGAGAATTATTATGCCGCGGAATCAGCCGCCGTCCCGATGGTGCTGCTGGGCCGGGAGTACTGGACTGCACAGCTTCCGGTCTGGCAGTTGCTGACGAAGCTGGCCCAGGGCCGAGAGATGGCTCAACGGATTCAGCTGGTTGACTCAGTGGCGGAAGCCCTAGCGTCTCTGGGCTGAGGTTTCCGGGCCACTGGAAGCTATCCGGTGGTGGTGCCGAACAGCAGGCCGAGCAGGTAGGTGACCAACGCCGCGCCGAAGCCGATCAGCAGCTGCCGGATTCCCCGGGAGAGTGGCGGGGCTCCGGAAAGCAAGCCCACCACCGCTCCTGTGGCCAGCAGCGCTAAGCCGACCAGCACTGAGGCTACCGCTATGGCCGTGAAACCGCTGAGCCCGAGGAGGTAGGGCAGCACCGGAATGACGGCGCCGGAGGCGAAGAAACAGAAGCTGGAGACGGCGGCACCCAGCGCGGTTCCAATGGTCTCGTGCTCATCACTCTCAGGTTTCCCCGCCACCTCTGCTTGCAGGGAGAAGCTGGGGTTGCAGTCGCAGGCAAACCGTCCCATCCGTTCGGCCGCGCGATGCTCGGCGTCCTCCGGACTCATCCCGCGGGCCCGGTAGACCAGAACCAGCTCATTGGCATTGATATCCAGAGCTTTGGCGGCGGACAGCGTGATCTGGGTCGGCTTCGAGGCGTCCAGCAATTCGCGCTGTGAACGTACCGAGACGTACTCACCCGCACCCATCGACAGTGCTCCGGCGAGCAGACCCGCAATGCCGGCCAGTAACACCAGATGCGGGGCCAGCCCGGCCCCGGCCATACCCATCACCAGGGAGAGATTGCTGACCAGCCCATCGTTCGCACCGAACACGGCGGCTCGGAAGGTTCCGGAGAGCCGATTACGGCCACGGGTTGCCAGTCCGCGCACCACCTCTTCGTGGATCGCTTCGTCGGCAGCCATCGCCGGGGTGGCGTCCACATCGGTCGAGTAACTGGAACGGGACTCAGCCCGTTGAGCCAGAGCCAGGACGAAGACCGAGCCAAAGTGCTTGGCCAGAAAGCCCAGCAGACGGTTATTGAACGAGGCCTTGCGGGGCGCTGAGGCGTGTTCGCCGAGCAGGGTCAGCCAGTGCTGCTCATGCCGCTTTTCGGCTTCGGCCAGGGCGAGCAGAATATCGCGCTCCTCGCCCTCGCGTTTCGTCGCCAGGGCGCGATAGACGGCGGCCTCGGCGCGCTCATCGGCGAGGTGGGTGCGCCACCGCTTGATCTGCGCTTTACTGGCCTGCTGTACGCCCGGAGAGTAACTTGCCACAGCCCCACTTTAGCCCGAATTCTCGCGGTTTTTCGGCTGGCTATCCTCGGCAAAAAGCTTCGGCGCACCGTAAAATCTTTCGGCTGCGCGCAGATATTTTCACCGCCCGTAGACTTGCGATCGCCCACTGCAACTCACAGTGGGCGATCGCAGAATCAATGAGCTAGCCGAAGAACCAGGGAGTCAAACGATGCCAGGGCCGATTCCGAGGGGCTTGGCTCCGGTGAGTTCGGCAGCAGCCGAAAAACTCGCGGCTCGCCCTGCCGGCACCCGGTTTTCGCCACCGTAACCGTCAATTCCAAGGTCTTCGCATTCCATTGGCAGCGTTGCACCGAATTTGCCATCGCGGTTATTAATTCTCTTGCTTCGCCGCTCCAAAAACTTCGCCAACACCCACTTTCGATCAGCGAAACTGTTCCCAGTACGGCGTCAACCGCGGGAAGGACAAAACGTATTCCGGACACCTAAAGCGCCTCCAGCCGAGTGCTCTTACCCCTCGGGTTTGTCTCGCGGCCCGATGGGTCGCTTCGTCATCCGAGCCACCCTTGCACATGGGGTTGGCGTGTGGTCAGTCCGAGCTTTGCCTACTGAAAGGCAACCACAACTCATGAAGCTTTTTCTAATGTAACTCTGCCCTGGAGCGCACGCAATTCTACCGGGCGTTTGGCGGAAATCCTTATATTTTTCTTATCTTGGAGCCGTTGAGTCTGAGCTGCCAAGCGGTCCGTACTTCAGCTGACGTTTCTTTGGTCGCTAAAGACACCGCTAGATAGACCAGCAACGAAGATCCGAGACCCCAGTAGATGGGCTCGTTAGCATAAATACCATCCTCGCTGGCTATCGCTCCGCTCGCATAGAGGGTGAGCAGCAGCAAGGTGACTACGGTGCCGACAGCCATCGAGGCCGCTGCTCCCAGTCCGGTGCCGCGCTTCCAGAACAGACCGCCCAGAATGGCGACCAGCAGGCCACCGACCAGGATGTCGTAGGCGATGGTGAGTGCCGCCACCACGTCGGGGGTTACGATGGCAATCAGAATGGCCGCTACGCCTAGCCCGAGAACCCAAAGCCGGTTGGCCCGCACATCGTGCTCCGGATTATCGGTATCTGAGGTGTCGATTTTTCTGCCGAACCAGCTGGCCACGAAGGGCAGCACATCGGCGCGAGCCACCGTTGCCGCAGCGATCAGTGCGCCCGAGGCGGTCGACATCATGGCGGCGACGGCGGCGGCCAGCACCAGACCCCCTAAACCGATGGGCAGTAAATGGGCGGCCACCTCGGCATACACGGCGTCCTGACCCGCGGTTTTCACATCGATCTCCGGCAGGGCCACCCGAGCGGCCATGCCGATCAGCGCGCCGGCCACCCCGTAAAGAATGCAGTAGACTCCCGCGGTGGCTCCGCCCCAGCGTGCCACTGCGGGAGTCTTGGCGGTGAAGACGCGTTGCCAGATGTCTTGGCCGATCAGCAGACCTAGGGTGTAGACGACGAAATAGGTCACGATGGTCTGTACCCCGATGCCGTCGAGCTGGAAGAAGCTCTGCCCGACGCGATCCCGGATCGCATCGAAACCGCCTTGCGCTTGGGCAGCGGCGAGCGCAAAGGGCAGCATCAGCGCGAAGACGCCTATCGTCTTGATCACGAATTGAGCCATATCGGCGAGCGTAATGGACCACATGCCCCCGATGGTGGAGTAAATCAGCACGATGGCGCCGCCTATCGCAATCGCCAGCCAGCGTTCCCAGCCAAAGAGCACCACGAAGATCGTGGCGTAAGCACTCGTTGAGGTGGCACAGAGCATCACCGTATAGGCCAGCATCACGATCGAGGAGGTCTGAGTCGCCCGATGCCCGTAACGCAGGCTGAGCATCTGCGAGACGGTGTAGATCTTGAGCTTCTGGATAGTCCCGGCGAAAGCCAAGCTGAGCAGCAGCACGCCCGCGCCAATCGCGACCACGAGCCAGAGCCCGGAGAGGCCCTTGCTGTAGCCGAGTCCCACGCCGCCCACGGTTGAGGCACCGCCCAGCACGACGGCGGCCATGGTTCCGGTGTAGAGGAATGGTCCCAGCCGGCGCCCGGCCACCAGGAAATCCGCATTGTTCTTAGTGCGGCTCTTACCCCAGAAACCGAAGAGCAACATGGCGAGCAGATAAACGATGACGATGATGATGTTGACAGTCACGATGCTCCCTAAAATTGCCCTATGAGCAACAGATGTTGTTTGTTAGGCTAAGAGGTGAGGTAGCTAACAGTCAAGGGTCGTCTGAGTTATGCACGGGATCCGGCCCCGCTCAGGAAAGGTTGTCTGGTGAAAGCACTCCCGGTTGAACCCAGCATGGCACCGGTGGCCATCGGCTCACGGATCCGGGCCGCTCGTCAGGCACAGCGGCTGACCATCGATCAGGTGGCTGAAGCCACGGGGCTCACCAAAGGATTCCTCAGTCGGGTGGAGCGGGATCTGACCTCACCCAGTGTCGCCTCCCTCGTCACCTTGTGCCAGGTGCTGTCGATCTCAATCGGAGAGTTGTTCGCGGTGCCAGAGACGCATCTGGTGCGCAGGGCGGAAGCACCCAAGATCTCGCTCGGCGGTGAAGGCATCATCGAGCGTCTGCTGACCGCCAGATCGGAACGCCGAGTGCAGATCCTCAGTGCGCAAATTGCCCCGCACGGTCGCGGCGAAAGCGAGTTGTACGCGGTGGACTGCGAGGTCGATGTGCTGCATATCGTCAAGGGCCAGTTGACCCTGATCATGACCAATGAGCGCTATCAGCTCACTGCGGGGGACACGCTGTCCTTTCCCGGTCGGGAACCGCACAGCTGGATCAACCACAGCGCGGAGCCAGTGGAAGCACTCTGGATCCTGATCCCGGCGGCCTCAGGTAACTGAGCGTTCGGCGGCTGGCTCAGCCGACGTGCACCCAGGGACGCCTGCTGACCTCGGGTTCCGCTTCGCGGAGCACCTCTCGGGTCACCGGAGCGATCTCGCCTTCGCCGACGAAGAGGAATTTGAGCATATTGGTGATCGGATTCCCCTCCGTCCAGCGGAAGTAGATGTGTGGCATCAGCCCCGTGACATCGCGGATGTGCAGCAGGATCGCGGCAATCGTGTTCGGCACATTGCTGCTGTGCACCTGGAGGACGTTGAACTGATGCCGCCGCACCCCGTGCACTTCCAAGGCCTGCTCGAAATCCGATGAATCGTCGATGGTGACTTCGATGAAAATCACTTGTGAAGCGTCCGGCAGGTGGCTGATCTCGATCGCGTGATCGATCTTGTGTCGGTACTCGGCAGCACTCTGCTTCTTCGGCTCGTGCGCGATGATCCGGATCGGACCATCCTCATTGGCTGCCAGCATTTCAAGCGCCCCGGCGTCCAAGCGGATATGAGTGGCACGTAATTCGAAGGAGCGCCGCATCCGGCTGAGCAGGCTCACGATCAGGATGCCCAGGATGAAGAGCACGGCGATCCGCAGGCCGTCTGGCCGCTCGATCGAGTTGGTCACCGTGGTGTAAAGGAACACCACCGAGATGACCCCGAAGGCGATGGTGCGGCCGCGCTGCTTCCTGCGCCGTGCCGAAAGCGTCACGGCGACCGAGGCCGAGGTGATCAGTACGAGTACGCCGGTCGCGTAGGCTCCGCCCTGAGCGTTCACATCGGCGTCGAAAATGACCGTGATGGCGAAGGCGATCACGATGAAGACCAGCACCAAAGGCCGTAGTGCTCGGGTCCAGGCCGGTGCCATGCCGAAACGCGGCAGGTACCGAGGTACTAGGTTCAGCAGCCCGGCCATCGCCGAGGCTCCCGCGAACCACAGGATCGCGATCGTGCTCAGATCGTAGACCGTGCCGAAGCCGTCTCCTAGCAGTGAGTGCGCCAGATAGGCCAGCGCCCTGCCATCGGCCTTGCCTCCGGGCTGGAACTCCTGAGCAGGGATCAAAATGGTAGTGGCCAAGCTGGAGGTGATCAGGAAGGTGCTCATAATCAGCGCAGCGGTAGTGAGCAGCTTATGAGCACCCTTGATTCGGCCAGCCGGCTTGGCTTCGCTATCTCCGGGCTTGCCTTTGATCTGAGGCATGACCGCGACGCCGGTCTCGAAACCCGAGAGGCCCAGCGCGAGTTTGGGGAAGACCAACAGGGCCACCGCGATGATCATCACCGGATTGCCGTGCTGAGTGGTGAGCGCCGTCCACCAATCACCGATCTGTAAGGGGCTCTGCGCGGCTTCGACAACAGCGAAGCCGACCACCACGGCGTTGAGCGCCAGGTAGAGGAAGACCAGCACCACGGCCACTCCGATGGCTTCTTCGAAGCCTCGGAGGAACACCGCGCCGAGCAGGGCGATCAGAATTAAGGTGATGATCACGTTCTGGCCGTGGAAGAAATCTGGCGCAAAGGGATTCTCGATCACGTGAGCCGAAGCATCAGCGGCGGAGAGCGTGATGGTGATGATGAAGTCGGTGGCAGCGAAGCCGAGCAGCGCGAGTACGAAGATCTTGCCCCACCAGCGAGGCAGCAGCTTCTCCAGCATGGCGATAGAACCTTCGCCGCGAGGGCTCTCACTGGCGACCCTGCGGTACACCGGGAGCGCTCCACCGAGGGTGACCAGGACCAGCACCACGGTGGCCAGCGGTGCCAGCACTCCGGCGGCGAGTGCGGCAATGGCTGGCTGATAGCCGAGCGTCGAGAAGTAGTCGAGGCCGGTCAGGCACATCACACGCCACCAGGACTGCGGTTTCTCGGCGGATTCGTGAGACCTCTGAGGTTTCCCAGAAGGGCTCGGCATGCCTTCGAGCAGCCAGTCCTTGAACTTCTGGCCGGCATCGCGGCGGTTGCTTTCAGGCTCGGCTGGGGGTCTGTACAGTGAGGTCACGGTGGTCCTTTCGAGGACCTGCTCGGCCCGGCGAAAGGATCGTAGCATTGGAGATCTGGGAAATAGGGCCGTCTTTACGGAATCTTTACGGGGTGCGCCGGATGGAGTGGTTGGGGTATAATCGAGGGTGCAAGGTGCCACTCGATAGCTGAGGCTCCTTCGCGGACATAAGCCAGCGATCCCAAACGTCGAGAGACGCCCCGGATCAGGACAGACCACCCCGGCCTAAGGGGTGATCCCGATTGGCTCCCGAGTTTCACCGGGTTACGACGCGAAGTGCCAAAGGTCTGACGAGGAGGGGCAAATCTCGGCAAACTGCCGTACCTCTCATCCGCTGGTGAATTCTCATCCGGTTGTGCATCCTGCTGGACGAGGGGAGAGAACCATGAGTTCTGGCCATAAACCCTGTCCTGTACGGTCTTTTCGCTGATCTGACAGTCATCAGCTGACGCTGATCAACGCTCGCCGTCCAGAGACGACTCGCCCCACCGGGGCTATTCCACGTAGTTTTCACCTTCCTTCAAGCGTGCCCTGATGCTTTCGCAGCTCCGGGGCGGCGCTTGTCGTGCTGCCGAAAAGGAGCATTCTCATGCAAACCGTCACCCGCCGCCCGCTCACTCCACCGGGCCGTGCCGCTTCCACCCCGCGAGGCCTCGGACGCCGTCGTCATCAGCAACTCAGCGAGCGCCTGGCTGAGCAGAATCAGCACCTGGCTGCTGCTGCGATGGCACCGCCGCAGGAACTGTTGAATGAATACCAGAGCAGCCTGCGCGGCCTCCCGCCGCTCGGGGTCGCTCGCGCCGAAGAGCGTTTCGGCCGCAATGAGGTCAGCCATGATCGGCCGGCACCGGCCTGGTGGCAGTTCCTCACCGCCTTCAATAACCCCTTTGTGCTGATCCTCTGCGTGCTCGCCGTGGTGATGCTCTTCACCGACGTGATCTTCGCCGACCCAGCGGATGGCCCCTCCTATAAAGGAGTGATCACCCTGGGCATCATGGTGCTGGTCTCGGTCAGCATGCGTTTCTGGCAGGAATACCGTTCTGGAAAGGCCGCTCAGTCCCTGCAGTCCATGGTGCAGACCACGACGGCGGTCACCCGGCAGAACGAATATGGCGAGCCGGTCACCACGGAACTGCCGATCGAGGAAGTGGTCCCCGGGGACATCGTGGAACTCGCTGCGGGCGATATGCTCCCGGCGGATCTGCGATTCCTGCGCACCAAGGACCTGCAGATCAATGAAGGCATGCTGACCGGAGAATCGTTGCCCACCGAGAAGAGCCCGGTGACCGCGATGGACGTGGATCAGCAGAATCTGCTGGAGGCTGACAGCCTCGGCTTCAAAGGCACCTCGGTGATCTCCGGAAGCGGTACCGCGCTCGTAGTGCACACCGGCGCCGACACTTATTTCGGCGCGATGAGCAGGGAACTGACGGGTAAGCGTCCGGAGACCAGCTTCGACCAGGGCGTGAAGAAAGTCAGCTTCCTGCTGATCAAGTTCATGCTGGTGATGGTGCCTCTGGTTTTCGTGATCAATGGGCTGACCAAGGACTGGACGAGCGCCTTCCTCTTCGGCCTGGTCACCGCGGTAGGTCTCACGCCCGAGATGCTGCCGATGATCGTCACTGCCAACCTGGCGCGAGGGGCGGTCAAGATGTCCAAGCGCCAGGTGATCGTGAAGCGGCTCAATGCCATTCAGAACCTGGGGGCGATGGACGTGCTGTGCACGGATAAGACCGGAACGCTCACCGAGGACCGAATCGTCTTGGAGCGTCATCTGGATGTGCACGGTACCTCTAGCCTGAAGGTACTGCGAATGGCGGCTGCGAACTCCCGTTTCCAGACCGGGCTGCGGAATCTGCTGGATCGAGCAGTGCTTGATGCCGCCGGGCCCGAGGTGCTCAGCGAGCTAGAAGGTGCCTACTCACTCATCGACGAAGTGCCCTTTGATTTCTCCCGACGCCGGATGACGGTGGTGCTCGACGGCGGCAGCGCTCCGCTGATGATCACCAAAGGAGCGGTGGAGGAAGTGCTTGAAGTGTGCAGCACGGTGATGCTGAAAGGCCACCCAGCTGCTTTGACGCCGGCGCGTCGGCGCGAACTGGAGGAACTGGTCGCCGGGCAGAATGCTGAGGGGCTGCGCGTGCTCGCTCTGGCCACCGCCACCGCTACCCGCCGTGAGGACTACTCGGTGCAGGACGAGCGGGAGATGACGCTGCTGGGATTCCTGGCCTTTCTGGACCCGCCCAAGGAATCTGCTGCCGCGGCCATTGCGGCCTTGCATCGGCATGGCACTCTGGTCAAGGTGATCACCGGGGACAACGAGCTGGTGGCCCGGACGGTATGCCATCAGGTCGGTATTGCCGATGACGCCGGTCTGCTCACCGGCGTCGAGCTGGAAGCGCTGGATCAGGATGAAGCGGCCTTCGCCGAAGCTGTGGAGCGCAACACCATCTTCGCCAAAGTCAATCCGATGCAAAAGGCCCGGATTGTCGAGCAATTGCGCTCCAATGGGCACACCGTCGGGTTTATGGGGGACGGCATCAATGACGCCGCCGCGCTGCGCGCCGCTGATGTGGGTATCTCGGTTGGTACCGCTGTCGATATCGCTCGGGAATCGGCTGACATCATCCTCTTGCGCAAAGATCTGACGGTTCTGGAAGCCGGGATTCAAGAGGGCCGACGCACGTTCGGCAACATCATCAAGTACATCAAGATGACGGCCAGCTCGAACTTCGGCAATATGTTCTCGGTGCTGGTGGCCAGTGCGCTCTTGCCCTTCATCCCGATGATCCCGGTCGTGGTGTTGCTGCAGAATCTGGTCTACGACCTGTCGATGCTCTCGCTGCCCTGGGACAAAGTGGATCAAGAGTACTTGGAGAAGCCGCAGAAGTGGGAGAGCAAGGGACTGGCCAGGTTCATGCTGACCATCGGGCCGATTTCCTCGGTCTTCGATCTGAGCACCTTCGCGCTGATGTGGTTTGTCTTCGGCGCTAATTCAAACGATCAGGCAGCGCTGTTCCAATCCGGGTGGTTCGTCGAATCGCTGATCTCGCAGACCCTGATCGTGCATATGATCCGCACCGGAAGGATCCCCTTCCTGCAATCCAGAGCCTCTTGGCCGGTACTGCTGCTGACCGGGGCGGTCTGCGTTTTCGCGCTCGTGCTGCCTTTCAGCGATTTCGGTCAAGGGCTGGGATTGGTGAGCCTGCCCTGGACGTATTTCCCGTGGCTGATCGGCACTCTGGCGGCTTATTGCCTGCTCACCCAGGGTGTTAAGCAGCTCTTCATCCGCCGCTACGGCCGCTGGCTTTAGCGATAGATCGAGGAAGCCGTGGTTGAGGTGCTTAGAGAGAAACATTTGATTCACATTGAGCAACTCGAGGTTGTAGCATGGGTCCCATGAATGAGCAGCGTCTTGAGGTTGGCGGCAAAGTGGGTCCGATCGACTCCTCTCGGATTCCACGTTATGCCGGTGCGGCAACTTTTGCCCGGCTTCCTCGCCTGGATCAGGTGAACCGGGCCGATATCGCCGTCGTCGGCATTCCCTTCGACAGCGGAGTCTCCTATCGGCCCGGGGCACGGTTCGGAGCCAACCACGTTCGTGAAGCATCCCGCCTGTTGCGCCCCTACAACCCGGCGCAAGAGCTGGCGCCTTTCGAAGTGGCGCAGGTCGCCGACGCCGGCGATCTTGCGGTCAACCCCTTCAATATCAATGAAGCGATCGAGGAGATTCAGCACAGCGCGCTGGAGCTGACCGCTCCTGACGTCGCCGGGCACGCGGCGAAGCTGCTCACCCTCGGCGGCGATCATACGATTGCGCTGCCGCTGCTCCGAGCGGCCGCCGAACGTGCTGGATCCCCCGTGGCGCTGCTGCACTTCGATGCGCACCTCGATACCTGGGACACTTACTTCGGAGCCGAATACACCCACGGAACGCCCTTCCGCCGAGCGGTGGAGGAAGGCATCCTGGACACCGAGGCGATCAGCCACGTGGGCACTCGTGGGCCCCTCTACGGCAAGAAGGATCTGGAGGACGACCGTCGTTTCGGCTTCGGCATCGTGACCTCTTCGGATGTCTTCCGGCAGGGGGTTGACGAGATCGTGCACAAGTTGCGGGATCGGATCGGCGACCGTCCGCTCTACGTTTCAGTGGACATCGACGTGCTTGATCCGGCCCATGCTCCGGGGACCGGGACCCCCGAGGCCGGCGGCATCACTAGCCGGGAGCTGCTGGAGATCCTGCGCGGGCTGCGCGGAATGAATCTGATCGGGGCCGACGTCGTCGAAGTTGCACCGGCCTACGACCACGCCGAGATCACCGGCGTCGCGGCCTCTCACGTAGCCTATGATCTGGTGAGCTTGCTGGCCGACGGCGTGCAACGAGCCAACCACCCGGAGACTGAGGAGCAGGGACGATGAGCGATGCCAGAGCAGAGAACGTCGAGCGCGGAGTCCGCAATGGTGGCGATCTGGTGGTTGAGACCCTGCACGCTCTGGGTGCCAGGACGGTGTTCGGCATTCCGGGGCAGCACGCCCTGGGGCTCTTCGATGCATTGAGTCGCTCAGAGCTGGAGTTCGTCTCTTCGCGGGTGGAGAACAATTCTGCCTTCGCGGCGGATGGCTACGCGCGGGCCACCAACGAGGTCGGAGTGCTCTTCCTTTCCACCGGTCCCGGCGCGCTGACCTCGCTGGCCGGCCTGCAGGAGGCCTACGCCACGGGAGTGCCGATGATCGTGGTGGCCAGCCAGATTCCGTTGGATGGCTTAGGTGCGCGTCGTAAGGGCATGCTGCATCAGCTCGACGATCAGAAGGCTTCAGCCGCCAATGTGACCAAGAGCCAGCGGCTGATTCAGCACGCCTCCGGTATTCCAAGCGCGATTCAGGATGCCTGGACCGAGGCGGTCTCCTCCCCGCAGGGCCCGGTCTGGATCGAGATTCCGCAGAACGTGCTGTTGGACCCGGTGCTGGTGCCCCAAGTGGAGGACGCGCTCGCCGAGCCCTTTGACAATCCGCCGCGTGTTGAGCTGGTCCGCGAGGCGGTCAAGTGGCTCGCCAAGGCTGAGCGGCCCGCGATTGTGGCCGGTGGCGGCACCCGGCGCGGCCACGCTGAGGCTTCTTTATTGTCGATTGCCGAGAAACTCAAGGCACCTGTGGTTTCCTCGCCCGGTGGCAACGGGTCTTTCCCCTGGACGCATCCGCTCTCCTTGCAATCGTGGGTCGAGGATCGCTTCGTCACCGAAGTGCTTGAGGACGCCGATGTACTGGTGGTGGTCGGTTCCTCCTTGGGAGAGGTGACTAGTAACTACTTCACTCTGGAGCCGCGTGGTCGGATCATCCAAATCGACGCCGAGCCCCGAGTGCTGGAATCGAATCGTCCCGCATTGGGGATCCGAGCCGACGCCGGGCAGGCCCTGGAAGCGATCGACCAAGCACTGAGCGCCGAAGTGCTTGCGGGCCGGGTCTCCGACTGGCACGGCGAAAGCCCGGAATCAGTGGTGGCGGCAACGCTGGCCAAGGTGATGGCCAGGTTGGACGGCCAGGACCTGAGCAAAGAGCGGCAGTTCATGGCCGATATCCGGGCCGCCGTCCCCGACGATATGCAGACCTTCTGGGATATGACGATCGCCGCGTACTGGGGCTGGAGCTGCTGGGACGCCCGGGCTGGCGAGTTTCACTCAGCCCAGGGCGCCGGTGGTCTAGGCTATGGATTCCCGGCGGCCATCGGCGGCGCCGTGGGCCTGGCTGTGCAAGGCAAGCCGAGCCGGGTGCTGGCGGTCTCCGGGGACGGTTCGTCGATGTACTCGATCGCTGAGCTGGCAACCGCCAAACAGCATAACGTGCCGGTGACCTGGCTGATTGTCGATGACGGGGGCTACGGCATCCTGCGGGAGTATATGGTCGGCGCTTTCGGCAAGGCCACGCACACCGAGCTGGCCAGGCCCGATTTCGTCAAGCTCGCTGAATCCTTCGGGGTGCCGGCGCGAAGGGTTGAGGCCTCGGCAGTGCGTCAAGCCTTGGAAGAGGGCTTTGCCGCGGAGGGGCCCAATGTGATCGTGGTGGAGACTCTGCTGCAAATGTTCGCCCCGACTCATATGTGAGTGGTGTGCCCGGCGCGAGCTGGATCGGCTGGCACTCCTTTATGTGATCTTTTTTGATTCTAATTGACGTATTACAATCAACTATGAACATTGAGCGATTGCGCCTGACCATGGCTTCCCTGGGGCCGCTTAATCCTTTGCCGAATGTAGGCAAGCCTTTGGAAGACCCTTACCAGATCAGCGGGGACGTGCCGCCTGAGATCATTGAGAATTCTCGCTACGGCCACCCCGCGACACTGCACCCCTACCAATTGCAGGATCAGTATTCCAGGCAGCTCAATGACTCAGAGCAGACCGTCGTCACCCTAGAGAACGATCACCTGAGGGCTCGTTTCCTGCCCGAATTGGGTGGCCGTCTGTGGGAACTCATCGATAAAAAATCCGGCAAGAACCTGCTGCACACCCCGGAGCAGATTCAGCTGGGCAATCTAGCCTTGCGCAATGCCTGGTTTGCGGGCGGTATCGAATGGAATATCGGCACCCGAGGGCATTCTCCGACTACCTGCTCACCACTGCACACTGCGTTGCTCACCACTCCGGAGGGCCAGGAAGTGCTGCGAATGTGGGAATTCGACCGGCTCCGTGAGGTGATCTTTCAGATCGATGCTTGGCTGCCAGCGGATTCCAGGTTCTTGCAGCTGGCCGTCCGGGTGACCAATCCCAATCCGCAGGCCGTACCGATCTACTGGTGGAGCAATGCCGCCGTGCCGCAAAGCTCGCAAACCAGGGTAATCGCACCGGCGAGCACTGCCTTCGCCAGCGACTATCAGCACGGCATCAAGCGAAAGACGCCGCAGAACCTCGAAGGAGTGGATTGCACCTGGCCCGCTCGGAATTCCAGCGCCGCCGATTATTTCTTCGACCTGGCTCCGGGGCAACGCCGCTGGATCGTCGCGAGTGATGCCCAGGGAGACGGCCTGGCCATGCTTTCCAGCTCCAGATTGCGCGGACGCAAGCTCTTCGTCTGGGGTGAAAGCCAGGGCGGCCACCGTTGGCAAGAATGGCTCACCCCGCGGGGCGGTCACTACGCGGAGATCCAGGCCGGGCTGGCCCAGACTCAATTCGAGAACCTCGCCCTGCCCGCCGGAGAGTCCTGGTCCTGGCTGGAATGCTATGGCAATGCGGAGTTGCAGCCAGAGCAGGCGCAGGGTGAGTGGGACGCCGCGGTGCGACACGCTGAGCAGCGGCTCTCGAAGGTATTACCGGAGGAAGAACTGGAAGCCAGCTATCTCCGATGGCGGTCCTGGGCTGAGCTTCCTCCGCAGCGCCAGCTGCTCAACGGTTCGGGGTGGGGAGCTTTGGAAGCTGAACGACGTCGTCGTGCCGGCGAGCCATGGCGGCTGCCGGGCGTTCCCTTTGCCAAACAGACCTTGGGCGCTGAACAGGCGTCCTGGCTACGACTTCTCGAGGAAAGAACGTTCTCCGGGGCGAATAGCTATGTCTCCGGGGCATCGTGGGCTCAGTTGCTCGCTGAGGCGGAGGGGGACGCTGCGGCCATCGCCTTGCATCGAGGCGTTCTGGCTCAGGGAAAGGGAGAACACGCCGCAGCCGCTGAACAGTATCGTCGGTCGATCGAACTCCAGCCGAGCGCGCTGGCCTGGCGAGGACTCGCCATCGCTGAGAACAACCCGCGGCATTACCTGGCAGCGTGCGCACTTGAGCCGGAGCAGCAGCCTTTACTCACCGAAGCGTTGACCGCGTTGCTGACGGCGGGGGAGAGCCAGCTGGCTGGGCAGCTTCTCGAAGCCTCGGGCTTGTTGGCAACCGCGATCGCAGGCCGAGGAAGGATGGCCTTCTTGGCGGCCCAGATCTTCGCGGAGACGGCGCGAAGCCAGCAGGCAATAGCGATCCTGAAATCCGGGCTCTCGGTAGCTGATATCCGCGAAGGGGAGAACTCGATCGCAGAACTGTGGCAGCGAGTCCTCCCCGGCGAGCCGGTGCCAGGCCACTATCAGTTCACCATGTCCTGAACTCGTAGTCCGCTCGGCGACGGCCTATTCGGCGAGTGACTGCTATCGGAGGCTACTCAGCTCTCCACGCTCGTCGGAATAACTCCGGGCCTTGTGAGGTTTGAACTTTTGTATGCAAACGTATGGATAAAGGGGATGCGATGAAACGCAAAATCGTCGTCGTTTCAGCGGGTTTGAGCTCGCCGTCGTCGAGCAGATTACTGGCCGATCAGCTGCACGCTGCGAGTTCCGCCGAGCTTACCGGCCTGGGCGAGCAAAGCGAGGTGCAGGTCGTGGAGCTCCGGGACCTTGCGGTGGACATCGCCCACCATCTGGTCACCGGTTATGCGCCTCCCGCGCTGCAGGAAGTGATCGACGGTGTACAGCGGGCAGACGGCATCATCGCCGTCACGCCGGTTTTCTCGGCCTCCTTCAGCGGTTTGTTCAAGTCCTTCTTCGATCTGATTGACCCCAAGTCCTTGGACAGCACTCCGGTTCTGCTGGGAGCCACCGGGGGGACAGCGCGGCATTCCCTGGTCATCGACTACGCATTGCGGCCTCTGTTCAGCTACTTCAGGGCCGCGGTGATTCCGACCGGCGTCTTCGCCTCTCCCGACGATTGGGGCGACGCTCGGCTGGCTCAGCGGGTCAATCAGGCAGCAGGTGAATTTGCCGAGGTAATTCACCGCACCGCACCCAAAGATCCTGCCGCCACGATGGAATCATTGCCTTTTGAGCAGCTATTGGCCAATATCAACCAGCAGAACTAAAAATCTCACGAAGCCTCGTGACATTTCTGTCGCTGGGTACGACTTATCGGTGAAGGGGCAGACAAAGCCCCGCGATGATCGGTATTTTGACACCCCAAGAGGGTAGTGAGCGAGTGAATAATGGGTTTCTTCAGCTTCTTGATTCTGGGCTTGATCGCAGGCGCGATTGCTAAGTTCATCCTTCCGGGAAAGCAGGGTGGCGGCTGGTTCGCCACGCTCATCCTCGGAGTGGTAGGAGCTTTCCTGGGAGGCTGGCTCGGCGGGTTGATCTTCAATCAGCCGCTCACCGAGTTCTGGTCCCTGGCAACTTGGATTCTGGCCATCGTGGGTTCTGTCATCGTGCTCGCGGTGTACGGCATGATCACCGGCCGCAAGCGCGCCAATAGCTGAGGTCAGTTTCGGGTTGATACGGCTCGCAGATGTCTTATCAACCAGAGTGCTGAGGGGGCCCGATCATCAGATCGGGCCCCCTCAGTGATTCAGCGAACTACTCCGAAACTTTCTTCCGCTTCTTACCGTCCAGCAGCAAGGCCAAGCCGATGGCCAGTAGCCAGATGTCTTTGGCGAGCGCGGTGCCTTGCTGGGTGGGCCGGATGCCGTCGGCTTCGGTCATTCCAGGGGTTTTCAAATACAGATAGACCATCGACCCGGCAAAAGCGGTGAGCGCCAAGCCGACGAGCCTGCTCGGCAGGAAGGGGGTGAGCAGCGAAGCGCCCAGCCCCACCTCGCTGTAGCTGAGCAGCTTACCGAATTTCTCGGCTTCCAGATCCGCCAGCTGGGGGAAGGCATTGAGCGCCAGTTTTTGCAGTTGCCCAGCATGCTCGGCGTCGAGATTGAGTTTACCCACGCCGGAATTGAGAATAAAAGCGCCGCTCGCTAAACGCAGTGCCAGATGACTCAGCCTGATTGCCATTGCTGTTTCTCCTCTTTCGGTCGTCGTAGTCTCGAACTTAGTGCTTGCCGGAGCTAATTGCCAGAATCGTCGGCCCCCGGCTTGGACTAGGTCATCGCTTCAGTAGTTAGGCTTCGGTTGCCCGCTCGGCGTCTGGAGAGCCTGCGATCAATCGCTGAGGCGGCCTGCGAGATCAGGATGTTCAGGCCGATGTAGATCACCGTGACGATCAGGTAGGTCTGCACCAAGTGGCCGGTGGAGGCCACCAGAACGCTGCTGGCCTGTTGCAGTTCGCCATAAGAAACCACATAGCCCAGGGTGGTGTCTTTGAGCAGGATCACCACCTGGGCGATCAGTGCCGGCAGCACGATGCGAACGGCTTGCGGCAGTACGATGATCCGCAGAGCCTGAGCTTTGGACAGGCCGAGTGCGATGGCGGCCTCGTTCTGTCCCTTGGGCAGAGCGAGCACCCCGGCTCGGAAAACCTCGGCGATGGTGGCACCCGAGCAGATGCCGATCGGAATCACCAGCTTCCAGAACACATCGGGGTTCACCCCGTAGTTGGGTAACCCGGACATGAAGATATAGATGATGAGCAGCAGTGGCACGGCACGCAGGAACTCGATCACCGCGGTGCACGGCCAGCGCAGGAACTTCGCTTTCGACAGCCTGCCCAGTGCCAGGAACAGGCCGAGCGGCAAGGCGATCACCGCTGCCCCCAGCGCGGCCAGTGCGGTGTTGCCCAGTGCGCTCAGCAAGTACGACCAGCTGCTGGAAGTCCTGAATTCCGCCCACTTGGAGGGTGCCAGCTGCCCGCTGCGATAGAACTGAGCATAGGCCAGCACCAACAGCGTGAGGGTCAGCAGGATGCTGATCGCGGTCAGCCAGCGGACTCGACGTCGCGCCCTGGGCCCCGGGGCATCGAAAAGCGCGCTCATCGTTGCACCCGGAACTTCACTTCGAGTCGTGAACCGATCGCCCCGGCGCCGAGCGCAATCGTCGCATAGATCACCGCGGCCACCAGGAAGGTGGTGAGCCCGAGAGCTTCTTTGTTATTGATGAAACTCACCTGCGCGGTCAGATCCATCACGCCGACCACCCCGGCCAAGGAAGAAGAGAGCAGTACGCCGATGAACAGGGTCACCAGCGGCTGCACCATGGAACGGACCGCCTGGGGAAAGACCACTTCCTTCAAGACGCCGAAGAAATTGAGCCCGATGGCCCGCGCAGCCTCGATCTGCCCCGGCGGGATGGCATTGATGCCGGTCCGGAATACCTCGCAGCCGAAGGCCGCGCCCACCAAGATCATCGCCAGGATCACCGAGGGCAGATAGTCGATGGTGACGCCGATCTCCGGTAAGCCGTAGATCATCAGGATGAGCAAGGAGACCAGTGGGACATTGCGGAAGATCTCCACGTAGACCAGTCCGACGCCTCGCAAATAGCGCACCGGGCTGACCCGGAAAGTGGCGAGCACCGCGCCGAGCACTATGGCTCCCAGGAAGCCGAGAACGGTCAGCTGAGCGGTGAGCCACAGCCCCTGACCGAAGTTCCCCGCGTACTGGGTGAACAGAACCTGCACGGTTTACTCCACGGTGGGAGGCACTGGAGCTTCGGTGGTTCCGGTCTTGTCACCTATGGTGGCTAGCCAGAGTTTCTTCCAGGTGCCGTCCGCGATGATCTTCTTTAGCCATTCGTTGACGAAAGCCTTGGCGTCCGTGCCTTTGGTCAGGCCGATGCCGTAGTTGTCCTTGGGGCCGAAGGGGTCACCGACGATCTTGACGTCCTTATTGGCGGTGATCGCGTTGAGCAGAAGGGTCTGATCGATCACATAAGCATCGGCTCGGCCCTGTTGCACGGAGGCCAAGGCCTGAGCATGATCCGGCAGAGCCAGGATCTTGGCCTGCGGGGCTTCTTTCTCGAGCAGTGTCACACCGGTGGAGGAGGCCTGGGTGGCCACCGTCTTGCCGGTCAGATCGGCCAGCGACTTAATGCTGTCATTCGTCGATTTCACCAGGATCGCGGCCTGTGAAGAGTAATAAGGCCCCGCGAAATCCACTCGCTCCTGCCGCTTGGGAGTGATCGAGTAGGTGGCGAAAATCGCATCGACGCTCTTATTGGCCAGTAGATCCTCACGGGTGTCAACGGTCACCTGATCCAATTTGGTCTCCGGCTTGCCCAGGATGTACTTGGCCAGCAGCTGACTCAGACCTGCGTCAAAGCCGATGGCCTTGCCCTTCGCCGGGTCCAGCAGGCTGAACAGCTGCGATGTCTGGGTCCCGCCGACGTGCAGCACACCGTTCTTCTTGATCTGGCTCGCCCACTGGTTCGCTGAGATGGTGGCGTCGTCCGCGGTGGCGCCGGCGTTGATCAGATCGTCGTACTGTGAGCCGGAGCTGCTCGGGTTACCGCTGCTGCTATCGGAGGCCTCCGGGCTGCAGGCAACCAGGCCAAGGGCTAAGAGCGCGCCCAGGGCGGCTACCGCAGTGGGCGTCTTCGTCTTGTTCAACCAGCTCATCGCTATGCTCCTGTTCGCCGCTTTCAACGTCCACCCAGCATAGTCATCTGAGAGCCGACTCGTGAAGAAGCGGCAGGAGCATCGTTAACATGAGGAAATAGCCCCTCCAGCGGCGAGGTCCGTGGGAGAGCGCCGCCAAACATGGCAGCATGGTTTTGATGAAACTGACAAGAGGCCAGAGCGGTCAACGCGGCATTCCCATGCCTCTGTGGCTGCAGGGGGTTCTCGAATCGGCTCAACTGGCCATCATTGTCGCGCTGTTGGTGATCCTGCCGGTGGCCGCTGTCTATTTCTCCGGTGGTTTCGGAAACCAGCCCTTCGACGCCGCCGCCAGGCTGGCCGGTCAGGCCTGGCTGCTGATCCACGGGGTGCCCTTACAGCTCAATGTGCTGACCGGCGCTTCGTCGGGTGATCTGCAGAGCGGATCGCTCAGTCTGATACCTTTTGGGCTCACCCTGATTCCGTTTTTCTTCGGCTGGCGGGCTGGCAGACGGCTGGCGAGAGCTTCATATGCGGATCAGCTCTGGCAGGCTTTGCTTGGGGCGTTGCTGATCTATGGCGTCTTCGGACTCGCCACCGGTTATATCTGCAATACTCAGAACGCCTCGGCCGCATTGCCCGCCGCTACCCTGATCCCGCTCATCCCGGTGGCCCTGGGACTAGTTGTTGGTGCCCGGCGGGAAGCCGGTTCCTGGGGCAGGCTGATCGGTGTCGACGCGGCGGAACGAATGGCCAGGGTAAGCCAGCAATCACGCTGGACCGGCTCCTACTTATGGTCCGCCGTCCGAGCAGCTTTTTTGGCGGTGATCGTACTGATGGGCATCTCCGCTCTGGTTTTCGCGATCAATCTAGCGGTGCACTGGGCCGATGTGGTCTCCGTTTACCAAGGACTCAAAGCGGGGCCGATGGGTGACGCCGTGCTCACCTTGGCGCAGCTGGGCTACTTCCCGAACCTCGCAGTCTGGACCATGGCTTGGAATGCGGGCCCAGGTTTCGCGGTCGGCGTCGGGTCCAGTGTGGGACCGCTGGGTACAGTGGTTCCGCCGGTGCCCGCGATCCCCTTGCTGGGTGCGCTCCCGGTGGGGCAGCTCAGCTGGGGGGTGGTCGCCCTGGCTATTCCTGTGCTCGCGGGGCTGCTGGCGGGCTGGTGGTTCCTGCGAGAAGGGGAGAATCACTTCGACGAATGGCTGTCGATCAAAGTTCGGCAGCGCTGGTTCAGTGCAACGGCGTCCACTCTCGCCCTGGCCGCTATCGTCGGGCTCGTCGCTGGATTGCTGGCAGCTGTGCTGGCCTGGCTTTCCGGCGGTTCGGCGGGAATCGGCAGGCTGACGGTTCTAGGCCCCAACCCGCTGAGCACAGCGCTCTGGGTTGCCTGCGAGGTGGGTATCGGAGTGGTGATCGGCTATGCGGTAGGGCCTTGGCTAGAAGGCGCCCGGCAGAGAGCGGATTTTTACGAAGACGACGAAGCCCTCGATGAGTCATAGGATTCGAGGTATGCGCATAGTTGTCTTGGTCTCCGGAACCGGTTCTAATCTGCAGGCGGTGATCGACGCCGTGGCAAGCGGTTCGCTTGAGCTGACGATTGCCGCGGTGGGCGCGGATCGGCCGGGAACCTACGGGGTGGAACGGTCTGCTGCGGCGGGCATCGATACCTTCGTGGTGGACTTCAAGGCTTTTGAAGAGCGCTCAGATTGGGACGCCGCACTACTGGACAAAGTGCGTTCCTACCAGCCAGATTATGTGGTCTCTTCCGGTTTCATGAGGATCGTCGGGGCGAAATTCATCGAAGCTTTCCCGAACCGCTATCTGAACACCCACCCCGCGCTTTTACCGGCCTTCCCGGGAGCGCACGGTGTGCGAGATGCACTGGCCTACGGTGTTAAAGTGACCGGCTGCACCGTCATGTACGCCGACGCTGGAGTGGACACCGGCCCGATCATTGCGCAGCGCGCGGTCGAGGTGCTGGAAGGTGATTCCGAGGAGAGCCTGCATGAGCGGATCAAAATCGCCGAGCGAGAGCTGCTGATCGAAACGCTGCGACAGCTAACGTCGTTCTGAAGGCTTCACAACGACGTTAGCTGCTACAGGGCGGGAACTAGCCGGTTCAGGGGTGTCCGTTGGCGTACGCCAGGAGCCCGGCCGAGGAGCCGTTGAAGAGATCCTGATCTCCGCCCGGAGGTAGCGGGCCGCTGTCGGCGTACTGCCAGAAGGTCAGGTAGTCCCAGCTAGCCGGCAGGGTTCCTGGGGAACTCGCCCAACGGGCCAGGAAGAGCGCACTGTTCCCGAATCCCGCGTTGTTCCCGGTGCACTGCGTCCACCAGCTGGTGGCGGTGTAGATGGTGGGGTAGCGCCCGGTGCGGGCGTGCACGGTGTTCACGAAGTCGTGCAGCCAGGACACCATCTGGGCCTGGCTCAGCCCGTAGCAGGTGGCGCCATAGGGGTTGGCTTCGATATCCAGCATAGGAGGCAGCGTCTTGCCGTCTGAACTCCAGCCGCCACCGTTGTCCACCAGATAATTCGCTTGGTTGGCGCCCGAGGAGTCATTCGGGGTGGCGAAAGTATAAGCGCCGCGAATCAGGCCCACGTTATAAGCCCCGTTGTACTGCTGAGCGAAATAAGGATTTTTATAATAATTTCCTTCGGTGGCTTTCACATAAGCCCACTTCACTCCGGCGTTTTTAACCGCTGTCCAGTTCACGTTGCCCTGATGGCTAGCGACGTCGATACCCGCTGGTCCGGTGGGCACAGCCTGAGCCGGGAGCGAAGTGGCTGCTACCAGGCCCACGCTGAGCGCCAAGGGGGCAATCAGGGATAGCGCGCGAAATCGGGAGAGTTTGAACATAGCTTCGGTGCCTTTCTGACGGAGGTTACGAAAGGTGCGAGGAAACCGTCCACACCAGTACACTCCGAGAGATTCTTGAGCACCAGAGATTTTGGAAAAAATTTACCAGAATTCTTAGAAAAGGTAATTTGAAACCAATTCTGTGCTTAGGAAGTTTTACTGCGATTCCGTTTCAGGGGAGTCACGGAATTGAAGGTGGTCTTAAGCGCGGCCACCGACGAGTCGTAGCTCCGCTCGGCGACTCCGGTGAAGATGAAGTCCACCATGGCCAACTGTGCGATCCGGCTGGCCATCGCTCCGGCGCGGAAAGTGGTTTCCCGCGCAGAAGTGAGCAATACCCGGTCAGCTGTTGTGGCGAGAGCGGATGAGCCCACATTGGTGATGCCCACGGTGACTGCGCCGACCGCTTTGGCGGCCTCGAGGAACTCGATGGTCTCGTAGGTATTGCCGTTGTGTGAAAAACCGATGGCAACATCATGGCTGCTGAGCAGTGAGGCCGAGGAAACCGCATCGTGCGGATCGGAGAAGTCCATCGCCATTCGACCGATGCGCTGGAGTTTGCGCCGAAGATCCTGTGCTCCCAGATTGCTCGCACCGATGCCGAAGAGCAGAATCGAGCAGGCTCGATCAAGGCTGTCGATCACCGCGGCCAACGATTCCATATCGAGATTGCTGACTGTCTCTTCGATGCTCATCACCTCGGCGAAGGCGATTCTGCTCACCGTGTCCACCAGGGTATTGCCCGAATTGAGATCCGCGCCATGGCCCACTCCGGCACTGAACTGTGCGGCTTCCCGGCCAATTTCGGTGGCCAGTTCGAACCGCAATTGCACGTATCCGGAAAGGCCAACGCCTCGGCAAAAACGCACCACAGTGGTTTCCGAGGTCTTGCAGTGTCTAGCCAGCTCGGTGATGGTTTTCTCCAAGACCAAACGGGGGTTGCTCAGCACTGCCTCGGCAACTCGCGCCATTGACGGGGAGAAGGTATTTTTTGCCGCCAAGATTGTCGACTGAATACTCAAGTGCTTCCTTTCGCCAAGTACCCAACTATAGCGGCACAGTGGTCATCTCTTAATCTACCGCCAAGATTTTGGAATGCGGGGTTGTTATATGAAGTGACCCTCAGTGCAATAAAACTTTTAGCGAGGTGTCGAAAGAATCTCCATGAAAATTATTGACCACTTATTGTCACGGAAGGTAGATTAGCAACGCATCGCTGTATGAGGTCATGGGATACGTCCAATCAGTGAGGAACAAGATGACCATCGATCTAGATCGACGAACGTTGCTGAAAACAGGTGTTGGTTCCGCTCTCGCAGTAGCTGCGGGGTCCGTGGCCACGCTGGCCGCAGCCGCTCCTGCTCAAGCCGATAACTCGCGAGTTCTCAATCACGAGTACCAGGCACAGGCCACCGGTTATTGGTGCGGTCCGGCGGCCACCAGAATCGCGCTTTCGGCGCGGATCTCACCACCCAGCCAGCAGACGCTCGCCAACGCTCTCGGCACCACAGTCAATGGCACCGACTACATCGGCCAGGTCACTGGAGTGCTGAACAACTATCTGGGCACGGGCTGGTATGAGACGAAGAATATGCCCAATGATCCACCAACTCAGGCTCAGAAGAATCTGCTGTGGAACGATATTGTGCTGGACATCAATAATAATTACCCGATTGTGGCCAATATTGTTGCGCCTCCCGGTAACCAGCCGCCAGGGTACCCTTCGAATCAGACGATTTATCATTACTTCACGGTGATCGGCTACAACCCGGATAACCGACAGGTCTATATTGCCGATCCTGCGAATTTCAGTGGTTATAACCACTACTGGTTGAGTTTCGAGCAACTGGCCAGCTTGATTCCACCGAAGGGGTATTCCGCATAGTCTCACAGCCATCAGTGCTCAGTTCACTGAGCATCCATCGACTACGGGTTCCGCTGCGGAACTCTTTTAAGACGTCAGTGCGAAGCGCCCACGAGCTGGAGACCGTGCTGGTTCGCTTGACGGATCAGCACGGCCGCAGCGGCTGGGGGGAGACCCCGATGAGCAAAGTAACCGGAGTCTCCGCCGAGGCGAGCATCCGGAGTCTTGATGGACCTCTGCGGGCGCTGCTGTTTGCGACGAAGAGCCTGGAAGAGGCGCTGGCTGCGGTGCAGCACAGCCCGGAACCGGCGGCGATCAGGTCGGCGCTGGACTGTGCGCTGCATGATCTTCTGGCCCAAGCAGCGGGGGTTTCGCTGGCCGCCCGACTGGGTGGGCAGGGCTTGACGGTGCAGACCGATATGACGCTTTCGGTGGCTGCCGGAGCCGAGTCGGTAGCCAAGGCACTGGAGCATCTTGAACAGGGATTCGACTGCCTGAAAGTCAAAATCGGCGCGGAACACGATGCCGTCGCAGCCCTGCGGGCCCTCCGTGCTGCGGTGGGCCCGCGGGTGATGCTCCGGGCGGATGCCAATCAGGCGTTCCAACCGCAGGAGGCGATCAGGGTGATCCGTGAGCTTGAAGACGCCGGAGTCAACCTCAGCTTTGTCGAACAGCCGGTCGCTGCTGCCGACCTCGCCGGCTTGGCTCGGGTGAATCAGGCGGTGGAGACACCCATTATGGCGGATGAGAGCCTCTGGAGCCTGAATGATCTGCAGGAGCTGCTGCGACTAGGGGCTGCTTCTATGGTCAATATCAAGCTGGCTAAAACAGGAGGCCTGAGTGCGGCTCTGGAATTGCTGAACTATGCCCGCAACGAAGGGCTGGAGGTGGTGATCGGTTGCATGCTGGAGAGTCAGGTCGGTATCTCAGCCGCGGCGTCCTTGGCCACCGTGCTGCCGCAGCGAGCACAAGACCTCGATGGCGGTCTGTGGTTGCGAGAATCCCCGGTGCTCGGCGGAGTCGCTTATGCGGGGCCTGAGATCTCGCTTCCCGATCGACCGGGTCTGGGAATCATCGGCCTACAAGGGCAATAGTGCCCTGCTCAGGGCGCGAATCGTCTCGGCCGCCTCGGGATCCGCGAGAGCCCTGGTGCAGATCGCCAGCAGATAACCCTCACCGGGCGCGGCCTCGCGGGGGATCACGAAAGCCACGTCGTGCTGGATGCCCGTGACCCAGCCGGATTTCGAACCCCAGTCGAGGGCACTATTCATCTCCTTCAGTTCTTCACCGATCACCGGGTACCGCTGCTCGCGTAACCAGTTCACGGCGAGGGCGGTGTTCTGCGGCCCGGCCGCTCGACCGGAGACGATGAACGACATGATCTTGCACAGATCCGCTGCCGTGATCTGGTGGCTGAACCCTCGTTGCAGGGCCGCGAGATCACCGATCAGCCGCTCCATCGTCGAATCGTTCGCCCCGCAACGGCGGAGTGCCTCCATCACCGCGGGAAAACCCAGTGCCTCGACCAGCAGGTTCGTCGCCTCATTCGAGGAGACAGAAATCATCCGGCCGAGCAGTTCCTGCAGGCTCATCGAGGCTCCTTCGGGAGCCATTCCGTCGTCGTACTCATCAGGATCGAAGGAGAAGGTTCCGCCGAGCCGACTGTTAAAGGTATGAGTCGAAGCGAAGGGCTGATCGAGTCGCAGCGCTCCTCGTTCGACGGCGTGCAATGCCGCTACCAGAACGGCCAGCTTGATGGTGCTCGCCGAGTAAAAATGCGTATCGGCATTCCGCTGGGCCAGTACCTCGCCGTCCAACGTGGTCAGGCAATAGGCAATCAGCGGGGTGCCGTCGCTGTAATCAGAGCTGACCGGCATGATGCTCCAGGGAATCATAGACCAGGTTTGAAACCATCTGTCGTAAGGCCTGGACATCGCTGAGCTCACGACGGGGATGAACTCGATTGGTGAGTAAGACAATGCTCAGTTTTGTGGTCTTGTCGACCAGCAGAGAAGTACCGGTGAAGCCATTGTGCCCCCGGGCTTCGGGATGATTGCCGACCCAGCTGCGCTGGGCTATGCCCAGCCCCAAACCGTACTGGAAGTCCAGCTCGCTGTGGGTGATCAACTCCGGCGTCAGCTGGGTCCGCCACATTTCGGCTGCGAGTTCCGGGGAAAGAATGCCTGGTGAGCCCATTCTCAGTGACTCGCCGAACGCTAAGACGCCCTGGACGCTGCCGAACATTCCGGCGTTTCCAGTCAACCCGCTCTCACGGTGACTGCTCAGCGCCCAGGCTGCTTCATCGTGGACCACGCCGCGCACCATGCCGCGGCCCCATTCCGGCTGGTATTCGGTGGCCGCGGTGTGCTCGAGCCGGGGGCTGCCGGTGAGTTCCTGAGTTGCGAGGTGCGCTAAGACCCGTTCTTGGACGAGTTCAGCCCAGTGTGTTCCGGTGATCACCTCCGCGAGCACCATCATGGTGTTGTAACCGGCGCAAGAGTATTCGAACTCGATGCCCGGTGGCTGGTCCAGTTCGGTGTGCAGCAGATCAGCGACCAGATCTGCGCGGTTGAATCCGCGACCCGACCCCAGCGCATGTCGCCAGCCTTCCCACGTTGCGGGTAACCCGGAGGTGTGGGTGAGTAAATGCCACAGCGTGACGCGGTCCTTAGCCGGTGTTCGATATTCCGGCAGGAAGCGTCCTATCGGTTCACCTAATTCGAGCCGACCCTCATCGACCAAGCTGAGCACCGTCAGAGCGGAGAAGATTTTAGTGATCGAGGCCAGATCGTAGAGAGTGCTAGGCTCTGCCTTAATCCGGGCATGCACTGGAAGCGGCTGACCGGCGTCGTCAAAACTTACGGCATCACCGACCACGATGGGTGTTAACGCTTTACCATCGATAGCCACGGCGCAAACAGCTGAAGGTGCGATCCGTTCAGCGACCGCTCGATTCAGCAGCTCTTCTAGATCCGCTCTGAGGGATTGCATTAGTCCATCACCAATCTGGGATTGTCGTCGGCGATCAATTGCGCAGCCAGTCCGAGGGGCAGACTATGCGCCGCCGGGCCGTGCCCAAAACCCAGCTCCCAGATGATCGGGATTCCCAGCGGGCTGAGCAGCTCCTCGCATAACGCCCTGACTTCACTGAGCTCAGCGCAATTCTTCCACGAACCAAGGGCAAGCCCACTCATCCCGTCGAACCAGCCCGCCCGCAGCAAGTTCTGCAGGTAGCCATCGATTTTGTATGTTTCCTCGTTGACTTCTTCTAGCAGCCCGATCTTTCCGGTGTTCGAGAGCTTTCGCTCGCCGTGCGCTCCCATCGTCATGCAGAGCAGGCTGAGATTGCCTCCCGTCAGAGTGCCCCGTGCGCTGCCGCGGACGAGGGATTCGGCCCCTGGTGAACTGAAGCTCCGGCCGCTGTACGGGGTGAAAATGGCTTGCCGGAGTCGTTCGGTGGAAATCGGATCGTCCAGTAGATCACGGGTGGCAACCATCGGAGCGAACCACGTGGGAAGGCCGAACTGCTGCTGCCAGAACTCATGGATCGCCGTGACATCTGAGGAACCGAAGAGAGGTTTTGGTCTGGCAGCCCGTAGTGCGGACAGGTCCAGGAGATCGAGCACTCGGACGGCGCCGTACCCTCCCCGGGCGAGGAAGATCCCGGCGATCTGCGGATCGAGCCAGGCTTTTTGCAGATCATCGGCGCGGCCCTGATCGGGGCCGGCCAGATAATTCACCCGGGGATGCGGGCTCTGCAGATGGTCGCCGATGACCACCCGCAGTCCCCATGATTCGAGGAGCGTTTGAGCGCGCTCCAGGAGCTCGGACGCCGGTGGCCCGGAGACGGAGAGCAAGGCAACCCGATCACCCGTTTGCAAGGCCCCCAGCGAGTTCAAAGCAGATCCGAGTCGCTCGTGCGCATCGTATTATTGGTGGGCACCACGCTCAGCAAGGTCCGGGTGTACTCGTGCTGCGGATTCAATAACACGTCCTCCACAGCACCTTGTTCCACGATTTCTCCTTGGTACATCACCACGACGCGGTCCGCGATGTTCCAGGCGAGGCCCAGATCATGGGTGATCACCAAGGCGCCGAGCCCTAGTTCGCAGCGCAGCCGCAGCAGCAAAGCCAGAATCTCGGCTCGTACCGAGGCATCCAGGCTGGCCACCGGCTCGTCGGCGACCAGGAATTCCGGATCCAGAGCGAGCGCTCCGGCGATCACCACGCGCTGCCGCTGACCGCCGGAGAGTTCTTGCGGGATGGCGGAGAAATAGCGTTCCGCCGGATGCAGCTCGGCCTTGCGCAGGGCGGCACCGACGATCTCGCGTTCATCGCCCGGCAGCCTGTGCAATCGCGGGCCCTCAGCTACCGCCTCGTAGACCGAATGCTTGGGATTCAGCGCGGCGCTGGGGTCCTGCAGAACGAATTGCACCGACTTCCGGTAGGCCTTGAGGGCCTTGCGGTGATGATCCAGCGGCTGGCCGCGGAACAGCACCTCGCCCTGGGTGGGGCGCTGCAGGCCCAGCAGCGTCCTGGCCAGGGTGGTCTTCCCCGAGCCCGATTGGCCGACCAAGGCGACGATCTCGCCCTGTTTGCAGCTCAGATCGACCTTGTTCACCGCCCGGACCGTGCCGCGACCGCCGAAGATCACCGAAAGATTCTTGGCCTCCAGCACGGTCTCCCGGTTGGCGTCCTCCTCGCTCGTCGGAGGGGCACTGTACCCCGGTAGCTTGCGGCGTGAAGCTGGGTCTCCGATCAGCGGAAAAGCGGAAGCCAGGGCTTGGGTATGCGGGTGCTGCGGATGCTTCATCACTTCAGCAGAGGGACCGTCTTCGACGATCTTGCCGTGTTGCATCACCACTATTCTTTCGCAGGTGGCGGCGAGTACCGAGAGGTCATGGCTGATCATCACCAGGGAAAGATGCCGCGAGGTCACCAATTCCTTGAGCACATTCAGCACCTGAGCCTGCACCACGACGTCTAGGGCGGTGGTTGGCTCATCGGCGATAATCAATTCGGGATCGCAGGCCAGCGCCATCGCGATCATCACTCGTTGCTTCTGGCCGCCGGAAAGCTCATGAGGGTAGCTGGCCCCTTTGCTCACCGGAAGATCGACCAGTTCCAGGAGTTCCTTGACCCGGGCCTGACGAGCGGAGTCCTCGCGATATTTGCTGTCCAGCTGCTTGGCATGGATGAGCAATGGCTCAGCGATTTGCTCAGCTACCTTTCGCACCGGATTGAGCGAGTGCATGGCACCCTGAAAGACAATGGAAGCTTGGGTCCAGCGCACCGCACGAAGCTTGCCCCAGCTCAACTCGCCAATATCGTCGTCTCCGAGCTTGACGCTTCCGCTGAGGGTGGCGTTGGCCGGCAACAGCCGCAGCACCGACATCGCTAGGGTGGACTTTCCGCAGCCTGATTCCCCGGCGAGGCCCACCGTGGAGCCCGGCGGGATCTGTAGGGTGACGCCGTCCACCGCGGTGAGCTGTCCGGGGCCGTTCTCGGTGTGAGTCCGGTAATTCACGGTGAAGTCGGTAAAGGTCAAGCCGAGCATCAGCGGCCTCGCAAGGTGGGATTGATCACGGATTCCAAAGCGCGGCCGACCAGGGTGAAACACAGCACGACCAGCACGATGGCAATTCCTGGCGGCAGAATGAACCACCAGAAACCGGCGGTCGCGGCACCGGTGTCGAGAGCAGATTTCAGCATCGACCCCCAGGAGATACTGCCCGGATCACCCAGCCCTAAGAAGGAAAGGGTCGATTCGGCGATCACCGCCGATCCCACGGTCAAGGTGGTATTAGCCAGCACGAGGGGCAAAACGGCCGGCAGCACGTGCTTAGCGATGATGTGCCAGTGCGAGGCGCCGAGTGCCCAGCTCCGTTCGATATAAGGACGCGCTTCCACGGTAAGCGTTTGCGAGCGCACCAGGCGAGCCGTACCGGCCCAGGACGTGACGCCGATCGCCAGGATAATGGTGAAAGCGCCGGGACCGATCACCAGCGACAGCACGATGGCCAGCACGAGCCCGGGCAGCACCAGGAAGAAATCGATGATCCGCATGAACACCGCTTGCACGATGCCGGGGAAGTGACCGGCGGCCATTCCCATCAAAGTGCCGATCACCATGGAGACCACGGTGGCGCAGAAGCCGACCAGCAGCGAGATCCGGGCGCCCCAGATCAACATTGCCAGCACTGAGCGGCCGGCCGGATCGGTGCCGAGCGGATTGGCCCAGCTGGGAGCTTGATTCTGGGGGGAGGTGATTCTGGTGACGTCCAAGGTCTCAGCCGGAGCCAGCAGCGGTGCCAGCAGAGCCAATCCGATCACCAGCAGCAGGCCGATCAGGCCGATCAGCCCTGCGCGGTTCGCGGAGAACTCTCGCCAGATCTCTTTGCTGCGCTGCACCCGCCGAGCTTGGGCGACACTGAGCCTGCTGATCGAGGTGCTCATCCGGCACGCAGCCTCGGGTCGAGCAATCGATAGACGATATCCGCAAAGAAGTTCGTCAGGATCACAATCGAGGAGAACACTACGAAGGTCCCTTGCAATAAGGGCAGATCGGGCGTGGAGAGGCCCTTGAAGGTCAGCAGTCCGAGCCCGGGCCAGGAGAAGACGGTTTCCACCGTGACCGCACCGGCTACCAGGCCGCCCATGGTGAGGAAGATCAGCGTCACAGTGGGCAAGAGCGCATTGGGAACCGCGTGCCGACGTCGTACCTGATCCTCACGCAGGCCTTTGGCCCGGGCCGTCACCAGGTAATCCGAGGACATCTCCTCGAGCAGCGAAGCGCGCATCACCATCAGATACTGCGCATAGACCACGGCGACCATGGTGAGCACCGGCAGCACCATATGACGCAGCACATCCCAGAGGTAAGCCAGGCCAGTGAACTGACTCCCCGCCGTCACCATGCCGCCGGTCGGGAACCAGTGCAGTACCCCGGCGAACAGCAGCAGCACTAGCAGCCCCAACCAGAACGTCGGCACGGACCAGAAGACCAGGGCGATTCCGGTCTGACTGCGATCGAAGCCACTGCCGTGCTTCCAAGCCGCCCGCTGACCGAGCCAGAGCCCCAGCACGATGGAGATTAGCGCCGCGCTTCCGGTGAGCAGTAGCGTCGGCCCGAGGCCCTCCAGGATCAGGCTGGAGACGGGTTTGCTGAAGTAGTAGGAATCGCCCAGTCTGCCCTGGGCTAAATCAGTCAGATAGTGCCAGAACTGGCCTAGCAGCGGTTGGTCTAGGCCGTACTGCTTGATCAGGATTTCCTTCTGCTCAGCCGTGACGTTCCGGCCTTTGGTGAGCGAGTTGACCGGATCACCGAGAATTCTGAAGGCGAAGAAGCCCAGAATCACCACCATCACCAGAGAGATGAGGGTGCCGCCCGCTTTGAAAGCCAGGTAGCGTGGCCACGACGACCCCTTGCGGGGTTCGTCGAGATCCGCTGCAATGCTGGCCTCATCGACCAGCGGCAAGGCCAAAGATCACTCCCGGTCGTCGGCAGTAGTGCTACGACGGCGGAAGAGCAGGAAGGCGATCAGCGCCAACACCACAACCACCACCGGAATGATCACCCAGGCCCAGTTGAAGCCCGCGTCGGAAGCGCTCGCCGAATTGATTGGAGTGGCGCTGTAGTAACCCCACGGGCCATTCTGCTCGGTGATCACACCGCCCTTTGACGGCTGAGTGGTGAAGGGCTGGAACTTATCCGAACGATAGGCCTCCAGCGAATTGGCGTAGTACAGCACATTGTTCACCGCGGCGTTGTAGATCAGCTGCTGCGCTTGCTTGACCAGATCGCTGCGCTTGGCCTGATCCAATTCGGCGTGCTGTTGCTTGTAGAGCTCATCGAACTTGGGATCGCACAGCCCGTTCTCCGTGGTGTTGTTACTGCCGTCGGAATCCGGCAGCGAGGAGCACTGGTTGATCGAGAGCTGGTAGTCCGGATCCGGCCCGATGCCCCAGCCGGTGAAGTACAGATCGAAGTTTCCCTTGCCGGAATCATCGTTGACCTGAGCGTTGGATTTCATCGTGGTCACCACATCGATGCCGATATTCTTCAGCCACGGCTTGAGGTAGTCAGCGATCTGCTGATGCGTCGGATCGGTGTTCCGGCCCAGCAGGCGCAGCTTGAGCGGCTTTCCGGTCTTATCTCGCCGGATGCCGTCGGCGCCCTTGGTGTAGCCGTTCTCATCGAGCAGCTTATTGGCGGCGTCTGGGTCGAACTTGAGCGGCAGATCGGCGGGATTAATGTCCCAGTGGTAGAGCGAATAAGCCGCCGGCACTTCGCCGGTGCCCTGGGTGCCCAGGCCCTGCAGGACTTTTTCCAGCAGGGTCTTATTGTCCATCGCCATCACAATGGCCCGGCGCAGGTTCACGTCCTGCAGGGCGGGGTTGCCGTCACCGAGCAGCTTGCCGTCCTTGGATTTAGTTCCGAGGTTAATGCCTATCGCGTTGTAACGGCGGCCTTGGCCAGCGTTGGTGGTGATGCCAGCTTGGCCTTTGAGGGACTCGAACTGAGCCGGCGTCAATCTGCCCACGACGTCGATCTCACCGTTCTTGAGCGCCTGCACGGCGGCGTCGCTGTTCTGATAGGGGGCCCAGATGATCCCGTCAACCTTGGCCTTACCCTTCCAGAAATAAGGGTTGGCCTTCATCGTCACACCGGCGGCTTTATCGTAGTTGCTGATCACGAAGGGGCCAGAGCCCACGGTGTCCTTGTCATTGGCGTAGGTTGTCGGATCGGACTGCTTGGACCAGATGTGCTGGGGCATAATCGGTAAATCGCCACCCGGGTTGGGGGCTTGTACATTATTGAGCGTCATCACCAGGTTCTCGGAATCTTTGGCTTCCACGCTCTTCACGTTGGCTACCAGGGCACCATTAGCCTGCTTGAGCTTCGCATTGTTTTTGATCGCGTTGAAGGTCCAGACGGCGTCGTCAGCGGTGATCGGCTCGCCATCGGACCACTTGCGATCGGAGGGCATATGGAAAGTCCAGGTCTTGCCGTCCGCGCTGTGCTCCCACTTATCAGACAGTCCGCCGACCGGCTCATTGTCCACGCCCCAGGCGACCAGGTTCTGGTACTGCAGAGTCAAAATATTGGTCCCGGTGGCGGTGATGGAGATGAAAGGGTTGAGTGAATCGATATCGCCGATCAGCGCGAGCTTAAGGTTGGTTCCGGAGCCATCTGAAACGGCGCTATCTGCGCTGGCAGCCGGTGCGCTGATGGCCGCTGGGGTGAGGATGAGAGCGGCGCTGAGCAGGCCCGCCGTCCAGCGTTTCACGGTGATCTTCTTCATTCGGTGAACCCCTTGGATCCTTAGTCGAGCCGTCATATGAATCGTATCGAGCTTAAGGTAAATAAATTACAAAATTGTTAATAGCGGTGGAAATTACTTACCAGAACCCTATAGTCTCAGGGAGAGGAAAAGAACCCCCGGAGGTTATTGTGATCGTGGATGCAGCTGAGCTATGCGCAGAACTGATCCGATTCGATACCAGTAATTTTGGCGAAGGAAAGAGCAATGGGGAGAGGCGACTCGCCGAATTCATTGCGAAAAAGCTGAAATCCGCCGGTTATCAGCCTTTATTAATGGGTCCTGATCCGGAACGGCTCTCTTTAGTGCTTCGAGTTCCCGGAAAGCGGCGAGAACTCCCCGGATTGCTCGTGCAGGCGCACCTGGATGTGGTTCCGGCGGAAGCAGAGCAATGGAGCCTTGAACCCTTCAGCGGATTGATCAAGGACGGCTATATTCATGGCCGGGGTGCCTGCGATATGAAAGACATGGTGGCCATGACGCTGGCCACCTTGCTGGAGTGGGCTGCCAGCGGGGAGCGACCGCAGCGGGATGTGCTGGTAGTTTTCGTGGCCGACGAAGAAGATCGAGGTGACTATGGGGCTGCCTGGCTGGTGGCGGAGCATCCCGAACTCTTCGCCGGGGTGCAGGCTGCCATCGGTGAATCTGGTGGCGCGGCTCAGCTGCTGAAAGCCTCAGACGGTTCGACCGTCAGGCTTTATCCGATAGCTACAGCGGAGCGTGGCACCCTGCACCTGCGAGTAAGGGCTGAGGGTGTCTCCGGTCATGGATCGCGGCCGGTCAAGGTCAATGCGGTCAGAAACCTGCTCGATGGCTTGCATCGCGTGGCGCACTATTCCTGGCCCTTGCAACTGACCCCGGTGGTCAGCAGATACTTGGAGCAGACCACGAAGGCTCTTGGCTTCACCGCTGATCTCGGCAGTGAAGAGGGCGTCCGATCTGCGATCGAGGCGATGGGCGAGGCCGGTGAAGTGGCCGCCGTGACGGTGCGCTGCTCGGCCACCCCCACCGTGCTGCGAGCGGGTTACAAGGTGAACGTGATTCCCGGGGTTGCAGAGGCCGATATCGATGTTCGATGTGTGCCCGGGGCAGAGGAGAGCACCTTGGCCACCCTGGACGAGCTGCTCGGGCCCGCCATCAGTAGGAGCTTCATCGCACACGAATCACCTGTCAGCTCGGAGATCGATTCGCCGTGGTTCGCCGCAATGACCGACAGCATCATGCGTTACGACCCCGACGCCGTCGTCGTGCCGTATTGCATGGGCGGCGGAACCGACGCCAAGGCTTTCAGCTCATTGGGCATTTCCTGCTATGGATTTTCGCCGCTCGGAGCCGATCCGGACGGCCGGAGCCCTCAAGGGGTGCACGGAGTGGATGAGCGAATCCCGGTGGCCAGTGTGCGTGCCGGGCAGCGCATCCTGCATGACTTCTTGAGCCATGTCTGAGTCGAAACGGGGGAGTGTTTCAGAGGCTCGGCTGGGAGTCTTTGAGAGCTTCCTGCAGAAAGCCTGCTCGACGCTCCAAGGCGCTTGCCGCCTGCGCAGGAGAGAGCCCGGTGAGCAGTACCAGGATCGCTGCCTTGACCGATCCGTCCACTGAGTCCAGGGCGGCCGAGGCGGCTCGAGGGTCGGCCCCGGTGGCCCGGATCACGGTGCGCTCACTGCGGGCGCGCAATTTATCATTGCCGGCCTGCAGATCGACCATCAGATTGCGGTAAGTCTTGCCCAATCGCACCATGGCGAGAGTGCTGATCATATTGAGCACCATTTTCTGCGTGGTGCCCGCTTTGAGCCGGGTGGAGCCGGTGAGGAACTCAGGGCCTACCTCGATCTCGAGTCTTAGCTCGGCGAGATTTCCGAGCGGAGACCTCGCATTGCAGGCGAAGCCCACGGTGAGTGCGCCGGAGGCTTTCGCGGTCTCGATGGCACCGAGTACATAGGGAGTGCGCCCCGAAGCTGAGATGCCGACGACCGTGTCGTGGCCGTTCAGGTCAAAGGCTGCTATGTCCCTGGACCCGGCTGAAGCGCTGTCTTCGATGTTTTCAATGGCATTCTTGAGAGCGCTATCGCCGCCCGCTATCACCCCGACCACCAGCCCAGGATCGGTGCCGAAGGTTGGCGGGCATTCGCTGGCATCCAGCACGCCGAGTCGGCCGGGGGTTCCTGCTCCGACGTAGATCAATCTGCCGCCTTGCCGCATCCTCAGGACGAGCTGATCGATGATGTTCGCAATGGTCGAGACGGCGGTGCCGATGGCCAGAGGGACTTTGAGATCTTCCTGGTTCATCGCGGAGACCAGGTCGAGGGTGGACATGGCTGCCAGGTCGTCGAGTGCTGGGTTGGAGGCTTCCGTCGTGAGAGTCGCCAGCTCGGCGCGCAGCTCCGTGTATTTATCCATGCAGGTCACCAGGTCCTTATTCCAGCCATCGTAAATAATCTACACGCTCGTTAAAAGGCTTGTAAATTTGCGACATTCGGCCGATAGGTGCCTGAGTGCCGCCCGAGATCTTCCCTCTGGCTGGCTCAGTTCAGCTGGGGGCTTGCTGTGGATGCGCCGATGCAACTTGTATACCTATGTTTAGGACCGTAGGGTTTCGGGTTATGTGAGAATCGTTCTCAATTTATGACTGTCGACCTTGTCCACTAGGAGGTCGATCTGAGGGAGTGTTTCTAATGGGTAAAGTTTTGAGATGGTCCGCGGCCTTGGGCGCGCTCAGTCTTGGCTTCGCCGGGGTTTTCCCGAGCGTCGCACATGCTGCGTCGGCTGGCAACGACGTCGCCGGTCTTAGCTCTTTTGATTATGACCTTGGCCAAACTGCGTTTGCTGATCCGGGCCTGAGCGATGGCGGGATGAGCGAGTTGGCTGGCAGGGTTTATCTGCCAGCGCGGCCTGCCCACGGCAAAGTGCCCGTGGTCTTCTTACTCCACGGTTCATGGATTGGTTGTCTCAACTCCACGACCTGGAAAAGCTATCAGGATGCTCTGCATACAGCCGGGTTGCCAGGAGCCCTGGATAATAACGCGACAAAGTTCCTGACAGACGGTACGCCCTTACCACCCGAGGTGAAAGCAGCGAGAAAAGATTATTACTCAAGTGTGAGCGGTTGGCCTTGCCCATCGGGAAGCACCCCGACCAAAAGCAATCTCGGCTATGAATATCTAGCTCAATCCCTGGCTCAAAAAGGTATTGCGACGGTGAGTATCGCCGCTGACGGTCTCAATCAGTTGCAAGGAGATAATCGAAGGACAAGAGCGAATCTGCTCAATAAACAGATGGGCCTATGGCAAGAATTCACCACTCAGGGAACCGGCGTTTTGGCCAATGCGTTTAAATCGGCCGGTGCCAATATATTGGATCTGCAGAGGATCGATATGACCCGAGTAGGTACTTTAGGCCACTCACGAGGCGGCGGCGGCGTCATCAATCAAGCCTCCCAAGCCTATCTATCTGAGGTGCCTGCGGGAGTCCAGCTCAAAGCCGTTGCAGCACTCGCTCCGTCCTTCATCGGCAGAAATTTTCCAGCCAACGAGGACACCCAGGATCTTCCGGGACCACAGATTCCCTTCACGATGTTCGGAGGCAATTGCGATTCGGTTGCACAGGGGAGCAACGCACTGATCGATAGCTTGGCCAAAGAAGCGAAACTTCCGCAATACCGCAATGTGATTTTATCCGGCGGCGTCCACAACTTTTTTAATACCCGGTGGGCTCCGTCGAGCGAGCTGCCTGAGGCGACCGACGACGCTCTGCACCCGGACCCCAACCCACAGGGCACGTGTCAGGCTCTCTTTGCGGGGAGTGGTCAGGTGAAAGAACTGACCGAGCAACAACAGCGCGGAATCGCTGCGGAATATCTGACGAAGTACTTTCAGCGTTATTTGCTCGACGATAAGTCGTTAGAGGCGGCATTAGATGCCTCCAACGCTCCGATGACAGTGACGAAAGCTATTACTGTGCCGGTAAAGCCCGAGCCGAGTCCACCGGTAGATCCTGGCTCAGGTCATCCGGCAAATTCCGGCTCGAATCCCGCTGCTAACGGAGGTTCGGCGGCGGGTGCCGCGGGTTCTGCCGCTGGGGCCGGAAGCTCGGCAGCCCTTCAGACTGCCGGCGCGGGAAAAGCAGCCAGCGGCGGAGCGGGACTCGGCGATCAAGACCAGCCAGCAATTGAGCAGGCAGCCAAATCCACCGGACCGTTGGCAAACACCGGAAGTAGCACGGAGCCCTTACTCTGGGCGGGCGGCGGAGCGGTGATCTTGGGCGTGCTGGCTCTTCTGGTTCTGAGTAAACGTCGACAGCCGAAAAACAAACACTAGATCCATCACCAAAAGCGTTCTAGGTCAGCGGGGAGAATGCTTCGGTCTTCTTCCCGCTGTGTCTGCCGAGAATTTAGCCGGCGAGTAGTTGCGCAACAGCCTGCGCGCTGACTCTGGAAGCGTCAAAGCAGTTGAGGGTGCGAATTGCAGGATCCAGACCGGGAGCTAAACCGGCATTGATGCAGATGGCCTGCGGGCTGATCTCCGCCAGTTTTTCCAGCTGGGAGAACTGCTCCCCGCTATTGGTGAGAGAATCCGCCAGCACAACTAACGAAACATTCGACGCTGCGGGGTTGAACAGTTCTTCTCTGTCTCGAACTTCGACGTGCCGGTATGCGGAAAGCGCGGTGGAAAAGAAATTGCCGACCTTCCCGGTGGCCAGATTCTGGGTGCCGCGAAGATCGAAGAACTGCACCCCGCCTTCTGCTAAGCGAGGCATCTGTGGTGCGTTCGTTGTACAGGCCTGGCTGATCAGACTCAGCCAGTCGATTGTTTTTTCCGGGATCGTTGGTTTCGCCTGCTGGTTCTCGCACCACTGAGCGAGAGTCAGCACCTTGCGCTGGGCACGGCGCAGCGTACTCAACGGCAAGGTGCCGTCCGAGACAGCGGAGACGAGTGCCCGGAAGACCTCCTGATATTCCGCTTCGTCTGTTTTGCTGCCCGGGTTATCCGGGTTTCCCAGGCACAACAGATCCGCGCCGGCTAGCATCGCCTGCACTGCTCCGGGGCCGGAACCCACGGTGGCCCGGATCGCCGCCATATCGAGGGCATCGGTGATCTGCACGCCGTGGAAACCCAGCTCCCTGAGCAGCTCACCCGCTGCCGGGTTCAGGGTGGCCGGCAGTTCTTGTTGTTCCGGGCTGCCCAGACCGGGCACCACGATATGCGCCGTCATCACCGCTTGAGTGCCATTGCTGATCGCAGCGCTGAGCGGGGGCAGATGCTTGGCCCGGAGTTCCGCCAACTCCAGTTCCAGACGGGGCAGCCCCAGGTGGGAGTCGGTCACCGTGTCCCCATGACCGGGGAAATGCTTAGCGCAGGCGCTGACGCCGAGCGACTGGAGTCCGCGCACCATAGCCGCACTGTGCCGCGCAACTAGCTCGGTGTCCGAACCGAAGGAACGGATCCCGATCACCGGGTTGAGCGGATTGGTGTTCACATCGGCGACCGGGGCGAGATTGAGATTGATCCCGGCGGCGAGGCACAAGCGGGCCAATTGTCGTCCGGCCGCTTCGGTCAGGTCAACATCATCGAGCTGACCCAGCATTGCGGCACTGGGCAAGGTTGAGCCGGCGGAGGCCTGTAGCCTGCTGACGCTGCCGCCTTCTTCATCCACGCCGATCACGGCTTGCGGATTGGCCGCCCGGATCTCCGCGGAGAGCGCGGTCAACTGAGCCGGGTCATCCGGATCGATGTTCTGCCGAAAGTAGACCACTCCGGCCAAGCCTTCCCGCAGCTCCTCACGGAGCCACTCCGGCAAGGTTCGGCCGTTGAATCCAGGCCAGATGACCGCGTTGACCAATCGCTTCAGTTCTTCAGGGGCGGCCTGGGTATCAACCATGTGTCATAGCTTATGGGAGTCGATGAAGACAACGGAGCAAACGTGGCAGCGGAGTCGTGACATAAACTTGAGCCGTGACTCCTGTAGAAATTGACCGCGTCCCGATCCGTCGAGCACTGATCTCCGTTTACGACAAAACCGGGGTGGAGGAGTTAGCCACTGGGCTGCACGCCGCCGGGGTGAGCATTGTCTCCACCGGCTCCACGGCAGCCAGGATCCAGAGCGCGGGGATTCCCGTTATCTCTGTGGAGGAGATCACCGGATCGCCCGAGATGCTCGACGGCCGGGTGAAGACCCTGCACCCCCGAATCCACGCCGGTATTCTGGCTGATCGGCGGCTGGAAGATCATGTTCAGCAATTGACGGATCACCAGATTGAGGCCTTCGATCTGGTCGTGGTCAATCTTTACCCCTTCGTCGAAACGGTTCGTTCGGGCGCTGCGCAGGACGCCGTCATCGAGCAGATCGACATCGGCGGACCTTCCATGGTGCGTGCTGCGGCGAAGAACCACGCCTCGGTCTCCGTGGTGGTGGACCCGGCTCGCTACCCCGAGGTAGTACGGGCTGCTCAGCAGGGAGGGTTCCTGCTCACCGAACGTCAGCAGCTCGCAGCAGCGGCTTTTGCGCACACCGCGAGTTATGACAACTCTGTGGCCTCCTGGACCGCAGCCCAATTCGGCGACGGTGCCGATGAGAGCAACTGGCCACCCTATGCCGGGCTATCCCTGGAACGCTCAGAGGTGCTGCGCTATGGCGAGAATCCGCACCAAGCGGCAGCACTCTACGTGGACAAAGCCGCGACGCCGGGAATCGCTCAGGCGGATCAGCTGCACGGCAAAGCGATGAGCTACAACAATTTCGTCGACGCCGATGCGGCTCTGCGTGCGGCTTTTGATTTTGACCAGCCTGCGGTGGCGATCATCAAGCACGCCAACCCCTGTGGCATCGCGGTGGCTCCGGCCGGCTCGGCGGATCCTGTGGCGGAGGCCCATGCTCGGGCGCACGCCTGCGACCCGATGAGCGCCTATGGTGGCGTGATCGCGGTGAACCGTCCGGTGACGGCGGGACTGGCGGCAAATCTTAAGGGCGTGCTGACCGAGGTGATCATTGCGCCGTCCTTCGACGCCGACGCTCTTGAGCGGCTTCAGCTGCGTCAGGATATCCGTCTGCTCACGCTTCCCGAGGGCTATCGGCGCGACCCCGCCGAATATCGGCAGGTCTCCGGCGGGGTGCTGCTTCAGCTGGGGGACACCATCGCAGCCGAAGGCGACGATCCGAGCAACTGGCAGCTGGTCGCCGGCGAAGCCGCGGACGAAAAGACCTTGGCCGATCTAGTCTTCGCCTGGCGGGCGATCCGGGCGGTGAAGTCGAATGCCATCCTGCTGGCCAATGACGGCGCCGCAGTGGGCGTCGGTATGGGGCAGGTCAACCGCGTCGACTCCTGCAAACTCGCGGTGGAGCGAGCGAATTCGCTGGCTCTGGACGAGAACGGCAATCCGATCGAACGCGCTCGCGGTGCGGTGGCTGCCTCTGATGCCTTCTTCCCCTTCGCGGACGGTCTGCAGATCCTGCTGGACGCCGGAGTGCGCGCCGTTGTTCAGCCGGGTGGCTCGAAGCGAGACGACGAAGTCGTAGCGGCTGCTCAGGCGGCGGGCGTCACGATGTACCTGACCGGGGCGCGGCACTTCTTCCACTGATTCCGCTGAGGCCCGCCGAGCTCGAGTGAGTGAGATACGGGATCCGATTCCCCATAGCGTTTGAGACTTTTTATCGCTAATGTTTGCCTGTAATCACTTCAGACAAATGTAGGGAAATCAACGATGCTCTCCACCTACGCTTCGCTGCCCGCTCGGGCTGTTATCAATGACACCGGGATTACCCTGATGACCTGGGGCCTAATCATCGCCGGAATCCTCATGCTCGCTACTGCTTTTCTGCCGCGGCTCAAGACAGGGCAGCGGGTGACCGCCATTATTTTCGGTGTGCTCTTCATCGGCTACGGCATCTATGTCTCGTTGCCGTCGACACGCGACGTTTTCATCAGCCTGTATATGTTCATCGTCCCGGTGGTGGTGCTGATCGCCAATATCTCGGGCTCGATCAAGGGCAACCGTGACGTCACCGTGCAGCACCATGGCCCGGCTGGCTACGATCCCCAGCAGAACCAGGGGTATCCGGGGCAGAATCCGGCTGGTTATGGCCAGCCGGGTCAAACCGGATACTACCCTCAGGCTGGGCAGCAGCCCTCTCAAGGGCAGAACCCTAGCCCAGCCGCGTACCCGGACCAATCCGCTCCGTCGGGCCAGTCAGCTCAGCCTCCTTACGGGCAGCAAGCCTCACCCCAGCCCTATCAGGGTCAGCCCGGTGGCGATCCTTATCGCCAGCCCACTGACCCAACCGCCTAGCCGCTGACGCTGGGGCCCGCCGGAGAGCATCCGGCGGGCCCCAGCGCTTTCTGTCCTGAGCGGGTTCCATCCAGCTGGCGTTTTCCGCCCCGGGGATGCGCTCTCTCAGCACTGGCGTGCCCAGCGACCATCGCTGATCACTCAACTCCTCCTGCTCCGGTGGTTCTCTTGCCTCGGGCCAAGCCCTCCATGAACACCCGGGCCATCCGCCGATTGAAACTCGGCGGTTCGCCGGGCACCGGCTGGCAGATCAAAGCGACAGTGGTGAGCACCTCACGGGCCGTCACGTCGTCGCGGGCGCCCTGCTCGCTCGCTGCTCGGTCGAGCAGGCTCTGCAAGGCCGGTTCCAGCCTGTCCAGAAGCCGTTGGGGGAGATCGTCATAAGCAGGGTCGCCGGAGTGAAGCGCTGCGGCGAGGCCGCTTTTGGTGCCAACGAAATCCGTGAAGCGCTCGGCCCAGGCCAATAACGCCTCCCAGGGGCTGAGCTTCTTCCCGAGCTCTTCTGCGGCCTCGATACATTCGTCGATCTCATGTTGCAGAACAGCGATGATGAGATCGGATCTGCGGGGGAAATGCCGATAGAGCGTACCGACGCCTACCCCTGCGCTGTCGGTGATCTGCTTGGCCGGGGCAGCCACCCCGCTCTCCGCGAAAATGGTTTTTGCGGCTCCCAGCAGAGCGTGCAGATTCCGTTGCGCGTCAGAACGCTGCGCGCGAGGCGGCTCGATGACCTGACCCTCAGCCCGGGTGCCCGGTTTCATCCTCTCGGCTGCCATGGTGCTCCTCTTGATAAACGGAAAATGTTTCCGTATAGTTTCGGAAAGAGTTTCCGTTTATTTGAAGTCTACGTCATCGGAAAACCTCGAACCCGCACCTTCACGTTGGGAGAACCTTCATGCAGTATCGAAACCTTGGCCGAACCGGTATTAAAGTCAGCCCTTATGCACTTGGTGCGCTGATGTTCGCAACTGAAGTCGGTAACCCCGATCCAGAGGACTCCGTCCGAATCATCCACAAGGCTCTCGATGCCGGGATCAACCTCATCGATACCGCGGACGCCTATGGCGATTCCGAGGAAGTCGTCGGCCGGGCACTCAGGGGCCGCCGGGATGATGTGGTGCTCACCACGAAGGTCAGTCGCCCGATGGGCAGCGATCCCAATCAGCAAGGTGCCTCTCGGCGCTGGATCATGACCGCCGTCGAGAACTCATTGCGCCGTCTGCAAACCGACCATATCGACGTCTATCAGATTCAGCGCCCCGATCCGGACACCGATATCGAAGAAACGCTGTCCGTGCTGACGGACCTCGTCCGCAGCGGCAAGATCCGGGCTTTCGGCAGTTCGACGACGCCGGCGTCGAACCTGGTGGAGGCCCATTGGGTGGCGGAGCGCAGAGGCCTGGAGCGGTTCCGCACCGAGCAACCGCCGTACTCGATTCTGAATCGCAGCATTGAGCGCGAAGTGCTCCCGGTCGCGCAGCAATACGGCATGGGTGTGCTCGCCTGGGGGCCATTGGGCCAGGGGATGCTCACCGGGCGGGTTCGCCGGGGGCAGCAGAACGACGTCACCCGGGCGAACTTCTTCAAAGCGTTCAGTGACGAGCGGCGCCTGGACGCGGTTGAACAGCTGATTCCGCTGGCTCAGGATGCGGGGCTGTCGATGACCCACCTCGCGATGGCCTTCGCGATCTCTCACCCAGCGATCAGCAGTGCGTTGCTCGGGGCCAGGACCATGGAGCAACTCGATGACCTGCTCGCCGGGGTCGACGTCGTGCTCTCCGATGAGGTCCTGGATCGGATCGATGAGATCGTGCCGCCAGGAACCGATATTGGCACCCTCGATCAGGCCTATCAACCACCGGCCATTCAGAGGACGGAATTGAGACGTCGGACACTCGCTGGGCGTTCTGCTGCCTGAGCCGGAGGTCTTCTGCCGCCCACCAAAGCCTGTATTCGCTTCAGTGGAAGGCTGGCTTTGTCGAGGCCAGCTGGGGTAAGGGCGGATTTAACCCCAGTACCACACACATGGCATAGTTAGAAGCAGAATTTCGAAGACAATTCACCAAGCCTTTCAAGGAGATCTGCAGTGGCTGAAGTATCCAAAATCAAGGTAGTGGGCCCCGTCGTTGAGCTCGACGGCGACGAGATGACCCGGATCATCTGGCAGTTCATCAAGGATCGTCTGATCCACCCCTACCTCGACATCGACCTGCGCTACTACGATCTCTCCATTCAGAACCGTGATGCCACCGACGATCAGGTGACCATCGACGCCGCGAATGCGATCAAAGAGCATCACGTCGGCGTCAAGTGCGCCACCATCACTCCGGACGAGGCCCGGGTCGAGGAATTCGGCCTGAAGAAGATGTGGGTCTCGCCGAACGGCACCATCCGCAACATCCTCGGCGGCGTGGTCTTCCGCGAGCCGATCATCATCTCCAATATCCCTCGGCTGGTGCCGGGCTGGAACAAGCCGATCATCATCGGCCGTCACGCCTTCGGTGACCAGTACCGGGCCACCAACTTCAAGGTCCCCGGCCCCGGCACTCTGACGCTGACCTTCACCCCCTCCGACGGCGGCGAAGAGATCAAGCAGGAAGTCGTCACCTACCCTGAAGAGGGCGGCGTCGCGATGGGGATGTACAACTTCAATGACTCGATCAAGGATTTCGCTCGGGCCAGCTTCGCCTATGGTCTGCAGCGCAATTACCCGGTCTATCTTTCGACCAAGAACACCATCCTGAAGGCCTACGACGGCCAGTTCAAGGATCTCTTCCAGGAGGTCTTCGACAACGAGTTCAAAGAGCAGTTCGATGCCGCTGGCCTGACCTACGAGCATCGCCTGATCGACGACATGGTGGCCTCCGCGATGAAGTGGGAGGGCGGCTACGTCTGGGCTTGTAAGAACTACGACGGCGATGTGCAGTCCGATACCGTGGCGCAGGGCTTCGGCTCGCTCGGCCTGATGACCTCAGTGCTGATGACCCCGGACGGCAAGACCGTCGAGGCTGAGGCGGCACACGGCACGGTGACCCGTCACTACCGCCAGCACCAGCAGGGCAAGCCCACCTCGACCAACCCGATCGCCTCGATCTTCGCCTGGACCCGTGGCCTGATGCACCGTGGCAAGATCGATAACACCCCCGAGGTCGTGCAGTTCGCGGAAACCTTGGAGGACGTGGTGATCAAGACCGTGGAATCCGGCAAGATGACCAAGGATCTCGCTCTTCTGGTCAGCTCGGATCAGGCCTTCCTGACCACCGAGGATTTCCTGGCCGCACTGGATGAAAACCTCTCAGCGCGCTTGGCTGGCTAAGACCTCAATAAAAGAGCGCCCCTTCTGCGGAAGGGGCGCTCTTTTATTTAACTTTGATGTAAGGCCTTAACAGTTTCTGTGTTTTTGCTGAGCGGAATACCGGACTATACTGTGATTCGACTCACATTGTGTAACACAATGGACCCATACTTGTTATCTGATCTTTGCCACAAAGTGTGTCCAAAACCACGAAATTGGCTGTAATGTCAGAAAACATATTCGGTCTGATGCAGGGCACACTCGCACGCCCTGTGCTGACCACTGTTGGAAGGGATATCTATGTATCGCAAGAAAATGCTTGCTGGCCTGGCCATTGCAGCCACCGCCGGTTTGCTCATCACCTCCTGCGCCAATCAGGCCAGCACCGGGGGAAGCAACTCCGCATCGAGCGGCAACGGCGTGAACATCCCCGCCGTCACCTCCGTGGATGTCCCGAAGGACGCGGTACTGCCGAAGGGCGATGGCAAGGCCAGCTGCCCGTCAACGACGACGTTGGCTTTCGGGGGAGCCGAGACCGGCGGTAACGCACAGCTGGGCATCAACATCTACAACGGGGTGCAGCTGGCGATCAATCAGCACAACGAAGCCAACCCCGGTTGCCAGGTGCAGTTCAAGAAGTTCGATACCGAAGGCGATCCCAACAAGGCCACCGGCCCGGTGACCCAGATGGTCTCCGACGCCAGCATCATCGGTGCCGTCGGTCTGGCCTTCTCGGGGGAATCGAAGGCCACCGGAACCATCTTCGACGAAAAGGGCCTGGTGCACATCACCCCGTCCGCGACCAACCCGGCGCTGACCCAGAACGGCTGGAAGACCTTCTTCCGCGGTCTGGGTAACGACTCCGTGCAGGGGCCGGCCGCAGCCAACTTCCTGACCGGCAAGCTCGGTGCCAAGAAGGTCTACGTGGTGCAGGACGACTCCGATTACGGCATTGGCCTGGGCACCTCCACCACCGCGGCGCTCAGCAGCGATGTGCTGGCGGGCTCGGACAAGGTGACCACGGGTCAGAAGGACTTCTCAGCGGTGATCTCGAAGATCATCAATGCCAAGGCTGATGCGGTGTTCTACGCCGGTTACTACGCCGAAGGCGCTCCTTTCGATCAGCAGCTGGTGGGCAAGGGCTACACCGGAACGTTCGTCGGCCCCGATGGGGTCAAGGACGATCAGTTCATCAAGGGCGCCGGGGATGCTTCCTCGAATGCCTACTTCACCTGCCCCTGCATCCCGGGCGAGCTGATCCCGAGCTTCCAGAGCGAATACAAGAAGCTCACCAACGCTGAGCCGGGCACCTACTCGATCGAAGGCTACGATGCCGCCACCGTGCTGCTGGCCGGTATCGACGCCGGTAAGCAGAACCGCGCTGATCTGCTGGCTTGGGTGAAGAGCTACGATAAGGACGGCTTGAGCAAGCACTACAAGTGGGACGACAAGGGCGAGCTGCAGGCCCCCACTGTCTATGGCTACAAGGTAGAGAACGGGAAGATCGTGCCGATCGGCCCGATCGATAAGTAAATACCCCGTGCAGATATGCTGTGGGGTCCGCAGCCGGACCCCACAGCATATTTTTGATCAGTCTTCCCCTGAGAGCCAGGACAAAATATGCTCGCTACCCTTATTCATGCTGTGCCACAACTGGTGCCAGCCGACGGTGAATGGATCACCTTCGACGTCAATTCATTCGCGCAGAACTTCTGGAGTGCCACCTTTGACGGCCTCACCTTCGGCGCTATTTACGCACTCGTAGCCCTTGGATACACCCTGGTCTACGGTGTGCTGAACCTGATTAACTTTGCCCACTCTGAGGTCTTCATCGTCGGTTGTTACGGGGTGGTCTTCACCCTCGCCGGGCTCGGCTTCGGACCCTCGGCTCCGAACCTCGACATCTGGTCGATCATCCTCAACCTGCTGCTCGCCATGCTGGTCGGTATGGCCGCATCCGCCTTGACGGCTTTCCTGCTGGAGAGACTGGCCTATCGACCGCTCCGGAAAAAGAACGCACCGCGACTGGTCTTCCTGATCACCGCGATCGGTGCTTCCTTCGTCATCCAGTATCTGTTCTTTATCTGGCGGGGGCCGAATCCCGAGCCTGCTGTCATCATGTTCAAGCCGACGCCGGTGTTCGACGTCTTCGGCACCATCATCGATTCGCAGCAACTCGTCATCGTGATCGCCGCGGTGATCATGATGATCGTGGTCGACCAGTTCATCCGCAGATCGCGCACCGGCCGCGGGATCCGGGCGGTCGCACAGGACCCGGACACCGCGACCCTGATGGGGGTCAATAAAGAGCGCATCATCGTCACGACCTTCGTGATCGGTGGCGTGCTGGCGGGTGCCGCCGCCTTGTTCTACGTGATGAAGATTCCCTCCGGCGTGCAGTACAACGGCGGTTTCGTGCTGGGTATCAAAGCCTTTGCTGCTGCGGTGCTCGGCGGCATCGGCAATGTACGCGGAGCCTTGCTCGGCGGCCTGCTGCTCGGCGTGATCGGCAACTACGGGCAGATCCTGCTCGGCAACTCACAATGGACCGACGTGGTCGCTTTCGTGGTGCTGGTCCTGGTGCTTCTGGTGCGGCCGGAAGGCATCCTGGGTACATCGCTGGCGAGGAGTAAAGCATGAGAAATTTCTTCAGCAATCTCGGGAGCAAATGGAATACCCTGCCGAGGCCGCAGCAATGGGCCTTCATCGCCATCGTGGTGGTGCTCGCCTTCTTGCTCCCGGTGGTCAACCCGCCGTTCATCACCACGGAACCAGGCACCAACTTCTCCATCACCTGCGCGCAGATGGCGGTCTACGCCCTGGTCGCAGTGGGGCTGAACATCGTGGTCGGCTACGCGGGGCTGCTCGACCTGGGCTATGTGGCCTTCTTCGCCGTCGGCTCCTATGTGGCAGCCATGCTGACCAGCCCGGACTCGCCGTTCCTGAAGATCCCGTTCCTCTGGACGGTCCCGGTCGCCATGGCGGTCACCATGTTCTTCGGAGTGATCCTCGGTGTGCCGACGCTACGACTGCGCGGCGACTACCTGGCCATCGTGACCCTGGGCTTCGGTGAGATCATCAGGATCCTGGCCACCATCATTCCCGCGATGCGCGGTCAGGTCGGCTTCCAGGACGTCGGGCGGCCTCCGGGTGTGGCAGCCGACGGGACCCCGCTCTTCGCGAATTCGAACGGCCTTCCCTGGTATTGGCTGACCCTGGTGGTCATCATTATCGTGCTGCTGCTGGTCGGTAATCTGGAACGCAGCCGAGTCGGCCGCTCTTGGGTGGCGATTCGCGAGGACGAGGACGCCGCCGAGATCATGGGTGTACCGGTCTTTAAGTACAAGGTCTGGGCCTTCGCACTCGGGGCCGGAGTGGGAGGCATCGCCGGGGCGCTCTTCGGCGGGCAGATCGGCTTCGTGAACAATCAGAAGTTCGACGTGCCGACGTCGGTGCTGTTCCTGGCCGCAGTGGTGCTCGGCGGCGCCGGCAATAAGGTGGGTGCACTGATCGGTGGTGCCCTCGTGGCCTATATCCCGCTGCGCTTCACCGCGATCGCTGACTATAAGTATCTGATCTTCGGGCTGGCCCTCGTGCTGCTAATGATTTTCCGCTCTCAGGGCCTGCTGGCGGCTCGTCAGCGACTGCTGGCCTATGGGCGGAGTGCCTATCTGCGCTTGAGAAAGCTCAAGAACGACGAACCGGGTTCTGGCGGACTGAGCGGGTCGATCGCTGAGGGCAAGGAGGCAAAAGCATGAGCACGGATTCAGTGGATGAAGCCGCACTGGCAGCTCAGGGCATTGATCTCCAAGTGGCTCAGAAAGCCGCTCCCAACCGGGACTACAAGGTTCAGGTGGGGGACAACCTGATCGAGGTGAAGAACCTCACGGTGAAGTTCGGCGGTCTGACTGCGCTTGACGATGTGTCCTTCAATATCAAGCGGGGCGAGATCCTCGGTTTGATCGGGCCGAACGGTGCGGGCAAGACCACGTGCTTCAATGCGATGACCGGTGTCTACAAACCCACGAGTGGCAAAGTGCTGCTTGAAGGGCAGTCGATCGGCGGAATGCAGCGGCACAAGATCACCCAGATCGGGTTGTCCAGGACCTTCCAGAACATTCGCTTGTTCCGTGAGATGACCGCTCTCGAAAACGTGGTCGTGGGGCTGGACGCGAGGCATCGCACCAGTGTGCTCGGCGCTTTGCTCCGATTGCCCAGGCACGTCCGCGAAGAGAAGAGCGCCATCGAGCGTGGGATCGCGCTGCTGGAGTTCGTCGGCATCGCAGATCACGGGGAGACCCTGGCGAAGAACCTTCCCTACGGCTACCAGCGTCGGTTGGAAATCGCCCGAGCGCTGGCCACCGATCCGAAGGTGCTCTGCCTCGATGAACCGGCCGCCGGCTTCAATCCGGCGGAAAAGGAAGAGCTGATGGAGCTCATCCGCACGATTCGCGATGACGGGTATACGGTGCTCTTGATCGAGCACGATATGAAACTCGTGATGGGGGTCACCGATCGAATCGTGGTGCTGGAATTCGGCAAGAAGATCGCCGACGGCCTGCCTCATGAGATTCGCGAAGATCCCAAAGTTATTGCGGCCTATCTGGGGGTTCCCGAAGATGACATTGCTTGAGTTGAAGAACGTCGATGTGCACTATGGCCGGATTCAGGCCATCAGGGGTATGTCCTTCGGCGTCGAAGAAGGCGAGATCGTCTCACTCATCGGGGCTAATGGTGCGGGCAAGACCACCACGATGAAGACTATCTCGGGATTGCTCAGCCCGAGTGCTGGGTCCATCACCTTCGAAGGGCAGGAGATCACCAAGGTCAAACCCCATATCCGGGTGGTGCGAGGGATCTCTCAGGCTCCCGAAGGGCGGGGAATCTTCCCGGGGATGACCGTGATGGAGAACCTGGACATGGGAGCTTTTGGGCGGTCGGACAAAAGCGGTCTGGCGCAGGATCTGGAGCGCGTCTTCGACCTCTTTCCGCGGCTCAAGGAACGCCAGAAGCAGTTCGGCGGCACCATGTCCGGTGGCGAGCAGCAGATGCTGGCGATCGGCCGGGCGCTGATGTCGAATCCGAAGCTGCTGCTGCTCGACGAGCCCTCCATGGGCTTGGCTCCGCAGTTCATCCGGCAGATCTTCACCATCATCACCGAGATCAACAAGCAGGGCACCACAATCCTGCTGGTTGAGCAGAACGCCAATCAGGCCCTGGCTAGGGCCCACCGGGCGTTCGTGCTGGAAACCGGAGAGATCACGCACAGCGGTACCGGAAAGGAACTGCTGGCGAATCCGGCGATTAAAGAAGCCTATTTGGGCGTAGCCTAAGCCTGTGGGGCAACGCCCACAGGTCCTACTGATTGAGTTGAGGGAAATGAGAAATCAAAAAGCAATAGCCTCGGCAGCGCTTGCCCTGGGAATCGGCATCGGTTCACTCGGCTTGGCCACTCCTGCTCAGGCCGTCCCAGCGTCACCCAATGTGCTGGGCGAGATCGAAATGAGCTATTACCCGACGGTGCCGGAGTGCAATTCACGCCTTTACGAGCTGAAGAAGTACGACGCCGTGATCGTTCAGCCGTGTACCTGGAGCGATATCTACAAGTGGTACGTGCTGTACCGCCAGACCTAAAGAGCTCTCTGAATGACCGGTGGTAGTTTTCCCGAGAGATGCTCTCGCTCTCTACCGCCGGTCATTGGGATAACTGACCCCTAGCTGCGCCCGGACGCCGTCGAAAAGCCTCATGACGTCGAGGGAATCCTGCCAGGGCATCGTAGGGCTCTCTTGCAGGCCCTGCTGAATGCAGCGGGTCACTTCACGGAATTGATAGGTGTAACCGCTGCCCACCGGGCTGAAGTTCTCCACCCGATCCTGGTCCCAGCCGCTGCCGTTCCAGCCATAGCGAATCGCCAGACCAGCTGGGTTGTTGATCGACCCCACGGTGCTCATGGTGCCTTCAGCCCCGGCGATATCGGCTTGCCGAGGCCCTTGAGCCACTAAAGAACTCAGCAACTGGGCTTGTGCTCCACGCCGATAGTCCAGGGTGATCGCATTCTGTGCGTCCACCCCGAAATCTGTCAGGGTTCCGGCAGCCTGCACGGATTCGGGAGTGCCCAGCGCCACCCAGGCCCAGAGCAGCGGGTAGACAGTAAGATCCAATAACGCTCCACCGCCCGCTTCTGGCGCCCAGATGCGCAAGTGCGGGTCCTGTGGTGCCGGGAAGCCCAGATCAGCGCGTACCCAGCGGATCTCTCCCAGCACTCCGCTGACCACAAGCTGCGCACCGCGCTGCACGCCGGGAGTGAAGCGCGCCCACATCGCCTCCATCAGGAACAGCCCGCTCGAGCGGGCCAGCTCGATCAGCTCCTCGGCTTCCCTGGCGTTGATGGTGAGCGACTTCTCGCAGAGCACGTGCTTGCCGGACTCCAGAGCTGCCTTGGCAATTTCGAAGTGCTGGGCGTGCGGAGTGCCGATATAGACCACGTCCACCAGCGGATCGTCGAACATCCGCTGGTAGCCGGTGACGCCGTCCTGATCGAAATAATGGTTGGGAATGCCGAATTTTCGGGCAAATTCAGCTGCACTCGCCTCGGTCCTGGAGGAAACGGCGTGCACCAAGGAATCTTCTAAAAGATCAAGATCACTCGTCACCTTGGTGGCGATTGCGCCGGTGGACACCACTCCCCAGCGCAAGCCCTGCCCGGTGGCGGCCAGCGGATCAGGGGCGCCGTCGCCGTACCAGTCAGGACGAACGAGATAGCTGGGGAGGGATTCTGCTGCCATATCCTCATTCTTGCACTAGTGGACTGTCAGATGAACTGCCGGGGCACGCTACTTCGTTTTCACGGTGGAGTAGGCAAGGATTGAGGCATGGCAGACCACGAAACCCCCCAGACTCGCAGAAATCAGCCGGCCCCGCAGGCGATTCCTTTCGCTTTGAAGATCGGTTCCGAGTGGGCCTGGCGACTCGGTGTCATTCTGCTGGTTGCTGGGGCTATCATCTGGCTTTTGCGATTCGTCAGCTTCTTGATCATCCCGGTGATGGTGGCCGCGCTGCTCGCCGGCCTGTTGATGCCGGTGGTGCGCTGGCTAGTGAAGCGAAGAGTACCCAAGGGCCTGGCCGTGGCAATCACCGAAGTCGGGATGATCGTGGTGGTCCTCGGCGCCCTCGCCTTGGTTGGCAGGCAGCTGGCGCTCGGCTTCCACGATCTCTGGAGCCAAGCCCTGGAAGGCGTGCAGCGAGTTCAGAAGTGGCTCTCCGATGGGCCGCTGCACCTCTCCGCTCATCAGATCGATGGCTATCTTCAACAGGGCGCAAAGGCCTTGGAGGGCAATAGCGACAGCATCCTGAGCGGTGCTCTCTCCTTCGGCAGCACGGCCGGCCATTTCGGCACAGGGCTCATTCTGTCGCTGTTCATCCTGATCTTCTTCCTGCTGGAAGGGGAGCGGATCTGGCTCTTCTTGGTTGGTCTGATGCCCCGGATCGCGCGCCCGGCGACTAACGGAGCCGGACGCAAGGGCTGGACCTCCTTGGTCAGCTACGTTCGAGTGCAGGTCTTCGTGGCTTTTGTGGACGCCGTCGGCATCGGCGTCGGCGCCGCCATCCTGCAAGTACCGCTGGCCCTGCCCTTGGGCGTCCTGGTCTTCCTGGGCTCCTTCATCCCCATTATCGGTGCCTTAGTCACCGGCGCTATCGCGGTGCTGCTCGCTCTGGTGGCGAACGGCCCGGTCAATGCGCTCATCATGTTGATCATCGTGCTCGCGGTGCAGCAACTGGAAAGTCATGTTTTGCAGCCTCTGATCATGGGCAAAGCGGTATCCCTGCACCCGGTAGCGGTCATTCTCGCGGTGGCTGCAGGTTCATTCCTGGCGGGCATTCCGGGTGCGCTGTTCGCGGTTCCGGTGCTCGCCGTCACGAATTCCGCAGTGCGATACATCGCCGCTCGGGGGTGGGAGCAGGACCCAGCGGTGCAGCCAAGAGAGCAGGCTGACCCGCCCGGGGGCGGATCAGCCTCAGATGAATCAGCCTCCGGCGAGCGGAAAGCCGCCGGAGAGAGCTAAACCAAGCTCAGGTTGCCAGGCAGTTAGTCCCAACGATCCAGGAATCGTCCCAGATATAAGCGGCTAGACCGTAGCCGATCGTTTCGGTGGGGGTATAGATCGAAATGATCTCGTCGGAATGACCCAGTGTGCAATCAACGGGCTCATCGGACTTAGCGCCATCTTTGACGTGCACCACATGCTGTCCATTGGCGTCATAGACATCAAGCCAGCCAACGCAGCTATAGGGGTCGAGTCCGTTCCAGTCCTGGGCGACCCCTGCCGAATCAGTACAGACAAAGGTGTAGGGGGGCAGCGGGGTCGCTGCCTGGGCGGGGGCTGCCAATAATGCGCTGCCTGCCACCGCTATTAGCGATGCCGCGAAAAAGCTCTTAGTGAAGGACATGATGCTCCTGACTTCAGGGTGTAATAAAGACTAATGAGTCACTTTGTGGATAAAACTGAAACGGTATTTTCAGGAATTCTTAGGCTGCCGAACAGTTGTTCCCAGCAATCCATGAGTGATACCAAATGAAGGTGTTTATACCTTGGCCGATCAAACCGTCCTGTTCCGTGGTGATATCAAGAAGCTCAGGATTCTCGGGGTTTTCTACACAACTCACCGTGCTGGTCGCGTTCGCACCATCTTTGACGTGCACCATCACGTTTCCATTGGCGTCGAAAACATCCAGCCAGCCAACACAGCTATAAGGATCTATTCCGTTCCAATCGTGCACTATACCGAGTGCGTCGGTGCACTCGTAGTTGAAGGGGGGAGTCGGCGTGATATCTGCCTGGGCGGGGGTGGCTAATAATGTGCTGCCAGCGACGGCGAGAAATGGCACAGCTAAAAGGAATTTCGTGGAAAGCATTCGTCATACTCCTTGGATTTGAGTGACAGAGGGCGTCCCCCACGGGCCTTCTATGGCAATCAAATCCTAAATCTGCTCAGCCAATCTGTATAGAGCTCGAAGATTAAATAACTGAGGCGGCTCTCACTCGAGAACCGCCTCAGTCAGATGAGCTGTGAATTACTTAGTCAGTGCTTCCAGCGTGGGGTTGTTCTTGTAGGCCTCTGCAGCATTGGCCTTGGTGACAATCACCGGCTCCAGGAACTTGGTGGGCACCTTCTTGGTGCCGTTATCCTGCTCCGAGGTGGTGGCCGGAGTCTTGCCAGCCTGCAGATCCTTCGCCATATCGATCGCAGCGTTCACCAGGTTACTGGTGTCCTTGTTGATCGTGGAGTACTGCTCGCCAGCCATGATCGACTTGACCGATTCGACCTCGGAGTCCTGACCGGTGACAACCGGAATCGGCTTGCCAGCCTGCTTCACCGAGTTGATGATGGCGCGAGCCAGCGTGTCGTTCGGGGAGAGCACGCCATCCAGGGAGGCGCTGCTGTAGTAACCGGAGAGCAGGGTGTCCATCCGCTTCTGGGCGTTCTCGGCCTTCCAGCCAGCGGTAGCAGCCTGGTTCTGGGTGTTCTGACCGGAGACGATCTTGACCGTGCCGTCGTCGATCTTCGGCTTCAGCACGCTCATGGCGCCATCGAAGAACGGCTTGGAGTTGGCATCATCGCTTGAACCCGCGAAGACCTCGATATTGTAGGGACCGCTGGCCTTCTTGGCCTTCATGCCGTCCAGTAGTGCCTGGCCCTGCAACTCGCCGACCTTGAAGTTGTCGTAGGCCACGTAGTAGTCGATGGCATCGGTGTTCTTCAGGATCCGGTCATAAGCGATGATGGTCGCGCCGGCATCCTTGGCCTGCTTGACCTGCGTGCTCAGCTGCGAGCCATCGATCGCACCGACGATGATGACCTTCGCACCATTGGTGATCATTGAGCTGATCTGGTTCTGCTGCTCGGTCACACCACCATTGGCGAACTGCACCTCGGGCTTAAAACCAGCGTTCTTCAGGCCGTCGTTGAACAGGCCCTCAGCGAGCACCCAGTTCTCCGAGGTCTTCTGCGGCAAGGCAACGCCGATCGTAGCGTTCTTGTCGAAGCCGGCAGCGCTGGAGCTTCCGTTGCTGCTTGAGTCGCCTCGACCGCAACCGGTCAGGGCGAGCGCCGAAATTGCCGCGATGGCCGCAACCGACGTCAGCGTCTTAGTGAATTTCACCATGGTTATCGCTTTCTTCTTATTAAGTGGAAATTATTTTGTGGAGGTTTCGAGGGGGACATTATCGGTGGCCGACTGCAGTCCCGCTTTTTCATTGCGCTTGAAGTTCTTCATCATCAGTCCGATGACGGAGGCTCGGCCCTGAGACTTGTTGTAAACATCGATGGCCACCGCGAGCAGCAGCACCAGGCCCTTGATGATCTGGGTCATATCCGCACCGACGCTGAGCAACTGCAAACCATTGTTCAGCACGGCCATCACCAGGCCACCGATCATTGAGCCAACCACGGTGCCGACGCCGCCGCTGACCGCAGCACCACCGATGAAGACGGCGGCAATCGCATCGAGTTCCCAGCCGGTGCCATCGAAAGGACCGGAGGCAGCAGAACGGCCGATGAAGACAATGGCGGCGACGGCAGCCAGGATCGACATATTCATCATCACCAGGAAGTTGACCTTCTTGCTCTTCACGCCGGAGAGCTCGGCCGCGTTCTTATTGCCGCCGACCGCATAGACGTGACGTCCCACGATGGTCCTGGAAGAGATGAAGGCGTAGACCAGCACCAGCACACCCAGGATGATGCCGGCAATCGGGAAGGAGGTGCCTGCGCGTCCGCTGGCGAAGATCAGCGTGACCAGGACGATCACGATGCCGACCAGCCCGATCCGGACCCACATCACCCAGGCCGGTGGAACATCCATGCCGATCTTGACCGACTGAGAGCGGGAGTACAGCTCACCGAAGACGAGTGCGGCTAAGCCGACGATGCCGAGCAGAAGGGTGAGATTATTGAACCCTGAGTCAGGACCGATCTCGGGCAGGAATCCGCCGCCCAGGTACTGGATCTCGCTGGGAACCGGAACAGAGTTGGAATGCCCGATGAGCTGGTTCAGGCCGCGGAATAGCAACATGCCCGCGAGGGTCACGATAAAGGCTGGAATTCCGACGACGGCGACCCAGAAGCCTTGCCAGGCTCCGATCGCGGCGCCCAGCAGCAGGCCGAAGATCACACCGGCCCACCAGGGGAATCCCCAGTCCTGAATACTCAGGGCCACCGTAATGCCGACAAAAGCCGCCACCGAACCGACCGAGAGGTCGATATGCCCGGCGATGATCACCAGCACCATGCCGATGGCCAGGATCAGCACATAGGAGTTGCCATTGATCAGGTTCTGCACATTGAAGGAGGTGAGGACCTTACCGCCAGTGGCGATTTGAAAACCCAGCAGCAGCACGACGAGCGCACCAATCATGCCGAATTGGCGGAGATTGCCGCCGAAGATTTGCTTCACGTGATTCATCGTTGAAAATTCCTTGTTGACTGGGAGCTTCGCTTAGGCGGACTTCTTGGCGGCGGTCATGCGTTTCATCAGGCTTTCCTGAGTTGCTTCATCTTTGTTCAGCACCCCGGTGATTGAACCTTCGAAAATGGTGTAAATCCGATCCGAGAGCCCTAGTAGTTCAGGCAGTTCCGAAGAGATCACAATGACGCCTTTACCCTGCTCAGCGAGCTTCTGGATAATGCCATAGATCTCGTACTTGGCTCCGACGTCGATGCCTCGGGTCGGTTCGTCCAGGATCAGCAGGTCTGGGTCGGTGAACATCCACTTGGCCAAGACCACTTTTTGCTGATTGCCGCCTGAAAGCTTGGCAACGCCCTCATCGACGCTCGGCGTCTTGGTTCGCAGTTGCTTCCGGTACTCTTCGGCAACCGAGTACTCTTCGTCGTCATTGACCACCAATCCGTGGGTGATCTTCTTCAAAGCCGCCGACACGGTGGTTGATTTGATGTCATCGAGCAGGTTCAAACCGAGGCTCTTCCGATCCTCGGTCACATAGCCAAGGCCGTGGCGGATCGCCTGGGAGACATTGTTCAGCGTGATCTCTTGACCGTCTTTGACGATGGTGCCGGAGATAAAGCGGCCATAAGAGCGGCCGAAAACGGAGCGGGCCAACTCGGTTCGGCCGGCGCCCATCAGTCCGGCGAAGCCGACGATCTCCCCGCGTCGCACGTTGAAGGATTCGTTTTTGCAGACCAGTCGATCAGCGATCTGCGGATGCGCCACATTCCAGTTCTTCACTTCGAAGAAGACCTCTCCGATATTCGGAGTGTGCTCAGGGAAGCGGGATTCCAGGGTCCGGCCCACCATGCCGCGGATGATCCGGTCCTCGTCAACGCCGTCGGCCTTCACATCGAGCGTCTCGATCGACTTGCCATCGCGGATGATGGTGATCGAGTCAGCGACCGCTTCGATTTCGTTGAGCTTGTGGCTGATCATGATCGACGCGATGCCCTTGCCCTTGAGGCCGCGGATCAAATCGAGCAGATGCTGAGAATCTGATTCGTTCAGAGCCGCAGTGGGCTCGTCAAGGATGAGCAGCTTAACCGACTTGTTCAGCGCTTTGGCGATTTCCACCAGTTGCTGCTTACCGACGCCGATTTCCTTGATCGGGGTATCGGGATCGTCCCTCAGGCCGACTCGCGCCAGCAACTCGATGGACCTGCGGCGCGCCTCGCTCCAGTTGATCACGCCGAACTTGGTGGGCTCGTTCCCCAGGAAGATGTTTTCGGTGATCGACAGCTCCGGAATCAATGCGAGTTCCTGGTGGATGATCACGATGCCGGCGGCCTCTGAGGCGCGGATGTCCTTGAACCGGCAGACCTCGGATTGATAGACGATATCGCCTTGGTAGCTGCCGTAGGGATACACCCCCGAGAGAACCTTCATCAAAGTTGACTTACCCGCGCCGTTTTCCCCACAGATGGCGTGGATCTCACCCGCACGTACGGTAAGGGAAACCTCTGAGAGTGCTTTGACCCCAGGGAATTCCTTGGTGATTGAGCGCATTTCCAGAATTACTGGAGCTGTCGCCGAACTACTGGCTGACATGAAATATCTCCCCCCGGGACACTAGCGTCGGTGCCGTCCCAGCCTCTACGTCTGAATAAAGTAAACTAGCCCAGGCCGTTGTCGTCAAGTTTTGAACGCAACGACCAGATAACGGTTTAGTTGAGCTATCTCATTCATGTCTCAGGGGGATGCATGAATTCCCTGTTGCTGGAATACCAGGGCCGCTCCACCGAGCGCTTCGGCGCGATTTCCCATTGAGGACATAGCCAGTTGAGTGGATTCGCCGACCAAGGGCACCGCATGGCGGATCAGGCCGCGGCGGATGGGGTCCAGCAGGATCTCACCCAATTCGGCAAGCGGCCCGCCGACCACCACAACCTCGGGGTTGAGGAGGTTCGCGATTGACCCCATCACTCGGCCGATCGCCTGGCCGGCGTCGTCGATCACTCGCAAAGTCGCGGTGTCGCCGTGGATCGCTCGCTGCACAATATCCTCGGTGGTGATCGGCTCATTGGTGCCGCGGGAGAGCAGCTCGATCATGGTCGCTGTGGAGGCTACAGTCTCGAGGCAGCCGCGGTTGCCGCAGCGGCAGATCAAGCCCTGTTCGGAGATGGTGGAGTGCCCGATCTCTCCTGTCACGCCGATGTGCCCGTAATGCGAACTGCCGCTGAGGATCAGGCCTGCCCCGATACCGCTGCCGATTTTGACGAAGATCAAGTTGCTGGTGGAGCTGTGCGGCCCCCAGGTGACTTGAGCGAGGGCCCCCAGGTTGGCGTCGTTATCAACGTATACCGGGACTTTGAGGGCGCTTTCCAGGAGTTCCAGGATGTTGATGCCGACCCATTCCGGCAGGATGGCGCCCTGTAAAACGGTATTGGTGCGACTGTCGATGGGGCCAGGAATGCCCACTCCCGCTCCGACGATCGCGTTATGCGGAAGCTTGATTTCCTTGAGCAGCTCATCGAGCAATCTGGCAGCGGACTCCACGCCTTCGATGGCGCGGTGACCGAAACGCAGTGGTATCGAACGTTCGGCGAGAATCCGGTAGTCCAAGCTCGCGATGATGACCCGCACATGGGTGCGGCCGACGTCGATTCCTACCGCTACGGCGCCCGCCGAATTGAGGCTGACCGAGACAGCGCGTCGTCCTGAACTGGTGGTGGGGGATGTGGAGATCAAACCGTCGTCGGACATGATCTTGACGATATTGGAGACGGTCGCCGTCGAAAGGCCGGTGTGCCGGGAAAGTTCGGCCTGGGTGAGCGGGCCAGAACCAAGCAGGGTCTCCACAATGCGCTGCTGATTGCGCAACCGGAGTGCGGACTGCGAACCCGGGTTGTACGGAGCTTTGTGAGTGGACTGCGGTTCGGCCGACATATAGGTAGAGTGCATCACTTTGCGATTGTCGTCAAGAAATGAACGCATGAGAGGTTTTTATAGTCGTCTATCAAAAACTAGTTAACCCATTATTTGGAGTTGCTTTGTTCATTTGAGCTTTACTCCGAGGTATTGGTTCTCAAAAGGGTGCTGCGAGGGGATTTTTCCCCACCGAATTCGGGTTTCAGCGGGGTAAACCGTCTCTCCCCACTGAACCGTCGGTTCAGTGGGGAGAGATGATTCGGTGCGGAGAAACAGTGGGTGGGCGCGTCTTCGAGTGCTAGGTGTAGCGGAGCGAGGGCGTAGTTGAGTGAGGGTGTAGCGGAGAGCGGATCCGAGGTCAGCCGTGAAGCGCCCGGTGGTGCTGGGCCAATACGCTGTAGTGCGCCGCGTTCTGTTGAATTCCGGCGAATTCTTGATCGGTCAGTTCACGACGGACTTTAGCGGGGACCCCAGCGACCAGGGAACGTGGCGGAATCACGCTGCCCTCAAGCACCACAGCCCCTCCGGCGATCAGCGAACCCGCTCCGATCCGTGTTCCGTTCATCACGGTGGCTCCCATTCCGATCAAGCAGTCGTCCTCGATCGTGCAACCGTGGACCACCGCCCCGTGACCTACGCTCACCCGGTCGCCCACGCTGGTGGGGAAGCCTGGATCCGCGTGCAGCACTACGTTGTCCTGCAAATTAGTTTCTTCGCCGACGCTGATCTGTCCGCTGTCGCCGCGTATCACCGCACCGTAGAAAGCACTCGCGCCGCGACCCAAGGAAACCTCACCGATCACTGTGGCATTCGGTGCGAGGAAGACCTCGGGGCCGACGGACGGGGTGTTCCCAAAAAATTCATAAACAGGGCTCATGGCACTACCGTACCGCTCCTTAGCTGATTCTCGCGGCCGCTGCCATCGATCAGTCGAAGACGATGGTTCGGTGCCCGTCCAGCAGCACCCGGTGCTCGGTGTGCCAGCGAACCGCCTGGCTCAGCGTACGGGCTTCCACCGCACGTCCCATCTGAGCGAGCCGTTCCGAAGTGTGGGCATGATCGACGCGGATCACCTCCTGCTCGATGATCGGTCCTTCATCGAGATCTGCCGTGACGTAGTGTGCGGTCGCCCCGATGAGCTTGACCCCGCGGGCGTGGGCTTGGGCGTAGGGCCTGGCGCCCTTGAAGGACGGCAGGAAAGAGTGATGGATATTGATCGCCCGCCCGGTGAGCTCACGGCACAGCCCGTCGGAGAGGATCTGCATATAACGTGCCAGCACCACGAGCTCGATGTCTTGTTCGGCGATGATCTCGCGGAGCCAGTCTTCGGCCTGCTGCTTTGAGGCTGGATCCTTCGAATCCACCGGAAGGTGATGGAACGGGATGCCGTAGAACGCCGCCATCTCGGCCAGATCGGGGTGGTTGGAGACAATGGCCGGGATAGTGATCGGCAAGGCCCCGGAGCGTTGCTGGAAGAGCAGCTCATTGAGGCAGTGGGCTTCCTTGGAGGCCATCAGCAAGGTGCGCACCGGAGCGCCCACCCGATGCAGACCCCAGTCCATCGAAAAAGCTTCGGCGACCGGTTGTAGGCTCTCGTGCAGCGACTCGAAGGAGGTGGTCGTCGCCACCTCTACCCGCATGAAGAAACGGCCACCGGACCCCTGTTCGGCGGGGCTACCGTACTGTTGTGACTCGGTGATATTGCCACCCGCCTCGACCAGGGCTCCGCTCACCGCATGAACGATTCCGGGTCGGTCGGGGCAGGACAGCGTGAGGGCGTAGCTAGCGGTTTCGGTTGCGCTCATAGCACCAATCTAGTGGCTGACCGGGAATGCCGGAGCCTGAACTCGCTGGTCCTCGGCGAGCTTCTTGAGTGCGGCCAGGGCGGCCGCGCGCCCAGCCCTGGTGGCCCCCAAGGTTGAGGCGGAAGCTCCATAACCCACTAGGAACAGGCGAGGCTCTTTGACCACCCTGACGCCGTCCATCACGATGCCACCGCCCGGCTCACGCAGTTTGAGCGGAGCCAGATGGTCGAGCGAAGCCCGGAATCCAGTGGCCCAGAGCACCGCGTCGATGTCTTCAACCGAGCCATCCGCGAAAACCGCGGCGTGCCTGGTGAAAGACTGTAGCGGGCCGCGGGAGACCAGCACCCCGGAGGCGATCCCGTCCTGATACATCGGCGTCATCGGCAGGCCGGTGACGCCGACTACGCTGATCGGCGGCAGACCGGCTCTGGTGCGCTCATTGACGGCTCGCTCGACGTCGCGCCCCCAGTCGGGATTCTTCTCCAGGCAACGGAACTCAGGGGGACGACGAGTGGACCACAGGGTCTGCGCCCCGGCCTCAGCGAGCTGTAGCAGGAACTGCGCCGCAGAGGTACCACCCCCGACCACGAGCACTCGCCGCCCGGTGAATTCCTCTGCGGAACGAAAATCGTGAGTGTGCAATTGCCAGCCCTCGAAGTCCGCGGCCCCGGGGTAGTAGGGCCAATAAGGTTTGTCCCAGGTGCCGGTGCCGCTGATCAGCACTCGAGTTTTCAGCGAAGTGACCCCACCATCCGGGCCCTGCACCTCGATGATCAGCGGGGCATTCTCGGTGCCGGGATCTGAAGTGCTGGGATCGGTAGCGCCTGGATCTGAAGCCACGGCATCTGTGCGCACCGTGAGCACTCGTGCGGGGCGTAGCACCCGCAAACCCAGCTGCTCTTCGAATCTGCCGTAGTACTCGGCGACGACTTCTGAGGCCGGGCGGGAGGAATCCGGGGTGCCCAAGGGGAAGTCAGGGAGGTCATGGATGCCATGAGCGGCTCCCAGGGTCAGCGAGGGCCAGCGATGCCGCCAGGCACCGCCGGGCCCTTCATTGGCATCGATTACCAAGAAGTCCACTCCGGGGATCAAGCCGCGTCTGCTCAAGTGATAGGCGGCGGAGAGCCCGGCCTGGCCAGCGCCAATCACGACAACTTGGTACATGCCAGCCTCAACGTGCCGGGTGCGGATCGAATTCCCTGGTGCGTCCCTGGCACGCAGGAGTCTTTAAGACAGCGCTGCTGGTTCCGATACTGACGCTGCTCGGTCTTTGAGCTAAGCTGGTGCCGTCGCAACTGGCGTAAGGTGGTTCACCACCGGGGAGCGACCGAGCCATGGAGGCTCACACGCCGACCATGGATCGAACGCCTGGGACCGAGGTCATATCTACCGGTACTGTCGACTGCGACACCGGTAGTTACGACCACTAGAACCGCCCTCAGCTCAGGAGTCATCATGTCGAACGATCCCTCGAACACTTCTCTGGCCGAACTCGATCCCGAAATAGCCCAAGTCCTCAGTGATGAACTGGGGCGTCAGCGCAATACCTTGGAAATGATCGCCTCCGAGAACTTCGCGCCCCGAGCAGTTCTGGAAGCCCAGGGCTCGGTGCTCACCAATAAATACGCCGAAGGCTACCCAGGACGTCGCTATTATGGCGGCTGCGAATACGTGGATGTCGCCGAGAATCTGGCGATCGACCGGGTCAAAGCGCTTTTCGGTGCGGAGTACGCGAATGTCCAGCCGCACTCCGGTGCTCAGGCCAATGCCGCGGCGCTCGCCGCGATGCTCAATCCGGGGGATAAGATCCTCGGACTCTCCCTCGCTCACGGCGGGCATCTCACCCACGGTATGAAGCTCAACTTCTCCGGCAAGCTCTATCAGGTTGCTGCGTATCAGGTGGAACAAGACACCTTCCGGATCGATATGGACAAGCTTCGCCAGCAGGCGAAGCTGGAGCGCCCCCAGGTGATCATCGCGGGTTGGTCGGCTTATCCGCGGCACCTGGATTTCGCCGCCTTCCGCTCCATCGCCGATGAGGTTGGAGCCTTGCTCTGGACCGATATGGCTCACTTCGCGGGCCTGGTGGCTGCCGGCGTGCACCCCTCTCCCGTGCCGTACTCGGATGTGGTGACCTCCACGGTGCACAAGACCCTTGCCGGTCCGCGTTCCGGGGTGATCCTGTCGAAGGACGCCGAGCGCTGGTCGAAGAAGCTAAACTCAGCTGTTTTCCCGGGGCAGCAGGGTGGCCCCTTGATGCATGTGATCGCAGCCAAAGCGGTGGCCTTCAAAGTGGCTGCCTCGGCCGAGTTCAAGGAGCGACAAGAACGGGTGCTGGAAGGCGCTCGGATCCTGGCCGATCGGTTGAACCAGCCGGATCTCACCGAAGCCGGGGTTTCCGTGCTCACCGGAGGCACGGATGTGCACCTGGTCCTGGTGGACCTGCGGAATTCGGCCCTCGACGGCCAGCAGGCCGAAGACCTGCTGCACAGCGTCGGGATCACGGTCAATCGCAATGCAGTGCCTTTCGACCCTCGCCCGCCGATGGTCACTTCCGGCCTACGGATCGGCACTCCCGCCCTGGCTACCAGGGGTTTCGGAGCTGCAGAATTCACCGAGGTGGCCGAGATCATCGCTACCGCGCTCAAAGCCGGGAACGCGGCCGACGTCGAAAGCCTCAAGGCCCGGGTGAATAAGCTGGCCGAAGGTTTCCCGCTCTACCCGGGAATTGAGGGCTGAGGATGACCGCGAAATTACTGGATGGCGAAAAGGCTGCAACCGAGGTCAAAGCCGAACTCGTCGAGCGCATTGAAATTCTGCGTTCACGAGGTGTGACGCCGGGCCTGGCGACCGTGCTGGTCGGTGAGGATCCGCCCAGTCATGCCTACGTTCGGATGAAGCATCGGGATGCCGCGGCCCTGGGCCTGGTCTCGGTGGAGCGTCAGCTCCCCGCGGAGACCAGCCAAGAAGAACTCAATGCGGTGATTGACGAACTCAACGCCAACCCTGAGGTGCACGGCATCCTGGTGCAGATCCCACTGCCTAAGCATTTGGACGAGCAAGCTGTCCTGGAGCGGATCGATCCGGCGAAGGACGCCGATGGCTTGCACCCGGTGAATCTGGGCCGGCTAGTGCTCAATGTCAACGGACCGATCGACACTCCGCTGCCCTGCACCCCGGTAGGGGCCATCGAGCTGATGCTGCGCAATGGCATTGAGCTGGCGGGGAAGCACATCGTCGTCGTGGGGCGCGGGATCACCGTAGGCCGTGCGCTCGGTCTGCTGCTGACCAGGCGTTCGATCAACGCCACGGTGACCCTGACCCATACCGGGACTCAGGATCTGCCCTCCTACCTGAGGCAAGCCGATGTGGTGATTTCCGCCGTCGGTGTTCCGCATCTGGTCAAGGCCGGCGATCTTAAGCCCGGAGTGGTGGTGCTGGATGTCGGGGTTTCCCGAGAGATCAACGAAGCCACGGGAAAGCCGCGGTTGCTCGGTGATATCGATCCCGCTGCGGCAGAAGTGGCGTCCTGGCTCTCACCCAATCCGGGTGGCGTCGGGCCGATGACCCGTGCCCTGCTGATGAGCAATGTGGTGGCCGCCGCGGAGCGCCAGCACCCCTGATATTTCTTCTCACGCTGTGATACTTGGGGTCGCTATGGCACGTTCATAGCGACCCCGGCTATCACGGCCTTCTTAAATTCACAGTGGTGCCCTACTTGCACTAAGTGCAAAGTTGCACTTAGTGTATACATGTGACCCAGGTGATCGAACCACTGAATCGTCGTGAGCTGAATAAAGCTGCCACGCGGGAGGCCATCGTGGCAGCCGCCCTGCAGCTCTTACGCAGCCGTGGTCTCAATAAATTCACCGTGGAAGACGTAGCGGAGACCGCAGGGATCTCCCGCCGGACCTTCTTCAACTACTTCTCCTCCACCGAAGCCGCGATTGCCTCCACTACAGAGGGCTTCCTCGATCAGGTGATCGAGAAGTTCATCGGACGTCCGGCTAGCGAATCGCTGCTTGAGGCGGCGCAGCAATCACTCAGGGCGCTTGCCGACCCCACCCAGCTGGCCCTGATCGCTGAGGTCTACAGTCTGACCAAACCGCACGACACGGTGGCCAGAGTTCAAGCCGAAGTCTGGGATGACTGCGAAGCGAAGCTCGCCTTGGCGCTGGTGCCGAGGCTTGGCGATAACGCTCACCCGCTCTATGTCCGAGCCTTGGCTGGATCCGTTCTGGCTTGCGGCAAATCCGCAATTGAAATCTGGTTCGAGCGCCATGGCACCTCGGTGACCCAAGACTCCCTCAGAGACCTGCAAAACCTACTCATCGAAGTCATCGGCTATTTGCGCGATGGCTTCGTGCTCGATGAATCCCGCTAAGAAGGACGGAAAACACCATGGCACTCTTGCTCTATAGGCTGGGGAAATTCTCGGCCAAACATCGCTGGTCGGTGCTGGTCGTCTGGCTGGTGATCCTGCTGGGCGTCGGCACTTCGGCAATCGCCTTCCATGGCCAGACCACCAATGACTTCAAGATTCCGGGCACCGAAACCCAGCGGATGCTCGATAAGCTCAAGCACGATCTTCCTAGTGCGGCTGGCGGCAGCGGAAGCATCGTCTTCCAGTCCGACGGCGGATTCACCGCCGAACAGCAGACCGCGGCGGCAGATGCACTCAAGAATCTAGCGGCCAAAGACTATGTGCAGGCGACAGTCGATCCGTTCGTTCAGCAGAAGCAGCTGGACGACGGCGCTGTGCAACTCGCCGATGGGCAGAAGCAGATCGATGCCGCTAACGCGCAACTCTCTGCAAAGAGCAATGAACTGGAAGCTGCCAGGGCCCAGGTGGGGCAGCTCAAGGCGACGTTGGCTCAAGCGGTGCCGCCGAACCCTCCGGCGCTGGTCGCTCAGTACGAAGCCGCCAAGGCTCAGCTCTCTGCCGGTGAGGCGCAGCTGGACGCCGCGAAAGCTAAGATCTCCGCGAATCAGGCCACTCTCGACGTCTCTAAGAAAAAACTTGATTCCTCGGCCGGGCTGCGATTTGTCAGTCAGGACGGCAAAGTCGCGATAGCCCAGGTACAGTTCAAGGTCACGCTCTACAGCCTTGACCCCAAAGATCGCCAGCAAGTCCAGGAGATCGTCAATAAGGTGACCGATTCCGGCATCAAGGTCTTTTACGATAAGCAGATCACCGAGGATGTTTCGCAGATCTTCGGCACCGCCGAGATCGTCGGTGTGGTGATTGCCGCCATTGTGCTGCTGGTGATGCTCGGCACCTTGATCGCGGCTGGCTTGCCGCTGATCATGGCGATCGTCGGCGTCGGCATCGGGGTGGGTGGCACCTTCGCGCTGACCGGCGTCATCGAGATGAGCTCGATCTCGCCCATGTTGGCCCTGATGCTCGGCCTCGCTGTGGGCATCGATTACTCCTTGTTCATCGTGAATCGGCATCGTCAGCAGTTGCTCTCCGGCATGGAGGTCCGTGAATCGATCGCCAAAGCCACCGGGACCAGCGGTAACGCCGTGCTCTTCGCGGGTCTCACCGTGGTCATCGCGCTTGCCGCGCTCGCCGTCACTGGCTTGCCATTCTTGGCAGTACTGGGCATTGCGGCTGCCGCCACGGTGGCCATCGCGGTGCTGGTGGCTCTGACTCTGACCCCTGCTGTGCTCAGCCTGGTGGGCACCCGGATCATCTCCAAGCGGGCCTGGAAGAAAGCGCAACTGGCTTCAGGCTTGACTATGCCGGAACACTCCGAGAGCGCTGAGCAGCCCGCAGAGCATCGGGCCGCGCACAGACAAGAAACTCCTGCAGACGCTGAGCTTGCGAAGAGTGGCAGCGGCTGGGGAGGCCCACAGTCCCGAGGGTCCCACGCTGAGCTTGCGAAGAGTGGGAGGGGTTGGGGAGGCGTGGTGACTAGGCACCCCGTGCTGACCCTCGTCGCCAGTGTGCTGGCTCTCGGCGTGGTCGCACTGCCGGCGCTCAATCTGCGGTTAGCTCTTCCCGACGGCGGATCTGAGCCTGCGGATTCCAGTGCCTACCAAGCCTATGAGCTGACCGGGAAGAACTTCGGTGAAGGTATGAACGGCCCGATTGTGGTGGTGGGTGAGCTGCCCGAAGGGCTGAGCGCGGAACAGGCTCAGCAGAAGCAGTACGACGTCGCGGATAAGCTGCGTCAGATCACTAATGTGAAGGCCGCCCTCCCAGCGAGCATCAGCGATGATCGTCGGACGGCAGTGTTCCAGGTGATTCCCTCGGAAGGCCCTGCCAGTGCCAGCACGGTGCAGGTGGTCTCCGATATTCGCGCTGATGGGGGCAAGATCAAGGATGCCACCGGGGTGCAGATCGGCCTGACCGGTCAGACCGCGGCCAACGTCGACGTCTCCAATAAGCTCGGCGAAGCGCTACCGCCCTACTTGGCCATCGTGGTCGGCTTGTCGCTGATCCTGCTGCTGCTGGTTTTCCGCTCCATCCTGGTGCCGTTATTGGCTACCGGCGGCTTCCTGCTCTCCCTGGCGGCGAGTTTCGGCGGCGTGGTCGCGGTCTACCAATGGGGCTGGCTGGGTAGCTTCTTCGATGTGCACAATCCGGGTGCGGTGCTGAGCTTCCTGCCGATCATCCTGATCGGGGTACTCTTCGGCCTCGCAATGGATTATCAGGTCTTCATCACCTCAGGAATGCGCGAAGCCTTCGTGCACGGCGAAACCGCGAAACAAGCCGTGCGCACCGGCTTCGGCCATGCGGCCCGAGTTGTGGTGGCTGCGGCCATCATTATGGCCAGTGTGTTCGCGGGCTTCATCTTCTCGCATCTGACCATGATCAGACCGCTTGGTTTCGCACTGGCCTTCGGCGTGCTGCTGGATGCCTTCGTGGTCCGGATGACCATCGTTCCGGCGGCCATGCACTTGCTCGGTAAAGCCGCCTGGTGGACGCCGCGCTGGCTGGATCGCATCCTGCCCGATGTGGACGTCGAAGGCGCCAAAGTGGTGGCCTTGCACGAAGAAAGTGGAACAGCTAAGAAGGCTGATCCCGACGGCGAGCTGGCTGGCAATCGCAGTTAGGCCAAAGCGGCGGCGAGCTAAACCGCTAGCCGAACCGAGGTAGCCGATGGCTGAACAACGCCGTCCCGGCTCCGAGCTTCCGAATCAGGAGGGTCAAGGAGCCGGGGCGGCGTTTTTCTGCCTAAAGCCCTTATCAAGATCGAATATATGTACTAGTCTGTTCTGGTGCTCAAAGATGAATCACCCTCGGATGCCCAGGACTCCTTCGTCGCGAACCGTCCCGGTTTAACTCAAGCCGGCTTAACTCAAGCGGGCTCGACTCAAATGGACTCAACTCAACCCGATTCTGTTCATCCTGGGCAGGCAGTAGTCACGGCCCGTGAGCTGCGCAAAGTCTACGGTGACTTCGTGGCGGTGGACGGGATCTCTTTTGAGGTAGCGCCGGGGGAGTCCTTTGGCCTGCTCGGACCTAATGGGGCTGGCAAGTCCACCACCATGCGGATGATCGGCGGAGTCTCCCAGCGCACCTCGGGAGACCTCAGCATTATGGGTCTCGACCCGGAACGGCACGGGCCGCAGGTACGAGCCCATCTGGGAGTGGTTCCTCAGCAGGACAACCTGGATGAGGAACTCAAGGTCCGAGACAATTTGATCATCTATGGCCGTTATTTCGGGTTGCCGCTCAGTTATCTGAAGCCCAAAGCCGATGAATTGCTGGAATTCGCTCAGCTCACCGATAAAGCCGATGCCAAGGTCGACTCGTTGTCCGGTGGGATGAAGCGGCGGCTCACCATTGCCCGTTCGCTGGTCAACGATCCTAAGATCCTGTTGCTCGATGAGCCGACCACAGGCCTCGATCCGCAGGCTCGGCATATTCTCTGGGATCGGCTTTTCCGGTTGAAAGAAGCCGGGACCACGCTGATCCTGACCACTCACTATATGGATGAGGCGGAGCAACTGTGCGACCGACTCGTCGTGGTGGACAAGGGGAGCATTATGGCGGAAGGCTCCCCGGCGTCCTTGATCCGTGAGTATTCGACGCGTGAGGTGCTCGAACTGCGTTTCGGGTCAGAGCGAAATGCCAGTGTGGCGACTGAACTGGAGGGCATCGGTGAGCGCACCGAGACGCTGCCCGACCGTGTGCTGATCTATACCGATGACGGCGAGGCGGCGCTGGAACAGGTTTCCGTCCGTGGTCTGCACCCGCTGACCTCCTTGGTGCGCCGCTCCAGCCTGGAGGACGTATTCCTCCGGCTGACCGGAAGGAGCCTCGTTGACTGAGCAGCCTCAAACCGAGCCGGGCAGGCTGCTGCCGGTCCCGTTGACTCCCGAGCAGTCTGCGGCGAAAGCCGTGAAGTTCGGTTCCTGGTACTTCGCCGAACAGGTGCTCCGACAGATGCGGGTTTACCTGTGGTCGGTGCTTGCTTATTCGATCGGCTCGCCGCTGGCCTATCTTTTCGCGATGGGCATGGGCCTGGCTTCCCTGGTCAATGCCAGTGCGCAGAATCAGTTTGGCGGGGTGAGCTATCAGGTTTTCATCGCCCCGGCCCTGGTGGCCTCCACGGCCCTGATGTCGGCCGCCGGGGAATTCATGTTCCCGGTGATGGACGGATTCAAATGGCGGCGGCTCTACTTTGGCCCGCACGCCTCGCCGCTGACCCCGGAGCAGATCGCCAAAGGCCACATCATCGCGGTATTCATCCGGATTCTGCTGCCCACAGCGATTTATTATCTGATCGTGCTGTTGTTCCAGGCCGCGCCTAGCCCGTGGGGCTGGTTCTCTGTGCTGACCGCGACCTTGGCGGCAATGACCTTCGGGCTTCCGCTGATGGCCTGGGTTGCTACCTTGAAGAACGACGCCGGGCAGTTCGCCGTGGTGCAGCGTTTCATCGTGATGCCGCTCTTCCTGTTCTCAGGGACGTTCTTTCCCTTGAGTCAACTGCCCTGGTTCTTGCAGTGGATCGGCTGGATTTCGCCGCTCTGGCACGCCACTGAGCTCGGCAGGGTGCTGAGCTTCGGCTATGCCGAGCCGGGGTGGCTGACCATTGTGCACATCCTTTATCTGCTTGTCATTGCTGCCGTGGGCTGGACCATGGCTCAACGCTTCTTCGCGAAGAGGATGAATTTATGAGCCAGACCTCGGACACCCAGCGCCCTGGAGTAGGGGTTCTCACCACGCAGCTGACAGCGGATGCAGCATTGGACTCCAGGTTGTCCCGGCCCTTCGCTTCGCTCTACTCCGGCAATGCCCGATCGGTGATCGCCCGAGGGCTATTGGCCACCCGGAGCACCAATTGGCTGGTGATGCTCTCTGGCTTCTTCGAACCGGTCCTCTACCTGTTGTCGATGGGGGTTGGCTTGGGTGCCCTGGTGGGAACGGTGGCAGGCCCGGGCGGTCAGGCGATCAGTTACGCTGCCTACATCGCCCCCGCGTTGTTGGCTACCTCGGCGATGAACGGCGCGGTCTACGATTCCACCTGGAACGTCTTCTTCAAGATGAACTTCGCCAAGCTCTATCAGGGCATGCTCTACACCTCGCTGGGCCCGCTCGACGTCGCGCTCGGTGAGATCTTCCTCGCCCTGCTCCGGGGACTGGTCTACGCCACCGGCTTCACCATCGTGATGGGGCTGATGGGACTGATCACCTCATGGTGGGCGCTCTTGATGATTCCGGCCTCGGTCTTCATCGCCTTCGGTTTCGCCAGTTTCGGAATGGGGATCACCAGTTTCATCAAGACTTTCCAGGGGATGGACTGGATCAATTTCGTGATGCTACCGATGTTCTTGTTTTCGGCGACTTTCTATCCCCTATCGGTCTACCCGCAGCCGATCCAATGGCTGATTCAAGCGATGCCGTTATGGCACGGCGTGGAGCTGCTGCGTGAACTCGGCGCGGGCGTACTCGGCTGGGGCACCCTATTGCACATTCTCTACTACTTGGTGATGATCCTGCTCGGCTTGATACTGACCACCTCCAGGTTGCGGAAGCTCTTCCTGCGCTGAGCGGTGGATGCCTTAGCCGCATCCTTTTTGCCCGGTGGGCCGAGCAGCGGTGCTGACGTTCAAAATTCTGCTGCCGAACGCTTTAGGATCGCGCTATGAGTTCGGTGTGGGAGTTATCGAAACCCGGGGTGCTTGCGGAGCTGCATCCTCAGCTGAAGCAATATTTCAGCGAGATTCCTGCGGGGCAGATTGCCCGCGGCGCGGGATACTTCGAGTGGGCGGGCAGCCCGCGGCGTTGGCTATGGCCGTTCTTGGCCGTATTGGGCAAGGATCAGGTGCTTTTTCCAGCTTGGCAGCAGCGGGTCCGCTTCGAGATAGAGAACGAGCCTAGGATCAACCAGCATGGTCAAAATTCGATTCTTGCCCGGAGGACTTTTTATTTCGAACGAGGTGCCCGGACCATGCTCGATGAGATCACCGCGGAACGGTACTCAGCTCCGGGAAGCTCGTCGACTGACCACCTGTTGATCGACTATTTAGGGCGTAGCCGCCGTCTGGCCGCTACTTTGCAATTGACCGCGGAGGGTGGCGCACTGAGAGTGAACAGCACAGCGGTCAGCCTTCGCTGCTGGGGCCATCGCTTTGAGCTGCCGCGCTGCATCGCACCGAGAATTGAACTGACCGAGCGTTTCGACGAGCTCACCGGCCTGCAGTCGATGTCTTTGAAATTGTTTCAACCACAGCTCGGTTTGCTCTACGAATACTCTGGCAGCTTCCGCTATTGGCTGGAGCCAGCGGAAGGCCGATGCTCCGCCGAGTCCGGCGGAAGCACCGGCATGACTCAGACCACGGGTCAGCGATAAATGCTACTGTAGCCAGATTATTCGGCTACTACCGGGAGTTTTAGTGAGTGTACCCGAGGACCGAGCTGATGCCGTATCAGCTCATCCGGCTGCGAACGCACGGGGTCGTCGCTCAGCGACCAATCCCTCTTCCCGCGATCTGACCTCGCTCAAAGCGGTGATTCTCGGAGTGGCCGCCGGGCTGCTCGGTTTGCTCCCTTGGCTGCTGAGCGGCAGCCGTCTGCCGCTGCAGAACCTATGGCAACTGGACACTCCGCCCGATGCGATGCCGGTGTCCTGGCTTCCCCTGAGTCAGTACCTGGTGATCGACCTTCTCTCGATCATCGTCACCCCCGCTGCGATCGCAGCACTGGTGTTGCGCGGCTGGAAGCCGGTGCGCCGACGTCTGGCGATCTGGTGCGTTGCTCTCGGCTTAGTCGCTGTGCAATCGACCGCGACCATTCAAAGCTTCAGCGTGTTGAGCACCGGGATTGACCTCGGTCTCCGCGCTGATCGAATCAGCCAGCTGTACTTCTACGGGCTGCTGATCGCCGTGCTGGGCTTTATCCTGGCGGGGTTCGCAGTGCTCTGGCTGATGGTGGCCCGCAAGGTGGCTGTTGCGAGCCTGGGGTTCGGTCTCGTCGCCGTTCCGGTCAGTTCGTGGATCACCTCTTGGTTCGATGATCTGCTGCCAGTGGGCATTCTTCCTTCAGGGGTGGTGGAATTGGGCCGTTGGGCTCCCGCCGTGCTGATCGGGCTCACCCTGGCGTGGTGCGGTTTCAAACCCGCCAGCCGAATTGTGATCTGGGTGCTGAACCTCATGCTGCTCTGGTTCCTCCCTGGACTCGTTACCGCGCTGAGCGCTGCCCTGGGCACCCGGGTGCTGCGGGGAGATGTGCCGCAGACCCTGGAACTCTTCGGGCAGGTGCTGGTTGCTGCCCTCACAAGCGCGGAGGTGATAGCTCCACTGCTGCTCAGCGTGATCATCGCCCTGCTGGGAGCCCTGGGCTTGGTCCTCTGGCGACGCCGCACCGCTAACTGAGCTTGCGACGTCGTCCGAAACGGTGACGTGAACCTCGTTCGCCCCGCGCGGAAGCAGCCTGAGCGAACGCTAAGCCCTGCGACAATGGAAACATGTTCCCGCAAAGCACAGCTAACGATTCAGCCGGTACGAAACGTCGTCCGGGCCGCTGGGCGGCCATCGGACCGATTGTCCTCGCGGTGGTGTTCTTGGTCGCTCTGGTGATGGCGGCCAATAACAACACAGTGCTCGGCTGGTTCATCGTCGTGGTCGCTCTCGCTTGGCTGATCCTAGCCACCCTGGTCTACATCGGGGTTTACCGAGCCGCTCGTTTTGGCGCTGATCAGCTTCGCCGGGCGCAGTCAACCTTGCAGAAGAGCCGATCCGAGGAAGCCAGCACCCATCTGGTGGACGGCGCACCGAGTGATGGCATCCGCGATATGAAACTGGATCATAGTTTCAAGATCGTGCAGGTCCAGGCAAAGGTGATCGCAGATCAACTCGCTCAGGGCAAAGACCCCGAGGCGATTGCCCGGGCTCTGGAAACCATCCAGATCACCGCCCATAACGGGCGCGATATTCTCGGGGTGAATAAGAAAGACGATCCCGGCTCTGAGTCGGTGACCGGCGTGGTCATCGACGGGTAGAGTTGTTCGAGTGAGTACTCCAATCATCGAGAAAGCGAAGAACACGCTGCGCGTGGCCTCCGTCAATGTGAACGGGATCCGCGCCTCTTACCGTAAAGGGATGGCAGAGTGGCTGGCTCCCCGCGAGGTCGACATTCTCTGTCTGCAAGAAGTCAGGGCGCCAGACGATATTGTGGAAGGCTTCCTGGCAGAGGACTGGCATCTGCTGCTCGCCGCTGCGGAAGCGAAGGGCAGGGCCGGCGTCGCCATCGCCAGCCGGAAGGACTCACTTGAACCGATAGCCACCCGGGTCGGCATCGGAGATGATTACTTTGCCACCGCTGGACGCTGGGTCGAAGCCGACTACCGGCTCCCCGATGGGAAACAGCTCACCGTGGTGAGTGCTTATGTGCACTCCGGAGAAGCGGACACTCCCAAGCAGGTCGATAAATACCGGTTCCTGGATGTGATGATCACCAGGCTGCCGCAGCTGAGCGCACACTCCGACTATGCCCTGGTGGTGGGAGATCTCAACGTCGGCCACACCACCTTGGATATCAAGAACTGGCGCGGCAACGTCAAGAACGCTGGCTTCCTGCCCGAGGAACGCGCCTATTTTGATCGTTTCTTCGGTGAGGAAATCGGTTGGCGGGACGTGCACCGTGAACTCTCGGGCCCGGTCGACGGGCCCTATACCTGGTGGTCTCAGCGCGGGCAGGCCTTCGATAACGACACCGGCTGGCGCATCGACTATCAGATGGCGACTCCGGATCTGGCCGCTGCGGCGACTTCAGCTGTGGTGGACCGGGCCGCGAGTTACGACCTCCGATGGTCCGATCACGCCCCCCTCGTCGTCGATTACAACATTCGCTGAACGGTAAGTATGACTGAGAATAGTCGCGCCCGCATTCTGTCCGGTATGCAGCCCTCCGCTGACTCCCTGCACTTGGGGAACTACTTGGGCGCTTTGCTCAACTGGGTTCGCATGCAGGAAGAATACGATGCATTTTTCTTCATCCCCGATCTGCACGCGATCACCGTGCCGCAGGATCCGGAGATCCTGGCGCGTCGCACCCGAGTGACCGCAGCGCAGTACATCGCTGGCGGCGTCGACGTCGAGAAATCCACGTTGTTCGTGCAATCCCATGTGCCCGAGCACACTCAGCTGGCGTGGGTCTTCAACTGCCTGACCGGTTTCGGCGAGGCTTCCCGGATGACTCAGTTCAAGGACAAGAGCCAGAAGGAAGGCTCCGACCACGCCAGCGTGGGGCTGTTCACCTACCCGATCCTGCAAGCCGCGGACATCTTGCTCTATAACCCTGAATTTGTCCCGGTGGGAGAGGACCAACGGCAGCACGTCGAGCTCAGCCGGGATCTGGCGCAGCGTTTTAACTCACGATTCTCCGAAACCTTCGTGGTGCCGAAACCGGCGATTCAAAAAGATACCGCGAAGATCTATGACCTGCAGAACCCCAGTGCGAAGATGAGCAAATCCGCGCAGTCTCCGGCCGGCCTGATCAATCTGCTGGATGATTCCAAGGTGATCGCCAAACGCATCAAATCAGCGGTCACCGACGACGGGACCGAGATTCGCTTCGACCGCGAGGCCAAGCCCGGAGTCTCCAACTTGCTGACGATTTACTCGGTGATCACCGGGCAGCCGATTGCTGAGCTGGAAGAGCAGTACCAGGGCAAGATGTATGGCCACCTCAAAGTCGATTTGGCCGAGCTGGTTGTCGATCGGCTCAGCCCGATCCGAGCCCGCGCGGAAGAGCTGCTGGCAGACCCCGCTGAACTCGACCGGTTACTCGCGGTGGGTGCGCAGAAAGCTCGCGAGATTGCCGCCGTGACCGTCGAACAGGTTTACCGACGTGTCGGCTTCCTGGCGGCAGACACCTCCGGGGTCAAGGCGCGGTAATCCATGACGGTGACAGGGGCAAGCGAAAACGGGGTGCAAAGCGGAGAAGTCCGCTCTGTCGGCGTCGTCGTGGCTCTCCCGGAACCCTACGCTGCGGAACTGAAGCGCTGGCGGGCCTCCTTCGGGGATCCTTTGGCCGAGGTGGTTCCGGCGCATATCACCCTGGTAACCAGCACGCCGACTGAGGACTGGTCGGCAGTGCGGGAGCACGTGCGGAATATCGCTGCTCGGCAGCGGCAGTTCAGAGTCGTGCTGCAGGGCACCGGCGGGTTCCGCCCGGTCTCACCCGTGGTCTACGTCAAGGTCGTCGAGGGTTTCCAGGAATGCGTTGAACTGCACCAGAACCTGCAACGGGGAGTGCTCAGCCGAGAGCTGCCTTTCCCCTTCCACCCTCATGTCACGGTGGCTCACGATATCTCAGAACTTGGCCTGGATGAGGCGGAGCAACGATTGAGTGACTTCACAGCCTCCTTCGAGGTGTGCAGCATGGGGCTTTACGAGCACGACGCCGACGGCGTCTGGCAGTTACAGGAGGAGCTCCCCTTCGGTGGCCAGAGTTAAGAGCACCGGGCTGAAGAGGAGCAAGCTCAGGCAGCAGGGGACCGCGCAAACTGGGCCGCTGCCTCCGGCTCCTCAGGATCGGGCCGAGTTGCGGCGGCGACTCGTGGTGGCTCAAACCAAAGTGGGTAAGGCCAAACGCGAGAAGGCCGGATTCTTTCCCGTGCTCTTGGCCAGACTGGAGCTGCTCATTGCAAAGAGCAATCTGTTCCGGCCAGTGCGCGCCTTTCAGCTATATTCGATGAGACACGGGCCCCTGATGGCCGCAGGCTCGGGGTACACGATGTTCTTCTCGGTCGCCTCCATGCTGGTCGCGGGTTTCTCGATCTTCGGGCTGGTGGCTAATGGAAATCGGGAACTGCAGAACATCGTGGTTCAGGCGATCGATCGTTCCACTCCGGGCCTGATCAACACCGGATCAGGGGGCTTGGTCCGACCCGAAGACATCTTCTCCTCGGGCGGTGGCTTCAGCTGGGCGCTGGTGATCTCCCTGGTGGCGCTGTTGTTCACTTCCCTGGGGTGGATCGGTGGCCTGAGGGAGGGCATCCGGGGTGTTTTCGGCGCCGGGCCGCCGCTGGCCAATCCGGTGCTGGTGAAATTGAAGGACATCCTCACCCTGCTGGTCCTCGGAGTCGTCCTGGTACTCACTTCGGTGGTCAGCTTCGGCGCCGCGACGGCGCTCAGCTGGGTCAGCTCGTTGTTATCCCTTCAGGCTGCCTGGGCTGGGCCGCTGGTCAATGGCGCTTCTGCGCTGTTCACCCTGGTGCTAGACCTGGCAGTCGCCTTGGCCCTGTTCAGAGTGGTTGCCGACGTCGAAATGCCGCGTGCCTCGCTCTGGCAAGCCGCTTTGATCACCGCTATCGGCTCCACCATTCTGCGCAGCGCTTCAAGCCTGCTGCTGGCCAATGTGGCCGGCCGGGTGTCTTTCCTGGCACCGTTCTCGGTGATCTTGGGGCTCTTTGTCTGGTTTTATCTGCTCTCCCAGGTCTACCTGCTCTCGGCGGCCTGGGGTGCTATCGGCCAAGCCGACGCGGAGCAAAACTCCGCCAAAACCCCTCGCTCTTAAACCAGCTATCCCACCGAGTGTTACGGACGGGACGGAAGTGGCTTGAAAAAGTGCACTTCCGCCACACCTGCAACATTCAGTGGGACAACAGGTGAGAAAGCGGGGTAGTGGGGAGGGCTTGGATCAGATCTGACGGGTCAGAATGGCCTGTTTGACCTCGGAGATCGCCTTGGTCACCTGGATGCCTCGGGGGCAGGCCTCGGAGCAGTTGAAGGTGGTGCGGCAGCGCCAGACGCCTTCTTTGTCGTTCAGGATCTCCAGCCGCATGTCTCCGGCGTCGTCGCGCGAGTCGAAGATGAAGCGGTGCGCGTTCACAATGGCGGCCGGGCCGAAGTACTGGCCGTCGGTCCAGAACACCGGGCAGCTCGAGGTGCACGCGGCGCACAGGATGCACTTGGTGGTATCGTCGAAGCGTTCCCGCTCCTCGGCCGACTGCAGGCGTTCCTTGGTCGGTTCGTGGCCCTTGTTGATCAGGAACGGCATAATCTCGCGGTAGGACTGGAAGAAGGGCTCCATGTCCACGATGAGGTCTTTTTCCACCGGCAGGCCCTTGATAGGCTCGACCGTGATCGGCTTCTTGGTGTCGAGGTCCTTCAGCAGGGTCTTGCAGGCCAGCCGGTTACGGCCGTTGATCCGCATCGCATCGGAGCCGCAGACGCCGTGTGCGCAGGAGCGGCGGAAAGAGAGCGAGCCGTCGTGCTCCCACTTCACCTTGTGCAGTGCGTCCAGCACGCGGTCGGTGCCGTACATGGTGAGCTTCCACTCATCCCAGTGCGCCTCGCTGTCTCCGCCGCCATTGGCATCAGGGCCGCCCGCCTCGGGGTTGTAGCGGCGGACGCGCAGCGTGATGTCGAAGGTGGGGATCTCGCCACCGCCACCGACACTGGCCGGCAGGGTGACCTTGGAGGCCGGCTCGGGGGCAGTCTCCGCTGTTTCCACTGTGGTTGTCATCAGTACTTCCTCACCATGGGCTCGTAGCGGGTGAATACGACGGGTTTGGTATCGAGGCGAATCCCGGCGATGTGCTCGGATTCGGCCTTGTTGTCGAGATACGCCATCGAGTGCTTCATGAAGTTCTCGTCGTCTCGATCGGGGAAATCTTCGCGGAAGTGGCCGCCGCGGGACTCCTGGCGGTGCAGGGCGGCAACGGTCATCACTTTCGCCAGCTCCAGCAGGAAGCCGAGTTCCACGGCCTCCAGCAGATCCAGGTTGAAACGCTTGCCCTTGTCCTGCACGGTGATCCGCTGGTAACGCTCTTCCAGGGAGGCGATGTCAGCCAGTGCCTTATCCAGGGTTTCGGCGGAGCGGAACACCTGCATATTGGCGTCCATGGTGTCCTGCAGATCCTTGCGGATCGCTGCGACTTTCTCGGTGCCCTCAGAATTGCGCACATGGTCGAGCAGCGAAATCGTGTAGGCCTCAGGGTTCTCCGGAAGCTCCACGAACTCCGCCGTCTTGGCGTACTCCGCCGCCGCGATACCGGCCCGCTTGCCGAAGACGTTGATGTCGAGCAGCGAGTTGGTGCCGAGTCGGTTCGAGCCGTGCACCGAAACGCACGCCACCTCACCGGCGGCATAGAGCCCCGGGATCACGGTGTCGTTGTCCTGCAGCACCTCGGCTTTGATATTGGTCGGAATGCCGCCCATCGCGTAGTGCGCGGTGGGGAACACCGGCACCGGCTCAGTGTACGGTTCGACGCCGAGATAGGTGCGAGCGAACTCGGTGATATCGGGCAGCTTGGCATCGATGTGCGCCGGCTCGAGGTGAGTCAGGTCGAGTAGCACGTAGTCCTTGTTCGGGCCGCAGCCACGGCCTTCGCGCACTTCGTTGGCCATCGACCGGGCGACGATATCGCGCGGGGCGAGGTCCTTGATGGTGGGGGCATAGCGTTCCATGAAGCGTTCGCCGTCGGAGTTGCGCAGAATAGCGCCTTCGCCGCGGGCCGCTTCGGAGAGCAGGATGCCCAGACCGGCCAGACCGGTCGGGTGGAACTGGAAGAACTCCATATCCTCCAACGGGATGCCGCGGCGGAAGGCGATCGCCATGCCGTCGCCGGTCAGGGTGTGTGCGTTCGACGTCGTCTTGAAGACTTTACCGGCGCCACCCGAGGCGAAGACCACAGACTTGGCCTGGAAGACGTGCAGTTCGCCGGAAGCCAGGTCGTAGCTGACCACGCCCGCTACCCGCTTCTGACCGTCCTCTTCGACGGTGAGCAGATCGAGCACGTAGTACTCGTTGTAGAACTCGACCTGATGCTTGACGCAGTTTTGGTACAGGGTCTGCAAGATCATGTGCCCGGTGCGGTCGGCTGCGTAGCAGGCGCGACGTACCGGAGCCTTGCCGTGATCGCGGGTGTGACCGCCGAAGCGGCGCTGATCGATTCGGCCCTCCGGGGTGCGGTTGAAGGGCAGGCCCATCTTTTCCAGGTCCAGCACGGCGTCGATGGCTTCTTTCGCCATCACCTCGGCGGCGTCCTGATCGACCAGGTAGTCACCGCCCTTGACGGTGTCGAAGGTATGCCATTCCCAGTTGTCCTCTTCGACGTTCGCCAGTGCGGCGCACATGCCGCCCTGAGCGGCACCGGTGTGCGAACGAGTCGGGTAGAGCTTGGTCAGCACTGCGGTTCGGGCTCGCTGCCCGGCTTCGATGGCGGCGCGCATACCAGCACCGCCTGCCCCGACAATCACCACATCGTACTTATGAACCTGCATGCAAAATGCTCCTTGAGAGGCATCGAACTGAATCTGTTTCGACCTGAGTCGGGGACGAAGTCATCGGGGTGATGGCTAGGGCGCCGGGCAGAAGCTGCCCTGCAGCGGGACGCCGTCTGCTCCGACGACGCACGGATCGAAGGTGAAGATCACCAGGGTGCCGAGCGTGATGATCACCACGGTGGCAATGTAGAGCACGGTCTTCAGGGTGATCCGGGTGCCGGCTTTTTCCGCGTAGTCGTTGATGATGGTGCGCACGCCGTTGGTGCCGTGCAGCATGGCGAGCCAGAGCATCAGCAAATCCCAGATCTGCCAGAACGGGCTGGCCCACTTACCGGAGACGAAGGAGAAGTCAATGGCGTGCACGCCTTCGCCAACCATCAGGTTCACGAAGAGGTGGCCGAAGATCAGCACCACCAGGACGACGCCGGAGAGCCGCATGAAAAGCCAGGCGAACATCTCGAATTTTGAGCCTGAGCCCTTATTCCGCTTGTAATTGACCTGAGATTTGCCGCTGCGGGGCAATTCGATGGCAGTCATTTTAGTGACCTCCCCAGAGTGGCGGCAAGACGATGCTCAATTGGCGGATCAGGAAGGGGACCATGGTCACGACCCAGAGGCCGAGCACACCCCAGAGCAGCTGGCGCTGATACTTGGGGCCCTTCTTCCAGAAGTCGACCAGGATGATCCGCAGACCGTTGAAGGCGTGGAAGACAATGGCCGCTACCAGGGCGGCTTCACCCAGGCCCATCAAGGGGTTCTTATAGGTGCCAATCACCGCGTCGTACGCCTCGGGTGAGACTCTCACCAAAGAGGTGTCCAAGACGTGCACCAATAAGAAGAAAAAGATCACCACACCGGTAACACGATGTCCCACCCAAGACCACATGCCCTCATGGCCGCGGTAAAGGGTGCCAGCTGGTTTCGTCGGCACTGAATAAACCTCCCGGTATTGCAGAGCAATTTGTGCATGGTCCTGCTCGCCTAAGCCTAAATCTAGGCTTCGCTCACAGCTTACTCAACTTAGGCTTCCCTTGCTCTGTGCGCCAGGTCACAGCGGCGTGCCAGCAGTGGCGCTTAGCTGAGACCCAGCTCATACACAGCAGCGGATCTGCTGAGTTTTCCACCACTTATCTCACCGAATTCCGGACCCTCAGGGGATTGGTGAGCTAAAGTGATTCGCAATGACTTCCATAGATTCAACTGACGATGCGGTTCTGTCCGAAAACCAGCAACTGGCCCTGCGGCAATTCCACGCGGTGATCCCTGCGGGTGGTGTCGGTACCCGGTTGTGGCCGCTTTCCCGAGCCGCCGCTCCTAAGTTCCTGCATGACCTGACCGGTTCGGGCAGCACCTTGTTGCGTGCCACCTACGATCGCTTAACCGCGCTCGCGCAAGACCGGATGATGGTGGTGACCGGGGTTGCGCATCGCGACGCGGTCTGCCGGCAGCTTCCGGAGGTTCCCGATTCGGAGCTCGTGCTGGAGAGCGAACCGAAAGATTCCGCTGCCGCTATCGGCTTGGCCGCGGCGATCCTGTACCGGCGAGACCCCTCGATCATTATGGGCTCCTTCGCCGCCGATCACGTGATCAGCCCGGATGCGGTGTTCCAGTCCGCAGTGCGTGAAGCGATTCTGACCGCTGCTCCGCAGCAGGGTTCAGCGGGCAAGATCGTCACCATCGGGATCACTCCCACCCATGCCTCCACCGGTTTCGGTTACATCCGCACCGGTGAGCAGCTGGCTGTGCACGGTGCCCCGCACGCGCACTCGGTGGTCGAGTTCGTCGAGAAGCCTGATCAGGCGACCGCTGAGAAGTACCTAGAGAGCGGTGAGTACAGCTGGAACGCCGGGATGTTCGTCGCTCCGGTGGCCCTGATGCTCAAGCACCTGGAGGCCAATGAGCCGGAGCTGTATGCGGGTCTGAACGAGATTGCGCAGGCTTGGGACACTCCGCAGCGCGATGAAGTGACCGGACGGATTTGGCCGACCCTGCCGAAGATCGCCATCGACTACGCGGTCGCCGAACCGGCTGCTGCGGCGGGCGACGTCGCGGTCATTCCGGCGGCCTTCCGTTGGGACGACGTCGGAGACTTCGCCGCCATCGGCCGGCTGAACAGCGCGAACGAAGTAGACGACGTCACCGTCCTCGGCGAAGGTGCCCGGGTCTTCACCGAGGATGCCTCCGGCGTTGTGGTGACCGATACCAAACGGGTCATCGCGTTGATCGGTATCGACGATGTGGTGATCGTGGATACCCCCGACGCGCTGCTGGTCACCACGACCGCTCACGCGCAGCGGGTCAAGGCAGCGGTGGACGCTCTCAAAGCCAATGGCGATATGGATGTGCTCTGAGCGCGAACTCGCTGGTTGTGGCGGGCCCTGTTACACGGTGATTACGCCGTGTTGCCAATGAAACGACCGTCAGTGGCTAGAGTTTCGGTGTGCGCAATTACTCTCATGAAGCGGGATCGACTCAGCCAATAACTCCTTGGCTGGAACCGCTGCTGCCCGAGCTTCTGGAGTTCCGCCGAGATCTGCACGCCCATCCTGAGCTCTCCCGGCAAGAGCACCGCACCACTGACAAGCTGGTGGAACGGCTCAGTGCCGCCGGACTGAAGCCGAGGCGTCTCGAGGGCACCGGCGTCATCGTCGATGTCGGCGACGGCCCGATCGCCACCGCACTGCGTGGCGATATTGATGCGCTGCCGGTGATCGAAGAGACCGGGCTGCCTTTCGCCTCCAAGAATCACGGAGTGACTCACGCCTGCGGCCATGATGTGCACACCACCACCATGCTAGGGATCGCCTTGCTGCTCGCCGCGCTGCACGAGCAGGAGGCGCTGGGGGCGACGATCCGGATCATCTTCCAGCCGGCTGAGGAGACCCAGCCCGGCGGCGCCCTGGACTGCATCGCCCAAGACGCTTTGCAGGGGGTACCTCGGATCATGGCGCTGCACTGTGACCCGAGAATCGACGTCGGCAAGGTCGGCACCCGGATCGGGGCCATCACCTCGGCTTCGGACACCATCAAGATCGAGCTCACCGGGCGTGGGGGTCACACCTCTCGCCCGCATCTGACCGAGGATCTGGTCTTCGCGCTCGCGCAGATCGCGATCAATGTGCCAGCTGTGCTCTCCCGCAGGATCGATGTGCGCAGCGGGGTCTCCGTGGTCTGGGGGCAGATCCAAGCTGGGGCCGCCCCCAATGCCATCTCAGCCAGCGGGTTCATGGCCGGGACGATGCGCTGCCTGGATCGAGACGCCTGGCACTCCGCCGGGGAACTGCTCGACGACGTAGTCCGTCAGGTCGCGGCGCCCTACGGTGTCGACGTGCACTTGGAGCACATCCGCGGGGTGCCTCCGGTGGTCAACTCGGAGCACGAGACAGCGATTATTGAGGCAGCGGCTCGCGCCGAGCTAGGCGAGGACGCCGTGGTACTCACGCCGCAGTCGATGGGTGGCGAGGATTTTGCCTGGTTCTTGCAGGATATTCCCGGGGCCATGATGCGGTTGGGCACCCACACCCCGGGCGGTGAGGTCTACGATCTGCACCGCGGTGATTACATCCTTCATGAGGACGCCCTGGGCTATGGCATCAGGGTGCTGGCAGCCGCTGCGCTGCGTACCATTCGGGATCTTCCTTAGCCCGGTTTAGCTCTTGTTCCCGCGTCTGTTCCCGCGCCAGCGGGGCGGACCGAAGAGGCTCTCAATGAGATGGCTTGATCGATGAGAGAGGGTTATAAATAATTAAATTGCGCACAATATAATTGTGTACTATTCTTCAAATATGGCCGAGCGACAGATCCTCAAGCAGCAAGTATGTTTTGCCTTGTACTCGACCTCGCGTTCCTTCACCGCTTTTTACCGGCCCATGCTGGAGGAACTGGGGCTGACCTATCCGCAGTACCTCGTGTTGATGCTGCTCTGGGAGCAAGACCGGGCGAGTGTCACTGAGCTCGGTGAGGCCCTGCAACTCGATTCGGGAACTCTCTCCCCGCTGCTCAAGCGCCTGGAGAGCTCGGGCTTGATTCGGCGTCGTCGCTCGAATGACGACGAGCGCCGGGTTGAGATCGAACTTACCGATGACGGAGTGGCCATGCAGCGGCGAGCCAGCGCGATCCCGGCTCAGCTCGCTGAGGCGGCAGGAATCGGCATCGAAGAACTGACTCAATTGTGTGCCACCCTCAGCAAACTCAACGCCTCTCTACGTCACGTCACTACTCAGTAATTCCAACCCCTAAGGAGCATCATCATGAAAGCCCTCTACACCGCAGAAGCCCTGGCCACCGGCGATGGCCGCGACGGCAAAGCCCGCACCTCAGACGGCAAGCTCGACGTCACTTTGGCGAGCCCGGCAGAACTGGGTGGTAGCGGCGAAGGCACCAACCCCGAGCAGCTCTTCGCGGCGGGTTACGGAGCTTGTTTCCATTCAGCACTCCGCACGGTGGCTCGTCGTCAGAAGGCAGATGTCTCCGACTCCACCGTGCTCGCCAGGGTCAGCATCGGAGCGAACGGTCAGGGCGGCTACGGTCTGGCCGTTCAGCTCGATATCACTTTGCCGAAGGTGGACGCCGAGACTGCTCAGGCCCTGGTCGAAGCGGCTCATCAGGTGTGCCCTTACTCGAACGCGACCCGGGGAAACATCGACGTCGAGCTGAACGTTGTGGGGTCCGCCGCATGAGCTTGCCAACGATCACTAAGCAGTTTGAGCTGGCTTCACGCCCTGAAGGCTGGCCCACTCTGGAGAACTTCAGGCTCGCCGAGGCGCCCCTCGCGGAGCTTCAGGACGGCCAGGTGCTGGTGAAGAACCTCGCCATCTCGGTTGACCCCTATATGCGTGGCCGGATGAATGATGTGAAGTCCTATGTGCCGCCCTTCCAGCTAGATCAGCCATTGGACGGCGGTGCAGTGGGCGAGGTGCTCGCCAGCCGGGCTGAAGGCCTGGCCGAGGGCGACGTCGTCGTTCATGGCCTGGGCTGGCGTGAGTATGCGGTGCTTCCTGCCGGTGCGGTCAAGAAAGTGGATGCTTCATTGGCTCCCGCTACCGCTTTCCTGGGTGCTCTCGGGATGACCGGGCTGACCGCCTATGCTGGGCTGGTCAAGGTGGCAGAATTCAAAGCTGGCGACGTCGTCTTCGTCTCGGGCGCGGCGGGAGCGGTGGGCTCCCTGGTCGGCCAGATCGCCAAGCAATTGGGGGCCTCCTGGGTGATCGGCAGTGCCGGGACGCCGGAAAAGGTGGCGAAGCTCCTCGAACTCGGTTTCGATGCTGCCTTCGATTATCACGATGGGCCGATCAAGGAGCAGCTGAAGGTCGCACTGGCTGGCGCGCCAGGGGAAAACACTGGAATAGATGTCTACTTCGACAATGTCGGCGGTGAGCATCTCGAAGCGGCGATCTCCGCCCTGAACACCTTCGGCCGGGTCGCGCTATGCGGCGCGATCAGCCAGTACAACAGCACCGAACCGCCCGTTGCGCCGCGCAACCTGGCGCTCGCTATCGGCAAGCAGCTGACCTTGCGAGGCTTCATCGTGAACTCATATTCGCAGTACGCGGACGAGTACGCGGCTCTGGTGGCGCCTTTGCTGACCAACGGGAAGATTCGGTACGAGGAAACCGTTGTGCACGGTATAGAAAACACCGCGCAAGCCTTCATCGATATGTTGGCGGGTGCCAATACCGGAAAGATGGTCATCACCCTTGACTGAGACAGCTACGCCCCACGCCCACAACGCGAAAGTCCCGTTATCCATTCTGGACTTGGCCAGCGTGGGGGTGGGGCGTAGTTCTGCTCAGGCCCTCGCGGCCACCACTACTCTGGTGCAAGCCGCCGATCGGTTGGGCTATGCGCGTTACTGGGTGGCTGAGCACCACAATATGCCCTCGGTGGCTTCGACGAACCCGCCGGTGTTGATGGCCCACCTGGCGGCCGCCACCGAGCGGATCAAGCTCGGCTCCGGGGGAGTGATGCTGCCGAATCACGCCCCTCTGGTGGTGGCAGAGCAGTTCGCCCTCTTGGAGGCCTTGCACCCCGGAAGAATCGATCTCGGCATTGGCCGGGCTCCCGGCACCGATGGGCTCACCGCCCAGGCCTTACGGCGGCATACCGATGCGATGAGCATTGAGGATTTTCCCTTGCACGTGATGGAGACCATGGCGCTGCTCGGTGATGTGCGGCCAGAACTCATCTCGGCGCTCGGCCCCCGAGCCGCGCTGACTGCCACCCCGAACGCGGATTCCTATCCAGAGCTCTGGCTGCTCGGTTCTTCTGGCTACAGCGCACAGATGGCGGGCATGCTGGGCTTGCGCTATAGCTATGCACACCACTTCGCTCCGGACGCGCTGGCTGCTATCGATCTCTATCGGCGTTCTTTCCAGCCCTCACCGGTGCTGGATAAACCGCATGTAATGATCGCTACCAGTGCTTTGATCGCTGACACCGCGGAGCGGGCGGAGTTCTTGGCCGGGCCCAGCAGAGTACAGGCACTCGCTCTTCGTACCGGGATGCTCGGGCCCATCGTCACCCCTGAGCAAGCCGCTCAGCATGCTTTCAGCGAAGCGGAACTAGCGGCGATGAAGAACCTTCCAGCGATCAAGGCCGTCGGTACCGTGGAGACGGTGATTCCCCAGTTGCGAGACCTGGTGGAGCAGACCGGTGCCGATGAACTCATGGTGACTGGTTACACCTATGAGGTGCAGGATCGTATCAATACCTTGGAAGCCCTCGCGAAGAACTGGTGATCGCCGCTTCCCGGCGCAGGGAATGCGCAGGGAAGCCGATGAAGGTTATTGATGAAAGTTCAGCAAAGCCGGCGAGATTGGTAACGAATTTCCAACGATTCTGCTGTCACGCAGCCCGATAGCGGCAGTGAGTTTCCAGAGTGGGCGCCGTCACACTAGGATAAGGTGATCATTGCGCCAGCTTTCTCAGGATTTTCCGCTGAGCGAGCTTTAGGCGCAGCACCACGGGGACCTCAGTGAAAACAGAGATGCTCCTGACGCCTTGCATCAGGAGGAACGGCCACTCATTGAACACTCATCGTGATGCTCGTATCTGGCGGGACTTTCTGGAGGAACATTGAAAAACTCACTGCGACGCGTCGCACTACGCGGGGCCACGCTGGGCACCGTGACCTTGAGCGCTACGGCGCTGCTGCTCACCGCTTGCGGGGCTGCACCGAGCAGCAACTCCACCGGCTCGGGCGCTGCGAAGAGCGATTTCCTGGCCTGCATGGTTTCGGACTCGGGCGGCTTCGACGATAAGTCGTTCAACGAGTCAAGTTATAACGGGCTTCTTGATGCTCAGAAGAATCTTGGCATTCAAGAAAAACATGTCCAGTCGAAGGCTGATACCGACTACGACCCGAACCTGCGCTCCATGGTGCAGCAGGGCTGCAAGCTCACCGTGACCGTCGGCTTCCTACTGGGCGACTCGACCAAGTCGATCGCCGCCGCGAACCCGAACAGCCACTTCGCGATCGTCGATTACAGCGATCCCGCCTTCCCCAAGAACGTGAAGTCCATCGTCTACAACACGGCGCAGGCCGCCTTCATGGCCGGTTACCTGGCCGCTGGCACCACCAAGACCGGCAAGGTCGCCACTTTCGGCGGCGCCAATATCCCCACCGTGACCATCTTCATGGACGGCTTCGCCGATGGCGTGAAGTACTACAACACCCAGAAGAGCAAGTCCGTCCAGCTGCTCGGCTGGGACAAGGACAAGCAGGATGGCACCTTCGTCGGTGACTTCAAGCAGGTCGATAAGGGCAAGGTGCTCACCCAGGGCTTCCTCGATCAGGGTGCCGATATCGTAATGCCGGTCGCCGGACCGGTGGGCGCCGGTGCAGGTGCGGCCATTGTCGCGGCCAAGGCAGCGGGCAAAGACGCCAAGCTGATCTGGGTCGATACCGATGGTTACGTCTCTGCTCCGGACTACAAATCGGTGTTGCTCACCTCGGTCACCAAGGGCCTGGCGACCTCGGTCGAGGCCGTGATCAAGGACGACGCCGCGGGCAAGTTCGATTCCAGCCCTTACGTTGGAACCCTGGAGAACGGCGGCGTCGGCCTGGCTCCGTTCCACGATCTGGAGTCCGCGGTACCGGCAGAGTTGAAGACCGAGCTGGACAAGATCAAGTCGGATATCATCTCCGGTACGATCAAGGTCGAGTCCAAGGCCAGCCCTAAGTAGTAGCTGAACACCATGGGCGCGCTGCCCTTTGGCGCACGGCGTCAGCCGAGCCGAAGGGCAGCGCGTTTTCAGTGTTCGAAGGCAATAGAAGGTAGTGGAGGGTAAACGAGTGAAACTCGAACTCAAGGGGATCACCAAGAAGTTTGGTTCCCTGGTCGCCAATGACCATATAGATCTCGTAGTGGAATCCGGTCAGGTGCACTGCCTGCTCGGTGAGAACGGCGCCGGCAAATCCACCCTGATGAACGTGCTCTATGGGCTCTACGATCCCACCGAAGGCGAGATCCTGATCGACGACAAAGAAGTCGTCTTCAAGAATCCCGGGGATGCGATGGCCGCTGGCATCGGCATGGTGCACCAGCACTTCATGCTGATCCCCGTTTTCACGGTCGCTGAGAACGTCGCTCTCGGCAATGAGACCACCAAAGCAGCCGGTCTGCTCGATTTAGATGCCACCCGGAAGAAGATCCGGCAGATCTCAGAGCAGTACGGCTTCGACGTCGATCCGGACGCGATGATCGAAGACCTCCCGGTCGGTGTGCAGCAGCGCGTCGAGATCATCAAGGCGCTGGTCCGCGACGCCGAGATCCTGATCCTGGACGAGCCCACCGCCGTGCTCACTCCTCAGGAGACCGACGAACTGCTGGAAATCATCAGACAGCTTAAGAAAGACGGCAAGTCCATCGTCTTCATCTCACACAAGCTGCGCGAAGTGAAGGCCATCTCGGACACCATCACCATCATCCGCCGCGGTAAGGTCGTGGGCACCGCGGAGCCCAGCGCCAGCCCGACCGAACTCGCCTCTGCCATGGTCGGCCATGCGGTGAGCTTGAGCCTGAACAAGGCTCCGGCGCAGCCGGGTGAAGCGACCTTCCAGATTCGCAACCTCACGGTCATCGATCAGAACGGCCAGCACGTGGTCGATGATCTCTCCTTTGATATCTCCAAGGGCGAGGTACTGGCCATCGCCGGCGTCCAGGGCAATGGGCAGACCGAGCTGACCGAGGCGATCCTCGGCGTGCAGCCGCATGTCAGCGGCTCGATCAAGCTCGACGGCCGTGAACTGCTCGGGAAGAGCGTTAAAGACGTGCTGGGCTCCGGCGTCGGCTTCGTTCCGGAGGACCGCAACGTCGATGGCCTGGTCGGCAGCTTCAGCATCGCGGAGAACATGGTGCTGGACCTCTACGACAAGGCGCCTTTCGCCAGCGGTATCGCCATGAAACCGAGCGTGATCGCCAAGCAAGCACAAGCGAAGATCGAGGAATTCGACGTCCGTACCCCTTCGATCTCCACCCCCGCGAGCTCCCTCTCCGGAGGTAACCAGCAGAAGGTGGTGCTGGCCCGAGAACTCTCGCGTCCGCTCAGCCTGTTCATCGCCTCCCAGCCGACTCGAGGCTTAGACGTCGGCTCGATCGAATTCGTGCACAAGCGAGTGATCGCTGAACGCGACCACGGCACCCCGGTGATGATCGTCTCCACCGAACTTGATGAGGTGGTCGAACTCGCCGACCGGATCGCCGTGCTCTATCAAGGCAAACTGGTCTCGATCGTGCCCCCTGACACCTCCAGGGACGTCCTGGGACTGATGATGGCCGGTCTTTCTCTCGAAGACGCCGAAAAGCAGCTCACCGAGCAGCGAGCGACCGCCCAGCACCCGATGGATGGCTCTGCGAATGGAGGCAAGCATGTCTGAATCGAACACCCCCACTGAGCAAAGTACTGCGACTGAGCCAGCGGTGACGCCTCAGCCCACGAAGCCCGCGGAACAGCAAGATTCCGTGCTGCGGCAGATCTTCACCGGCAATGCCATGGTCTCGGTGCTGGCCATCGTGCTGGCCATCGTGATCGGCGGGATCCTGATGGCGATCACCAATCCGAAAGTGTCTGAAACCGCCGGATATTTCTTCGCCCGGCCGGGCGATCTGATCTCTGAGGTCCTCAAACCCTTTGGCGCCTTGATCCAGGGCAGTATCTTCAATTGGGAAGGCGCGGATCTGGCGGCCAAGTTCTATCCGATCACCGAGACGCTCACGGTCGCCACTCCGTTGATCTGCGCAGGCCTGGGCGTCGCCCTGGCCTTCCGTGCGGGACTGTTCAATATCGGCGCCCAGGGACAGATCATCATCGGTGCCTTCTTCGGCGCCTACATCGGCTTCGCCTGGCACCTGCCCTGGGGCCTGCACGTGATCCTGGTGATCCTGGCGGGGCTGATCGGCGGCGCGATCTGGGGCGGCGTCGTGGGTCTGCTGAAAGCGCGCACCGGTGCCCACGAAGTCATCGTGACCATCATGCTCAACTACGTTGCGAACTTCCTGCTGGCGTATCTGCTCACCCTGCCGGCGTTCCAACGCCCGGGGTCCAGCAACCCGATCTCGCCCTTCCTGGACGACACCGCTCAGTTCCCCTTGCTGCTCGGCCCGCAGTTCCGGCTGCACGCCGGGTTCTTACTCGCGGTGCTGGCTACGGTGCTGGTCTGGTGGCTGCTCAGCCGCTCAACCCTGGGCTTTGAGTTCCGTGCCGTCGGCGCGAACCCGAACGCTTCTCGCACCGCGGGTATCAACGTGGCCCGCAGCACCATCCTGGTGATGGCTATTGCCGGAGCGCTAGCGGGCCTGGCGGGCGTCATGCAAGTCTCCGGAACTGAGAAGTACCTTTCCGGCGGGGTGTCAGCCTCGATCGGCTTCGACGCGATCACGGTGGCCTTGCTTGGGCGGTCCACTCCCTGGGGCACCTTCTTCGCGGGTCTGTTGTTCGGTGCTTTCCGGGCTGGCGGCGTGGTGATGCAATCGCAGACCGGCACTCCGATCGATATCGTCTTGGTCATCCAGTCCCTGATCGTGCTCTTCATCGCTGCGCCCCCTCTGGTGCGTGCCATCTTCGGCCTCAACCAGCGAAAGAAGAAGAGTAAAGCCAAAACCACCCCAGCCGAAACTTCTCTCACGGGCGGAGCAGCAGCATGAGTGCGATGACCCACACGCCGGACAACGCAACTGAGCCCGCTCAGCGCAAGGCGCCGAAACTAGAGCTGGTCAGCTGGAAAGCAGGCATCGGTCTCAGCTTGCTCGCGCTGCTCTCGCTGGTGCTTTTCGGATTCCTGGCCAATAACAAGACAGCGGGCTTCCGCATCACCGACGTGCAGGACGCCGGAACCGCGACCGTGGTCGCCTGGGTGACCCTGATCCTCGCGCTCGCCGCCGCGATCTACCTCGGGTACCGCTGGGCGGCTGGACGACGTCGCAGCAATCAGGCGATGAGCGGCCAGCCCCGCTGGGTGGCGGTGACCTTCTTGACCGCTCTCGTGCTGTTCGTGCTCGCCCTGCTCGGGGTCACCAAGGTCGAGGTGATCAGCGTTCCAGCGGCACCTTTCGGCTGGATCGTGGCGATTGTGCTCTGCGTGCTCGCGGCCTACGCGGTCTGGCTGACCGTTCAAAAGCGTAAGCTTCCAGCCTGGATCGGCGGCGTTTTCGCCATCCTCTTCGTCTTTGGCTTCCTGGTCTGGATCGTCGCCGGAGGTCGAGATGAGATGCCTTCCATCTCGCTCCTCGGTTTGATCGCCGGCGCGGTGACCCTTGCGGTGCCGCTCGTCTTCGGCTCGCTTTCGGGTGTGCTCAGTGAGCGAGTCGGCGTGGTCAATATCGCGATCGAAGGTCAGCTGCTGCTCGGCGCCTTCAGCGCGGCGGTGGTGGGAACCGTGACCGGGAACGTCTTCGCGGGTCTGCTCGCGGCCGCGGTGGCCGGCGTCCTGGTCTCGCTCGTGCTCGCAGTGGTGAGCATCAAGTACCTGGTGAACCAGATCATCGTCGGCGTGGTGCTGAACGTTCTGGTCTCGGGCCTCACCAGCTTCTTGTTCTCCACCGTGCTGACCGCTCATCCGGAGCAGTTCAACCAGCCTCCGCAGCTCGAGCCGATCACCATTCCGTTCCTGGCCGATATTCCGATTATCGGGCCGATCCTGTTCCGCCAGTCGCTCATCGGGTACCTGATGTACCTTGCGGTGATCGTGATCTACGTCGGGCTCTACTACACCAAGTGGGGGCTTCGGGTACGGGCCGTCGGTGAGCACCCGCAAGCTGCTGACACCGTCGGCATCAACGTCAACCGGACTCGCTTCTGGAACGTCCTGCTGGGTGGCGCGGTCGCCGGCATCGGCGGTTCGTTCTTCGCGCTGGTCTCCGCGGACGCGTTCAGCAAGGACATGTCCGCGGGTAAGGGCTATATCGCCCTGGCCGCGCTGATCTTCGGCCGCTGGAATCCGATCGGAGCCTTCCTGGCTGCGCTGCTCTTCGGCTTCGCAGACAACTTGCAGTCGATCATCACCATCATCGGCTCCCCGGTGCCGGGACAGTTCATGGCCATGCTGCCCTATGTCCTGACGATTATTGCGGTAGCCGGGCTGGTGGGACGTTCCAGGCCTCCTGCCGCCTCCGGTGAGCCCTATGTCAAGGGCTGAGATGCCCGGCTCTCACGAGGTGGATTGGGTGAGCCTGGAGCTGGCCGCTCAAGAAGCTATGAGGCATGCTTACGCCCCGTACTCCCGTTTCCCGGTGGGTGCCGCTGCGTTCACTGAGGACGGGCGGCTGGTCACCGGATGCAATGTGGAGAACGCCTCCTATGGGCTGACGCTCTGCGCGGAGTGCACCCTGGTGGGCGCACTGCAGATGAGCGGCGGTGGCAGGTTGACCGCGTTTTACTGCGTGGACGGTGAAGGAAACGTACTGATGCCCTGTGGCCGTTGCCGTCAGTTGCTCTATGAGCACCGTGCGCCGGGCATGCAGCTGATGACGGTTTCCGGGATCAAGACCATGGACCAGGTTTTGCCGGATGCCTTTGGACCTGAAAATTTAGAAGCTGAGGAGCACTGAGACGTGGCTGAATCATTCGACGCGGTAGATATTATTCGCACCAAACGTGATCGCGGGGTGCTCTCCGCGGAGCAGATCGCCTGGACGATCGACGCCTACACCCGCGGCGTGATCGCCGAAGAGCAGATGTCCGCGCTCAATATGGCGATCCTGCTGAACGGGATGAACCGCTCCGAGATCGCGCAGTGGACGGCCGCCATGATCGCCTCCGGGGAGCGGATGGACTTCTCCGCGCTGCGCCCGGTGACCGGTGGTCCGGTCAACGCGGGCGGCAGCATGCCGACCGCGGACAAGCATTCGACGGGCGGCGTGGGAGACAAGATCACCCTGCCGCTGGCCCCGCTGGTCGCCGTCTTCGGCGTCGCCGTACCGCAGCTTTCGGGTCGCGGGCTGGGCCACACCGGTGGAACCCTGGACAAGCTCGAATCCATTCCCGGTTGGCGCGCGGCGCTCAGCAACGAGGAGATGATGAACCAGTTGCAGGACGTCGGTGCGGTGATCTGCGCCGCCGGTTCCGGCCTGGCTCCGGCTGATAAGCGGCTCTATGCGCTGCGCGATGTGACCGGAACCGTGGAGGCTATCCCGTTGATCGCCTCCTCGATTATGAGCAAGAAGATTGCCGAGGGTACCGGCGCGCTGGTGCTCGATGTCAAGGTCGGCTCGGGTGCTTTCATGAAGGACGTCGCCCAAGCCCGGGAACTGGCGGAGACCATGGTGGCTCTGGGCACTGACGCCGGAGTCAAGACGGTGGCTCTGCTGACCGATATGAGCACTCCGCTGGGCCTCACCGCGGGAAATGCCATTGAGGTCGAGGAGTCGGTCGAGGTGCTCGCCGGTGGTGGCCCGAGCGACGTCGTCGAACTGACCGTGCGACTGGCCCAGGAGATGCTCGAAGCGGCCGGAGTGTACGGCGCGGATCCGGCGGCAGCGCTCAAGGACGGCCGCGCGATGGACGCCTGGAACCGGATGATCGAAGCCCAGGGCGGAGATCCTAGGGTGACCCTGCCGGTGGCCAGGGAGTCTGAGACGATCTACGCTCCCGCTGACGGGGTGCTGGTCGGTCTCGACGCGCTGAGCGTCGGCGTCGCCGCTTGGCGTCTGGGTGCCGGACGGGCTCGTAAGGAAGACCAGGTGCAGGCCGGGGCCGGGGTTCGGATGCACGCTAAGCCGGGTGCCGTGGTCCGGGCCGGGGAACCGCTGATGACCTTGCTGACTGACACTCCGGATCGCTTTGAGCGGGCCAAGGAAGCGCTGGCTGACGCCGTCGTGATCGCTCCGGAAGGATCACGACCTGCCACCGAGCTGATTATCGACCGCATCGCCTGAAACCCTCACCGAGTGTGTAGATCTGCAGCTTAAAGACGGTTCATAACGTGTAGATCTGCACACTCGATTCCACGGCGCGAGTGATAACTCATACCCTGGTGTGAGGTGCGGAGCCATCAGATTCACTCTCAGGAACGATGGCGTGGAGTTCGGGTGCATGGGACGATTGAACTAATCTCGCACAATCCTAGGAGCCGTCCTTCGTGGACTTCATCGCATTCTTCAGTGGTCTGAATGAACTGATCACTCATTCGGCAAGTCAGTGGTGGGTTGTTCCGATCGTCACCCTGTTCTGCTTCATTGACGGCTTCTTCCTGTTCCTGCCGAGCGAAACCGCGATTGTGGCGCTTTCTGCGGTGGCTCTGCACACCGGTGAACCCAATATCTGGTACCTGATGGCCGGTGGTGCGATTGGTGCCATCCTCGGTGACAACACGGCTTATTGGATCGGCAGCAAGGTCGGCACCGCAGGCTTTAAGTGGATGCGGCGTCCCAAGGTGGCCAAGGCCATGGAATGGGCGCGCATGGAGTTGGACAAGCGCGGAGCCGTGCTGGTGCTCACCGCTCGCTACATTCCGGTGGGTCGGGTCGCGGTGAATTTCACCGCCGGGGCCACCCGTTACCCTTGGCGGAAATTTGTCTGGCTGGACGCCATCGCTTCGATTACCTGGTCCGCTTACGGGGTGGCGATCGGCACCTTCGCTGGCCACTGGATCAGGAACAACCACCTGCTCGGGGTGGCCATCGCGATCGTCTTCGCGATCATTATGGGCTTCGTCGTCGACCATTTAATGAAGCTCTTCCACCGCTGGCTCGGTAAGCGGGCGGAGCGGAAGCAGAGCGAAAGCGGAGCATCTGAGGCCAGCGCCGCAGAAGCTGAAACCATCGCGGTGCCGAGGGTTCCTCAAGCCACGGACATGGAGTGAAATCCAGCCGTCGTCGGTAGGGCCGCTGAAGTAGAGTTGGACTGTGACTACAGTAGCTGAAACAGCCCCAGACGTTCCGTTCAATATCCGCAATCTGCCCAAAGTCTCGTTGCACGACCACCTCGATGGTGGACTGCGGCCAGCGACCATTATCGAACTTGCCGCAGAGATCGGGCATCCGCTGCCCGCGACCGATCCGGTGGCTCTGGCGGAATGGTTCCGGGAATCAGCCGATTCAGGATCCCTGGTTCGCTACCTGGAAACTTTTGATCACACCATCGCGGTAATGCAGACCAGTGCGGGTTTGCAGCGAGTGGCCCGGGAATTCGTCGAGGACTTGCTCGACGACGGCGTGGTTTACGGTGAGATCCGCTGGGCCCCGGAGCAGCACCTGCGTGCCGGGCTCAGCCTGGACGAAGCCGTTGAGGCAGTGCAAGCCGGTATTGAGGAGGCCATTGAAGCGAGCGGTCAGCGAATCCAGGTCGGTCAGCTGATCACTGCGATGCGTCATGCGGATCGTAGCCAGGAAATCGCTGAGCTTGCCGTTCGGCACCGCGATAAGGGCGCCGTCGGCTTTGATATCGCGGGTGCCGAAGACGGCTTCCTGCCCGCTCGATTCACCGAGGCCTTCCGTTACCTGGCCGAGCAGAATTTCCCCACCACGGTGCACGCCGGGGAGGCCGCTGGCCTGGAAAGCATCCAGTCGGCGCTGGTCGACGGACGTGCCCTGCGGCTTGGCCACGGAGTGCGGATCGCCGAAGACCTGGAGGTTGAGTTCACCACCGACGAAGCCAATGAAGCAGATCTCGGGATGGTGACCGTGGGTCCGCTGGCGGCCTGGGTCAGGGATCGGGGGATCGCACTGGAGATCTGCCCGTCCTCCAACTTGCAGACCGGTGCCATCTCGGCCTGGGGCGAGGGCATCGACCAGCACCCTCTCGACCTGCTGTACCAGACGGGGTTCCGGGTCACCATCAACACCGACAACCGGCTGATGAGCGCGGTCACCCTGAGCGACGAATTCGAGCTTCTGGTGCAGACCTTCGACTACGACCTCGACGATCTGCTGAGCCTGACGCTGAATGCCGCGGAGGCGGCTTTCTTGCCCTTGGAACAGCGCGAGGCACTCGTCGAGCAGATCACCGAAGCGTACTCCGAGCTGCGCTGATCCGATGTCCCTCGAGTTCGACCGGCTCGTAGAAGTCATTGGCCAGCTGCGCGAGTACTGCCCTTGGATGGCGGAGCTGACCCATGAGTCTCTGATTCGATACCTGATCGAGGAGAGCTACGAGCTGGTCGAAGCCATCGAGGACGCCCACCCCGCCGCTGAAGTGCGGGGCGAACTGGGCGACGTGCTGCTGCAAGTCGTATTACATGCCAGATTGGCCGAGGAAGCAGGCGAGTTCAGCATCACTGAGGTGATCAGTGGGCTGACCGAGAAGATGGTGCGGCGAAATCCGCACGTCTTCCGCGCTGACGGCAGCTTGCAGAGCAGCTTCCCCGCGACCGTCGATGAGATTGTGGCGACCTGGAATCAGGTGAAGTCCGCGGAAAAACCGGAACGCGGTCGCTTCGAGGGAATTCCGATCTCGCTTCCGGCGCTCGCCCTAGCTCAGAAATCCCTGCACCGAGCAGGAGCCGATGAGGAAAGAAAACAGGGTGCTGGTCTCGCTTCGGAGGAGCTTGAGCAGGCTGAGCTCGAGTTGGGGGAGCGTTTGTTGGATGTGCTGAGAGGTACGCCGATGCTGGATGCTGAGCGCGCGCTGCGCCTGGCCGTCCGGAGATTCCAGAAGAACTCAGATGACTGAGCTCTTCACGGCCGCTGACGTTTCATTCCGTCGAGCCGAAGCCGCCGATCTGCCGGGGATCCTGCAACTATTGGTCGCCGACCAAATCGGTGCCGCGCGGGACGGCGGAGAGCTCGCACCGTATCAGCGGGCTTTCGAAGTGATCGACGCCGATCCGGCGCAACTCCTGGTGGCCGGTGTCCAAGGCGAGGAGGTACTGGCTACTTTTCAGCTCTCCTTCATTCCCGGCCTGGCTCGCAGAGGGTCTTTGCGAGCTCAGATCGAAGCGGTCAGGGTTGCCGAATCGCTGCGTGGCAGCGGGGTAGGAAGCCAAATGATCCGATGGGCGATTGCTGAAGCTCGACAACGGGGTTGTTCACTTGTGCAGCTGACCACCGATAAGCGGCGGCAGGATGCGTTGCGCTTTTATCAGCGGCTGGGATTCGAAGCCAGTCACCAGGGGATGAAGCTCTTCCTCTAACTTTTTGTCCGGAACCGCTTTATAACCCGTGAAGGAGGAGTTATGGCAAAGCGCAAGACGCTCCCTAAAAACTTCGGAGAGTTGCTGAAGACTGCTTCGGTCGAGGAACTCAAGCGTGTTTTTGATAAATGCTTATTGGATGCTCGCGGTGGTTATCAGAAGCAGACAGCCATCGGTTTTCTCGACTGTCCGGATGAGTTGATCCTGTGGTTGGCTGACCAGGGACTCGATGTGGATACTCCGGATGCATACGGTGGGACGCCGCTCTGGGAACGTGCCTCAATGGGGCGAGTGGCACAGATTCCGCTGTTGATCTCGCTCGGTGCCGATATTGAGCGCAGAAGAAGCGGAGGTGTTACTCCTTTGCACGGTGCAGCGGGCTGGCAAAAGGTCAATACGACCCGGGTGCTGCTGCAACACGGTGCTGATCTGCAGGCGGTCACCGACACAGAAGGTGAGACCCCTCTGCTGTACGCTCTGCGACGCACCCGCAACGCCTCCATCGCGGATACTGCGCAGGTCGTCAAACTGCTACTTGAGGCGGGAACTGCCGTTACCGATGAGATGCGTTACGAGGTAGAAAGGATCGGCAAGGACTTCGAGTTCCACCGGGCAAACTTCAATCCCGATTATCTCGCCGAGACGGAGGCCGGGCTGGCAGAGCTATACGCTCTCTCCGGCGTCACCCCTGTTGTGGAACGGAAGGTACACGATGGGGTATCGCCGATTCTGGTATCCGATGGCGGCTGGCGGGAGCAGTATGAATTGCTTTGGGAAATGCTCGTGCCCTCATCTGGTGCGGCGAAAACCGTGCAAGGCGAAGCGATCCGCATCACTGGGCGGATCTCCCACGAGATTCTGGGCAACGGTGGCGCGAACTGGGATCGCGAGTTCAAGAAGATGCTCGACGTGCTGCCCGAGCACTTTGCGAGCGGCAACGCATTATCCGCCAGCGAGCTTGACGAAGCACAAGTGCTTGTCAAGGCATTGCGCTCCGGCGATGGTGATGCAGAGCAGCTGCATCGGCTGAGTGAGCTAGCCGTTGCTTGGGTTGTTTTGAACCCAAGCCCGATCGCCCTGCCCTCAGTACCGTATGGTCGCTGAATAAGATCATCTGGCACCATCTCAGCAAAGACTCTGGCAATAAAAACCTCAGACGAGGCGGGTTCACGGTAGATTCGAATCATGCGCTCCTTGGTCTGGCTTCGGAATGATCTGCGGATCGAGGATAATCCCGCTCTTTCGGCCGCTTGTGATCAGGGCGAAGTGCTCGTGCTCTACGTTTTGGAGGACGAGTCAGCAGGTATCCGCCCGCTGGGCGGTGCCGCCCGTTGGTGGTTGCATCATTCACTTTCAGAGCTAGCCGCGCGTCTGCAAGATCTCGGCGGTGAATTGATCTTGCGCCGGGGTGACGCCGGCAAGATCATCCCAGCTTTAGTCGAAGAATTGAGTTTGGACGCCGTCTTCTGGAACCGGCGTTACGGCGGGCCGGAACGCACTCTTGACGCCGGGCTCAAGGCCTCACTGAGCGACTCTGGTCTTAGGGCAGAGAGTTTCAAAGCCAATTTGCTCTTCGAACCCTGGGAACTCAAGACCGGCAATGGCGGGCCCTATAAGGTCTTCACTCCTTTTTGGCGTGCTTGTATGGAAAAGCTACAACCTCGTGAACCTCTTGCCGCGCCCCAGCAGGTGGTGAGCATTTCTCCGGTGGCAGGGGAGTCATTAGACGACTGGGCTTTATTGCCGACGAATCCTGACTGGTCTGCAGGGCTCGCAGAAGAATGGCAGCCAGGAGAAAGCGGTGCTCAGCAGCGGGTGGCGGATTTTCTTGACCGTCAAGCTAAAGATTATGCTTCGGCCCGGGACGAACCAGCCGTTGAGGCGACCAGTAGGTTGAGCCCACATTTGCGATTCGGTGAACTCAGTCCCTTGCAGCTCTGGCATGTTGTGGAAAAAACTCGGGGTCTCGATCCTCAAGACTCTGCGGTCTTTCGCAGCGAAGTGGGCTGGCGAGAGTTCTGTTGGCATCTGCTCTATAACAACCCCGATTTAGCAACTCAGAACTATCGCGAAGAGTTTGATCGGTTTAATTGGCTGGCCCCTTCACCCGCCGAATTGGCGGCTTGGCAGCAAGGCCGCACCGGGTATCCGTTGGTTGATGCCGGAATGCGTCAGCTCTGGCAGACCGGTTGGATGCATAATCGGGTTCGGATGGTGGTAGCCAGTTTTCTGGTGAAGAACTTGCTGGTTGATTGGAGGATCGGCGAACAGTGGTTCTGGGACACTCTGGTTGACGCCGATGCTGCCAGTAACCCGGCTAACTGGCAATGGGTAGCGGGCTCGGGCGCAGATGCCGCGCCATATTTTCGAATCTTCAACCCGGTGACTCAGTCTAAGAAGTTCGATGCCGCCGGTGCGTACCTTCGGCACTTCGTTCCTGAACTAGCCGCCTTCGATGAGCGGCTCATTCATGAACCGTGGAAGGCTTCACCCGTGCTAGGGCAAGATCTGGATTATCCTGAGCCGCTGGTGGAGCTTGCCGCTTCGCGAGAGCGTGCGCTCGCCGCTTACCAGGCGATGCGTGAAGCCCTCAGCTAGCTTGAGACCAGCATCGCCCAGCTTGCCGGAAGTTGTGCCAAGGAAAGCGGGAAACTAGGCACAACTTCCAGGCCTAAAAGTGGAGTTTTGCAACTGTGGATCAGGCCGATAGATCAGAACCCCGGCGGGCGTTAGATCGGCGCCTTGGCTGGCAGCGAGTTTGCGACGTCGGTGCGCTGAGCGACTCGCTGCCAGCTGATTGGCGATAAAGGGGGCGGCCATCGGATCAGTCCGAGAGCAGCTTGTAAATCGTGCGGCGGGCTTCGTCCAGAGAAGCGGTGACGGTGCGGAGCTGTTCCTCCGTGCCATCCAGGCTGATCTGCTGCACGGCTCCCATCAACTTGCCAATGCTCATCCGCAGGTCCTGGGCGGCTCCGGCTTCCTCATTGACTTCTTCCCAGACCGCGGCCAGCTCATCCTGATGCTCAGCCACATAAGCGCGCCCGGCATCGTTGAGCTCGAATTCGGTGCGACGCCCTTCGCCCACCGAGATGATCAAGCCCTCGGCCTGCAGGGTGGTCAGTGCAGGGTAGATCGACCCGGGGCTGGGCCGCCAGGCGCCGTCGGAATGAACCGCGATCGCCTTGATCAGGCCGTAGCCGTTGTAGCTGGACTGGCTGAGCAGGGAGAGGATGGCGTTTCGCACGTCGCCCTTCTTGGCCCGGCCACCGGCTCCGAAGCCGAATCCTGGGGGGAAGCCTGGTCCGAAGCCGCCCGGGCCGAAACCTCTGCCGCCACGGTGCGGCCCGCGAGGACCGAATCCACCGCCACCGCGGGGTCCGCGGCCGCCTCGGCCTTTATTTTCTTCTTCGCCGACGCCACGGGGATCGTGATGATGACGGAATTCTTGGAATCGATGTTCGTTTTTCATGGTGTGAAATCTTTCTTCAGTAGGTGTCACGATATCTATCGCGATACGTCAACGATATATCGCTGAATATCTTCTGTCAACGCCTGGGAAGTAGTTTCCTCGGAGCTTGTGGTTTTTCTGGTATTCCTTCCCAGTGAAACCACTGTTTCAGTGGGGAGGGACGGTCTAGCCCACCGAAACCCTGTTTCAGTGGGGAGGGGTAAGTGGCCCACGCTCACAAGTTCGGTTGAGGCCCCTCGGGCTATAGGCTTAGAGAGATATGTTTGTTCGCCGTGCAGACGGCGCAGCACGTCTGCACACCCTGAAAGCTCAAGGAGCACTCCATGGCCATTATTGATGCCATTCATGCACGCGAAATTCTGGATTCCCGTGGCAATCCCACGGTCGAGGTTGAGGTCGGACTGGACGACGGTTCAGTGGGCCGGGCAGCAGTTCCCTCCGGTGCATCCACCGGTGCCTTTGAAGCCGTCGAGAAGCGAGACGGGGATAAGGCACGTTACCTGGGCAAAGGCGTCGAGCAGGCGGTTGCCGCCGTGATCGATGTGATCGCTCCCGCGCTGCTGGGCTTCGATGCCACTGACCAGCGGCTGATCGACCAGACCATGATCGATCTCGATGGCACTCCCAATAAGGGAAAGCTCGGCGCTAATGCGATCCTTGGCGTCTCCCTCGCGGTGGCCAATGCCGCTGCCGATTCCGCTGATCTGCCGCTCTACCGCTACCTGGGCGGCCCGAACGCCCATGTGCTGCCGGTGCCGTTGATGAACATCCTGAACGGAGGCTCGCACGCTGATTCCGACGTCGATATCCAGGAGTTCATGGTGGTGCCGCTGGGTGCCAGCAGCTTCTCCGAGGGCCTGCGCTGGGGTGTTGAGGTTTACCACGAACTCAAGAAGGTGCTGCATGAAAAGGGCTTGGCTACCGGCCTGGGTGACGAGGGTGGTTTCGCGCCGAACCTGCCCTCCAACCGCGCTGCCCTGGACTTGATCACCGAAGCGATCAAGCGCGCCGGTTACACCCCGGGCAAGGACATCGCGCTGGCACTCGACGTCGCTTCCAGCGAGTTCTTCAAGGACGGCGCCTACCAGTTCGAGGGGCAGGCCAAATCCGCTGAGCAGATGAGCGCTTACTACGAGGAACTCGTGCGAGACTACCCGTTGGTCTCCATCGAAGATCCGCTCGATGAAGAGGACTGGGAAGGCTGGAAGACGCTGACCGCCGCGATCGGCGATAAGGTTCAGATCGTCGGCGACGATCTCTTCGTCACCAACCCTGAGCGCCTGCAGCGCGGCATCGACTCCGGAGCCGCTAATTCGCTGCTGGTTAAGGTCAATCAGATCGGTTCGCTCACCGAGACCCTGGACGCGGTTTCGCTGGCTCAGCGCAGCCGTTACACCACGATCACCTCGCACCGCTCCGGTGAGACCGAAGACACCACGATCGCGGATATCGCGGTGGCCACCAACGCTGGTCAGATCAAGACCGGCGCTCCGGCACGCTCAGAGCGGGTCGCCAAATACAACCAGCTGCTGCGCATCGAAGAAGATCTCGACGACGCCGCTCGCTACGCCGGTCGGAGCGCTTTCCCGCGTTTCTCGGCTAACTAAGCGCTTGGGCTGGCTATGCTAAAAAGGTCTAGCCAGCCCAACGCTCTGCCGAAGAAGGTTTTTCCATGGCCACTCGTCGTCCCAAGGTGCCACGCGCCTCTCGACCGGCCGAAACGGACAGCTCGCCGAACCCGGTTCCGAAGGCTCCTGCGATCTCGGAACCCAGAGTCGCTCCTGGCAGATCGGCGACCAAAGCCCAGCGTGCTTCGGGCAGCGCCCGAACCAACGGTACGAGGGCCAGTGGTTTGAAAGCCAATGGTGCGAGGGCAAACCTCGGCCGCTCCAAAGCTGCTCCGGTGAGACCACAAGACAGGTCCGCTGGTAGCAAGCCCGCACCGAGCGCCGTCAGATCCTCGGTGGAGCGAAGCACGCCGAGCGCTCCGGTTCCTGCGAAGTCCTTTTCCGGGCGGCTGATCGCACTGGTCGTCGTGGTGATCGCCATCGCCGTGATGCTCACCCCCACGCTGAACACCTACCTTCAACAACGTTCGAATATCGCCTCCTTGAAGGCAGATATCGTCGCTGAGCAGGAGCAGCAGAAGGACCTGCAGAACCAGATCTCCCGCTGGAATGATCCGGCCTATGTGAAACAACAGGCCCGGGATCGGGTTAATATGATGATGCCCGGTGAGACCGGTTACTGGGTTTACGGCGGATCGAGCACTCCGGCCGCGCCGCAGGAAGCGGGGACGAGTGCCAATCCGGATTCGCTGCCCTGGGTCGATGGTCTCTGGCAGTCAATCCTGAGATCCGCCACCGAGTAACACCATCTATGAACCCACGCTGAGGAGTAGTCGAGTGAGCAGCGCCGACAGATCAATCCAGGAGAAGCCGAGCGCCCACGACCTCGATACTCTGAGTTTGCAGCTAGGACGTCCGGTGCGTGACGTCGTGACGATTCCCGCCCGCTGTGTTTGTGGCAATCCGCTGGTGGCCGCCACCGCGCCTCGGTTGAGCAATGGGATTCCCTTTCCCACCACTTTCTATCTAACGCATCCGGTGATCACCGCGGCGGTCTCCCGCTTGGAAGCCGATGGTGTGATGACTCAGATGAACGAACGACTGGCCCAGGACGCCGTACTCGCCGCTGCGCACGAACGAGCGCATCTGGCATATCTGGCGGCGCGCCAGGAGATCGGCGAGCTCTCCGGCGTCGGCGAAGTCCCTGAAATCGACGGGATCTCCGCGGGGGGCATGCCACAGCGAGTGAAATGCTTGCACGTGCTGACCGGGCATACACTCGCCGCTGGCCCCGGGGTGAATCTCTTGGGCGATGAGACGCTCGAACTGATCGCCCCCTGGTGGACGGCGGAGCGCTGTTACTGTGTAGGAGCCTGGGACGCCGAAGCCCCGGTGCCCACCAAGGATCTCAGCCGGCATGTCAAGCGGCTCGAGCAGCAGAAACAGGACGAGCTCGCGCAGGTCGAGGCGGAGGAAGCATGAAACGAGTAGCTGCCATTGACTGCGGCACGAATTCGATCCGCTTGTTGATCGCAGATCTCTCCGCTGAGGCCGATGGCAGCGTGCGACTGAGCGATCTGCACCGGGAAATGCGGGTCGTTCGTTTGGGGCAGGGGGTGGACGCCAACGGTGCCTTCGCCGAGGAAGCCTTGGAACGCACCTTTGCCGCCGTTGACGACTATGCCTCGCTGATCAGCCAGCACGACGTCGAAGCCGTGCGCTTCGTCGCCACTTCAGCGACCAGGGACGCCGAAAACCGGGAGATCTTCATTGCTGGAATCAAGCATCGCTTGGGGGTCGCGCCCGATGTGGTGCCCGGGTCTGAGGAAGCGGAGCTGTCCTTCGCCGGGGCAGTCAGCGTGCTGCCCGACGCCGCAGCCCAGTCCGTGCTCGTGGTCGATCTCGGCGGGGGCAGTACGGAGTTCGTGATCGGCGCCGGTGGCCGGGTGGCCGCTGCCCGTAGCGTCAATATGGGCTGCGTCCGGTTCACCGAGCGTTATCTGCACTCGGATCCGCCCCTCGAAGCGGAGGTTGCCGCGGCAAGAGCAGAGGCAGCGCGCATTATTGCCGAGGTGGCTGAGCAGATTCCACTGGCCCAGGTGCGCCGGGTGATCGGAGTCGCCGGAACCATCACCACGGTGACCGCTCACGCCCTCGAGCTGCCGGATTATCAAGCCCAAGCCATCAATGGATCCTCGCTCAGCTTCCAGGAGCTGAGCCGTGCCGCGGCGTCATTGACTGCGATGAGCAAAGCCGAGAGAGCCGCACTGCCGTATATGCATCCGGGGCGAGTCGATGTCATCGGTGCCGGTGCATTGCTCTGGAGAACCATTCTGGAAAGCCTGGCAGAGCTCAGTGCGGGAGCGCTGAGCACTGCCACCACGAGCGAACACGATATTCTTGATGGCATTGCGTTGTCTTTAAAATAGTTCCGCCCCTGCACCAGCCCAGACAGCATCGTCTACCCGAAGGCATTCAAAACCCTATGGTCCGAATCGCTCGAAGACACGGCCTCGCCGCTATCGCACTAGCGGTGCCGGGGCTGACTTTGCTGAGCCTGCTGAGCCCCGTCACGGCGATTGCTGACGGGATGCGAAACGGGGAGTACTGGCTCGAGGAATACGGCATTGCGAAGGCTTGGGAGAGCACGAAGGGAGCCGGAGTCAAGGTCGCCATCATCGACAGCGGCGTGGATGGCTCTCACCCGGATCTCCAAGGGGCCGTGGTGGGAGGCACCGATGTCTCCGGGGCCGGCGATGCCGACGGCCAGAAGGGAATCGGCGAGGAACCGGTGCATGGCACCCTGGTGGCCTCCCTGCTAGCTGGAAGAGGTCACGGCGGTAAGCCGGCGGACAGCCCCAAGCCCGATGGCGTGGTGGGAGTCGCGCCGGAAGCTCAGCTGCTGACGATCTCCACTTGGCTGGGCAGCGCCAACCCTTCCGGTAAGAGCATCGACGAGCAGATTCCGGAAGCGGTGCGCTGGGCAGTGGACCAGGGGGCGAAGGTGATCAATATGTCCTTGAGCAGCACTTCACCGGCCTGGCCGGCTAGCTGGGACAGTGCTTTCCTCTATGCGGAGGCTCATGATGTGGTGATCGTCGCAGCGGTCGGCAATCGAGAATCCGGAATGACTCAGGTGGGGGCACCCGCGACCATTCCGGGCGTGGTCGCCGTCGCCGGGCTGAAGAAGGACGGTACCTCCTCGCAGACTTCATCCACCCAGGGCATCACCATTGCGGTCTCCGCTCCGGCTGAGGCGCTGGTGGGCGCGGTTCCCGGAGCCGGCTACGCGAATTGGAGCGGCAGCAGCGGAGCTGCGCCCCTGGTCGCCGGAGTGGCCGCGCTGATCCGCTCGAAGTACCCGGAGATGAAGGCCGCCCAGGTGATCAATCGGATTCTTCGCTCGGCCAAGCCCGCCGGCAGTCCGATTCCGAACAGCACCTATGGTTGGGGTGTCCTGGATGCAGATGCCGCGGTGAACGCCGATGTGGCTCCCGTGACGGTCAGCCCCTTGCCGAGCCTGCAAGACTGGATCACGGTGCATCGGCGCAATCAGCCCAGTTCGACGCCCGCAAAACCCAGCCCCATCCCGAGCAGCAGCGCGGGCCCGACGCTGCCGGAACCCACTACTCCGGTGGCCCTGCCGCCGTCCCAACTCGACTCGGCTTTGCCTGCCACGATCGTGATCGGTTTCGGGGTGCTTCTCGTCCTGGTGCTGCTCGGCGGGACCCTTCATCTGCTGGTTTTGCGACGTCGCTCCGTCACAGAACGGCGATCTCAGAATACTTCGTGAATTTTTTCACAAAGAGCGTTAGACTTGGTTCATGGCTACCACCCCAAAGCTCGAAGACCGTCCTCGCGTGCTCGTGGTAGGCGGCGGATACGTCGGCCTCTACGTTGCCTTCAAACTGCAGAAGAAGATCGCTCAATCAGGTGGCATCGTCACCCTGGTCGATCCGCTGCCCTATATGACTTACCAGCCCTTCCTGCCCGAGGTGGCAGGCGGCAATATCGAACCCCGGCATGCCGTGGTCTCCTTCCGCAAGCACCTGCCTCAGACCGAGTTCATTCAGGGTAAGGTCACCAAGGTCGATCACGAGAGCCGCAAGGCCGTGATCGAACCCGCTGACGGCGGTGCTGCTTTCGAGATCCCGTATTTCGACGTCGTGATGGCCGCTGGCTCGATCACCCGCACCTTCCCGATCAACGGACTCGCCGAGCAGGGGATCGGCCTGAAGACCATCGAGGAAGCTGTCACTCTGCGCAATCAGGTGGTGGAGCGAATCGAACTGGCTTCCACCGAGACCGATCCGGCGAAGCGCAAGCGCGCGCTGACCTTCGTCGTCGTCGGGGGCGGCTTCGCGGGTGTTGAGACCATCGGCGAGCTCGAGGACCTGGCCCGCAATGTGGCCTCCAAGAACTCACGGATCGACGTCGAGGAACTGCGCTTCGTACTGGTCGAGGCGATGGGCCGGATCATGCCCGAGGTCACCGAGAGCCAGGCCGAATGGGTCGTTGAGCACTTGCGCTCGCGGAATATCGAGGTACTGCTGAACACCTCTCTAGCCGACGCTGACGGTGGACGCTTGAAGCTGATCAATATGCCCGATAAGTCAGCAGCTGACGAATTCGAGACCGACACCCTGATCTGGACCGCCGGTGTGCAGGCCAACCCGGCTGCGAAGAACACCGACTTCCCACTGGACGAGCGGGGTCGGATCAAGGCTGGTGCTGACCTACGGATCACCGGTGAATTCGGTCCCCTGGAAAACGCCTGGACCGCTGGTGACGTCTCCGCGGTACCTGACCTCAGCGGCGGCGGTGTCGGCGGGTTCTGCGTGCCGAACGCACAGCACGCGATTCGTCAGGCCAAGCGGTTGTCGAAGAACCTCTGGGCCTCCCGCTGGGATAAGCCGCTCAAGGACTATAAGCACAAGACTCTCGGCGCTGTGGCAGGCCTGGGGCTGTGGAAGGGTGTGGCCAAGGTTGGCAAACTCGGTTTCCGGGGACCGCTGGCCTGGCTGATGCACCGTGGTTACCACGGCTTGGCGATGCCGACCTTCGAGCGCAAGGTCCGGGTGATCTGGAACTGGATTCTGAGCTTCTTCATGGGGCGTGATATCGCTTTGCTGATGGATCTGGATCAGCCTCGGGCGGCCTTCCGCGCTGCGGCTACTCCGGCTCCTAAGCCGGCCGCTGCTGCCAACCCGGAGGCTGCCAAGCCGGTCGCTGCTTCGGAGAGCAAAGAGCCGGCAGAAGCTAAATAACTCTCTTTCAGTAGGCGTCGCAGTTCGCTGCGGCGCCTACTGTTTTTGTCACTGGGGTGGAAAGCTGGCCTTAGGGCTCGTCGGCAGGGCTGTTTTTAGTCAAAGCTGCGTTCAAGCCGGGATTCGAGTGTCTGCACGGCTTGCTGTGCTGCTCGCTGAACTTGAGCTTCGACGTCGTCCTTCAGGTCTTTGAGAGCTTTGGCGTGTTCCGCTTCCCCCACTTGACCCAGCGCGCGGGCCGCGGCTGCGCGTACCCGGGGGACCTGATCGGTGAGCAGCGGGCTCAGCTGATCCGTACCGATCTCTCGGTAGCGGCAGACCTTGGCGCACATTTCGCGCACCCGCCAGAACTCTGAACTGAGGCCCTCTACGACCGGTTCGACGCAGTCCTCATGCCACAGATAAAGACATGCTCTGGCTCCCCAGGTAGGCAGCCAATAGGGTTTCCACCCGGTGGTGCCAGCGAAGGTATGGATGTCGATCTCCGGGATCTCGCCGTGCAGCAGCGTGATGATGCCTTCGATCATCGGCTCGTAGCCATAACGAGCCAGCCCCTGTTCGATTAAGACGGAGGGGTGAGTCATGGCTAAAGTGTAGAGGGCAGGATCTTGTTAGACTAGACGCTGCGCCCCAGTAGCCCAATCGGCAGAGGCAACAGACTTAAAATCTGTTCAGTGTGGGTTCGAGTCCCACCTGGGGTACCAGAATTGCCTGACTCGCTCGCTGCGGAACCGCAAGCAGTATCGTGAGTGGGCTGGTTGCCGAGGAATGCGTTGAAGAGTTCCGCCGTGAGGCGAGGCTTCTTTTCACGTTCTTCCGTCCGGGGAGTTGCCCGACAGTTTCAGTCGGTCCATTGCCAACTCGAGGGCTTGGTGTAGATAGTGAGAAAAGGCAAAACACTAAGTGGGTTGCACCTCTGATAATAATGACTTTTCTAGGAGCCCCGGGGTGCGGTATCACGCCAATCGTGAATTCTTTCGGTTCGCTCACTCCGGCGATGACAGCAAATAAAACGTCCCCGGAATCTACGACCTCGCAGCCGAGCCCTGATTTTCTCTTTCATCCTCTGATGAGTGCGGCGATCTTTTGGAAAAAAACCCTGAGCTCGGGAACGAAGAATCGAAGCGCGGGGGACTGGTCATCGACTACAAGGTGGCGGTCCGGATAAGTTTTTCTTCGAAAACTCCACAGAATACACAAAGCTCTTGCTGGTTCTGGTGTGCGACAAGGACGTTACTCACAGCGTCGTTCCAGGAAACCTCTCTCAGACCGAATTTCCAGGGACCTGGCGTGGCTCTTGCGGTGCCCCGATCATCAATTGCTATCTCACCCCGACTTATGATCCCCGAGACGCCGCGCAAGTTCCCGCTTATATCGCAGTAGAGACGCCAGTAAATACGAATTATTACCTCTCCGTCTACTGGATTCCAATTTCTCCCCTTAGTTTTAAGTGACGTTGAGTTCGTTAGGGATGGCCCAGAAATGAGAGCCATGCAGATTTATTTCTCGTCCTAGCGAACTGTGCGGAACAGATTGCCCAGGCACATCGTTGGTGGTATCGAGTGGTAAATAATCAATCTATGAGGAGTGAGTATGGCCCAGAAACGTGTTGTTGAGTTAATTGATGATCTGACCGGTAAAGCAACGACAGACGGTCAGACTGTCAGGTTCGGCTTTGACGGCGTCGAATATGAGATTGATCTTTCGCCGAAGAACGCCAAGAAGTTGACGGATACCCTTGCGCCATACCTGGAGAAGGCTCGCCGAGTGCGTCAGGGACGGCGGAAGGGAAGCTCCACCAGTTCCAGCAGTTCCAGCAGCAACGACAAGGAGCGCCTGCAGGAGATCCGCCTCTGGGCACAGCAGAACGGTCATCAGGTTGCTAACCGTGGGCGGATCAAAGCTGAGATCATCCAGGCCTTTGAACAGGCCAAAAACTAGCAGGTTATTGAACCTGAGGTAGTTCCTGCAGCATTCGTTCCGGCACACCATGATCCGAGAACAGCCTGCGGATATCTGCGATGCTCTGGGAGTAGCCCTCTGTTCCGTTCTTGCGCAGAACGCGCAGCAGGAGGGTTATCTGTGGTTGATCAGTTTTCGGTCGATCGTCCGGCGGTGGCTGGATGCACGCTCAAAATCGGTGTCCATCATCCGCACCCGGTCATCGGTGATGCCCCAGACCAACTAGAGCTCCGCGGCGAGAGCCTTGAGCGCCCAACTCGCGGCGTCGGGTGCGGGCTCCGGATGGGTGATCATGATTTCTTCCGCGCCGGTGCGCTCGGAGAGCTGATGCAGTTGCTCGGCGATTCGATCCGGTGTGCCGGTCACAATGGCCGCCCGATTCCGCTGCATCAGGTCTTCTAAGGAGGGGTCGAAATTCTCCGGGTCATCAGTGGCTCGGGGCAGTGGCTCATTGACTCCGAGGTCCTTTCTGGACCGCCACCTCAGAAATCGCCGGGCGGCGTCCTCGGCCTGCTGGGCTGAAGGTCCGGTGACGATTCTGACGCCGAGGATCCGTGGCCTTCCAGGGTCCAGGGCAAGCAGGCTCTGCTCAGCAGAACCCGGATTGAAAAAGTGCCCGTGGACGAATCCCACATCCAGCGCATTGGCCAGCTCAGCCGAGCGAGGGCTGGTTCCTAGCACCCAAGAAGGAATTTCGGCTGTTCGCATCATCCGGGTGAACTGGTCGATGTGTCCTAAGTAGAGAGATTGCTCCGCATTGGCCCTGCCAGTGCCGGCCTCCACTCGGCCGGGGTGCAGGTTATTGAGCGCTATAAATGCCTCTCCGATGGTGTTGGGGCTGTGGAATCCGATCAGTACGCCACCGGTGCCTACTTTGATCTGCTGGGTTCGCTCGAGCACCGCTGAAGCTAGGACCAAGGGCGAATTTCCGGCAAACGCGGCGTGTCCGCGATGTTCCGCGAACCACACCCGGGCATAACCCAGTTCCTCTGCCAGTACCGCGTAGTCCACCGAGGAGCGCAAGGCCTCATGCCTGGTCCGCGCAGCGGACAGCGGGGACTGGTCAAGGATCGAAAGCTTCACCTGATGAACCCGGTGCCGTGCAAAGGCTGAATTGCGCTGGTCGCCGGGACAATGCGGTAGTCGGCATAGAAAACCAGATTGTGCAGTTCTGCCTCCGCGATCGCCCGCAGCACCGGCAGCTCCGCCTTGGCCTGCTCGTCAGTGAAAACATTGAGCGGCCATTCCCGCACCGTGCCACCCCTCAGGTGCGGGTGATGAAAGCCCACTCCGTAATAGGCCAGCAGAGTGATAGGAGGCAGATTGAGTTCTTTTTGCTCGTTCCAGTTCAGCGTCCAGGACCGCAGCAGGCTCAGTTCTTGATCGCGCACAACTCCGCTATCCGCGATGGTTCCTTGACCGAGTAACAAGCCGTCATTGATCTCTTCCAGGGCTTGCAGGCTATAAGGAGCCAGTAACTCGGTGGTATCTCGAAAGAGCCGCTCTTTTTCCGGTCTGCTGGTGGCGCCGCCATGATTGCTGTCCCGGAGGTCGGCAAAATGCCGTCGCAAAGCCCCGATGTGGGTTGCGGAATCATCGACTCTAGGTATTGAGACTGTCATCTTGGGTTCCTTTTGAGAAGTAATGATTGGTTTCTGCTGCGACCCAATCCAGCACGGGGGAGCGCAGGATCGGAGTTGATTGAAGGAAATCTCCGTGATGGACGTTGCCGAGCTCTGCTAGCCGAACCGTCACCCCGGCTTCTTTCAGATTCGAGGAATACCGGCGGACGTCATCTCGTACCGGATCACTCTCGCCCACGATAAGGCTGACCGGTGGGCTCGCCGAAAGGTCCGGCAAGAGGATGGGGGAGATGGGAATCTGCGGCGCTCGCTCAGTTCCCCGATAGGCCTCCCAAGCCGCTACAAGATCGGCGCGGTGCGGAAATCTGCCGCTCTGCTGATAAGAAGGCTTACTGCATTCGGGGTCCAGTGGAGGGTAAGCCAACACTGCTGCGTCGATCAGATCCGGTCGGCAGAGCGAAGCTGAGGCCGCGATGGTCCCTCCGGCGCTGTCTCCACCCACCACTACGGGCACCTCGGGGGCATTCAACTCCCTGATCACGTTGACCGCAGTGAGCAGCTCCGAGGTCTGGGTGGGATGCGTGAATTGTGGGGCCAGGCTGTAGCGGACGCTGATCAGAGTTCCTTCCAGCAGCTGGGCGAGAGTGCTGAAGGAGGAATGCCATTGCTCCACCGAACCTCGGATCCAACTTCCACCATGTGTCCAAATAAGACAAGGCCCTGATAGTCCCGCGTGACCGTATGACCTTACGCTCACTCGCCCTCCTCGACGATCTTCGAGGAGGTGATCACTCCACGGAACGGCGCGGCGGATGGCTCCAAAGGAGCTGTCTGCGGGCGTGGGGGAGGTGCTTTTGAGCATGCTCCAATCTTTCCGTATCTCTCGTCGAGCTGCCCGCCCCTGCCGTGCCTAGCACTGACGTGGATAGGCAGAGGGATGGTATCTTGTGTAAATTCACCACTACACAGGAATTACACAGGAACGCGGGGGATTCACGGGTTTTCCGGTGTATATCAAGCTTTTATGGAATGTCTAAATTCGTTTGATCTGTATCGGGAGTAGTCATGAGTGGTACTACCAGAGAACGATCAATAGATTTCGGTGTGGATCATTTGGCAGGAAATCTGCTGATCGCCGTCGAAAATTATTTGATCCCCGCTAAATCTGTCATTGTCAATCTTTCCGATACCCCGGCATTTATTGGTGGGCGTCCCAAAGGATATCTTCCAGCAAGGCAATCGACCGTCGTCGAGAACACAGAACTCACGGCGGACCTGGCTTTATCAATAGCGCTTCCTTCCCCTAAGACCTCGGAACAAGAATTTCGTGAGGCCCAGTGGGTGGACTTTTATGGTGACTCGGCTCAAGGCGGGGCAAACATCCCCGTTTTGCTCAAGTCTCCCCAAACAGCGGTGACCGAAGTGGAGATGGATCCCTATAGGGCAACCTCCGGCACGAGCAAGCGCGCAGAATACTTTCAGATCAAGCTGAACCTTTGGTTCAGCCCCGCTGGAACTGACTGCGGTATTCACAACCAGCACGACTTTCTGGAAGTGCATACTCAGATCAGCGGCATAGGCGCAATGCAGAAGTTTGAAGATCCCACCGCCCCGACTCCCTATGAGGAACAGCTGATGGCGGTCGGAGCCACCAGTCCCTCGCCTTTTTGTGAGTACGAGGATGGTTCTTTTAGCTATCCCTGGCATCAATACAAAGCAGTGACCGATTCAGTCTGGCTCGCTATCGAATATCACCGAGCTCAGTAATAAGAATTTTTTCCCTGCAAGACCATCCACACCGATGTGGTCGAGCTTTTGCTCACCACTCGGTTTTTTTATGCGCGATACACCTGAAAACTCTCCTTAGGAAGGATGAATCAGTGAAAAAAATAGGCATTATTTTCGGCACTCGGCCGGAAGCAATAAAGTTTGCCCCCATCATCCGCGAGATGGAGATGGACCCCCGGTTTGAACTGCGTCTTATTTCCACTGGGCAGCACCGGGAGATGCTCGATCAGACCATGGGGGAATTTGGCATTACCCCCGACGTCGACCTCGCCGTGATGACTCCGGGCCAGACGCTAACGGGTATCACCCACCGAATTCTGGAACGTCTGGAAGTAGGAAATCACCTCGCAGGCCTTGACGGGCTCTTAGTCCACGGCGACACCGCGACAACTCTCGCCGGGGCGATAGCGGGAGCACAGGCGCAGGTTCCGGTAATACACGTGGAAGCCGGCTTGCGCAGCGGTTCCCTGGCTTCTCCCTTCCCTGAGGAGGCCAATCGTAAGTTGGTCGGCCAGATCGCGGCGCTTCACTTGGCCCCCACACCGAGCAACGCAGCAAATCTGATCCGCGAAGGCATTCCGGAAAACACCATCGTGGTCACCGGGAACACCATCGTCGATGCCCTGAGGTGGGGCACCAGCGTAAAAACCGAATACAGCGATCCTCGGCTGCAAAATCTGGCCAGTGACTCACGACGGGTCATCGTGGCGACTACGCACCGTCGTGAGAGTCATGGCCAGCCCATGGTCGAGATCGCCCATGCTCTGGCTTCCCTGGCGGAGCGCAACGATATCCATATCGTGGTCCCTCTGCACCTGAACCCGAAGGTGCGTGATGTGCTGGGCCCGATCCTTCGACACGTGCCGAATATCAGCCTGGTGGAGCCGCTGCCGTATCTCGAGTTCTGCCAGCTCCTGCAGCACGCTGACATCCTGCTCTCGGATAGCAGCGGGGCTGAAGAAGAAGGCCCGGCCTTGGGCAAACCTACGCTGGTGCTTCGCGATAGATCAGAGCGAAGCGAATCCCTGCTCACCGGCAGCTCCGCTTTGGTGGGGCGGGAACGCACCCTGATCCACAACGCGGTGTGCGCCCTGCTGGACGACCCGGAGGCTTATTTGGCGATGGCCTCGGCGCTCAACCCCTACGGTGACGGGATGGCGGCTCGCCGCAGCGTCGAAGCCATTGCCCATTTCTATGCTCTAGGCCCGGCAACCCGGCCCTTCGTTCCCGGAGCGCACGAGCCACTGCTCGCTGATTCCGTCATTTAGTCATCCCCTCAAGGATTGGAAGAACCACACGATGAGCAATATCTCTCACCTGACCTTGCCGAAATTCGCTCAGAGCACCGTCACCGAGTATCTTCGAGACGGCTACTGGCTCGAGGCGCCGGATGTGACCGGTACCGGCACCCCAGACCTTGTGGGCTATGGCCTCAAAGTGGGCGAGATTTACTGGTATGAAAACCCGAGCTGGGAAAAGCGTCTCGTCATCGACAAGATCAAAGAGCCCGTCGGAATGGACTTCGGCAATATCACCGGAGTCGGCGGAGACGATCTCGCCGTCTGCTATCAGCTGTACGGCCCCGGCGGCACCATTCATCACGCCGATCCCGAAGGCGGCAAGATCGACTGGCTGCAGAACCCCGGTCCGGAAGGTCTCAAGGCCGGTGAGCGATGGAAGCGCAGATACGTCGGCCGAGCCACCGGCATGCACCGTTTGCGGATCGGGCACTTCACCCGTACCGATCGCTTGCAAATCATGGGATTCCCCATCGTCGCAGTGGAAAGCGTGCACTCCGTGCTCCCCGTGGTGCTCTTCACCTCCCCGGAAGACCCAGAGACGGATCAGGAGTGGCAGAAGGAGACCATTTCCGACAGCGATTTCAGGATGATCCACGGCGTGGCCAAAAAACCAGGCGTCATTCCCGGCTCATCCCTCGACTCGATCCTGATGGCCTCGGATGAGGGCGTCACCTGGCTCTACTGGAACGAAGCCACCCAGCAATGGGCCTGGGAGCATATCGGAGAAGGGGAGCTGGGACAGTTCGCCCAGACCACCTTCAAAGGCAGCGGAGATCTCGACGGCGGCAGAATCGGCGACGATCCACTCGCCTATGTGGCCGCCATCGAACCCTTCCACGGCAATAAGGTCGCGGTCTACGTTCGGAATAAGGAGACTCCCGGCTGGACCAGATTCCTGCTCGACACCTACGGCGATCCGAACGAGAACGGTGAAGGCCCGGGCCACTCGGTGATGTGCCGGGATTTCGACGGCGACGGCGATGACGAGTTCCTGATCGGCCTGCGCGGGCCCGATCCTTGGCAAGGAGTCATCTACTACAAGGCCATTGACCTGCAGCGCGGGCTCTTCCTCAAGTGGAAGGTCGCCGAGGAATCCACCGCCCGGATCGTGAGCGCGGATTTCGACGGCACCGGAACACCCGATTTCGCCACCATCTCCTACTCGGTTGAACACTACTTCGTCGCGCCAAAGGCAAAAATCACCCTTCACCCCAATCTCACACGAGAGGGATAACCACGATGATTAGCTCTGATAACTTCTCTCGCCGGGGGCTGCTGGCTACCGGGGGAATCACCGCACTGCTCGCCGCGACCACGGCAACCCCGGCTCAGGCAGAACCCGCTACCAGCATCCCGAGACCTTCCACGGGCTCGATGGTCACCAAAGTGGTGCCCGGGGATCCTCGGTTTCAGGGTCTGCGGACCGGGAACAACCAGCGCTTCAAAGCGACGCCCGATTACGTCCGGCTGATCACCGACACCAAGGACGCCGTCAACGCCGTCCAGGAAGCGGTCAACCGGAACAAGCGGGTCTCGATCAGGGGAGGCGGCCACTGCTTCGAGGACTTCGTCTGCAACCCCGCCATCGAGGTCATCCTCGATACCTCCCCGCTGAACCGGATCTACTTCGATCCGCAGATGAAGGCCTTCGCCGTCGAACCCGGTGCCAGGCTGATCAATGTCTACGAGACTCTGGCGAACAACTGGGGGGTCACCATTCCCGGCGGCATCTGCTACAGCGTCGGCGTCGGCGGCCACATCGCCGGTGGTGGGTACGGTTTGCTCTCCCGCAGTTATGGCCTGGTGGTCGATCATCTCTACGGCGTCGAAGTCGTCACTATCGACCAGCGCGGCACGGCAAAAGCCGTAGTGGCCACCCGAGACAGCACCGGGCCGCTCAAAGACCTGTGGTGGGCGCACACCGGAGGTGGCGGCGGCAACTTCGGTGTGGTGACCAAATACTGGTTCAAGTCAGTCGGAGCACAGGGCAGCGATCCCGCTGAACTCCTGCCGAAGGTGCCAGAAAAGGTCCTGGTCTCCACCTACGCGATCCCTTGGGACGGCGTCACACCGGAGAAGTTCCGCAAGATCATCAAGAATTTCAGTTCCTGGCACGAAGCCCACAAGAATCCGGGTACTCCGGAATCACATCTGAGCAGTTTGTTCAATGTCAGCCACAAGGCGCACGGCAGTCTGGGCATCTTCACCCAGATCGATGCTGCGGTGCCCCACGCGCGTCAGGTGGTCGACGAGTACAACAGGGCGCTGCTGGCGGGCACCGGGCTCAGCCCGGAATCCCTGACCAAGCCGGTGGGGGAGCTACCCGCAATGCCAGGCCTGGCCGAACCGCGAGAGCTGCCCTGGCTGCAAGCCACCAAACTGGTGGGTACCAATAATCCGACGATCACCAACCCTACCTCTCGCGGCGTCCACAAATCCGCCTACCTCAAGCGGTCCTTCAGCGACGCCCAAGTCGATGTGCTGTACCGTCAGATGACCCTGCCCGGCTTCAGCAATCCGGACACCATGCTGGTGCTGTTCTCCTTCGGCGGAGCGGTCAACGCCGTTGCGGAGAATGCCACCGCCAATGCACAACGCAGTTCGGCCTTCAAGATGTGTCTGCAGACCTTCTGGGCCGATGAAAAAGACGACGCCTACTACCAGGGCTGGGAACGCGAGACCTTTCAGGGCATGTTCGCGCAGACCGGCGGCGTGCCGGTGCCGAATGATGCAGCAGATGGCTGCTACATCAACTACCCGGACAAAGATATGCGCGATGCCAAGCACAATAAGTCGTCGACTCCGTGGTCAACCCTCTATTACAAGGGGAACTATCCACGCCTTCAGCACACCAAAGCGCAGTGGGATCCGCGGAACTTCTTCCGGCACTCCCTCTCCATTGAACCTGCAAGGGGATCGAAATGAGCACAGCCACACCCAGTCTTGCTAAGCTGCCAACCCTCACCGGGCTGAGGTTCTTCGCAGCACTCAGCGTGTTCTTCTTCCACATCACGCTCTCCAATTCGCCCATACCGCCGAACAACCCAATCAATCCCTTCGCCGATGCCCAACTCGGAGGAGCCTTGGAGACCATCTTCAGCAAGGCGGGTTATCTGGGGGTCTCCTTCTTCTTCATCCTCTCCGGCTTCGTGATCGCCTGGAGCTATAAGGACGGCGAGAAGAACACCGCGTTCTGGCGCCGCAGGTTGGTAAAGATCTTCCCCAACCACATCGTGATGTGGATTGTCGCAATGGTGCTCTTCGCCGCTGCGATCACCTCTCCGGCAGGGTATCTGAGTAATCTCTTCCTGTTGAACTCTTTCGTTCCCGACGGTTCGATCTATGTTGCGGTCAATCCGCCGTCCTGGACGCTATGCAGTGAATTGCTGTTCTACATGCTCTTCCCGCTGCTCTACGTGCTGGTCAAGAAGATCAAGGTCCAGCGGCTCTGGCTCTGGGCCGGGCTGATGGTGGTTGGCATCCTCGCGGTGGCGCTGATCACTCAGTTCGTGATTTCCGACTCACCCAAATCGGCGCTGACGCCAATCTCCACCCTGCAGTTCTGGTTCGGCTATATCTTCCCGGTCCCACGGCTTTTTGAGTTCGTGCTCGGTAGCATTCTGGCTCGCCTGGTGATGCAAGGAGTCAGGGTCCGGCTGAACCTGCCGGTCACCTTGCTGCTCTGCCTGGGAGGTTACTTGCTGGCCTACTGGGTGCCCTTCACCTTCTCCTTCACGGCCGCCATGGTGGTTCCGTTGGCACTGCTGATCGTGGTCGCGGCCGGGCGGGATGCCGATGGCAAGCTTGGTGTGCTGGCGTCGAAGCCCATGCAGTTCCTGGGCAATATCAGCTTCGGGTTCTACCTCTGCCAAGGTGTCACGATCTTCTACGCCAGGATCGCGATGGGCAATGGAACCTATCCCACTTGGCTGGCCATCCTGACGATTATCGGCTTGTTCCTGCTGACCTTGCTCGGTGGCTGGTTGCTGTACACCTTCGTGGAGATGCCGGCGATGCGGCGCTGGGCTAGACCGCGAAGCATCGCAAAGCCGACTCCCGCACCCGTTAGGCAGCTTCAGGAGGAAGTCTCCTAGGCCGAAAGCAGCCCCTTGAGTGCAGTTTCCGATGAACTCCCAGCAACAGCGGTATAGGTGAGCAGCCGGTGCCCCGAATCATCGGGCATCGAAAGGACTTCATAGTCCAGCTCCAGCTGTCCGCACCGAGGATGATTGAGGATCTTCATGCCAGACATGCAATTGTCCACTGGATGCTCCGACCACATGGTCGCGAACTCCGGGCTCTTCAGGGTCAGTTCCCCGACGAGCGCCGCTAGCTGGGAGTCATTGGAAAATCTGCCAGACAACAGTCTCAAGGAGGCAACCGCTCGGCTGGCCTCTAGTCTCCACTGGGGGTACAGGTCGCGAGTCCGGGGGTCCAGGAACAGCATCCGGGTCAGGTTTGGACGGCTGGCCGGTTCCTGGGGATCAGCGAAGTCAAGATGGCTACCCACCAGAGCGTGTCCCAGTTCGTTCCAGGCCAGCACCTCGGAGCGCTTACCGAGCAAGAGCGCGGGGACATCGGTCATGCTCTCGATCAACCTGAGGGTTCCAGGCCTGGCGAAGTCAGGCTTGGAGGTGGGCCGGGAGATCCCCTTCCGCTTAGTGCCGGCGAGGTCGTACAGATGCTGCCGTTCGACTTCGCTCAGAGCCAGGGCCCTGGCCAGGGAATCGATCACCGAATCGGAGGCGTTCAGATGCTGACCCTGTTCGAGACGGGTGTAGTAGGTCACGCTGACCCCCGCCATCATGGCCACCTCTTCACGCCGGAGACCGGGAACCCGTCGGCTGCCGTATTCAGCCAGACCGACGTCCTTAGGGGTCAGCGAGGCACGGCGCTTGCGTAGAAAGGTACCCATAGTTTTTGTGTCATCCATATATTGAGTATCCACCAGCCGGGAGGCCTGAGCCTAGCACTCTTATTGCTACCCACAGCTCGGCATGGATGACTGAGGCGAGTTGAGAGACGGTTAGAGCAAGGATTTATCCAAGCCCACAACACGTAAAGGGACCGACATGACTCAAAACGATGTCTCCTCGAGACTAGATGCCCCTGCTGCAGCAGAATCCAGCAGGATGTCCGGCAAGCAGCGGCTTATCCTGATCTTGCTGCTCACCGCGAGTTTCACCCTCGCGGTGGACTTCTCGATTTTGAACGTGGCCTTGCCGCGGATCGGAGCCGAGGTGGGATTCTCGCTGGAACACCTGCAGTGGATCGCCACGGCCTTCGCGCTCTGCGCAGCGGGGTTCACGCTCTTCTTCGGCCGAGTAGCCGACATCTTCGGACGTAAGCGGCTGTTCATCTCGGGAATGGTGCTGCTGGGAGTAGGTTCCCTGGCAGGTGGGCTGGCCACCGAACCGGTAACCCTACTGATTGCCAGGATCGCCCAAGGTCTAGCCACTGCCGCCGTCACACCGGCAGCCCTTTCGCTTCTCACCACCTCCTTCCCGGAGGGCAAGCTGCGGGATAAGGCGCTCGGTCTCAACGGTTCCCTGATGGCAGCGGGATTCACCGCGGGAGCCATCCTCGGCGGCCTGCTGACCGATCTGCTGAGCTGGCGCTGGGCTTTCTTCATCAATGTCCCGGTGGCACTGTTCGTGATCATCTTCGCGCCCAAGGCACTCACCGAAGCCGCCAAGAAGACCGGCACCAAACTTGACCTGCCGGGCGCAATCACCGTCACCCTGGCATTGCTGCTGCTGGTCTTCGGGCTCACCACCGCGGGTGCCAGCGGTTGGGGCGATTTCTACGCCTGGGGCCCGCTGGCGGCCGGTGCGGTGCTGTTGCTGGTTTTCTATTTCATCGAACGACGAACCACTAACGCCCTGGTGCCGGTGATCATCCTGAAGCGGAACAACATCAGCTGGGGCAATATTGCCGGCCTGCTGGCGTTCGCGACTGAGACCTCCCTGGTGTTCGTGCTCACCCTCTATCTGCAGGAAGTTCTGGGCTACACCCCGCTCGGCGCTGGCCTGTCCTTCGCCGTACTGGGCCTCGGCACCGTGCTCGGAGGTATCCTGGCGCCCCGGATCATCGGAAAGATCGGCAGTAAGAACACCATCATCGTGGGGATGACCGTGCAGGCGGCGGCAACGGCGTCTTTATTGTTGATCGGCACGAATCCTTCCTCGATCGTTATCATTTTGATCTCGACCTTCATCGGCGGAGTCGCCAACCTGGCTGCCATTGTCGGGTTCATGGTCACTGCGACCACCGGGCTGCCGAACGAAGAGCAGGGGCTGGCCACCGGACTGACCACGATGAGTCAGCAGGTCGGCATTACGATGGGCATCCCGGTGATGAGCACCATTATCACCGCTGCTGTTGCAGTGCACGGCAGTCACACCGCTGACAATGTGCTCAGCGGCGTGCTCAGCGCCATCGGGATCAATGCCCTGCTCTGCATCGCCACCGCACTTCTGATCGGCCTGTTCCTGCGGAAACCAAAAACCGCTCAACTCTAAAAACTCATGGAGAAATCATGCCTATAGGGCTTCTGGCACTCACCATTGGATCGTTCGGCATAGGTCTGACTGAATTCGTCATTCTGGGATTACTTCCCCAGGTGGCCGAAGATTTCGGCGTCGACATTCCAACCGCGGGCCATCTGGTCTCTGGATATGCGATCAGCGTGGCCATCGGGGGAGTCTTCATTACCGCATTGGCCAGCGGCCGGAAGCCTAAGCATGTACTGATGCTTCTCATGGGCCTGTTCATCGTAGGGAACTTCGTCTCGGCGATCGCGGACAGCTACACAGTGATGTTCATCGGGCGGGTGATCGCAGCGCTCTGCCATGGTGCATTCTTCGGAGTCGGTGCGGTGCTCGCGGCGACCATGGTGCCGCCTCATCGGAAGGCGGCAGCCGTCTCGCTGATGTTCGCGGGATTGACCACCGCAAATGTGCTGGGTGTGCCCTTTGGTACCTTCATCGGGCAGAGCTTCGGTTGGAGATCGACTTTCTGGTGCATCACGGTGATCGGTGTGATCGCACTGTTCGGTATCGGTCTCCTGGTAAAGAACGTGGAGACCAGCCGGACGAGCAAACTCCGCGATGAGATCAGGGCATTCAGGAATCCTCAGGTGTGGTTCTCGATTTTGATCACTGTCTTCGGGTTCGGGGCGATGTTCGGTACCTTCACCTACATCGCCCCGATGCTGACCGATATCGCGGGCTTCCCTGAAGGGGCGATTCCGTGGATGCTGGTCGTCTTCGGCCTGGGCCTCTTCGTCGGGAACATCCTGGGTGGTCGAGCGGCCGATCGGGCGCTCAGTAAGACCCTTTTCATCTTGCTGGCTTCTCTGACCTTGATTCTGCTGGTCTTCAGTCCGGCCTTGCACTTGCCCTGGACCGCTGTCATCGTGCTGTTCCTGCTGGGTACCGTCGGTTTCGCGGCTGTGCCGGGGATGCAGATCCGGGTGCTGAACTTCGCCCATGAAGCCCCGACTCTGGCTTCCGGAGTGAATATTTCAGCTTTCAACCTGGGCAATGCCATCGGTGCCTATCTGGGTGGTCTTACTATCGCCGCGGGTTTCGGAGTCAGCTCACCCAGCTTGGTCGGTGCAGCGCTCGCTGCCATCGCTCTGCTGCTCCTGCTCACCGCCACCCTGGTCCAGAAGAAGACCAAAGCCGCCGATCCCGAACTCAAGGTGGTGACGGCGCCCTGAAAAGGTTATCGACCAGAGCACTGGAGTCGGGAGCCTCACACCTGTTCTGACCTCCGACGCGAGCTGGAAACCTCGAGTAAAGTTGAGGTCGAAGGAGGGTCATGATGCCTTTAGGGCCAGAGGATCTGCTGACCGTCGGTGAGGTCTCCCGGCGCACCGGGGTCTCGGTCTCTGCGCTGCATTTCTACGAGAACCAAGGGCTGATCTTCGCCGAGCGGACTTCTGGAAATCAGCGTCGCTACCCGCGTCATATGTTGCGTCGGATCTCTCTGCTGCTGGTAGCCAAACGTCTGGGCATTCCGTTGGCCGAAGTGGCAGAGCTCTTCGCCGAGCTGCCGAGGGATCGTGTGCCTAAGAAAAGGGATTGGGACCGTATCTCACGGCACTGGAGATCGCATCTTGAAGCTCGGCGTCAGGAAATCGAACGTCTGGAGAGCGAACTGGCGGGCTGCATCGGCTGCGGCTGCTTATCGATGAGTCGGTGCCGCTTGCTCAATCCCGCGGATAAGCTCGGAAAGGACGGTTCCGGGGCGCGGCTCTTAATGCCTTTGGAGGGCTAGCCCCAATCGTGGCTCGGGCCCCTTGGTAGGGTGAGGGAATGGCTCGTCAGTCAGCTTTGCCCCTGCAAGGGCGGAACGTTTTGATCACCGGGGTGTCTCGACGTCAGGGCATCGGATTCGCCACCGCCAAGCGTTTGGCCGAGCAAGGCGCTCATTTATTCATCCAGCATTACAGCCCGCACGACGCCGCACGCCCCTGGGGAGCCGACGATCAGTCAGCGCTCGCCGCCGAACTCCGGGCCGCTCAAGTAGCGGATGCCAGCTTTGCTGAGAACTCGGTGAACCTGGCCGAGGCTGGAGCGGCTGAGAAGCTGATCGATACCGCGGTCGCCGCCCTGGGTAGGATCGACGTGTTGATCTGCAATCACGCCAGATCCGGCAGCGATGGCTCGATCTTTGAGATGACCGCGGAACTCCTTGATACGCATTGGCAGGTCAATGCCCGCTCAACGCTGCTGCTCACTAGGTATTTCGCCGAGCAGTACGCACCTCGACCCGCTCGGCGAACTGAACGCGGGGTTCGGCAGCCCTTTGAACGGCTCGACGAATTCCAGACCGCTCGGGTGATCTGGCTGACCTCCGGTCAGCTGGACGGACCAATGCCCGGAGAAGTCTCCTACGCCGCTTCCAAGGCAATGCTCGCTGGGCTGACCGGCACTGTCGCTGCGGAACTGCTCAGCCGAGGGATCCTGCTCAATACAGTCAATCCCGGGCCGGTGAATACCGGATATATGGACCGAGAGAGCTCTGACCGCCCTCTTGATGGCTTGACTGAAATCCTTGGCAAGTTGCCCTTCGGTCGGCTGGGTGTGCCCGATGACCCTGCTCGATTGATCTGCTGGCTGGTCAGTGATGAGGGGCGCTGGATGGTCGGTCAGGTACTCACCAGCGACGGCGGGTTCCGGCTGGTCTGATTCGGCGGTGCGCCGGGCGAGAACCCCGGTTTTTACGGAACCTTGACCTGATTGTGAGGAACTTTCAGCTCGGCTGGAACGTGTGACTTGTTAGGCTTGACTAATCACTCGCCCAAGAAAAGAGGACGAAACATGGCATTCGGTGGAAACCCGGTTTTTGCCAACGATAAGAACTTCAGCAATCGGCCGCCGCAATACCAAGGTGCAGCGCCGCAGGCTTATCCGCAAGGGTATCCGGGTGCTCCGGCCCAGGGATATGCTCAGCCCGGGCAGATGTACTCGCCAGATCAGTTGCAGCAGATGTACAACCAGCCGCCGGCGTCCAATGCCCAGATGGGGCGGATGACGGTTGACGATGTGATCATCAAGACCTTCGTGACCCTGCTGCTGGTCTTGGTCGGAGCCGGCTTGGGCTGGGTCTTCCCGGTGCTCATGCTGCCCGGAGTGATTGTGGGCCTGGTGCTCGGCCTGGTGAACTCCTTCAAACGGGAGCCCTCCAAAGTTCTGATCCTGAGCTATGCGCTGTTCGAGGGCATGTTCCTGGGTGGTCTTTCCGGGCTGTTGGAGAGGCTGTATTCCGGTATCGTCATTCAGGCAGTGCTCGGCACCTTGATCGTCTTCGCGCTGACCTTGGTGCTCTACAGAAGCGGTAAGTTCCGGGCCACCCCGAAGACGACTAAGTTCTTCATGATCGCCCTCGGCGGCTATGCGATCTTCTCGCTGGTCAACTTCGGATTGATGATCTTCAACGTCACCGATCAGCCCTGGGGACTGCGCAGCGTTGAGGTCTTCGGCATTCCGCTCGGGGTGATCATCGGAATCCTCGCCATCGGCTTGGCAGCTTTCTCATTGATGCTCGACTTCACCTCGATCGATCAGGGCGTGAAGAACGGCGTACCGGCGAAGTACTCCTGGTCAGCCGCTTTCGGCCTGACCGTGACGCTGGTTTGGCTCTACGTGGAGATCCTGCGACTGCTCGCGATTCTGCGAGGCAACGACTAAAAGAAAAGGTTCTGCTCAAACTCTGAGGGGCTGCCCGGTTCGCTGAATCGGGCAGCCCCTCAGGCTTTAAACGGCCTTTAAACCAGCCGCTGGGCTCCGGGACCCGGGAGCACCGTAAAAAGGTCAGGGGTGCTGAATCCGGCGACTGAAAAAGCCAGCAGTACCGCTGACCGGATCTGCTGCTCCCGCTCGAGCGGAATCAGCGCAATCGCTGAGCCTCCGAAACCGCCGCCGGTCATCCGGGCACCGATCGCGCCATTCCGTTGCGTGGTTTCCACGGCCAGGTCGAGCTCCGGGCAAGAGATTTCAAAGTCGTCCCGCATCGAGAGGTGACTGGCGTTCAAAAGCTCGCCGATGCTGCGAGGTCCGGAGGACCTCAGCGCGGCGACCACTTCGAGCACCCTGGCGTTCTCGGTCACGATATGACGCACCCTGCGGAAGGTCTCCTCATTCAGTGCCGTCTGGGCGCGGGGCAGGTCTTCCACTGAAAGCTCACGAAGCGAATCGACGCCCAGCGCCGAAGCCCCTCGTTCGCAGGAAGCACGGCGAGCCGAATAGCCGCCGTCGGCGTGCGCGTGGGAGACCTTGGTATCGATCACCAGCATGGCCAGTCCGGCAGCGGGTAGATCCAATGGAACCAATTCCGACTCCCGGCTCAAGCAATCCAAGAAGACCGCTCGGCCTTCTGCAGCGAGCAGTGACGCGGATTGATCGAGGATCCCGGTAGGTGCACCGACGACTTCGTTTTCCGCTCGATGACCGACGATCACGAGTTCTTTCCTGCTCAATCCGGCGTCCAGAAGCTCGTTGAACGCCAAGGCAGTTGCAGATTCCAAAGCTGCTGAGGAGGACAGCCCGGCACCGCTAGGCACCGTGGACTCCAAGAGCAGGTCGAAGCCCGGCACGGAGATGCCGAGTTCTCGGAGCACCCAGGCGACCCCCAGCAGATAAGCCGACCAGCCCTTGGCGCTGCTGAGCTGGTCTACAGAGGTCTCGATTGGCGCAACCTCTGCGCTGGCAGAGCGCAAGCGAATTACCGAGTCCGAACGAAGCCTTACAGCTACCCTGGCCTGCCGGTCGATGGCGAAGGGGAGGACGAAGCCGTTGTTGTAATCAGTGTGCTCGCCGATGAGATTGACCCGTCCCGGGGCCTGCCAGACGCCGTCCGGAGCGGCATCGAAATGACTTTGGAAATCGTCGATGATACTCATCCTGCTGCCTCTCTGAGCGTTTTGGCGATCTGCTCGGGGCTCTTGTCATTGATGAAGGCGCCCATCGCTGCCTCGCTGCCGGCCAGATACTTCAATTTATCCGCCGCCCGTCGAGGGGAAGTGATTTGCAGATGCAGTCTGCTCACCGCTCTGAGCTCCGGATCCAAAGGGGCTTGATGCCAGGCTGCGATGTACGGGGTGGGGGAGTCATAGATGAGATCCAGCCGGTGCAGCAGATCCACCGTGAAGGGCGCAAGCTCATCGAGTTCTTCCTCGTTGAGCTCGCTGAGATCCGCTACCTGCCGGTGCGGGGTCAAATGGACTTCGAGGGGCCAATGAGCCGCGAACGGCACATAGGCGCTGAAATGTCTGCCTTCCAGAATCATTCGATCACCGGCCTCTCGCTCGGAGCGCAAGATATGCTCCAGCAGGATTCCGCCGTGTTCGCGCTGATAGCGCAAGGCGGCCTGTGCCATCACCTCAGCCCGCGGGGTGAGATAGGGGTAGGCATAGATCTGACCGTGCGGATGGTGCAGGGTGACGCCGATGTCTTTGCCGCGGTTCTCGAAGGCGAAGACCTGCTTGATACCCGGTAGACCATTCAGGAAACCGGTGCGCTGGGCCAGAGCTGTCAACACGGTGCGGGCACGTTGTGGGCTGAGGGTGCCGAAGGAACCTTCGTGCTCGCTGCTGAAAGCGACGACCTCGCAGCGACCGTAAGCAACTCCTCGGGTCCCCCAGCTTCTCGCGATTGGGGCCTCACCCACGGCCGGGCCGAGGGAAGGGAAGCGGTTCTCGAAGACCGCGACGTCGTAGGCCGAGGCCGGGATCTCCGAATGATTCTCTGCGGTGCTGGGGCACAGCGGGCACTGATCAGCCGGGGGCAAATAGATCCGGCTATCTCGCAACTGGGCCACCGCGACCCAGTCACTGGTTAGCGCGTCATAACGGATCTGTCCCGTGTTCTCGAGTTTTCGCGGTTCCAAGGGGCGTTCATCATGTTCGAGGTGCTGCTGTTCGCTTTCGTCGAAATAGAGCAACTCGCGACCGTCAGCCAACCGGGTGCTGGTGATAAAGGTTTTCATGCAGATATCACCATTTCGTTGAGCAGGGGGCGGTAGGTTTCCACAGTGGACTCGGAGATGCCCGGGTCGGTGATCAGTGTGTCGACTCGATCCAGCGGAGCGAAGCTAGCCAGTGCTCGTAGCCCGAATTTACTGTGATCGGCGAGCACTACAAGGCTGTTTGAAGCGTCGATGAACGCCGCATTGGTCTGGGCCTCGGGAAGGTTGGGACTGCTCAGCCCCCGTGGATGAATGCCGTGCACCCCCATGAAACAGATATCGACGTTGAGCGAGGCGATCGCTGCCACGCTCAACGGTCCGACCAGGGCTTCAGAAGGAGTCCGTTCCCCGCCGGTGATGATCACCGAAGCATCTCCGGGATTGAAACGATAGAGCGCCTCGGCGGCTTTGATCGAATTGGTGATCACGGTCAACCCTTCGAACTGTCCTAAGTGACCCGCGAGCTGCACTGTGGTGGTGCCCGCCCCCAGCGCTATCGTCATTCCGTTCTCAATCAGCTGAGCGGCTTGCAGGGCAATGCCTCGCTTAGCTTCCAATTGCTTATCGGCTTTGGAAGCGAACCCCGGCTCGATCGAGCTCAGCACATCGAGCCTGCTCGCACCACCATGGATCTTCTTCAGCAGATGCTGCTCGTCCAATAGATCGATGTCTCGACGGATCGTCATATCGCTGACGCCTAAGTTCATTGCCAATTCAGCCACCCGGACGGCGGGTGCCTCGGCCAGGGCCTGCAGAATACGAGCGTGCCGTTCTGCTGAAAGCATGTCATCCTCGTTCGGTTGAAAACTTATTCAAACAAAATATAACAAAAGCAATCGTTTGGGTAATGTTACCGTGATTCTATGAGCGAGTTCATCACTTTGATCCGAGGATCGGCGCGGGCGGTTATCTCTCCCTTGGCCGCTTCTCTACGCAGCTATTCCAGGGATGGGGTGGATCTCACCGAACCCTGTCTCGATCCGGTGGCTCCCGGTGGCTCCGGGCTGACCCTCGCTCCCTGGCCCAATCGGATCGCGGATGCTCGGTGGCAGCTCGACGGGCAAGTGCAGCAACTCGATATCACCGAAGTCTCCCGAGGGCATGCCAGTCACGGCCTGTTGCGCAATACCGGCTACACCGTGGAATCCGGCTCCGCAGCTACTGTGCAACTATCAGCCTGGATCTATCCGCAACACGGATACCCTTTCCAGGTGCAGCATCGGGTGATTTATCAACTTGAGCAGGATGGCAGTCTCACGGTGATCCAGTCATTGGAGAACGCCTCGACTCAGGCGGCCCCGGTGGCGCTTGGAGCGCATCCCTATTTGCGAATCGGAGATACTCCCATTGAGAGCCTTGAACTGAAGGTTTCCGCCGCCAAGAGCTTGCAGGCCGATGAGCGGTTGATTCCGATCGCGACCGTAGGGGTTGCTGAATCGGTGGATCTGCGTTCCGGCAGGCGGGTCGCTGAGCTGGAGATGGATCGTTGCTACACCGACCTGGACTTCGCTGAAGACGGCTTCGCGCGTCACACCCTGACTGCTCCGGATGGCCGCTCCGTCACCTTGCGGCAGAGAAAAGCATGCCAGTATGTGCATATATTTGTGACCACAGGATACCCGGGACGGAATAAGGCGGTCGCGGTTGAACCGATGAGCGCTCCAGCTAATTCTTTCAATAGCGGAGAGGGACTGCACTGGCTAGAACCCCGAGAGCGGTTCAGCATCGAGTGGGGGATCGAATCCTCCCTCTGATCCTGTCAATGATTGGTCGAGCAATGTGAAGGTTCAAGATTTCGTAATTAATGCCGACTGCGGAATGATTGAGCCACGAGTACTGGTCGCCTTGAGCGGCGGCCTGGCGATAGGACGGAAGAGCACAGAGTTGAATTCCACAGCAGCGTTTCCGCAGCTTCCAGTAAGCCTTGAGGATGTCCGACGAGCCCAGCAACTGCTTGCCGGCATTGCGGAACGGACTCCTGTGGAAAGTTCACGTGCGCTGTCCAGGATGATTGACTCCGACGTCTTCTTCAAATGCGAGAATCTGCAACGCGCTGGCTCCTTCAAAGTTCGGGGCGCCTATGTGCGGATGGCCCGCTTGAGCAGCGAAGAGCGCGCTCGAGGGGTGGTTGCTGCCTCAGCGGGAAACCACGCGCAGGGCGTCGCAGTTGCCGCTAAGGCTCTAGGAATCCAGGCCAGGATTTACATGCCTCTCGGTGTCGCACTGCCAAAATTAGCCGCCACGAGAGGCCATGGAGCCGAGGTGGTACTGCACGGGGTCAATGTGGACGAAGCACTCGCTGAGGCGCAGCGCTACGCGGATCAAAGTGGTGCGGTGTTCGTGCACCCCTTCGACAACGTCGACGTGGTGGCGGGGCAGGGCACCATCGGTCTGGAGATCCTGGAGCAAGTGCCCGACGTCGAGACCGTGGTGATGGGCGTCGGCGGTGGCGGCTTGCTGGCCGGGGTTGCGGTGGCGGTGAAGTCCCTGGCTCGTGAATTGGGCCGGGAGATCCGGATCATCGGAGTGCAGGCTGAGAACGCCGCCGCCTATCCGCCGTCGCTGGCTGCTGATGCCCTGGTGCCGCTGACCAAGATCTCCACCATGGCCGACGGCATTGCGGTGGGCAGGCCCGGTCAGATTCCCTTCTCGATCATCAGGGAACTGGTGGACGACGTCGTCACGGTGAGCGAAGACTCACTGGCCCGGGCACTGATCTTCCTGCTGGAACGCTCCAAGATGGTGGTCGAACCGGCCGGGGCGGTAGGAGTAGCTGCCTTGCTGGATGGCACGTTGAATCTCGGTGGGGCGAAGCCCGGAACCACTGCGGTGATCCTCTCCGGTGGCAATATCGATCCGATGCTGATGCTCAAGGTCATTCAACGAGGATTGTCCGCCGCCGGGCGGTTTATGACCGTGCGAATGCTACTCGATGATCGGCCGGGCTCATTGGCGACCATCTCCCGAATCATCGCAGCCTCGGATGCCAACGTCACCGGCGTGGATCACACTCGGGTGGGCGGTTCGATCAGCATGGGCGATGTCTCCATCACGGTCAACATGGAGACCAAAGGCCATGAGCATTGCGAACAGGTGCTGATGAATCTGCGTGCCGAAGGCTTCCAGCCCATCGTGGTGCACTGATCTCGCGAGTCCCGCAAACTCCTCGTCTCTAGGGCGCATCAAAGCCCACTGAAACCGGGGTTTCAGTGGGCTAAACCATTCCAGCCCACTGAAAAACGTCTTCAGTGGGCTGGAATTGAGGCTTTCAGCCTGCGTAGGGCTTGGCCGAGATGATCTCGACCTTGATGTCCTTGCCATTGGGGGCGGTATAGCTCAGCTTTTCACCGACTTTGTGACCATGGATCGCTTCGCCCAGCGGAGACTTCTCGCTGAAAACATCGAGATCGGTGTCACCGGCCACCTCACGGCTACCCAACAGGAAAGTGGTTTTCTCGCCCGCGATTTTGGCGACCACGAGCATGCCCTGCTCGACGACGCCGTCGTCCGCCGGGGTTTCGCCGACGTGAGCATCGCGCAGCAATTCGGTGAGCTGACGGATTCGGGCCTCGATCTTGCCCTGCTCTTCCTTCGCAGCGTGGTAGCCGCCGTTCTCCTTCAGATCGCCCTCGGAGCGGGCCTGTTCGATCTTTTTCACCACTTCTACCCGGCCAGGCCCGGAGAGCTCTTCCAGCTCAGCCGTGAGTCGGTTGAAAGCCTCCTGGGTGAGCCAGGCGGTGGGGGCGCTAGGGGTAGACACGGGTGTCCTCCTCGTGGTTTGACAAGCAAAGACCCCGCCTGCTGTGACTTTGACGTTGCGTCTGAGTCTCCAAGCGGGGTGAAGATAATTTAACAAGTGTAGTCAAGACGCTGGAATAACCCAAGGGCTGTTCGCGCTGAGCGTGTCATTGTGGCTGAAAAGAAATCTTAGGAGTTCTTCACAATCCAGCAACTATCCACGACGGCGGAAACCGCGAGTGAGTCGGTGAGCAGAGCAATTCGCTGTTTCGTTGTGCTGCCGTGCTCGGTACCCTGCTCTTGGCCGTTGGGGCCAATGGTGACAACCTTCCAGCCGACCACTGCATAGCTGTCGTCCAGCGCCTGGACTTCGCATTGGGCGGTTGAGGCAGGATCTTTAGTGACCTGGAAGTCCACCGTGGTCTGCGAAGGGCTGAGCACAGTGAATCCGATGAGCTTATTGTCCGCCCCTGGGCCTCGACCGAAGGTCAGCCAACTGACAAAGCTCAGAACCACCAAGGCAATGGCTGCCCAGAGCAGAACTTTACGTCCCCGGCTCCACGAACTGAACTTACTTTGGGAAGAACCATAGCGATTGGCTAGGCTGGAGGGTACGCGTTGTGCAGTGGCTGGATGCGGCACTCTTACTCCTCCCGCCGTTGAGCTGGATGACGTCTTGATTGGTTTTCGGCAAGTCCCTCACCCCAGTCTAATTCTCCGGGCGCACTTTTTTGGCCGAGGGAAAGTGAAAGGTTCCAAATGGCAGGGCAGGTAATGAATAACAGCGATCTTCGGCTGCTAGCGGTGCACGCCCACCCCGACGATGAGTCGAGCAAGGGTTCGGCGACGATGGCGAGCTATCGGGCACAGGGGGTGCGGGTGATGGTTGCCAGCTGCACCGGCGGCGAACGCGGAGGGGTGCAGAATCCCTCCCTGGAACACGATCCGCATGCCTTGCGCGATATGGCCGGGGCTCGGCGTCTCGAGATGGCCAAGGCTGCTTCAGTGATCGGCATTGAGCATCGTTGGCTGGGCTTCACGGATTCTGGATTGCCCGAGGGGGACCCGCTGCCGCCTTTGCCCGTGGGCTGCTTCGCGGAACAGCCGCTGGAACGCGCTGCCGCCCCGCTGGTCCGGTTGGTCCGGGAGTTCAAACCGCAGGTGATCGTCAGCTATGACGAGAATGGCGGATACCCGCACCCCGATCACATTATGGCGCACCGGATCGCTGTCGAAGCGTTCCACGCGGCTGGTGATCCCGATCGCTACCCGGGAACCGGGGAAGCCTGGCGGCCGAGCAAGCTCTACTACGATCTGGCCTTCAACCCGCAGCGCTTCAAGGCCCTGCACTTCGCCCTCGAGGAAGCCGGGCTGCAGTCACCGTACAGCGAGTGGATCGCTTCCTGGTTGGAGTCCGACGCCGAGGGGAACAAACCTACGAGGGGCCGGCATCCCGCCACCACCCAGATCAACTGCGGCGATTTCTTCGAGGTGCGGGACGAGGCCTTGCGGGCCCATGCCACTCAGGTCGATCCGCACGGTTTTTTCTTCGCGGTATCGCTCGATCTGCAGAGGAAGGTCTGGCCCTGGGAGGACTACTCGCTGATCGAATCTACGGTGAGCGCCGAATTGCCGGAGCACGACCTTTTCGCCGGCTTGCGTTAGTCGTTCCTCGAAGTCGCGAGGGATGATTTCGCGCTGAGCACCGCTTCGCGGGAGAATGGTCGGGTGCCTTCATTGATCATGTTGCTGAACACCCTTCCGCTGGCGACGCCGTCGCCTGAGCCCTCCCTGAAGGACGGTTTGAGCACCGATCAGGTGAGCCCGGGGTTTCTGGGATTCCTGGCCACGTTCTTCGTGGTGGCGATCATGGTCTTCCTGATCGTCGATATGGTGCGCCGGATCCGGAGGGTGCGTTACCGGGCTCAGGTCAGCGGAGAGCTGACGGTGCCGATCATTCCGAGTGCCGATGAAGCCGTTGCGCAGCAGGATGCTGCGGGGCGCCAGCCGTCAGCCGGTCATGCTGACAAGTCCTGAAGGCCGCTGACGGAAGCGCCTATCAGCCCGCCGCTTCACGTGATCGCTGGTTTTAGCGGCCTCAGTGGTTTTGCACGGCGAACATGATCGCGATGAAGTGGCAGGTGAAGCCCACCACGGTAAAGGCATGGAAGAACTCGTGGAAGCCGAAGTGCGCCTTGGAGAAGTTGGGCCGTTTGATGCCGTAAAAAACGGCCCCGGCAATATAGAAGGCGCCACCGACGCAGATCAACGTCGCTGCCGGAATCGAAGCGGCGAAGAAATCCGGGAAGAAGAAAACGGCGGCTAAACCGAGAATGCAGTAAATCGGAACGTAGAGCCAGCGCGGTGCACCGACCCACAACACCCTGAAGGCCACGCCGGCAATAGCGCCGCCCCAGATCAGCCAAAGCAGCAGGGCGGCTTTTCCCGGCGGCAATAAAAGCGCTGACAGCGGAGTGTAAGTTCCGGCGATCACCAGCATGATGTTGGTGTGATCGAGTCTCTTGAGCACTGCTTTGACCCCGGGGCGCCAGGTTCCGCGGTGGTAGAGTGCGCTGATCCCGAATAAAAGCATGCCCGTAAAGGCATATATAGCGGAAGTGACTTTACCGAGTGTTGTCGGGGCGACGCAGATCAGCACTATTCCGGCCGCGATCGCCAGTGGTGTGGCGACCAGGTGGATCCAGCCCCGCCAGCTAGGTTTCCCCTCCAGTGCGGGGGTTTCCAGGGCTTTTTCGGGGCCCGCTACTGGGCTGGGTGAAGGGCTGGCCATGATTCAATGGTAGCTCAGTCTGGAAGTAAGTTACTTTTGAGTAATATTGCCGGGATGAGCATATTTCATTTCTCCGGGTAATCTATGGTGAGGCCGAAGGGTTCGGCGATGCTCGGCTGGGGAAGGTGGTGCACGGATGGCGATGAGAATTCCGCACCAGCTCTATGACCTCTACGAGCACAGGCTTGCACGGTCGCTCCGTGGCCAGAAGATCCCCGAGCATGTGGCGATGACGGTTGATGGGAATCGCCGCTGGGCTCGGCAGTTCAACGCCTCGGTGGGGCGTGGCCATCAAGCCGGTGCGGAGAAGATTCACGAGTTCCTCGGCTGGTGCCAGGATTTCGGCGTCAAAGTCGTCACTCTCTACATGCTCTCGACGGAGAATGTCGGACGATCCAAAGAAGAGCTCGACGAACTGCTGATGATCATCGCCACCATGATGGATCGGCTCGATTCCGATGACACCATCAGTGTCAGCGCCATGGGCGCACCCGAGGTACTGCCCGACTACCTGGCCGAAAGACTGATCCGGCTCACCCAGCGGCAGCCCGCAACAGAGAAATTGCACGTCAACCTGGCAGTCGGCTATGGCGGACGGCGGGAGATCGTCGATGCGGTCCGCGAACTCTTGAGAGACGCCGTCGCTCAGCAACGCGATATCAGCGAACTCGCTGAGACTCTCGATGTGGAGGACATCTCTCGATTCCTCTACACTCGCGGTCAACGGGACCCCGATCTGGTGATCCGGACCTCGGGAGAGCAGCGGCTCTCCGGGTTCCTGCTGTGGCAGAGCGCCTACAGTGAAATGTACTTCTGCGAAGTGCTCTGGCCGGCTTTCCGCAAGGTGGACTTCTTACGCGCACTGCGCGACTACGCGGGCCGCCACCGACGCTACGGTTCTTGAGCCCGACGCCGCTCGCGGAGAGTTCACACGGTGTTAACCGACACGCCGCTCCAAGCTACTGGCGGCGTTCGGGCCGAGGCGTAGATTTTGTCTCATCAACGCTCACCAAGGACGTTGATCGGGGAGGCCAGTAAATGCGGAATAACGCATTATGCAGCGGAGGGCGGTCCCGTACCGTGCTCCACGGCACCCCGCCGTACCTTAGGAAACTGAGCCCCGGCTCAGGGTCTGGAGTCACGTGGCCCTCATGAATACATCATCCGCAGTAAATCAGACAACCGCTCGCGCCAAGCGAAGCACCACTAAGACCAAGAAGACCGGACCGGCTCAGGATGCCGCCGGTCTTTCGCGTTCTTATGTGCTTGATACCTCGGTGCTGCTCTCTGATCCTCGTGCCATTATGCGCTTCGCTGAGCACGAGGTGATTTTGCCGATCGTGGTGATCAGTGAGTTGGAAGGCAAACGACACGATCCGGAATTGGGCTATTTTGCGCGTAAGGCGCTGCGCCTGCTCGACGATCTGCGGATTGAACACGGCGGTTTGAACAAAGCGATCCCACTCGGGGAAGAGGGCGGATCGCTTCGAGTCGAGCTCAACCATATTTCGGCGGAGGTGCTGCCGGCAGGATTCCGCAGCGGCGATAACGACGCGAGGATTCTCGCGGTGGCGAAGAATCTCTCCAACGAGGGCTTCGACGTCACAGTGGTCTCCAAAGATCTGCCGATGCGGGTCAAGGCCTCGGCGATGGGCCTGCAAGCCGAGGAGTACCGCAACGAGCTGGTTCAGGACTCCGGGTGGACCGGGGTGGCGGAACTCGATGTGGCAGAGGACGAGATCAACACTCTTTATGAGCATGAACCGGTCTTTGTGCCTGCTGCGGCGGAGCTGCCCACGAACACCGGCCTGGTGTTGCTCTCCAATCGGGGTTCGGCGCTCGGCAGGGTAGGGGCGGATAAGCAAGTCCGGCTGGTCAAGGGCAACCGCGACGTCTTCGGCCTGCACGGTCGCTCAGCGGAGCAGCGCTTGGCGATTGACCTGCTGATGGACCCGGAAGTCGGCATTGTCTCACTGGGAGGCCGCGCGGGTACCGGAAAATCCGCGCTCGCACTCTGCGCCGGACTGGAAGCCGTCCTGGAGCGCCGGGAGCACCGCAAGGTGATGGTCTTCCGTCCGCTCTACGCCGTCGGCGGCCAGGAACTCGGCTTTCTGCCCGGCTCGGAAACCGAGAAGATGAACCCCTGGGCTCAGGCGGTTTTCGACACTCTCGGTGCCCTGGTCTCTCAGGAAGTCGTAGAAGAAGTGATGGACCGCGGAATGCTGGAGGTGCTGCCGCTGACTCATATCCGAGGGCGTTCCCTGCACGACGCCTTCGTGATCGTCGATGAAGCGCAATCCTTAGAGAAGAACGTGCTGCTCACCGTGATGAGCCGAATCGGTCAGAACTCCAAGATTGTGCTGACCCACGATGTCGCGCAGCGGGATAACCTCAGGGTCGGTCGTCACGACGGTATCGCCGCCGTGGTCGAGACGCTCAAGGGCCACCCGCTCTTTGCGCATGTGACGCTCAATCGCTCGGAGCGTTCACCGATTGCCGCGCTGGTCACCGATCTGCTGGAGGGCGCTGAGATCTGATCCTCAGACGGTCAACCGAGCGGGCGTGCGGGGAGATTCCTGGTACGCCCGTTCCGTTGCCCCGCCTGCCAATGGCTATTGGGCTTGCGGAAGCTCCCATTCAATGTGCTGCCGGACGTCGGTCAACAGCGAGGAATCCTGGGTGAACAAATCATCCAGCATGTATTCGTCGACGGCGTGGATGGAGATCCAGTGACCCTGCCCCGCGGTTTCTCCCTCTAAGGATTGGCTGGCCACGCAGATCCCGGTCTCGGTGTCTATTCGCAGTGCGGTGCGTCCCGGGAAGAGAATGGCGGCATCCGCTTGTGCGGGTCGGTAGCTCGGGTTGGGCTTCAAAACCGTCTCCACAGCTTCCCTGCCTTCGTGATCGACGAGTGAGAGCTCTTCTGGGTCAGCGACATTGGCGAAGGGGAATTCAAGGGGCACCGGGGCGTTTCCAGCGAGTTCCACCGGATCAAGCCAGGCGGAGAAAAGTGCGGCCGCTGACTGGCTGATTCCATAGCCCGGTTCACCGTAGAGGGCTTCAGGACGACGTCGCACCAGGCCGTCGGCCTGATACCCCGGAGTCACCAGGTGCGGTGGCAATAACCAGGGTTTGCGCGAACCCGAAGTGAACAGCGAATCCTTGGAATCATTGATGCCCGCGGTGCTGTGCAGCACGCTGCCATCGAGAGCTTCGATGCGCAGTGCATGAGGGCGGCGCAACCAGGCATTGACCGCTAGTGCGGAGGGGGAATCGGGTAACCAGCGAACATGAAAGCGCAAGCTGCGCCATTTCCAGGGCGAAGAGCGGCATAACGCGCGGAAACCATCTGCCGTGAGCTCCATATCCACAGTGTACGCTGCCGGATCTGTCAGAAGTATCTCGGAGGAGATAGCATCCCTGCATGGTTTCACGGTTCCTCACCCTGGTGGTCGGCCATCCCTGGGCTTCTCTCGTCCTCTTGCTCAGCTGCCTCTACCTTCTGGTGATCGCTGTCTGGCTGAGCGTGATAGACCTGCGAAGCCATCTTTTGCCGAACAACATCGTTTACCCCTCAATGGGGATCGCCAGTTGTTCGCTGGCGCTCACCGCGGTGCTCGAGGGGGAGCCCGCGATCGTCTGGAGAGTGCTGCTCGGCGGGCTAGCACTGGGCGCCGCGTATCTTTTTCTTCGGCTGCTCTACCCACCCGGAATGGGGCTTGGAGACGTCAAGCTGGCCGTGGTCTTAGGGACGTATCTGGGCTATCTGAGCTGGCTCCATCTGCTGTATGCCACGATTGTCACTTTTTTGCTCGGCGGGCTGCTCGCCGCCGCGCTGATGCTCGGACGCCGGGCCGATGGTCAATCCGCAATCCCCTTCGGGCCGCTGATGTTTCTCGGGACGATCTGCGCTTTGCTCATTCCCGGGTGAAGCGGCTTAACGCAGAACGCTGTTGCAGCTGACTTCCTCCTCGCCGGGAGCACGCCAGCTGCAACAGCGCTTCTTGGTCTAGCGCTTAGTGGTATCCGATGAACCGGAGCTAGTCTCGTCGCCCGCCGAGCCGGAGCCCGTTAGGACACTTGAATCGCCGGGATTGCTGCTCGCGATGCCGGCCTTTTGCGCGTTGAGCTCAGCTTCCAGACGCTCTGCTTCTTCGCCTGAAATCGCCTCACCACGGGCCTCCATGCCGGAGGTGTCGGAGAGCGGGATCTGCTTGACTAACACGGCGAGTACCGCGGCGATCGCGATGAACGGGATCAAGTACCAGAACACCGGGGCCAACGACGTCGCATAGGCATCCACGATGGAATCCCTGATCCCCTGGGGGAACGAAGACAGCTTCTCCGGATCCAAGGTCGCCGCAGCTTCAGAAGGATTGGCTCCCGGAACCCCAGCGAAGACCTTGCCCAGCGATTCGCTCAACCGGGACGTGAAGATCGTGCCGAACACGGCAACACCGAGCGAGGCGCCTACCTCACGGAAATAGTTATTGGTACTGGTCGCGGTGCCGACTTGATCTGCCGGTACAGCGTTCTGCGCCACCATCACGATCACCTGCATGATGAAGCCGAGACCGGCTCCGAGCACGAAGAGCTGGATGCAGATCACCCAGAGCGGCGTGCTCGCGGTCAACGTAGTCAAGCTGAAGAGCGCGACCAAGGTAACTAGTGTGCCGATGATCGGATAGATCTTGTATTTGCCGGTGCGGGTAATGGCGATACCGGAGAAGATGGAGGTCAGGAAGACACCGCCCATCATCGGCAGCATCAGCAAACCCGAGGTCGCGGCTGAGGCCCCGGAGGACATCTGCAGGAAGGTCGGGATGAAGGCCAGTGCCGAGAACATGCCCAGGCCCAAGGTGAAACCGATTGCAGTGACATTGATGAAGATCTTGTTGGTGAACAGGCTCAGCGGGATCACCGGATCCTCGGCCTTGCGCTCTGCCAGGACGAAGAGCACAGCAGCGATGATCAGACCGGCTCCCCACGCCCAGGTGAGCATGCCATCCCAGCCGTAGAGATTCTCGCCTGGTTTGTCGTTCTTTCCGCCGAAATCGGTGAAGAAGATCAAGGAGGCAGTGGCGATGGAGAGCAGCACGACGCCGAGCACATCGATTCGTTTCTCCGCCTTCTTGCTTGGCAGCTGAAGCGCAAACAAAGTGATCAGGAAAGCAGCGATGCCGACCGGGATGTTGATGTAGAAAGCCCATTCCCAGGTCAGGTGATCAACGAAGTAGCCACCCAGCAGCGGGCCAGCGACCGCGGAGAGGCCGAAGATGGCGCCCAGCGGGCCCATGTACTTGCCGCGTTCTTTGGCCGGGACGATATCGGCGATAATCGCCTGCGAGAGGATCATCAAACCGCCGCCGCCAAGACCTTGGAAGGCACGGAAAACCACGAACATCCAGAAATCGGTGGCGAATGCACAGCCGACCGAGGCCAGCGTGAAAAGCGCGATCGCTATCAGGAATAGATTTCTACGACCCAGCACGTCACCGAATTTGCCGTAGATCGGCATCACGATGGTGGTAGCCAGCAGATAGGCGGTGGTGATCCAGGCCTGGTTCTCGACGCCGCCTAGCTTGCCGACAATGGTCGGCATTTCGGTGGAGACGATGGTTTGGTCGAGGCTGGACAGCAGCATTCCGGCGATCAGCGCGCCGAAGATAGTCCAGATTCTCTTTTTTGTCAGGAGCAGTGGCTTGCCCTTTTCGAGAGTATTCATTCCTGTCCTTCATTCTTCAGTACGGAATTATGGAAGATTTCCTGGGCAATACATAAATAGCGTCGCATAACTTGCGCTAAATCAACAGGATTTCCTTGTTCTAGCGATTCTTCGGTAGCTCGACGTGCCAAAGAGACAATGATCAGGGTCAACATCTGGACGCCGTGATGTTCCGGACTCACCCTTTCCCGTTCGGCTATCATCTCGCGGAGGCCCCTTTCGAGAAATTCAAGATTCTGAAGCGACCTGGTGAGTAAATTTTTATCGCTCACCACAGCTTCAATGAATTTCTCGGTGCGCCGGTGCACACTCGGTTGCAACTCCGAGGCTTTTTCGAATAACCAGAGCAAATCTTCCAGGAGAGACGCTGAAAAGTGTTCTCCAATTTCCTTTGGTCCGCGGGCGATGAATTCAGCGCGCAAGGTTTCTGGAAACTCTCCGCCGTCCCAACCGAGAACGGCATCCTCTTTGCTGGCGTAGTAATTGAAAAAGGTGCGCCGGGAAACCCCAACTTGCTCACAGAGCTGCTCGATGGTGAAGTTATGGAACCCCAGAGACAATGTCAGTTCGAGTGCGGCTTCCGCGATTGCCGAGCGGGTGGCGTGCTTTTTACGGTCGCGCAAACTCGGTTCCGCGACCGCGGAATTAACTGAAATTTTTGCACTATCGCCCATGGAGTAAATTTTTGCACTTAGGGTTTCAAAGTGCAAAATGTTTGAGGGTGATCTTGATCACAGCGAAGCGTTCACGTCTGAAGAGGAGTGCTCTTAAAGGGAGCAGGGCTGGTGGCCTCCGCTCTCCGGAGGCGACCAGCCCTTGCTGTCGGTTCCCTGTTTTCAGGGACGGACTACCGCTACTGGGGAGGACGAGTCATGGAGAGCACATCGAGTGCACTATCCAGTTGCGCCTCAGTGAGTTCTCCTCGCTCCAGATATCCCAGGGCGATCACGGCCTCCCTGACGGTCAAGCCTTCAGCGACCGCCTTTTTAGCGATCTTCGCGGCGTTCTCATAGCCGATGAACTTGTTCAGCGGGGTCACGATGGACGGCGAAGCTTCAGCCAGGAAGCGTGCTCGTTCCACATTGGCGGTGATCCCATCGACCATCTTGTCCGCCATCACCCGAGCCGTATTGGTCAGCAGACGGATCGACTGCAGCAGATTGGCGGCCATCACCGGAATGCCGACATTGAGTTCGAAGGCGCCGTTGGTGGACGAGAGCGCAATGGTCGTGTCATTGCCGATCACCTGAGCGCAGACCATGATGGACGCTTCGCAGATCACCGGATTGACCTTGCCCGGCATAATCGAAGAGCCCGGTTGCAGATCCGGAATGGCGATCTCACCCAGGCCAGTGTTCGGGCCGGAGCCAAGCCAGCGCAGGTCGTTGTTGATCTTCATGAGCGAGTAGGCAATATTGCGCAGCTGACCGGAGGCCTCGATCAGGCCATCACGGTTCGCCTGAGCCTCGAAATGATCGCGGGCTTCGGTCAGCGGCAAACCGGTGTCCTGAGCCAGGAGCGCTATCACTCGCTGTGGGAAGCCGGCCGGAGTGTTGATCCCGGTGCCTACAGCGGTGCCACCCAAGGGGACTTCGGCGACGCGCGGCAGCGAGGATTCAACGCGTTCGACGCCGTAGCGCACCTGCGCGGCATAGCCGCCGAATTCCTGTCCCAGGGTTACCGGGGTGGCATCCATCAAGTGAGTCCGCCCGGATTTGACCACTTCCTTGAATTCTTCTGCCTTGCGTCCCAGCGAGGCCGCCAGGTAGTCCAAGGCGGGAATCAGGTCATTGACCAGCGCCGAGGTGGCGGCGACATGGACCGACGTCGGGAAGACGTCATTGGAGGATTGCGAGGCATTGACATGGTCGTTGGGGTGCACCGTGGTTTCGCTGCCCGCTGCCTGCAATGCGCGATTAGCCAGTGCGGCGAGCACCTCATTGGTGTTCATATTCGAGGAGGTCCCCGAACCGGTTTGGAAGACATCGATGGGGAAGTCGCCGTCGTACTTGCCGCTGATCACCTCATCAGCGGCGGCTGCAATGGCCCGCGCGCGCTCGTCGTCGAGCACACCCAATTCAGCATTCGCCAGTGCTGCCGCTTTCTTGATTCTGGCCAGAGCTTCGATATGGGCGCGTTCCAGGGTGTTTCCCGAGATCGGGAAGTTTTCCACGGCGCGTTGCGTCTGTGCGCCGTAAAGGGCGTTGACCGGAACCCGGACCTCACCCATCGTGTCGTGTTCGATCCGGAATTCTGGGTCAGTCTGCGTCATGCCTCTAGATTATCCGGGTGCTTAGCTGTGAACAATTTCTGGCCTGGACTCATCCTCGGGCCGGACTGCCCCTAAAGCGTCCCCAGGCTGTTCACGAGTTCCGCTCGGCCCTCTTCCAGCCGATAGGCGAGGCCGAGCACGGCAACCTCATGCCGGTCGATCGCCTCAGCGACGGTGCGCGAGGTCTCCACCAGCCGAGCAGTGGTCTGCTTGATGTGCTCCACCATGTAGTCATTGACGTCCTGACCGCCGTCCCGCTGAGAGGCCAGCACCGAGGGGGTGATCCGCTCCACCAGGTTGCGCAGATAGCCGTGAGGCATCTCACCGGAATCTACCGCTTCTTTGGTGGCGGCCACCGCGCCGCAGTTATCGTGCCCGAGCACCACGATGAGCGGAACCCCGAGCACTGAGATGGAGTACTCGATGGAGCCCAGCACGGCCAAATCGATGACCTGGCCCGCGGTGCGGACCACGAAGGCATCGCCGAGGCCGAGGTCGAAGATGATCTCGGCGGCGAGCCGGGAGTCAGAGCAACCGAAGATCACCGCAAAGGGGTTCTGCTGCTTCACCAGGGACTCACGATGTGCCGCGTCCTGGTTGGGGTGCTGCGAGTTCCCGTTGATGAACCGCTGATTCCCGTCCCGGAGTTTTGTCCAGGCGTCTTGCGGACTGAGCTTGCTCATCGCCCACCGGCCTCGGGAAGGGCTTTGACCACGGAGAGCGCGAGAGCGTCCAGATCGGTCAGTGGCACCGCGCCATTGCTGAACTCGCCACGCAGCACCACGGTGGTGGCCGCGGTGAGGATGAGTGAGGTGGAGGTTCCGGGCTTATCCCGCAGTTCCCAGTTGCTGCCGCTCTCGGTGCGCTCCCCGGTGACAGCGGCGTTATCGGTGCGGCCGGCCAGCCAGGTGGGATTGGGCTGGGCGGTCTGAGTCAACGCGATGAACTGCTGGGAAGGAGTGACATAGCCGATCTCCCAGAAGGCCACCCCATCGCTGCCAGCCTTGTTCCAGCGTGCGTAGTTGACGGACCAGCCGTCAGGGAGCTGGGGAGCCGCGGGGGTGAACCCGGCAACCCCTTTGGCATCGTTGGCCGCCGCGGTGACGTCCACATCGGGCCGGTAGCTCTGTCCATTGGGCTTGGCGGTGAAGAAAGCCAGCGGAAGGGCGAGCACCAGGCAGAGCAACACGGCGACGAGCATCCCGATCACTGTCGCATTGGCCCGCTTCGCGGCTGCCGGTTGCAGCAAAATAGGCGAGGCGCCGTCGTACGGACCGGGATCGGCCTGGCCGGATTCCACCGGCTCGGTGCGCTGCGATGCTTCGTTCATGGTTCTATGATCTCGCACTCTGCCCGTAGAACACCATTTGAGGCGTGCATCACAGTGGTTCTCTGGGCGATGCCGCCAAACTATGCTTGGAAATGACATGACCGCTCAATGATGAGGATCCATCGTGCCCGAGACTAAATTTTCCGCCCTCCCAGACGACGCCAAGTACTCGACGCTGTCCTCAGCGCTGGCCGTGGGCGACGACGAGCCGGACCGCAATCTTGCGCTCGAACTGGTGCGGGTGACCGAAGCCGCCGCGATCGCCGGAGGGCACTGGGTCGGTTTTGGCGATAAGAACAAAGCCGATGGCGCTGCGGTGGACGCGATGCGCTCCTTTCTGCACACCGTGCACTTCAACGGCGTTGTGGTGATCGGCGAAGGTGAAAAAGACGAAGCCCCGATGCTCTTCAACGGCGAACGAGTGGGGGATGGCACCGGTCCGGAGGTCGATGTGGCGGTCGATCCGATCGACGGCACCCGGCTGACCGCACTCGGTATCAACAATGCCTTGGCCGTGCTGGCGGTGGCGGAACGCGGCACCATGTTCGATCCCTCAGCGGTGTTCTACATGGAGAAACTGGTCACCGGCCCGGAAGCCGCGGATATGGTGGATTTGAGACTTCCGGTGAAGCAGAATCTGCACCTGATCGCCAAGGCCAAGGGCGTCAAGGTCAACCAGCTGAACGTCATGGTGCTGGATCGTGACAGGCACAAGCCGCTGGTCGAGGAGATCAGAGCAGCTGGTGCCCGGACCAGGTTCATTATGGACGGCGACGTCGCCGGTGCTATAGCCGCCGCTCGTTCGAACACCGGGGTCGACGCGCTGATGGGCATCGGCGGCACGCCCGAGGGGATTGTCGCAGCTTGCGCCATCAAAGCCCTGGGCGGCGTCATTCAGGGGCGGCTGTGGCCCACTTCGGACGAGGAGAAGCAGAAGGCGCTCGACGCCGGACACGATCTGGATCGAGTGCTCTCCACCAATGACCTGGTGACCAGCGATAACTGTTACTTTGCCGCCACCGGTATTACTGACGGAGATTTATTGCGCGGAGTTCGCTATACAAAAGACCGGGTTGTCACTCAGTCGATTGTGATGCGCTCTAAATCCGGGACCGTCCGGTTCGTGGACGCCGAGCATCACGCGAATAAATGGGAGTCCTACGCTCGGCGATAGGAATTGATTTTCCCGACGAGTGTCAGTTTCCAGTATATAAATTCATGAAATCATTTTAGAGTTTCAGAAATGTATAACTTTTGAAGATCCACCAGTTATCCGAGCATCTGCTGGATCTGGTATCCGTCAAAAGGCAATCGTCTTCGTATGTATTTCCCCAATTTATAGGTGATGGCAGGTGTGTTCTGCCTGTGGTAGCTTCTTGACTGGAAGTACCATCGGAAGTAACTGAAGATCTTTCAGGAAACCGTTTACACGGTGTGCTGGTCGAGAGACTGATGCGGTAGACAGATCAGCTAAGTGGTGGAAGGGGGATGCCTGGATGGAAGCTCTGCTGCTTGAGTCCTGCCTCGAGGAAATCTTCTGTCGGTTTGCGCCCAACCAGCGAGTACCCAGCTTGCGCGTTGAAACCTGCCCCGGCTTGACGAAGCTGGCTGGAGACCTCTTCGGTGTGCAAGGTGAGGCAACCGATCACGATATAAATAAATTAGTTTTTTGCTTCGTGAGATTTTATGAGATTTCGCTTGACGACCGTGAGGAAAAGGCTCGGGCTAGGGCTGCACTTGCTTTCATGTTTTGTCACTACACACCCAACGAGCGGGATTATTTTCTCATCAAGAGGGGCAATCCTCGCCTCAAGGGCACCAGCACGGATACCAAGCAAGTGCGAGACACCTGGGCCTTTATGACCTACAAGCGTACTTTGATGTTTGATGCTGAAGAGAGCTACACCGCGAAGCCTGGGCAGACCATGCGGACGTCGTTCAAAGAGGCATTACTGCGGGCCGTTCGACATTCTTTCGAGCAGAGCGAAGCTTTCCGCGAAGAGGCTTCAAAGATGCAACAAGAACTGAGTAGTGCCAGGTTGCTGATGGTGCCTAAGCCACTGGGCCCCTCTGAAAACACCGTGTTTGAAGATGGCAAAGTAGACGTATCCCAGTTTATTTCTGAGACGATCCCTGACGGCAGCATTTTTCCTTTCGGAGCAACTTTCATTAAGACCTGGACGATCAAGAACGCGGGGAATGTGCCTTGGATCAATCGTTCGGTCAAGCGAATGGTGCCGAATACGCCTACTATGCCCTACACGCAAGAACTGATCCCTGTTCCGACGACCTTTCCAGGTGAATTCGCGACGGTCAGCGTTGAAGTGACCACGAGTCGATATCCAAGTTTTGCTGAGATTCGATTCAAGATGGTGGACGAGCGAGGGGAGCTGTGTTTTCCGCATTATCATCCGTATGGCTTGGTACTGAGTATTGAAACCCAGCACCTGATGTGGGATGACCGCTAGGTACGGCAGAGCGGCTAGGGCGTCTGATGACCCTGTTGAGAACGCTAGGCTTAAGCCATGACATCAACCACTTTGCTTGAGGTTAAGCCTTGCCTGGATCGTAATGAATGGGATGCCGCGGTCAATGCACACGGCGGGCACCCTATGCAGCTCTGGGGCTGGGGAGAATCCAAAGCTCAGCACGGCTGGAGCGCAGAGCGGTTGCTTGTTCTTGACGGTGAAACGCTCATCGGCTCGGCCCAGGTGCTTTATCGAACCCTGCCTTTACCTTTTCGCGCGCTCGCCTATATTCCCAGAGGGCCGCAAGCTGCGGAAAATCGTCTGACTGAAGTGCTTCCGGAAGTTGCAGAGGCGGTTAAACGACGTAAAGCAGTGGTGCTGACGGCTGATCCAGACTGGGACTTCACTGATCCTCGCACCTCCATGCTGAGTGCTGCTGGGTGGCGAGAAGCTGCTACCGAGATCCTGATTCCACGCACCCTGATTCTTGATTTGACCCGTAGCGATGACGAATTGTTCGCTGCGATGACAAAGAAAACCCGGCAGTATATCCGCAAGTCGGGAAGGGAAGACATCGAATTCAAGCGGGTTGGCGAAGCCGAGTTACAGGGATGCTTGGAAGTATATCGGCAGACTGCTGAACGTGCGGGGTTCGGCATCCATCAAGACGATTATTATCGGGATATCTTCAAGAATCTCGGTGAGCAGTCGCCGGTTTTCGCTGCTCTTCACGGGCAAGAGGTACTCGCTTTCCTCTGGCTGGCATGCAGCGAGACCACGGCTTTCGAACTCTACGGTGGAATGACCGATAAAGGTTCGCAGTTGCGTGCCAATTACGCCCTGAAGTGGATGGCGATTCAGACCATGCGCGAGCGGGGCATTACCCGTTACGATTTCAATGGCTTGCTTAACGACGGGGTCTCGCAATTCAAATTTGGTTTCGCAAGCCATGAGAACCTGCTGGCAGGAAGCTGGGATAAGCCGCTTTCGCCGATCTATTCGCTCTATTCCAAGGCCTTGCCGCTTGGCCGGAAGATATTGAGACGGGTTCGGTCCCTGGTTAAACGCTGAACTTATGCCCCCAGATTGGTGGTGACGGCGAACGCCGTGCAGCCCGTGCTGGAATGCACCATCACGGGGGCCTCCACCGCCGGAATGAAGGCGCTCTCACCGCGAACCAGGCTGAGGTCTCCCTGCGGAGAATCGAGCACCGCGGTTCCCGCTGTCACCAGGATGAGCGCAGCACCGTTTTGGGCCAGCGCGGTGGGTTCCGCCGCTGCCTCAATCACTATGCGCTGAAGCTGGAACTCGGAGAAACCGGGGAGATAGAGTTCTTGCCCGAGTTCGGTCTCCGTGGCTGTTACGGTGGGTACTGGAAGCTCCCGGAAATCGATGGTCCGAAGCAGTTCTGGAACATCCACGAACTTCGGCGTCAATCCGCCGCGCAGCACATTATCTGAACTGGCCATCACCTCGATGCCCAGGCCGTGGAGATAGGCGTGCACATTTCCAGCTGGCATCGCCAGGCTCTCGCCGGGCTCCAGATGAACCCGGTTGAGCAGCAGGGAGATCAGCGCGCCAATGTCTCCGGGGAACTGCGAATTCAGCTCTACCACGGTCGCAAACGCTTGCTGGAAGGGCTCCGTCGAGGGCTCCGAGTCGAGTAGAGCGACTACCGAAAGCAGCGCGGACTTCGCCTGTTCGCCGCCGGTGATCAGCAATTCAAAGGCCCGCCGAAGGGCCGCTGAACTTTCACTGCTTTCGAGAGCTGCGCAAACCTCGCGGAGTAGCACGGGAAACTCGGTGTTAGCGGCTTGTGCTCGCTGTTCCAGCTGACGGAAGATCGCTAGTGATTCAGCGGCGGCTCGGAATCCGCAGAGTGCTTCGAACGGGGTGAGGGCGAAAATCATCTCGGGCTTGTGATTATCGTCTTTGTAATTACGATGGTCCGCTTCACGAGGCACCCCGGCGTCGTCCTCAGCCTTGAATCCTGCGGCGGCCTGCGCCAAGGTCGGATGGACCTGCAATGAGAGCGCTTTCTGGGCCGCTAGGACTTTCATCAGGAAGGGCAACCGGTCACCGAAGGCCTGGCGTGAGGCAGCGCCCAGCGCCTGCTCGGGCTGCTCGGAGATCAACTGGTCCAATGACTCCTCTCGGCCCGCGATCGAGACCCGCGAAGGTGCACCTGGGTGAGCGCCGATCCACAACTCTGCTTCGGGACCGCCCGAAGGTTCGCGGCCCAGTAGCTCGGCGATCGCCGTTGTGGAGCCCCAGGCATAGGGGCGAAGCACAGTATTGAGTTTGTACATAGGAACTCCTTAGCCAGGGGTGCAGTTACCGTTATTGGACAGCAAGCTGATCAACTCAGCCTCGTTTCCATTGACCGCAAGCTGTTGCAGATATTCTTTGGTCACCGGCGGAGTCTGAGAGCTCGGCGGCTGCGGCGGCTGATTCTGCTGGGTGGATTGTGCGGGAGGCTTATCCGCGGTCCCGGGTTGCGCGGGAGTTTGAGGGGTGCTCGGAGGCGCCGCCGTCTTACCCGAGATGAGATCCTTGACTCTCTGATGGATCACCTCGAAGTCAGGCCGGGTGGAGAAGTCGATGCCAAAATCCGGTGGACCCAGGGTCAGCCGGTCGAGCGGGTATCCCTTGGCTTTGATCGCCAGGTCGAGGAAGCTGCCCAATTGCTGTTGCGGGATATCGGATTCGACGAGCTTCGAACCGGCATTGGCGATGGCATCGAATTTGGTCAGTACGGTGGTCGGATCCATCTGCTTCAAGATGGCTTGCTGGATGCACTGCTGCCGCTGGCTGCGCGCATAGTCATTGACCCATTCACGGGAACGGGCGTACCACAGTGCCTGCTCGCCATTGAGGGTTTGCAGCCCCGGCGCGATCCAGCCCTCGGGTGGCAGATGACCGCCGTCGGCAGTTGCCGCGCCGCTGATCGGCACCCAGCCGCCAGCATTGATCTTCACTCCGCCGAGTGCGTCGATGAGCTGTGAGAAACCGCCCATATCAATCAGCAAGTAGCCCTGGATGGTCAGCCCGAGGGTGCCTCCTGCTGCCTCCATCATGGCCTGGGCGCCCGGATCCGCCACCCCCGGGTAGAGCTTGGAGTACTTCTCTGTCACCTCGGTGTAAAGGAAGTTGATGATGCAGTCGTCACCGCAGTCATAGCCATCAGGGTAGATCTGACGCATCGGGGACTTCGGACTGAACTGAGCATTCTGGAAGTTACGCGGAATCGAGATGGTGACAGCCTGGCCGGTCTTCGCGTCTACGCTGATCACGATAATGCTATCCGGGCGTCGCCCTACCCGGTCCGCACCGGCGTCGCCACCCATCACCAAGAAGTTGTAGCGGCCGTCTACCGGCTCCATGGCCGGCCCATTGGCGCTGAAGATATTGCCGATCGCGTTCCGGCCCGAATTGACCAGCCACGCCGCATAGCCCAGGCCTCCCGAGGTGATCACCATCAGGACGACGACGAGCGCGGGGACGACCGCTTTGAGACCCGGGGCGAGCATCACCGGACGAATGATCCTGAGGGTGTCGATGAAGATCCAAGCCCAGCCGATCGCCACCACGATCAACAGGCCGATCAACATCAGCGAGACGAAGGGGTTGGTCAGCAGATTGATCAGTTCCGCGCGATTGACCAGGAAGAATATCACCGTGAGGATCAACAAGGCCCAGATGATGAAGGTCACTCGCAGGGTGATTCTGCCGAGTTTCCGGTTCCCCGCCACTACCTGGGCGCTTCCCGGCACGAAAAGGCTCATCACCAGTAAGAGGAACGCACGTTTGGAGCGCATGGGTGCATTCGCCGACTGCGGGTAGCGTACCGGGTTGGTCAGTACCGCGGGTCGGTTCGAAGGCTTCGACGTATTCGGTGAAGAAAAACTCATAGGCCGCGCTCCGCCTGAAGGCTGAGCGCGGTCGGAAAGGCCTCGGTAGCCTTCCGCCGGAGAGTAGCCCCTTTATCGCTGGCCTGCTGATTGAGCGTGGTCGCGAAGCTGCTGAGTGCTTCCCTGAGCCGCTGTGCCAGCGGATCAGTGCCGCTCGCCAGGATCCTGACGGCCAGCAGCCCCGCGTTCTTCGCGCCACCGATGGAAACCGTGGCCACCGGAACACCAGCCGGCATCTGCACGATGGAGAGCAGTGAATCCAGGCCATCCAAGGTTTTCAGCGGTACCGGAACGCCGATCACCGGCAAGCTGGTGACTGAGGCGAGCATCCCGGGCAGGTGGGCGGCGCCGCCCGCACCCGCAATCAGCACACGCAGGCCTCGGTCAGCAGCGGTACGACCGTACTCGATCATTTCCAGCGGCATCCGGTGCGCTGACACGACGTCCGCCTCGAACGGAATGCCGAAGGAATCCAAAGCTTCGGCCGCGGCTTGCATCACTGGCCAATCAGAATCGGATCCCATCACCAAGCCCACTAGAGGCTGATTGGCTGAGCTTGTTTCCCGCTGACTCATCACTGGCCTTCCTGCTCTGCTTGCTGGCGTGTTTTCACTACGGCACCGCCATCTCGAAGGATCCCGGCGGCACGAGCCGCACGTTCCCGTTGCGCGTCCAGTGTTTCATTCTCGGCGGCAAGAGCGTTGATATGCCCGATCTTGCGACCCGGACGTACCGCTTTTCCGTATAAATGGACTTTGACGGCGGGTTCTGCGGAGAGCGCCGCGGAGAACTCCGCGGCCAAATCCTGATTCGAGCCGCCGAGGATATTTTTCATCACGGTGCGGCGCAGCAGCTCCGGATCGCCCAGCGGCAGGTCCGCTACCGCGCGCAAGTGCTGCTCGAATTGCCCGGTCAAGGCGCCGTCCATACTCCAATGGCCCGAGTTGTGCGGGCGCATCGCCAGCTCATTGATCAGGAAGCCAGGGCCGCGGCCCGGCGTTTCGAAGAGTTCCACCGCCATCACGCCGGTCACTCCGAGTTCTTGAGCGATTCGCAAAGCGGCTTCCTGGGCGGCGAGCGAAACCTCTGAGATGAGTTCTGGAGCAGGGGCAATTACCTCATCGCAGACGCCATCTGCCTGATTCGACTGCACCACGGCCCAGGCGCTGGTCTCCCCAGAGGGGCGCCGGGAGACCAGCGCCGAGAGCTCCCGGCTGAAATCCACTTTTTCTTCCACCAGCAAGGGACTCATGGCCCCGAACCAGTCACTGGCTGCGATGGCTTCTTCCGGATTGCGTAAAACTCTGACGCCCTTGCCGTCGTAGCCTCCGCGCGGTGTCTTGAGCACCACGGGCCAGCCGTGTTCTTCAGCGAACTGGATCAGCTGATCGGGAGAATGCACCGCGGCCCACTCCGGATTCGGTAAACCGAGCTGCTGGATGATGCCGCGCATAGCAAGCTTGTCCTGGGCGTATTGCAGGGCCTCCGGGGAGGGCTGCACATTCACGCCTTCTGAGATCAGCGTTCGCAGGTGCTCGGTCGGCACATGTTCATGGTCGAAAGTCAGCACATCCACGCCTTGGGCGAAGGAGCGCAGAGCGTCAAGATCCAGGTAATCGCCGATCGGTGCTGTTCGCACCGCGGCCACCGCGGAAACCTCGGGCCCTTCGGCGAGTACCCGAAGTTCAAGGCCGAGTTCGACGGCGGCTGGAACCATCATTCGGGCGAGCTGGCCGCCGCCCACAACACCGATCACTGGAAAAGTCACAAGGTCAAGAGTACCGATTGAGTATGGCAGAAGCCCTATTCTGCGGTGGCAAATGGCCAAGCTGTGTGGTTTTCACAGTGCACGAAGCGGTTCAACAGCATTCAACTTCCTGGGAGTCCCGGAAACTGATAGACATTCGGGGGCTGAATGGAAGGACTTGTCGATAATTTAATCTACAGAATTGAGTATTTGACGAATCTTGTCAGAGCCGTATGGTTTGGTTTCTCTGTTGCCTCAATCATGAGGTGAAGATCTGATGAAGGGGAACATATGAGCTTGAAACGAACTGCAACAACCGTACTGGCAGCAGCTGTGCTTGGATCGGGGCTGCTGGTGGGTACTGCACAGATGTCGGCAGCAGTGCCAGCTGCCGCCCAGAGATGTGGTTTTTACATGGACGGAATTATTGCCGTGTACAACCACTGTCAAAACAACACAGTCAAGATTCAGATCGATCACATCATTGGTAATGAGACCAAGTGCCTTGGTCCGGGAATCCACGATATTGGAACTAACGTGCCCGGCGCGGCACCTTGGGATTGGGTCACGAACGCCTTCGCCATTGGCTACTGCTGAGTCTCGCTTAGCGCTGACTGCGGGATCAATGACGTGTTGTAGCTGCCGGTCATGACTAAGTGCCCGGTCTGTGCATCTGATAATGCACCAGCTGCCTGAGATGCACGGGCTGGGCACGGCTCATGGGCGGGGGTAGTAAGATGGGCAGTTGGTCTATGGGCCACTGCTTATTTCTGACCTGGACACCAGATCGATGTGTTCATGCACTAAATACCCTGGAGGAATATCGTGAAGTCGATATTGCAGCGAGCCCGCGGCCTGGTTCAACTGCTTTGGCGCGAGGTTGCCAAATTTGGCATCGTTGGCGCGATTGGCTTCGTCATTGATAGCGCGATCTTTATCTGGCTTTTCAGCGGACCGATGCACGGTAGTGAGGTGTGGGCCAAAGCGATAGCAACCATCGTTGCGAGTATCTTCTCCTGGGTTGCAAATCGTTTTTGGACCTTCCGGCATCGCAAACAGGCGAATCCGGTGCGTGAGGCAATTATGTTCGCTGTGATGAACGTTGTTGGGCTGTTAATCGCATCGGGATGTGTTTGGTTCGCTAAATACGTTCTGGATCTAAACGACAAGACTTCGCTCTTCATCGCAGGAAGTGTTGTGGGGTTGATCCTTGGGACTTTATTCAGGTTTTTCGCCTACCGTTTCTGGGTATTCAACGCTGAGCTTGATGCGGAGCCCGAGTATCAGCATGATCATGAAATTATCGAAAACTCAAAGCAGGCACACTAGTTCTCGACTTGTTCGGTCGCTGAAGCTGACGTCAATCAGAGCTGAACCGCTCCCTCCATGGACAGCATCCTTTCGGTGATCAGTTCCGCCTGCTCTGCGAGTACCACCGAACCGCCGCTCTGCCAGCTAGCCAGTGCCTGACGCACTACTTTCGCTAGACCGTGCTCAGCGTTCAAGCAGATTCGCGCGGGCTCCGCAGTGATTTTTCCTAGCAACTCTTCGGTTAATTGCGGCAACCGTGCATACTGCTCGCTGTAATCAGCGAACTCGAGGGCCAATTGATGCTGGTCGGGGTCCGAGAACCTCTCAAAGGCATCGGCGAACATTCTCACTTCCGCCGCGTAGTCCTGGGCTTGCGCGGGTAGTTCGCCCTCCCATTGCAGGGCAAGGGCGCCAAGAGCGACAGCTATCGTCGGACCGGTGGCACTGCCGATCTGCTCCGGCTCCGAACTCGCCAGAAGGTCACCGGGCTGCTGATCGCTCACGGTTCCTCCGCAGCCCAGCGCGCCGAGCACGAGGCACAGCGATTTCCAATGCGCCGGCAGCGCAACCCGCAGCACCGAGTCCGGACCGAAATCGAACTCTTCCGTGAGGAAATTCGAGGTTTTGGCGACCCAGTTATCCAACACCTTTCCGGAGAGCTCGATGCGTGCACCATCGGTTCCGTACCAAGTGAGTCTCGGCGAACCAGGGGACTCAGTGCGAAAGCGGTTCAGCATGATATCGAGGGGGTTCATCTATCTCCAAGGTGACGGACGGTGGTTACCGTTGTGGCTGGATCTAGTGAGTTTAACCCGCGGAGTGCCCGCACTGGTTCGCGTAGCTCAGCGGAACCTGTAGCTAGGCCCTTTGAATGAGCGTTTCACCGGGGTGGAGCAGTTTGGCCCATCGAAACCCTGTTTTCAGTGGGGATAGGTGCTCGGCAACGGGTAACAGTCGCCTTAAAAGATTTCTCGAGCTGAAGGACTAACCAGATTTCCTCAACACGCCTGAACTGATCATAAAATCCCGGGCGTGGCGTATCTGAGAATTACCTCCGAAGCTGGCTAAAATTCCTGCCTTGCACTTGACGGGCATCGTATTACACCGTTGTAATTAGAAGACGAAAGCCGCAGCAAACCAACTTGCAACAGCGATTCAATCCAGCAAGACCAAAGCAATACGCTGCGGTACGACCAGGAGGACCAGCATGGGACACGCCGAGCGTAGTGCAAGCACTGCGGAAGGACGGGATCAGGCGTTCGACGACGAATCCGCGATTGCCGCCCAGGCAGCCTCGGTCTACCGGTCACGCGGTGTTCCCAGTGACTGGTACGTCGATCCGGCTGATCCGGAGGCCGCCGAGCGCTACCGGGCCGCCGAGCAAGACTCACTGGAAGACGCCGCGACGGCCTTCCTCGCCGAGCATGAAGCTCTCGCCGGAGGGGGCGCATCCGCCGAGGAGCTCTGGGAAGCGGAGTCCGGGCTGGACCTCAGCCGCCCCGCACCCGCCACCGAAAGCCAGGCCATCTGGATCGGCCTGCCGGGCATCTCGGTCGGCGACCCAGCCGACGAAGGGGAACTCGGTTGGCAGACCGATGCACTGTGCGCGCAGACTGATCCAGAAGCCTTCTTCCCCGAGAAGGGCGGCTCCACGCGGGACGCGAAAAAAGTTTGCGGTTCTTGCAATGTCCGGGCGCAGTGCCTGGAATACGCTTTGTCCAACGATGAAAGATTTGGCATCTGGGGCGGACTCTCGGAACGAGAGCGTCGTCGGTTACGGAAGCGAGCGGTCTAATTTCTGACTCGATCCGCGTCACAGCCGTTGTGGTCTCCCACAACGGCTCTGCGTATTTACCCCGGACGTTAGAAGCCCTGAAAGCTCAAAGCCGAGCCATCGACCGGGTCATCGCTATTGACGCCGGTTCCAGGGACGCCTCGGCTTCGCTGCTCAGGGATTCCCTGGGGGAGGGTCAGGTTCTGGTCCTCGGAAACCGGGAAGTCAGCGGTTTCGGCACAGCGGTCAATGCTGGATTAGAGAAACTGTCCCGCGCGAGTGATTCCCCGGAAACCGAATTCCTCTGGCTGCTGCATGATGATTCGGCTCCCGAACCTCAGGCTCTCGGGGAGCTGCTGAAGGCCGTCGAGCGAGCCCCTTCGGTGACCATTGCCGGTTGTAAACAACTGGACTGGGACGATCAACGAAGCTTGATCGACGTCGGTCTGAGCACCTCGCACTGGGGCGAGCGGCTCACCATGATCGAGCACGATGAGCAGGATCAAGGACAATACGATGGCCGCAGCGATATGTTCGCCGTCAACTCAGCGGGCATGCTGGTGCGGCGAGACGTCTGGATTGCGCTCGGTGGCTTCGATCCGGCTCTGCCGGGGGTGGGCGATGATATCGACCTGTGCTGGCGTAATCGCCTAGCTGGGCATCGCGTGGTGGTGGTTCCCAGTGCGCGGATGCTGCACGTCAGGAATCGTCCGGGCGATAACAACACTCTGCAGGCGGCGCGTAAATCGGAAATCCATCTCCGTCTCAAACACGCACGTTGGTGGCAGGTGCCTTTCCTCTGGCTCGGTGCCTTGCTCGGCGGACTTTACCGGCTATTCGCCGGGTTCCTCTTCAAGGACCCGGGTCACGGCTTCCGCCAGCTCAGCGCCACAGTGGCCGCGCTCTTCAGGCCTGGAGCGTTTTTTCGCGGGCGTGCCGTGGCGAATCGAACGCGCAGGGTATCGCGATCAGTCATCCACGGTCTGCAAATCAGCAGTTCAGATGTACGAAGCTATCGTCGGGCGCTGCTGGAATCGTTGACCGGGGCCGGCCAGGATGAAGACGATCCTCTGGAAACCAGCGAATACATTCCTTCCGGCGATGCCAACGACGACTTCGCCGCGCTGACCACTTCGAGAAGGCTCTGGGTAGGCGCAGGCGCGGTAGCCGCCGTCATTCTGCTGGCCGCAGTCGCTGCGGTCGCTCTCGTCAAGTTCATCGGAGCTGAGGCGCTCAGCGGCGGCGCGCTGCTGCCGCTTTCGAGCAGTTTGACTGAGATCTGGCACCATGCCACGAGTTGGTGGGTCAGCCTGGGCGCGGGCTGGCCGGGGCACGGCGAACCTTTTGACCTGGTGTTGTGGATCCTGGGGGTCCTCGGTTTCGGTAATGGTTCCGCGGCAGTGGTCTGGCTCATCCTGCTGGCTTTGCCGCTCGCCGGGCTGGGGGCGTGGCTGTGCGCCGGGGCGCTCTCCAAAAGCCGCTGGCCGCGTTTCCTGGCCGCACTGATCTGGGCCGGGGTTCCAGTTTTCCTGCTCTCACTCAACGAGGGCCGGCTGGGGGCGCTGATCGCGCATCTGCTGATCCCTTGGGTCTTCCTGGGTTTCATCAGGGCGATGGGCGCAGCGCGCGCCAGGTACACCTCTGAGTCAGCTGCCGATGTTGTTCTGCCGCTCACCAAAGCCGGGGTGCAGGCCCGGGTTTCCTGGACAGCTGCCGCGGCTGCGGGACTGGGGCTGGCGATCGTAACCGCGAGTGCACCGAGTTTACTGCCGCTCGCCGTCATACTGGTGATCCTGCTGATGGTCTTCGGCGGCAGACGGGCCCGCACCCTGTGGTGGACCCTGCTGCCCAGTGCTGTTCTCTTCCTGCCTTTTATTCTGTCTACCTTGGATCGTCCCCGCGCTATTCTGAGCGATCCGGGTGTGCCGCTGAGCTTCCGCAACGCACCGAGCTGGTTGCAGATATTGGGTCAGCCAGAGAACATCGAGCAGAATTCAGTGCTCGCCGGGGTGAATTGGCTCAGCCCTGGGTTCCCGTGGGCCTGGCTCTTCGCTCTGGTGGTCGGTGCTCCGTTGGTATTGCTCGCGGTAGCGGCACTGGTCTGGCCGAAGCATCGGCCGGTCACGGTTCGAGTGCTCTGGCTAGTGGCTCTGCTGGCGCTTGCCCTCGGCTACGCCAGTGGGATGATCGGCACCGCTCTGGGCTCGGGTGAGCTGGTCACCCCTTACAGTGGCCCCGCGGTGTCGGTGGCGATTTTTGCGCTTTTGGCAGCAGCGGTAGTTGGTCTGGATGGTGTGCAACGCTGGAGATCAGCGGACGGCGTGAAGGGCCGGGGGTTGCCCCGAGCGGTCGCCGGAGTACTCACTGTGCTCTTGCTGCTCTCTCCGCTGCTTTCGCTCGGTCTGTGGACCGTGCAGAATCTCAACGGTTCAACTTCGCTGCAAGCGGGTAGTGCGCATAGCCTGCCGGCGACCGCGACCGATCGAGGTCTTGGCCCTGATCAAAGCCGTTCGCTGGTGATCTCCGTCAGTGACGACGGCGGTTTTTCCGCGACCTTGATGCGCGGCGGTGGAACCACTCTGGACGCGCTCTCCACGATCGCTGAAGCCCAGGGGATCAGCGGCCTGCCGACCGCTGAGAGTATTGCCAAGGATGATCCAGTCAATGCTGCGGTACGAAGTGCGGTTGCGGCCATCGTCGCCGGGACGGGCGTCAATCCGGTACCCCAACTCAATAGCCTCGGCGTCGGGTATGTGGTGCTGCGCAATGGCGACACCTCCGCTGAACTGCTCGCGAGCCAGATCGATGCGGTTCCTGGATTGGCCGCGGTCGGCCCGACGGATCAGGGCTGGCTCTGGCGAGTGCCTCCCGTGGTGGTGAAAACAGATACCACGGGGAACTCCAGCACTACGCCGGATACCGTGGGCCGGGTGCGCATCGATGATGGAAAGGGCGGCACGCTGAGGTATCTGCCCTCGAATTTCGAGAAGGTGGATACCACGCTGGCTGAGGGAGCTGAAGGGCGCTTACTCGTCCTGGCCGAGCGTTCTGATCCCGGCTGGAGTGCTTCGCTGAATGGACAGAAACTCACTGCTGTTCCGGCGCCAGCCGGTTCGGAATGGGCCCAGGCCTTCCAATTACCCGCCACCGGCGGTCAACTGGAGGTTCACTATGAGCAGCCCTGGGCTCTCTGGTGGGCGGTGGCCCAGCTCGCGGTGCTCGCGGTAACCTTGCTGCTTGCCATCCCGATGCCCGCTGGTCGGGGGCGGGCGAGCCAGGCTCGTGCCCTGAGATTGGCGGCTTCCCGTCAGCGACCCGGCCGGGAAAATGCTGCCACGGAGGACGACGATGAATCGCTCTGAGACTAATGATCATTCCGAGGTGAAAGATCCCGAGACGAAAGCCACTGAAGCCAAGGCCACTGAGACCACAGGCAAGAGGCGACAAGCCAAGAAAGCTGGGGCAGTTGCCGCCTGGGGAGTCGTTAGCGGGGCTGGCATCACACTGGTCGCAGCAGTTTTGGTGGCGGCGGGCAGTGTGTTTCCCGGACCGGCCGCTGCTAAGCCCTTTGACGTGCAGTCCGCTCAGTTACCGGCCGGTCAGACCGTGACGAATTGCGTGGGCCCGGCCCAGTTATTGCAAAGTTCCGGCGCTGGCACGGATCCCCAGTTCTCTCCCGCTTCCTCTACCTCCAGTAATCAGATCTCCGCCTTGGTGCTCAGTGACGATCAATCGACACTCCCCACTAGCTCCCTGGTGAGCTTGAGCCCGGAGGCTTCCCCGCTCGCCAAAATCTCCAGCCAGCCCAATGCCACTCCCAGTCCGACCCCCGGTGCGGCTCCCTCGCTCGGAAAGGCCGCCGGGCTGCCGGCGAAGAATGTGGCTGTCCCCTCAGTGCTCAGGGCAGATCCGGTCAATGATCGGAGAACCCCGGCCGGTGCGGTACAGGTCTTCAGCGCGCAGGACGGCGATTTGCAAGGTCTGGCGGGCAGCAGCTGTCAGGCTCCCTCGAATGATCTGTGGTTGGTGGGCGCAAGCACCGAAGTCGGGCGCACCGCGATTCTGAATATTTCGAACTCCTCTGCCACTCCGGCAACCATCAATCTGGATCTTTACGGGGCTTCCGGCCAGGTTCAGAGCCCTGGGGCTCGAGGTCTCCTGGTGGCACCCGGAACCAATAGGGCGATCGTGCTGGCTGGGCTGGCGCCGGGGCAGAAAGAGCTCGCGGTGCATCTGCGTTCCACGGGCGGCCCGGTGGCTGCCGTGATCCAGCAGTCTGTGCTGCGCGGGCTCACCTCCGGTGGGGTGGAGAATCTGAGCCCGGCAGCGGCCCCGAACCAGCGGCAAGTGATCACCGGCATTCAGGCCTTGGACCCTGCACTGGCGAGTAAGATAGCGGGCCAATCGGGTTATCAAGATGCCCAGAGCACTCTTCAGGTGGCGGTACCGGGTGGTAGCGACACGGTCGTCCAGGTCAAGGTGTACGGGCAGGGCGGGCCGGTCGCGCTGCCTAATGGTGGTGTTTTCACGGCCAAAGCAGGATCTGTTACGGAGCTGCCTTTGAGCGGTTTACCGGCGGGCAATTACACAGTCGATCTGAACGCGGACGCCCAGATGACCGCATCGGTCCGCAGCGTCCGCGGCAGCAAGACCGGCGAGGCCATCGACCTGGCCAGTTCCGCTGCCGCAGCCAAGATCACCGACAGCCAAGTCATCGTGCTGCCCTCCGGGGCAGCTAGCAAGCTGAGCTTCAGCGCTCCCGGTGGAGCGGCCAAGCTGGCACTCACCCCGATCCTGCGCAATGGCGGAATACTGGCCGCGAAAAGCCTCGATGTGAAGGCCGGCACCACCGTCATGGTCGATCCGGCGCAGCTGGCCGGTCCAGGCGTCGCCGGGTTCTTGGTTTCGGCCAACGGTGATGCGGTGTACGGTGCGCAAGTGGTCACTCAGGCCGGAGGAAATGGACTGGCGATCATCGGCATCCCGCGCAGTGTGGTGAACCAGCCGAGTATGCAGATCGCCCTGGGATACTGATTCTTTCGGGCTAAGATCCGTCGCCGTTGCAGCACGGACATCGTTTAGAAGCGCCGCATCCTGCCATAACTGGGGTCAACGGCTTCCGGGCTGAGATTCAGGTAACCGGCCACCTGCTCGACGACGGCGTCGTGAACTACTTCTCTGAGTTCTTCCTCGGTTTCAGTGTTTTGCAGAATGGGCCTGCGATACACCGTGATGGTGGCCGGTTCCCGGTCCTGTGCCGGACGGAAAGCCGCCAAAGGAGGAGCCTCGCCGAGCAGCATCAGGGTCTCCAGATCACCGGGGATCTCTTCCACGGCGAACTGCAAACGGTCCATCGCGGCACCCCAGATGTCTTCCAGACGGTCCGCTGATTCACCGACCAGATCGTCGAATCGTTCAGATCTGCTGCGCGCTCCGGGCAACGGTGGCAAGAGCAACTGCCCTCTCAGCCCGCGACCGTGCCGATCACGATGCCGGGCCCGGAAAGCCCTGCGTCCGGCCGCCTTCGGAGCCTCGTCGAGAGGCGACGTTGAGAGCCGGATCTGCCATCCTTCAACTCGCGCGAACTGCATATTTAGATGCTAGTCCCAATCGTTCTTTTCGGTCGACTTTGAGTACGGCGCGTGCCGTTGAACTCAACGTGCCCGGACAACCGGCCATCAGGAGGGTAGGCTACATATTCGTGGGAAAGATGCGTCAGTGTTCACGTTCCGGTTGCCAGCGATCCGCGGTGGCCACGCTGACTTATGTCTACGCTGATTCCACCGTGGTGCTCGGCCCATTAGCCACCTACGCGGAACCGCATAGTTACGATTTGTGTGCTCTGCACGCTGAGCGACTCACCGCTCCACGTGGCTGGGAAGTGCTCCGCTTGGCGCTGCCGGATACCCCGCCTCCGCCGAACCCCGATGATCTTTTGGCCCTCGCTGACGCGGTTCGAGAGGCCGCTGCCGCGCCGGAAGATGAGGGACCGAGTGCGGGTATAGCGCAGCGTGGTATCCGGACGCCCCTGGAGTCACCCACCGAACGCGGTGGAGCCCCCAGCCACGCCAGCAGGCGCGGGCACCTGAGGATTCTTCGGGACTGAACGAAGGCAGTAGGCTAGAAAAATGTCCTATCTGCAAAGTAGTTTGCTGAGCATTCTCCGTTGCCCGGTGAGCGGTGGTCGCTTACACCAGGAAAACGACGAATTGGTGAGCGATACCCCCGATGCAGCCGGTCAACTGCTGAGGTATCCGATTCAAGAAGGCATCGCCAACTTGCTACCCGCAGAACACCGTTCAATCCCACACCGTGATGGCGAAAGCGCCTGAGGAGTTCTTGTGTCCTTTGATTACAAAATTGCCGATATTTCCTTAGCGGAAGCAGGTCGGCACCAAATTCGGCTCGCTGAGCACGAGATGCCTGGCCTGATGGCGCTTCGAGCGGAATTCGGCGAGATTAAGCCGCTCAAGGGCGCGCGAATCGCCGGTTCACTGCATATGACCGTGCAGACCGCCGTGCTGATCGAGACTCTGGTCGCGTTGGGCGCTGAGGTGCGCTGGGCCTCCTGCAATATTTTCTCAACCCAGGACGAGGCGGCTGCCGCCGTCGTCGTAGGTCAAGGCACCGTGGAGAACCCCGCCGGCGTGCCGGTCTTCGCTTGGAAGGGCGAGACCCTCGAAGAGTACTGGTGGACCGCTGACCAGATCCTGAGCTGGCCAGGAGCCGCTGAGAATCCTGAACTCGGCCCGAATATGATCCTCGACGATGGCGGGGACGCTACCATGCTGGTGCATAAGGGCGTGGAATTCGAGGCGGCCGGTTGGATTCCCTCCGATGCCGAGGACGACTCCGAAGAGTGGCTGATCTTCCTGCAGCGATTGCGCACAGCTCGTGCTGAGGACCCGCAGAAATGGACCAAGATCGCGGCGCAGATTCAGGGCGTCACGGAGGAGACCACCACCGGGGTGCACCGGCTGTACCAGCTGGCGGAGCAGGGCAAGCTGCTGTTCCCCGCGATCAACGTCAATGACTCGGTGACCAAGAGCAAGTTCGACAATAAGTACGGCATCCGGCACTCGCTTCCCGATGGCCTGAACCGGGCGACCGACGTGCTGATCGGCGGCAAGGTCGCCGTCGTCTGCGGTTATGGCGACGTCGGAAAGGGCGCCGCGGAAGCCCTCCGCGGCCAGGGTGCACGAGTGATCGTCACCGAGATCGACCCGATCTGCGCTTTGCAGGCAGCCATGGACGGCTACCAGGTGGCCAAGCTCGATTCGGTGATCGACCAGGGCGATATCTTCATCACCACCACGGGCAATAAGGATGTCATCATGGCTGATCAGATGCTCGCCATGAAGAACAAGGCCATTGTGGGCAATATCGGTCATTTCGACAATGAAATCGATATGGCTGGTCTGGGCCGGGTGACCGGGGTGCGCAAGACCGAGATCAAGCCGCAGGTGCACGAATGGGTTTTCGACGCCGGGCAGCCCGAGGAGCGTTCCATCATCGTGCTCTCCGAGGGGCGACTGCTCAATTTGGGCAATGCCACCGGACACCCCTCCTTTGTGATGAGCAATTCCTTCACCAACCAGACCATGGCGCAGATCGAGCTCTTCACCAAGCACGGTGAAGACGAGTATGAGAATCAGGTTTATGTGCTGCCCAAGATCCTGGACGAGAAGGTGGCCCGCCTGCACCTGGACGCACTCGGTGCCGAGCTCAGCGAACTGAGCAAGGAACAGGCCGAGTACCTCGATATCGACGTCGCGGGGCCCTATAAGCCCGAGCAGTACCGGTACTGATATTTCACAGGGTTTTGTTGCCCTACTGAGACACGTCGTGGCACCGGGCATCGCCGATCCTGAGCTAAAATAAGATATACATTTTTGCCGGATTTATTGGTGTGGGCTGTGGTGCGGGGAGTTGGGCATGACTGAAGTCGGACAGGTTAAGAAGAACCGCAAGGGCTGGAAGATCGGCGTGATCGCCGGTGTCTGCGTTCTTGCGGTGGCCGGCGGCGTCGGTGCGGCAACCGTGCCGACCTGGGCGAACAACACGATTGCCTCGGAGGCCCAGAAACCGGCCAATAACGAGCCTTCTCTGGTCGCCCCGGTGATCAAGCCCATGGTGCTCGGCGTGACTCCGGCCGATGGCGCCGCCGCGGTCAATCCGGCAACCCCTGCCGTGGTGAAGGCGACCAATGGCACGGTGAAGAACGTCAGTCTGGTGGATGACACCACCGGTGCCGCGGTGAAGGGCAGCGTCAGCGCCGACGGTTCAACCTGGACCGCTGGCGCGCCCTTGAAGTTCAACACCAGCTATACCTACAACTACACCGTGGTCGATCAGGCCAATCGGGAAACCACGAAGAGCCAGACCTTCAGCACTGTGCCGGAAGGCAATGAAGCCGATGCCTGGAGCTATGTTCCCGACGGTTCAGTGGTCGGTGTGGGCCAGCCGGTGGAATTGAACTTCAGCGAGCCGGTGCTCAATAAGGCAGCTGTGGAAAAAGCCATTAAGATCAGCTCCACCTCGGGCCAGGTCGGCGCTTTCCGCTGGTACGGCAATGAAAAATTGCGATACCGTCCGGAGACCTTCTGGAAGGCCGGCAGCACGGTCACCATCGATATGAAACTCTTCGGGGTGGATTTCGGCAATGGCCAGATCGGCAATTTCAATAAGACCATCACGATGAAGGTCGGCGATAAGCAGGTCCTCGAAGCTGACGCTGCGGCGCATGTGGCCAAGTACTACGTCAACGACAAGCTGGTTCGTACCATTCCGGTCACCATGGGCGATCTGAGGTTCCCTTCAGCATCCGGCTACCTGGTGGTACTGCGGGATAAGCAAGACCCAGCTGTCTTCAAGGCTTCCACGATCGGCCTGAAACCGGGAGATCCGGCCGACTACGGAACCATCACGGTTCGGCACGCCACCAGACTCAGCTTGAGCGGTGAGTTCATCCATCAGGCCACCGACAGTGCGCTTCCCTATATCGGCCAGACCAATCTCTCGCATGGCTGCATCGGCATGGACGCGGAGAACGCCAAGTTCATGTTCGATAACTTCCTCTTCGGTTCCGTGGTGCACGTCAGCAACAGCACCACGAAGGAGACCATCGCCAATGACGACGGCTTCGGAGACTGGAATATCCCGTTCAAGCAGTACGCCTCACGCTGATATCCCTCTCCACTCGACGGTGTTCCGCGAAGTACCCTTGGCCCGCTGGCGCTGAGCGATTCAGAAGCTATTTCATGATGTGGGATGGCCCGCTGCGGTGACAGTGCACTATCCCGAAATCATTCGGCTATCGCGTTCAGGGGCGGGCGTTTTTCCGACTACTCAAAGGGCAGCCGGCTGAGCCTGGATCCGAGCTGATCAGAGCGCTCTTTGGCGGCGGTCAGCCGGCGGAAATCTCGATCTCTGCGCTCTGCGGAGACCGCGATAAGGAATGCATCTGGCATGGTTCCGGCGGGCGGTGGCGGGGAGACCCAGGCGCTCACTTCATCGGCGAGAGACCTCGCGAGGTTATCGCGTGAGAGCGGCGTCATCTTTGCCGCTTGCTGTTGAAATTGCGAGATCCGTCTGGCCAAGCCATCCGGCAGCCTGCCGATATCGGCGAGTTGCGCCCAGGCCCGCAAATAGGGTGGGGTGTTCAGCACCATCAGCGGGGTGGGTGGCACTCGTTCTCGCATCGAGTAGGTGCCGGCAGCAATATCGCCTAGGCGCTTCGACCTCTGATTGAGGATCGAGACCAGGAAGGCGACGGTGCCGAAGGTCATATAGAACTCGAAGGATCCCAACAGGCCCCTGACCAAGGCCTGCCGAAAACGAATGGACCCACCGTCGTCACGCACGATGCGCAGGCCCATAGCGTATTTCCCGAGAGATTTTCCCCGAGTCAGCGTCTCCACGGTGATCGGCACGATCACGGTGAAGAACACCAGCATGCTGGTGACGATCGCGGTGCCGGCAGCCCTATCGATGTCGCGGACGAAGTTGAAGATGAACATCAGGCTGAGGTAGTAAGCCACCACGGTGGCGAGCAGATCGATCAAAGCGCCTAGGCCTCGGGCGGCGAATGAAGCCGGGCGCAGTTCAAGAACGACGGCTTCTCCCGTGACGATGCTGCTCATGCCGACTAGCCTATGCGAATTAGCTCGGCTAGCCGAGCCATCAAGTAGGGTGGTGTTGTGGATCTGGACGCCTTCACCATAGTGCACCGTGAGGAATGGGCACGGTTGAAGGAGCTCGCTGCTCGGCGCAGGCTCAGCGGCGTGGAAGCCGATGAGTTGCTCAAGTTGTATCAGAGCACCTCGACTCATCTTTCGATGATTCGCTCGGTCGCTCCGGAGAACGCACTTTCCGCCTCTCTTTCGACCTTACTGGCTCGTGCCCGGACCCGGTTCACCGGCGCCCGGTCCAACGCCCTCGAAGACTTTGCAGCTTTTTTCGTCGTGACACTGCCGGTAGCGTTCTATCGGCTTCGCTGGCTCACCGTGTCGATCGCTGTGGCTTTTCTGCTGGTCGCTCTGTTCTACGGCGTGTGGGTGGCAAATACCCCTGAGGTGCTCAAAGCGATGGGTAGCGACGCCGATTTCCGCCGTTACGTCGATCAGGAATTCGTCAATTACTACTCCGAGAACCCAGCCGCTTCCTTCGCCGGCCAGGTGTGGACCAATAATGCCTGGGTTGCCGCCCGGGAAGTGGCTTTCGGGATCACCGGACTCTTTGTACCGGCGGTGCTCTATGAAAATGCCTCGAGCCTGGGTACTTCGGCGGGGGTGATGTTCGCCTATGATCGTGGCGACGTCTTCTTCAGCTATATTCTGCCGCACGGGATGATGGAGATGACGGCGATTTTCATCGCCGGTGCCGCCGGGCTGAAAATCTTCTGGGCCTGGATCTCGCCCGGGCCCCGGCGTCGTTCCGAGGCGCTGGCGATCGAAGCTCGCTCGCTGATCACCGCGGCGATAGGCCTGGCGCTGGTGCTGCTGATCTCAGGCATGGTGGAGGGCTTCGTCACGCCGTCGTCCTTGCCGGTCTGGCTGAAGATCACCATCGGTGCTCTGGTCCTGGCTGCCTACTGGAGTTATGCGCTGATTCTGGGCGGACGTGCGGCTAAAGCAGGCTATAGTGCCGACCTGAAGGAAGAAGACAGCGGAGCCAGAGTTCCCACGGTGTGAGAGCTGAAGGGCATCCGTGGGCTGACCAGCCGCTGCCTGATTCCGGGGTACACGGGGTGGCAGCGTGTGCCTCCGCCCTTCGCCGGGTAGCCTCGAAGGGTGAGTGAAAAAGTGCAGCCTTCTCAAGACAAGCCGAATAGCAGCCAACCCGAGGGCCCGAAGTCAGAGCTTCAGCCACCGGTTTCTGCGAGAAGCCAGTCGAGCCAGGAACTGGCTGAGGAACTGGAGCAGCATCGGAACTCAGCGGATGATGAACCGGCTTTCTCCTGGATGGCTGCCGCTTCTCCCTCGGCTGCTCCCGCTGCTCGGCAACCGGAGCAGACACCTCACCCGGTGACGCCGCTCGCAGAATCTGCGAAGGCCAGTGAGCCGATTCAGAGCGGCGCTTCCACAGCCCAGGACTCAGTAAGGCCGATGCGCCCCGCGAAGACCTTGCCCGCTGCGCTCAAATCAGAACCACCGACCGAAACCACCATGCTCACGATGCGCCCGCCCGCGGAGGAGGTCGATCGCCGGGCTGCTGAACGGGAGCAGGCCGGGCAGTCCAAGCCTCTGATGCCCCGGATCTGGCAGGTACTGATTGCCGTCTTCTTCCCCGTCGTGCTGCTGAGCCTGGCGATCAGGGCCATTGCCTCGCCGGTCTTCCTCTGGGTGGAGTACAACCGTCCGGGCTTTCCAGCAGACGGTTTCGGGTTCTCCTCCGACGATCGCACGACTTTCGGTTCTTATGCGGTGGACTACCTGAACAACTTCACCGGTTCGCGTTTCCTGGGCGATCTGGTCGGCGGCAATGGCTCCAGGCTCTTTCAGGCCGGGGAAGTCAGTCATATGGCCGACGTCAAGGGCGTCTATCAGATTTCCATGTTGATCGGGTTGGTGCTGCTGATCCTGATGATCGTTGGAATGTTCTACCTTTCGCGGCGCAGCGTGGGCGGTATTCGACGCAGTCTGTTCGCCGGTTCGATCGCGACCCTGGCCATCATTATCGGGATCGGGGTTTTCGCCCTGCTCGGCTGGGAGCGCTTCTTCACCGATTTCCACCAGATCTTCTTTGCCAATGGCACCTGGACCTTCCAGCTCTCAGACACCTTGATTCGCTTGTTCCCGGAGCAGTTCTGGACAGATTCTGCGGCCACGATCGGCGTCATCGTCTTGCTGGTAGCGTCGCTGACGCTGGCTTTCAGCTGGCCCACCAAACGCCGGCGTCAGGCGAGTGCTGAAGCCCGGAAGCCCAGCCAGGGTCGGCGCGCGGCCGTCTAGTTCCGTGGTCAGCGGCGGAAGAGATCGTCGATCTGAGCCCGATAGTCGTTGAGCACCGCTGCTCGCTTGACCTTCAAAGAGGGGGTCAGGTGGCCTGATTCAACGGTGAAATCTTGCGCCAGAACAACGAATTTCCGCACTGATTCGGCTCGGGAGACCGAGGAATTGGCGGCGTCTATCGCTTTTTGGAGTTCCGCGCGCAGTTCTTCCGAGTCATTGGCCTGGGCGCTCTCCAGGGTCAGCCCGCGCTGCTTCTTCCAGCGCTCGAAGGCTTCGACGTCGAGGGTTAGCAGGGCAGCGATAAAAGGTTGTCCTTCACCCACCACCACGGCCTGGGAGATCAACGGCGCGTCGCGCAGGCTAGCTTCCAGCGGGCCGGGGCTGACATTCTTGCCACCCGCGGTGACGATGAGTTCTTTCTTCCGACCGGTGATGGTGAGAAAGCCGTCTTCATCGAGGTAACCCAGATCCCCGGTTCGGAAGAAGCCATCGACGAAGGCTTCCGCGGTGGCTGCTGCATTGGCGTGGTAGCCCTTGAACACACCGATGCCTTTGACCAGTACCTCGCCGTCGTCCGCGATCCGGATCGTGGTGCCGGGCAGCGGAATGCCGACGGTGCCGACTCTGGTGTGGCTCGGGGTATTCGCGGTGCAAGGTGCGGTGGATTCGGTCAGCCCATAGCCTTCCAGGATCATGATTCCCGCGCCACGGAAAAAATGTGCTTGCTTCAAGCCCAGGGCGCTGGCGCCGGAGACCGTATAGTGCACCTCTCCGCCAAAGGTCTCCCGCAATCTGGAATAGATCAACCGATCGAAGAGCAGGTGCCGCGCTCGTAGCAGCAAAGAAGGTCCTCTGGAGAGGCCGCGAGCGCGTGAATCGAGCTGCTGGGAGAACCTGATAGCGGTTTCCACTGCCAGGTCGAAGAGCTTGCCACGGCCGGATTCCTCGGCTTTGAGCTGGGCGCCTTCGAGGACTTTTTCGTAGATCCGAGGGACGCAGAGCAGGAAGCTGGGCTTGAATTTCCCCAGATCGCCTAACAGTTCACTGACTCCGCTGGTGTGCCCCAGAGTCGTTCCGGCACTCAGGCAGACTACCTGAACGGCCCTGGCCAGGACATGAGCCAGCGGCAGGAACATCAGAGTCCGGCTTGCCCCTGATTCGAGGACCTCCGGTAAGAAAGGGGGAGTGTTCTTCGCGATGAGAGCGAAGTTGCCATGAGTGATCTCACAGCCTTTGGGCCTTCCGGTGGTTCCGGAGGTGTACACCAGCGAGGCCACGGAATCGAGCCCGGCGACCTGGCGCTGAGCCTCCAGCTCCTCGTCGCTGATGCCGCGTCCGACGGCGACCAGGGCAGCCAGGTGCGGGGAGTCGCCGTCATCCTCGATGCACCACAGTGAAACCGGGCCTTGACCGAGCAACTCTGACTGGCTCAGCACCGTGCGCAATTGCTGTAACTTCTGAGCGTCTTCCACCACGGCCAAGGTGGCCCCGGAGTCGGCCAGGATCCATTCGATCTGGCTGAGCGAGGAGGTCTCGTAGATCGGCACGGTGACTCCGCCGGCGAGCCAGATGGCAAAGTCCAGGACGCTCCACTCATAGCGGGTACGGGACATCACTGCCACGGTGTCTCCCGCTGAAATTCCGGAGGCCACTAAGCCTTTCGCCACACCACGGGCCTGCTCCAGGAACTCCTCGGCGCTGACCGGCTGCCACTGATCAGCCACTTTGCGCTCGTACAGTGCAGCCCGTGGTGCTTTCACCACTCGCTCCAGGAGCACATCGGTGATGTTCGTCTCCTCGGGCAAATCGACGATCAACGCGGTGCTTGCTTCATGCATCGGACTGTCCTGTCATTGAATCTGTCATTAAATCCAGCTCGGCATCCACATATGGCTGCGCCAATAATCGTAGGTGATGGTTTCCGCCGTCCAGAGCGGGAAGAAGAAGGCACTCAGCAGCACCGCCAGTACGACCAGGAACCCCACGATGACCGCGCCGTGTTGCCGTCGCCAGGGAGGAGAGTGCTCGGGGCCGAGGATCAAGCCCAGGCAGAACACGATGGCCAGGATCATATAGGGTTCATAGGCGATCGCGTAGAAGAAGAAAATGGTGCGATTCGGGTACATCAGCCAGGGCAGATAGCCGACTGCCCAAGCGCACAGAATGCCGCCGGCCCGCCAATCCCGTCGGAGAATCCAGTAACCGATCAAGAAGACCACGGCTGCTGCACCGCCCCACCAGATCAGCGGGTTGCCCAGCGAAGTGACCACTTGCGCGCATTTATCGGAGCCACATTGATTGTCCGGGTACTCGGCGTAGAACGAGGTGGGTCGCCCCATCACGAACCAGGACCAGGCATTGGCTTTGTAAGGGTGGTCGGAACCCAAGCCGGTATGGAAGGTATAGGCTTCCAGATGATAATTCCAGAGTGCTCTTAGCGGGCCGGGAACCCAGCCCCAGCCAGCGGGTGCGGGATTGTTGTCCGCCCAGTTCCGGCCCCAGGCATCTGAGGAGAGGAACCATCCCGTCCAGCTCGCCAGATAGGTGGCCAGCGCCACGGGGACGATGGTCAGGAAAGCCGCCGGGGAATCCTTCAACAAGGCGCCGGTGAACCAGTACCGAACCCCCGCGATGCGGCGTGCATTGATATCCCAGAAAACCGTCAGCAAGCCGAAGCCCGCGATGAAGAACAGTCCTGACCATTTGGTTCCAGCGCACAGTCCTAAGCAGACCGCGGCGGCGATCCGCCAGGGGCGGATGCCCAGCCAGGGGCCGTAGAGCAGGATCTTGGCATCTGCGCGGTGCGGTTCAAAAGCCAGTTTGCGGGCCAGCCGGCGGGCCAAGCGCTTTCGGCCGTCGTCGCGATCCATCACCAGGGCGGCGAACGCGAGCAGGGCGAAGAACATCACGAAATTGTCCAGCAGAGCTGTTCTGGACTGCACGATGGCGTGACCGTCAATGGCCAGTAATAGCCCTGCAATGGCGCCTAGAATCGTTGAGCGGAACAGTTTCTGGGCGAGCAGCGCCACAATCAGAATGGCCAGCGTGCCGACCAGGGCCGAGCTGAACCGCCAGCCGAAGGTGTTAGAAGGCCCGAAAAGCCACATCCCGAAGGCGATCATCCACTTACCCACCGGCGGATGCACCACGTATTCGGGGGTATTGAGCAAGCCGGAGAAATCACCGGCGTTGAACTTGTCATTGGCGTTCTCCGGCCAGCTGCGTTCATAACCGCTGACCAGCATGGAGTACGCATCTTTAACGTAGTAGGTCTCATCGAAGACCAGGGATTTTGGATCGCCGAGTCTGACAAAACGCAGTACACCGCCGATCACAGCGGTCAGCAGGGGAGCTAGCCAGTACCAGAGCCGTAGCGACAGCGGGGTGTCGAGAAAGCGCCAGCCAGTGCCTTGTAACCTCAGCAGTATGCTGCGATAGCTGAAGGCGGCCCTGGAATCAGCCAGCCAGCTGCGCTCCGTGATCTTCACAGAGCCCGAGGGCGGCGGAGCGGGATCGCTGAGGTTCAGACTCACCCTGTTATGTTACCGGCAGCACGCTGCAAATCAGGGAGGAGGTCCAGCCTCGTGCAGATTCTCTGCCTGCGCTCCCGGTGGCTTCGAGAGATACGCTTGAGCCATGCAGTCTTCGCGGGAAGCCGATTCCACCGGTCAGATCATTCTTGGAGCGACCCCGATCGGGAACCCAGCTGACGCTTCCGCGCGGCTTATCGAGTGGCTTGAGACGGCGGACCTGGTAGCCGCGGAGGATACCCGCAGGCTTCATAAACTGACAGGATCACTCGGCATCAGGGTCAGTGGCCGGATTTTCAGCTATCACGAGCACAATGAGCTCAGCCGGACCGCCGAGCTGATCGAGCAAGTCCGCTCCGGTGCCACCCTGCTGATGGTCTCCGACGCCGGGATGCCCGCGGTCTCTGATCCTGGCTATCGCCTGGTGCAGGCGGCCATCGAGGCCCGGGTCAGGGTGACCGCGATTCCCGGGCCCTCAGCGGTGCTCACCGCCTTGGCGCTTTCAGGTCTGCCGACCGATCGTTTCAGCTTTGAAGGTTTTCTGCCTCGTAAAGCCGGGGAACGCAAGGGGAAGCTGCAGCAGATGGCGGGCGAGCAGCGGACCATGATCTTCTTTGAGGCTCCGCATCGGCTGGAAGCCATGCTGGCCGCGCTCGTCGAGAGTTTCGGACCGGAACGGAAAGCCGCGGTGGCTCGAGAACTGACGAAGACCTTCGAAGAGGTGCTGCGCGGCAGCTTGCAGGAGCTGCACGAGTGGGCAGCCAGCTCCGAAGTTCGTGGTGAGATCGCCGTTGTGGTGGGCGGCAGCCACGGCATCGTGCGCTCCGCTGAGGAGCAGGTGGCCGCTGTGCTGGAGCTCGCTGAGGGAGGTATGCGGCTCAAGGACGCGGTGGCGGTGGTTGCTGAATCCTCTCAGGCCAGCAAGCGGGAGCTCTACGAGGCGGTGCTCGCTGCGCGTGCCGGGAGTTGAGTAGACGGCGGTCACTATGCAAATGCACAAAGTATTGGCTTCCGCTAGGGCATCGGGCGCATAGACACTGTGCCTTGGCGGCAATAACGTGAGGGCAAAGACCTCTATTTCCCCCTACTTGAAGGACGATCGATGACTGTCTCCCCTGAGCGGATTCAAGAGCTTCTCGCTGCTGTACCCACCGAGTTATTGATCGGCGGTCACTGGCGGCCCGCCGCGAGTGGTAAGACGCTCGACGTCCTTAATCCGGCGACCGGTGAGGTTTTGCTGAGCATCTCCGATGCCGGGCCGCAGGACGCTGCGGCAGCGCTGGATGCCGCGGCAGCAGCTCAGGAAGCCTGGGCGAGTACCGCACCGCGGGAACGCGGGGAGATCCTGCGCCGCGCCTTCGAAGCGGTGACCGCGCGCGCTGAGGACTTCGCCCTGCTGATGACCCTGGAGATGGGCAAACCGCTCGCCGAGGCCCGCGGTGAGGTGACTTACGGAGCCGAATTCCTGCGCTGGTTCTCGGAGGAGGCGGTGCGATCTTTCGGGCGTTACTCGATCGCTCCGGACGGCAAATCCCGTCTTCTGGTGACAAAAAAAGCGGTCGGGCCTTGTCTGCTGATCACTCCATGGAATTTTCCGCTCGCGATGGCTACTCGCAAGATCGCACCCGCGGTGGCCGCTGGCTGCACCATGGTGCTCAAACCCGCGGCGCTGACCCCGCTGACCTCGCAGTTGTTCGCCGCCGTGTTGCTTGAGGCGGGCCTGCCCGCGGGGGTGCTCAACGTGATCACCACGAGCACCGCGGGCGAAACCACCGGGGATCTGATCAAGGATTCCCGGCTGCGCAAACTATCCTTCACCGGCTCCACTGGGGTCGGTCAGCGTCTGCTCGCCGACGCTTCGCACAATGTACTGCGCACCTCCATGGAATTGGGTGGTAATGCCCCGTTCCTGGTCTTTGAAGACGCCGATATCGATGCCGCAGTAGCCGGTGCGATGATCGCCAAGCTTCGGAACATGGGGGAGGCCTGCACGGCGGCGAACCGCTTTATCGTGCACGAGAGCGTGGCAGAAGAATTCAGCAGCAAGTTCGCTGCGCGGATCGCCGAGTTGACCACCGGCCCCGGCATCGAGGATTCCACCAATGTCGGCCCACTGATCGATGAGAAGAGCAGGCAGAAGGTGCACGAGCTGGTCAGCGAGGCAGTCTCCGATGGGGCTGTGGCGCTGACCGGTGGCGCTCCGGTGGCCGGTGAGGGCTATTTCTACCGCCCGACGGTGCTCACCGGAGTGCCCGAAGGAGCCCGCATCCTGGCGGAAGAGATTTTCGGTCCGGTGGCCCCAATCATCACTTTCAAGGATGAGGCTGAGGCCGTTCGGCTGGCGAACAACACCGAATACGGATTGGTGGCGTACGTCTTCACCCGGGACTTGAATCGCGGGTTCCGGATGGGAGAGAAGCTGGAAACCGGAATGCTCGGCCTGAACGCGGGTGTGGTCTCCAACGCCGCAGCTCCTTTCGGCGGGGTGAAGCAGTCCGGTCTAGGCCGGGAAGGTGGCCTGGAAGGCATTGAGGAATACCTCTACACCCAGTACATCGGAATAGCCGACCCTCAGGCCTGAGCTTTCGGCAGGACCCGGTGGCTCAGCGCTTCCGACGGAATACGCGACTGAATCCTGCTGCCCAGCGACGTAGTGTGGACGACGGAAACCAGATGGCACGCAGCCGGCGGCTGAGCGGAGCAAGCAGCCTGAGAGACTGCTTTGCTCTCAGAAAATCGTTGGCTGCTGCTGCGCTCGTCGCTGGAGCGCCGGGGGGCCCGTAACTACTGCGCTCCACTTCGCCGAGCAGCGAGTCGAGCGGAGGGCCTGGAGTGCCCGCTAAACCGGATTCCCGCAAGCGCTGCGCGAAGCGGCGCGGGGTGTCGCTGGGCTCGGCGGGCAGGCCGAAGTCAAGAGCGGTGTCCTGGAGCTCCGCCCAGGTTGCCCGCGGGGTCTCGGAGGCTAAGCGATTGCGGCGGAGCAACTCGCGACTCAGCGCTGGAGTCAGCAGCAGGAGCACTAGCAGACCGGGCACCACGAACCAGAGGAACTCCAGACCCGGGGCTTGCGATCCTTGGGCGGCTCCGGGTAAGGGCAGCGGCGCGGTTTGCGCTGGGCTGCGGCTCGGCACCGGCTTGGGCAGTTCCTCCGGGGTCTCTTCTCCGGGCTGCGGGCTGCTGGGCGGCAAGGCATAACCGGGAACCTGCCCGCGGGAGGGCGTCGGTTCAAAAGCTACCCAGCCCAGGCCTTCGAAATAGAGTTCAGGCCAGGCGTGAGCCAGCCGCCCGTCGACGGCATACTGGGAGAGCTTCTCACCCTTGACCTGGACGGTTTCCCCGGTGCCGACGCCCGGGGCGAAACCCACCGCTATCCGGCTGGGAATCCCGGCTTCCCGGGCCATGGTGGCCATAGCGGCCGAGAAGTGAACGCAATACCCGCTTTTCACCTGGAGGAATTTAGCCAGCGCATCCATGCTACTGCCGTCGTAACCGCCGGAGACCGGGGCCTGTAGAGAGTAGTTGAACTCTGGCCCTCGCAGGTATTGCTGGATCGCCATCGCTTTGTCGTAGGGAGTGGGTTGACGCCCGGTGAGTTGCAGGGCGGTTTCCTTGATGATCGACGGCGTATCCGGCGGCAGCGTCATGAAGATCGGGTCAAAACCGGCGTGTGGCCGAGAGACGGCCTGGCGCAAAATCGCCGGGGTGAGCACGGGCTGCAGGCTTTGCACCAGGTAGGACTGCCCCAGAGTGCCTTCATCGAGGGCTTTGACGGTCAAGGTTTTGGAGTCAACGCTCCAACGCCCGCTCAAGCCGCTGATCAGTGCCGGTGCATAGGGTGCCGGAAGCCATTCATTCGAGAAGTTAAAGGTGTTGATCTGAGTGGTCACCGATTGCAGCGGGATGCCCCCCGGAGCGAAGCCGTCCTCGATCTGTTCCAGACCCAGCTGAATGCCAGTGCCGCGATCTGTCGGCTCCCAGTTGTCGCCGTTGAAATCCTCGATCGTCACGGTACGCAGGTAGGGCGCGTTCTCTGCTGAGGTCGCATAGCTGATCTGCCCGGTGCCACTGGGATTGCGCAGGTCGCTGCCCAACGAAAGGAAGGGGCTCAAACCGGAGACCGGCCCAAAGGGGTTAAACCGGGAGCCCTGCGGAAAGGTGCCGGTGCTGAAACCTGGAAGCACCAGGGAGATCAGCAGTGCGATCACCACCGCGCTGGTGCCCACGCTGAGCACCCTCAGCCATTGAATGCTGGATCTTGCGCCCTGGAAATCCGGCTGAAATTGTCGGCTGATCGCCAAGATCAGCAGATACCCGACGGTACCGAGGACGAAACCGAGCACGCCGAGGCTATCCACCTTGATGATCCCCGGGATCAGTGCGATCACCAGCAGAGCCAGCCCACTGGTGGCGGGCATCAGCAAACCGACGGCGAGGACGTCGCTCAGGATCGCAGCTAATCCAACACCCAGGCACATCACGAACACCACGGCGGTGCTGGCTGGAATGGGTGCCACCCCGCGGATCACCTGGTCCGAGGTCTCTTGCAGCAAGGCCCCGGCCTCCGCCAGGCTGCCGGGGCTGGGAATCACTCCGAAGTAGGCGGTGGAACTGAAGAACACCAGGTTCAGCTCCAGGATGAGTGCTATTGCACCCCCTACCGGAGCCCATCCGGCGGGCAGTCGCAGAGTGCGGGAGAGTGCCATCGCGGCTAGGACGACGGCTACCGTGAGGGCAATCGAGAAGATCCATTCAGTGCCTCGAACCACTCCAGAGAGGCCTAAAGCGGTGCCGCATACCGCAAAAAATATCGCTCCCGCCATGGCCCAAGGAGCTGAACCGGCCTTGGGCCTGCTGCTCCGAGCGGAGCCGCCGCGCTGCGTATCGAGAGGTCCCGTTCCGGATGCCGGGCCGGAGCGTTCCAGGGTGCTCGTCATCCGCTTTTCCCCAGACCGGTGGGCTGTCGATCTTTCTGAGCGGCTGGATCAGCCGTTGAATCGAGTATCTCCCGCGAGTCGAAAGCGTTCCAGACGGCGGCAAGCGCGCTGTGCTCGTCAGCGAGTACCACTCGCCAGCCTCCCTCACGGAGCACCGTGGCCACGGCTTCGCTCCGTTCGGCGCGGTCGCTGCAAATGATCGCCCAGGCTGCGGTGGTTCCTTCGGCAGCAGGGGCCACCGCCAAAGCCTGATCGGTCGAAACATCGCCCAGCAGAGCTATCAGCGGACCGCGCTGCCGGTTCAGGGAGAGCCTGTCGAGCAGCCTTTCATTGAAGGCGGTCAGGCCTGGCTCTTCCTGCAACTCTATGGCGGCGAGCGATTCCGCGATGCTCGATAAGCCCGCTGAGCCAGCGTATTCCTCGACCAGGGGCTCGGGAGCTGATCGTGAACTCCCCAAGCCTGGACGCCCGAAGACATCCAGCACTCGCAGATCGTAGTTGCGCTCGATCAGGTGGGCGCTGATCGACATCGCTGCCACCACTGACCATTCGAAGCGGGCCGAGCTGCGCAGTTCGGGATGCTCGTCGTCCTTGCCGTGATGGTTCGCGGAGCTGTCGTGCTCGAAGGCCACCGCGCGCTGATCCAGCAATAGCACGGCCTCCGGCGTCGTCACCGACTCTTCCTGCCGCACCATGAGCTGGCCGTGCCGCGCCGTGGCCGGCCAATGCACCCGCCGCATTGGATCGCCGTGCCGGTATTCCCTGGTCATCACGTCGTCGTCACTCGGATTCGCCTGTTGCCTGGTGGCGGTGCTGCCATCACTGCCCCTCGCCCCGGAGAGCGTATTGCTCGGTAAGTCCAAGGCCCGGGGAGTGACGGTCAGAAGATCGGTTCCGGGTAAAGACTGAAGGTGCCGACTCATCCCGAAGACATCGCCCAGTTCGGCGCTCACCGGCCCGATGGAGAACTGCCCCCGGCTGGCGGGTCGAAGATGGTATTGATAGCGCGAGCCGTGCAGGCCGACGTCGAGCGTGGCCCGCACCCGGCCCGGGTAACTGAATTCCGGTGAACGGCCGAATCTGCCGGGCAGCTTTTCCTGCATTCTGACCTTGCCGCCAAACCTGGTCGGGCCAGCGACCGTCAATTCAACGGTACTCGTTGAGTCGGCTTCGACCACGACCGGGCTGAACTCTCGATGGACAGTGAATCTCGGGGCGATGATCCGGACCGTGATGGCCGCCAGCAGGGGTAATAGCAGCAAGAAAAGCCCCAGTGTCAAAAGGTCTTTGCGCCCCATGATCTGGGCCAGCAGGATGCAGAACAGGCCAGTGCCGATCAACCCCCAGCCTCGAGCTGTGAAAAATCTGGCTCTGCCGAGATCCATGCTCAGCTCCGGGCTGAACCGTGATGCGGGATGGGCAATCTGGCCAGAATGGCGGTGATCAGGCCGGACGGCGTCTCGCCCGCGCTGGTGGCCTTCCGATCGAGCAGAATACGGTGCGATAACACTGGAGCGGCAATGGCGGAAACATCGTCTGGCAGCACGAAGTCCCGGCTTTCCAGTGCCGCGGTGGCCTTTGCCGCCCTGAGCAGCTGGAGTAGCGCTCGCGGGCTGGCACCGAGTCGGATCTGAGCGTGCTCCCTGGTACTGGTGCCGAGTGCAACGATGTACTCCTTGACTGCGGGGGAGACGTACACGGCTTTCACGGCCTGGATCATCGCGGCGATCTCCGCGCTGCTGGCCACGGCTCGCACCCGGGTGAGCGGGGAGATCGATTGGTGGGATTCGAGCATCTCCAGTTCAGCCGCAGCATCCGGATATCCCATCGAAATCCGCGCCATAAAGCGATCCCGCTGGGCTTCGGGCAGCGGGTAGGTGCCTTCCATTTCGATCGGGTTCTGGGTGGCGATCACCATAAAGGGCTCGCTGAGCGCGTAGGACTTGCCATCCACCGTCACCTGATGTTCTTCCATACACTCCAGCAGAGCTGACTGGGTCTTCGCCGAAGCCCGGTTGATTTCGTCGCCGATCACGATATTGGCGAAAACAGCTCCCGGGCGGAATTCGAAATCGTGCGAAGCCTGGCTGAAGATCGACACCCCGGTAACGTCCGAGGGCAAGAGATCCGGCGTGAACTGGATTCGGCTCACCGAGCAGTCGATGGTTCTGGCCAGGGTCTTGGCCAGCATGGTCTTACCGACGCCGGGAACGTCCTCAAGCAGCAGATGGCCTTGGGCTAACAGCACGGTGAGTGCCAATTTCGAAGCATCGGCTTTGCCGTCCATCACGGTATTGATTTCCGTCAGAATACGGCTGCTGAGCTGCTGGAACTGTGCGGTGGAGAGCTGCCCCGGGGTGAGTTCCTCGGCGGAGCCTTGGCGGAGCGATTGCCCTTGCTCGCCCTGAAGTCGAGGTTCACTATGAAACTGCCCTTGGCTCACTGACTCTCCCCACCTAGACCCGTTCTGACGACCGGTGTGATCAAGATTACTATCTCAGCCCGAAGGCTGCGTAGTTAGAGTGGGCATATGAGTTCTGAAGTACCCACCGCCTACGCCGCCACCTCGCCCTTCGAAGCGGAGCAGGCCGCCGGCCCACGGCGCGCCGGGCACGACGACGGCGGACGACGTCGCAAGCTGGATTACCCGCCGGCTCCCGAGCCGCTGCCCGAGCCGGTGATCGACAACCACACGCACCTGGACTTCCGGGATGGGTTAGTCGAGGTATCGGTGACCGAAGCGCTCGACGCCGCGGCAGCTGTCGGGGTGCAGGGGGCGGTTCAGGTTGGCTGCGATCTCGAATCTTCTCGCTTCACGGTATCCGCCGTGGACGCCGACCCACGTTTGCTGGGGGCGGTGGCGATCCATCCCAACGACGCGCCGGAGCTGGCGAGCGAAGGCGCGCTCGAGGCCGCGCTCGATGAAATCGCGGCGCTCGCGGCGCATCCCCGGATCAGGGCCATCGGGGAGACCGGGCTGGACTACTTCCGTACCGGTCCAGAGGGCCGAGAGCAGCAGCACTATTCCTTCCGGCGGCACATAGATCTGGCCAAGCGGCTCAAGCTGGCACTGCAGATCCATGATCGGGATGCGCATCAAGACGTGGTGCGCCTGCTCGCCGAGGAAGGGGCGCCTGAGAATGTGGTGTTTCACTGCTTCTCGGGAGATGAAGAACTCGCCAGGATCTGCAACGAACAAGGCTGGTACATGTCTTTCGCCGGAACAGTGACCTTCAAGAACGCTGATCCCTTGAGGGCTGCACTATCAATCGCGGATCGATCCTTGCTGATGGTCGAGACGGATGCGCCTTTTCTGACACCGCACCCCTTTCGAGGCCAGCCCAATGCCAGCTATCTAGTGCCCTACACGGTGCGCTCGATGGCCGAGGTATTGTCGGTCGACCTGGCCGATTTCGGGGCCCAGCTGCGCCGAAATACCGAGGCTGTCTACGGTTCCTGGGGCTGATCTTTGGATCGCCAGCTGTGTCCTGGATCACATTGCTGAGGGCTTTCACTTGGCAGTTAGGTAACAGTTCGGTTACAGTGGTATTCAATAGCCGGGGTCGGGGAAGACCTGCGGACAACGTCGCGCCTGATACTTTTCAAGCTGCTGAGCTAGCTCTGTACCGCTTGAAAAGTTGTTTTCATTTTGAGGCCTTAGTGTTTTGCGGCCTTTTTCAGGTGCAGGCGGCGTGCTCTGAGGCAGTGGTTTCGGTCTTCACCGAACTCGCTGAGAACTCTGTGCGCTTGTCTCCGTGCCCGGACACTTGAGTAGTAAAGAGCAATAGTGACCAACATCTTCACCACCAACGGCAAGCTGAGCTGGATAAAAATCGGCGGCCAATCCCTCGTGCTGATCGCACTGGTTTTCGGACTCGTCGGATTCGTTACCGCTAATAAGACTGTCAGCTTGACGGTGGACGGGGCCCAGAGCTCGGTGCAGACCTTCGGCGGCTCTGTGAAAGAGGTTCTGTCGCGGGCCGATGTGAAGATCTCTCCCGAAGATCAGGTCACTCCTTCCCTGGAATCAGTGGTTGCTAATGGCACCGCCATTACGGTGAACACCTCCAAAGATGTGAAGGTCACCTTGGATGGCGCCCAGACCATGGTGCAGACCCACGCCGGTAAAGTAGCTGATCTGATCAGCCAGCTCGGCGTTGCTTCGAACGCCGTAGTCAATGCCGCTCAGGATGCACCATTGGTCGGTGACGGGACTCAGCTGAGCATCACCACCCCGAAGAAGATTCAAGTGGTCGCCGATGGTAAGCGGGTGGCTCAGACCACGACCGCCGCCACGGTGAGCGAGGTGCTGAAGTCCGTGCAGATCAGCGTCGGTGCCAAAGACCTCATCTCGGTGCCGGTAGCCGCTCCTGTGGTCGCCGATATGGTGATCAAGGTTTCCCGGCTCAAGTCCGACGGCACCGTGACCAGCAGCGAAGACGTTCCCTTCCAGACCGAAGAGACCGTTGACCCCAAAGCTTTCAAGGACGAGAAAAAAGTCACCCAGCAAGGCGTTGCCGGTAAAGTGACCAAGACTTACAAAATCACTACCATCGATGGGCACGAAGTCAGCCGGACGCTGAGCGGCCAGGTTGAGACGGTCAAGCCGATCGTTCAGAAGGTGACCGTCGGCGGCAAGGATCGCCCCAAAGCGCCGGAAGGCGGAAACACCGGGAAAGCCGCACCAGCCACCGCGAACGATGCCATGTGGGATCGCATTGCGCAGTGCGAGTCCGGCGGCAACTGGGCGATCAACACCGGTAACGGTTACTACGGCGGGCTGCAATTTGACGCCGGTTCCTGGCTCGCCAACGGCGGCGGGGCTTATGCGCCGCGTGCAGATCTGGCCACTCGTGCTCAGCAGATCGCAGTCGCCAATACCTACTACGCCAAGGCGGGCCTGGGCCCGTGGGGCTGCGCAGGAGCCGCCGGCTAGCCCACCTGGTGTCGGGCTGATAGCCAGCTCCCCAAACTCGCAATAACCCCTGTGAATCCAGCCGTCCCACTGAGTCTTGCAGAAGTTGCAGAAGTGCTATGAAAATCGCCACTTTGGAAACTTTGTTAACACTCAGTGGGACGGCTGGTCTGGTGAAAGGTTAGTTGTGAAGCGTTGCCCGGATAGACTGCTGAGGTGAATCTGCAGCCTGATCCCTCCTTACCCCTGTTGGGTGCCGCAGACGTGCGCCGGTTGGCTGCTGAACTGGATGTGCGGCCCACCAAAACGCTAGGGCAGAATTTCGTCATTGACGGCAACACCATTCGCCGCATCGTCGCGGCTGCCTCTCTGACCGAAGATGAAACAGTGCTCGAGGTCGGGCCGGGGCTGGGTTCTCTCACGCTCGGTCTGCTGGACGCCGCGCAAAGCGTGGTCGCCGTCGAAATCGACGCCAAGCTGGCGCAGAGGTTACCGCGTACCATCGCGGAACTACGCCCGGAGAAGGCCGCCTCGCTCCATGTGGTGACCGCCGATGCGCTCAAAGTTACCGAGCTGCCCATCCTGCCCACCGCCCTGGTCGCCAATCTTCCCTACAACGTGGCGGTGCCGGTGGTGCTGCACCTGCTGGAGAAGTTCCCGTCGCTGCGACACGGTCTGGTGATGGTGCAGGACGAAGTGGCGGACCGACTGGCGGCTCGTCCGGGAAATAAGATCTACGGGGTGCCCTCGGTCAAAGCGGCGTGGTACGCCGAGGTTCGCAAAGCCGGGGTGATTGGCATGAACGTCTTCTGGCCAGCACCGAAGATCTCATCGGGCCTGGTCGAGTTCGTCCGCCGCGAACCACCCGAGAGCAGGGCCAGCCGAGCCCAGGTCTTCGCGGTGATCGATGCCGCTTTTGCGCAACGGCGCAAGACCTTGCGAGCAGCGCTGGCCGATTGGGCGGGCAGTGGTGCCGAGGCAGAACGCCTGATCGTGGCGGCCGGGGTGGACCCCAGCGCCAGGGGCGAGGTGCTCGATGTGAAAGCTTTCGCGAGCATCGCGGATGCCCGGCTCAATTCGCTGGAGCCTTGATCCTGCAAAGCTGTATATTGCTTCGGTGGTCTCTGAAGTCACTGCTTTGCTCCGGCGTTGATAGGTTAGGGACATGACGCCATCACGCGCCACCTCTGAGGCTGGCTCAGTCCGCTCCCGGACTGTTCGGGTCAAGGCACCCGGGAAGATCAACGTTTCCTTTTCCGTTGGCCCGTTGCGTTCGGATGGCTACCACTCGGTGGCGAGCGTCTATCTTGCGGTCTCCCTGTACGAAGAGGTCTCCGCAAGGGCGACCCAGGGCAAGGACATCACGGTTTCACTGAAAGAGGGTTCGCTGGGGCGGGATCTCCCGCTCGATGAGAGCAATCTTGCGGTACGCGCTGCCCGGCTGATGGCTGAGGTGAGTGAACGGCCCAGCGGAGTGCACCTGGAAATCACCAAACGAGTCCCCATTGCCGGAGGCATGGGCGGCGGCTCGGCCGATGCCGCAGCGACCTTGCTGGCCTGTGACGCCCTCTGGGACGCCGGACTCTCCCGAGAGGAATTGACTCATCTGGCCGCCGAACTGGGCGCTGATGTGCCATTTTCCTTGTTGGGCGGGGCCGCCGTGGGGCTGGGAGTAGGGGATCAGCTCACCCCGGCGCTGGCACCGAACCCCTTGCACTGGGCTCTCGTGCTCGCTGATTTCGGACTATCCACCCCCACTGTCTTCGGCGCGCTCGATCGTTTGCGGATAGCGCGCGGCCAGGAACCGCAGGATCCTGAGCAGATCGACCCCGAAGTGCTGCGCGCCCTGCGCGCGGGGGACGCCGTGGCTCTGGCCGGGGTATTGCACAACGACCTGCAGCCCGCCGCCACCAAATTGGCCCCTCAGCTGCTCGACGTCCTTGATCAAGGGGTTGAATACGGCGCACTGGCCAGCATCGTCTCCGGCTCCGGACCCACTGTGGCGATGCTCGCGGAATCGGAGGGCCACGCCATTGAGCTGGCAGACCGGCTGATTGACGCCGGGCAGCATGCGCTCGCCGTGCATTCTCCGGTACACGGTGCGAAAATCATCTCTGACCTCACGCTGGCGTTCGATCGATAAGGAAGAATTGGCACATTTATTAGGCGGCGAGAGCCTGACCGTTCAGTTTTCCACCCGTACTGTGCTCGACGGCGTCACCCTGGGCTTGGAGGACAGCGATCGAATAGGCATCGTAGGCCGCAATGGTGACGGCAAATCAACCCTGATGCGGCTGCTGGCTGGCAGGCAGCAGCCGGATTCCGGGAGGGTCGCTGCCCGGCGCGGACTCGATATCGGCTACCTTGACCAATCGGACGTGCTCGACGGAGATTCCACCGTGGGCGCGGCCATCGTCGGTTCCCGGGCCCATGATGAACAAGCACAACACGAGTGGGCCGCCAATGCCAAGATTCGTCAGATCATGGGCGGCTTGGTCTCCGAAGTGGATTGGGAAGCTAGAGTTTCCTCGCTTTCCGGCGGCCAGAAACGAAGGGTTGCTCTCGCCCGGCTGCTGATCGGCGACCACGACGTGATCATGCTCGACGAGCCGACCAACCATCTCGACGTCGAAGGCGTGGCATGGCTGGCTGAGCACCTCAAGAATCGTTGGCGGGCCAATGAAGGCGCTTTTCTGGTGGTCACGCACGATCGCTGGTTCCTCGATGAGGTCTGCAATCGCACCTGGGAAGTACACGATGCCACCATCGACGCCTTTGACGGCGGATACGCCGCTTATGTGCTGGCTCGCGCCGAGCGGGATCGGATGGCCTCGGTGGTGGAGAACAAGCGAGTCCAGCTCGTCAAGAAAGAGCTCGCCTGGTTGCGGAGAGGGGCTCCCGCTCGGACCGCAAAGCCCAAATTCCGAATCGAAGCCGCCAATCAGCTGATCGCCGATGTGCCGGTGGCCCGGGACACAGTGGCGTTGAACAAACTGGCCACCGCCAGGCTCGGTAAGGATGTGCTCGATCTGGAGAACGTCAGTTTGACGCTCGGCGACCACGAATTGTTCAAGAACCTGACGCTCCGGCTGGCCCCCGGCGAGCGGTTGGGCATTGTCGGGGTGAACGGCGCCGGGAAGACGACACTGCTGAGGCTTCTGAACGGTCAGCTGGCACCGAGCGCCGGCCGGCTCAAACGAGGTAAGACCGTGCAGACCGCGGTACTGACCCAGGAGGTCACGGAGCTCGACGAAGTAGCTGAGCTGCGCGTCCTGGAGGTCATTGAGGCAGAAAAACGAGTGATCAGCGTTGGGGGCCGGGAACTGACCGCGGGGCAGCTCGTGGAGCAGCTGGGCTTCAGCAAGGACAAGCAGTGGACGCCGGTCCGGGAGCTCTCCGGTGGCGAACGCCGTCGATTGCAATTACTCAGGCTGCTGGTCGGGGAACCCAATGTGCTGATGCTCGATGAGCCGACCAATGATCTGGACACCGACACCCTTGCCGCCGTCGAGGACCTGCTGGACGGCTGGCCGGGCACCCTGGTGGTGGTATCCCACGACCGCTATCTTCTGGAACGGGTCACCGATCGTCAAATGGCGTTGCTGGGCGATGCCAAGCTGCGAGACCTTCCGGGTGGCGTGGAACAGTACTTGCAACTGCGTCAGCAGAACGCTGCCCAGCTGTCCTCGGCCTCGGGTGCCGTTGCCGCTTCGGCCACCGGGGGTGCTTCAGCGGGTGCCTCGGAGGCTGAATTACGCCAGGCGCGCAAGGACGTCAGCCGGATTGAACGGCAGCTTTCCAAGCTCGCCCAACAGGAGGAAAAAATCCATCAGCAGATGGAGGAAGCCTCGAGCAGCGGAGATTTCGGTGCCTTGAATGAGCTGAACGCCTCCTTACGGGCTCTCCAGGAATCCAAAGAAGAACTTGAGCTGGAATGGCTGGAAGCGGCAGATCTACTCGGCTGAGTGGCTTCGGGATGCCGCTTATCAGCCCGAAGTGAGGGTCGCGAGGCGCTTCCGCCGGGAAAAAGGCGCGGCTGCTGATCAGCGACGTCGCTGCCTCTCGTCTTTAAGCCGGATTCTGAGGTATCTTCACAACTGTTACTCACCGCACAACAATTTTGGATCCATGAGAGGTCATTGTGACGCGACCTGCACATCTGAAGCATGCAGAACGACTGACGCCGAATGATGTGCGGCCCTTAGTGGGGGCCGATGGCCCCGATCTCAGTTCTGCCCTGCAGGCCATCATCACGTGGGTGACCTCGACCGCTTTCAGGGAGCGCCTGATGCTTGAGAGCCGCTTCCCTTTAGAGAACGACTTGCCGGGATTCTTGCTGGTGAATCAGCTCATCTATCGTGGCGCGGCCCGACCGACTGATCTCGCTGATGCGATCGGCACCGGCCGGTCGAATGTCAGCAAGATCGTCAGGCGACTGGAGGAAGCTGATCTGGTGTTGCGAGGGCCCGATCCGCGCGATGATCGTGCGGTCGTGGTGGTGCTCACCGGGCAAGGCAAAAAGGTGGCGCAGCAGATTCTCGATGCTGCGGGAGGGGAGCCGTGGCTGGTTCATCCAGGGTGGACGAAAGAAGAAGCAAAGGAGTTGGAACGGCTCTTGATCAAGCTCGCCGTCAGCTTCGATGCGCTGCCGGATCACCCGCTGCGAAACATCGCGGGTGTCGCATTCCCTTAAAAGTATTGGCGTGAAGACAATAAATGACTTAGACTGAGGAGCGGCCGACAGCGGCCATCTCTTTGCCCAGTGCTGCTTCAAAGGAGAAGCCATGGTTGCTCATTCTCAGTCATCTCGTCCTTCCCCGTGGTGGGTCGCAGTGGTTTCCGGAATGGCCTCGTATATCGATGCCGCCGCTATCACCGGTTTCAGTGTGGGGCTCGTCGTTTTTCAGAAGACCCTCGGGCTCGACGATGCTCAGCTGGGGCTTTCAGCCGGAGCGCTCACCCTCGGAATCGGGCTCGGCTCAATGATCGGCGGGCGCCTGGGCGATCGCCTGGGACGTCGGCCGGTTTTCAGCGCCACGATGGTGCTGATCCTGATCGGGATCCTCGTTCTCTTCCTCGGTGGATCCTTCCCGATCGTCATGACCGGCGCCGCCTTGGTGGGCCTGGGAGTTGGCGCCGATCTGCCGGTGTCGCTTTCCACGATCTCCGAAGCCGCGACCGATGAAAATCGGGGAAGGCTGCTGGGTCTCTCGAATCTGCTCTGGGTTGCCGGTGCTGTGATCAACAGCGTCCTGGCCGCCGGAGTCAGCTCGCTGGGGGCGCTCGGTGCGCAGATCATCTTCGGTCATATCGGCGTCGTCACGCTGCTGGTGCTGCTTGGCAGGCTGACCATTCCGGAGTCCGAGAGCTGGCAAGCCGCCCATCAGGAGCGACTCGCCGGGGTCAGCACGATTCGTGCTGACCGGGCCAGGATCCGCGAGCTTTTCAAGAGCCCCTATGTGACCCCTTTCCTTGCCCTGATCGGCTTCTACACGCTGACCAATCTCGCGGCGAATACGGCAGGACAGTTCGGTTCCTTCGTGCTGGTCAATTATGGCGGGGTCGATCTCTCGGTCGCTGCTCTGGTCGGGTTGCCACTCATCCCGGTGAGTATCGTGGCTTACCTGTGGTTCATGAAGATCGCCGATAAACCGGTACGGTTCCGCTATTTCACGGTAGGAGCTGTGCTCATGGTGACCAGTCCGCTCTTCATCGCGATCTTCGGGGTAAGCATTGTCTCGGTCTTGATCAGCGGTCTTTTCGGGGGGCTGGGCGCGGCTTTCGCTTTCGAGGGGATCATGAAGATCTGGACTCAACAGTCATTCCCGACCCTGCTCCGCACCACCGCCCAGGGAGCCATCGTGGCCGTTGCCAGGCTGGCTGCCGCCGCTCTTGCCGCCGTCACCCCGGCCCTGCTGCACGTGCTTGGCCCGCAGGCGGTCTACGGGCTGCTCGCCGTCCTGGTGTTCGTCGGACTGGGCTGGGCGTGGCTCGTGTTCCGCACCCGCGACAGCCATAACGAATCCGATATCGAGGCGAGTCTGGACCCCGATGCAGCAGTCGGGCCCGTTACCGTGCCCGCGCAGTAAGCCACCGAAGAAACAAAGGAAACCATTGCTATGACGCTATTGACCAAGCAGACCGTCGATGATCGGGTGCAGCCGCTGGGCCTGGATAACTCGGAGCCGCTCTTCCGCTGGAGGGCGGCCGACGCAACCGACCATACTGGATACGAAATCGCGGTGAGCACTGCCCCGGATTTCGCGGATCAGAAGCTGGTCTGGCAAAGCAGCGCCATCGTGGATCACGAATTAGGTGTTCCCTACCAGGGGCAGGCGCTCCGTTCGGGCACCCGGTACTGGTGGCGGGTACGACCGCTGGGAGCCGATGGGCGGCCCGGGGAATGGAGCGAGGCCTCCTGGTTCGAAACCGGCCTGTTCAAGCCATCGGACTGGTCGGCATCCTGGGTGACCTCGCCCGAGCACGGAAAAAAAGATCGTCAAGCACTCTACTTCCGTACCTCGGTGGAGCTCTCAGCCCCTGTGCTGCGCGCCCGGGCTTATGCGAGCGCGCTCGGCTGGTACCGGCTCTTCGTCAATGACACGGACCTCACCGGTCTCTCGCTGGTACCGCGCTGGACGCCGTTCCAGGAGATGGTCGAGTACCAGGTCTACGATGCGACAGCCGCGTTCGTGCCGGGACGCAACGTGATCGGGCTGGTGGTCGCCGAAGGCCGTTATCGTGGACGACTGGGATTCCAGTCGCGAGCCGCTGTCTATGGTGATCAACTGGCGGCGCTCGCCCAAGTCGAACTGGAACTGGCCGACGGCAGCACCGTCACCGTGTCCACCGATGGAAGCTGGACGGTGGGCACAGGGCGGGTTCTGAGCTCGGATCCTAAGTTCGGCGAACGGGTCGATCTCCGGATCAGCGAGCATGACTGGTTACGCCCGGACGGCAGTCTGGCAGGCGAGCATCAGGCTGTCTTGCTGGCCAGCACTCCCGGTACCTTGATCGCCGAGGAGGTCGAGCGAGTCACCGAGGTCGGCCGGGTCCAAGGCACTATTGGCCGGACTCCCGGAGGTTCGCAACTCGTTGATTTCGGGCAGAACTTCGCTGGCGTGGCGCGGGTTAGACTCTCCGGGGCGGTGGGCAGCAAAGTGCTGCTGCGCTATGGAGAAATTCTGCGCCCGGACGGTGAACTCGATACTGAATACCTCGGCAAAGAGGTCACCAAAGATCCGGCAAAGTGGTTCCAGCGCGATGAGGTGATTCTGGCCGGGAAAACCTTCGACTACACCCCGTGGTTCACCATTCACGGCTTCCGTTACCTTTCGATCGAAGGCCTGGAACAGCCCTTGCAGCCAGGCGACGTCGAAGGGATCGTGCTCTCCACCGAACTCCGGCACATCAGCGAATTCCAGGCCTCTGACCCGAGGTTAGAACAGCTCTGGCGAAATGTGAACTGGTCGCTGACCTCGAACTTCACCGATACCGCGACCGACTGCCCGCAGCGTGAACGCAGCGGCTGGACGGGCGATATTCAGGTCTTCGGGCCAACGGCTGCCCAGATGGTGGACAGCAACGCCTTCCTGCGCCGTTACTTGCGGAACGTCTCGGTGGACCAGATGAAAGATGGCCGGGTGCCGCCCTTCATCCCCGCCGAATATTCGCCGGGGCGCGGGTTCAGCATGCTCAGATTCACCAGTAGCTCAGCGGGCTGGGGAGACGTCACGGTGATGCTGCCCTGGACGCTCTACAGCTACTTCGGGGACCAGGAAGTGCTCGAACGGCAGTATCCGAGCGCTCAGGCCTGGGTGGATCACTTGGCCGAACGTGCCCGCACCAAGCGTCGTATTTACCGACGGGTCGGCAAGAAGCTCGATAAAGCCGGTGAGAAATTCATCGTCGATACCGGATATCACTGGGGCGAATGGTTGCGTCCCGGGGAGCCGATCAAACAGGTCTTCCAGGACAACCTCTTGGGGCAGCCGGTGGTGGCCACCGCTTATCTGGCCAATTCCGCGCGATTGCTCTCCCGGATCGCCGAACTGCTGGGCAAGAGGGCTGATGCGGCTCGCTACCAGGCGCTCTCAGCAGAAACAGCTAAGGCTTGGCGCGCCGCTTTCGTTTCCGAGGGCGGCGCCCGGATCGGCGAGGACAAGCAGGACGAGTACGTTCGGGCGCTCGCTTTTGATTTGCTGTTGCCCGAGCAGCGCTCCGCTGCCGTGCAGCGGCTAGTGCAGCTCATCACTGAGGCAGATGATCATCTCGGCACCGGATTCCTCAGTACCCCGCTGCTGCTTTCCACCCTTGCCGATGAGGGGTATTCCGAGGTGGCTTACCGCATCCTGCTGCAGACCACTGTGCCGTCCTGGCTCGGCCAGATCGAACTCGGTGCCACCTCGATCTGGGAGAGCTGGGAGGGATACAACGCCAAGGGCAGGGCGACTATGTCGCATAACCACTACGCCTTCGGGGCGGTCGTCTCCTTCTTGCAGGAGTACATCGCTGGGCTCTCACCGGCTGAGCCGGGTTACCGACGGATCAAGATCGCTCCGGTGATCGGCGGCGGCCTCACCAGCGCGTCACTGAAGATCGAGACGCCGTTCGGCCTCGCCTCGAGCGCCTGGTCAGTGAGCGAAGGTGCCGTGCGGTTGAGGATCGACGTTCCGCAGGGCACTGAAGCAGATCTGGAATTGGGCAAGCTCAAAGAAACCGTCGGCCCCGGAAAACATGAGTTCAGCGTGCCGTTGGAGCAGATCGGCAGTGCTCAGTTCGCGACTCGTGGATAGCAGTGACTGGCTGGGCGAGCGGCGCAGTAGCTGAGCAGTAGGACGCACCTCGGGGCAGGGTTCCGCTGCCCCGAGGTCGGCTGAAGTTCGCCTTGGCGGGCCTTGCCCTGAGGAGGACGCCTCGCTTTGCCTGCGGCCGCTCAGCTCGTTGATCGAAGCGTCAGTTGCCGCTCTGCCGCGGAATGAGACGCTGCAACTGGGTGACGTGCCGAGGCTCTAGCTCTTCCAAACTCGCCACCTCAAGGAGTTTCATGGTGCGCACCACTTGATCGCTGAGGATCTGGATCGTCCGATCCACGCCGGCCCGGCCCCCGGCCATCAGCCCATAGAGATAGGCGCGGCCGATCAGGGTGAATTTCGCGCCAAGGGCAATTGAAGCGACGATATCGGCGCCGTTCATAATGCCGGTGTCGATCACGATCTCGGTGTCCTTGCCGACCTCGCGGACCACCTCCGGTAATAGATGGAAGGGGACCGGCGCCCGGTCGAGCTGCCGCCCGCCGTGGTTGGACAGGATGATGCCGTCGACGCCGAGATCGGTGAGGCGCTGAGAATCCTCCAGGTTCTGCACGCCCTTCACTACGAGCTTTCCCGGCCACATGTTACGGATCAGCTTGAGATCCTCGAAAGAGATGGTGGGGTCCATCGCCGAATCGATCAGCTCGCCGACGGTACCCCCGGTGGAAGAGAGCGACGCGAATTCGAGCTTCGGAGTGGTCAGGAAATCCCACCACCACCACGGGCGAGGCAGCGCATCGACGATGGTGCCGAGACTGAGCGCCGGCGGAATCGAGAAGCCGTTGCGCTGATCGCGCAGCCGGGCACCCGCCACCGGCGTGTCAACCGTGAACATCAGGGTGTCGAAGCCTGCTGCCGCAGCTCGTTCCACCAAGCCGTAGGAGATCTCTCGCTGACGCATCACATAGAGCTGGAACCAGTTACGTCCCTGCGGATTCGTTGCCTTCACATTCTCAATCGAGGTGGTGCCCAGCGTCGAGAGGGTGAAGGGAATACCCGCCGCAGCCGCGGCACCGGCACCGGCGACCTCGCCCTCGGTCTGCATCAGCCGGGTGAAACCGGTGGGAGCGATGCCGAAGGGCAGTGCGGAGGGGCCGCCGAAGATGGTCGTCGAGGTGTCAACCGTCGAAACATCCCGCAGGATCGAAGGATGGAACTCGATGTCCTCAAAGGCCTGACGGGCGCGGGCCAGGGATAGCTCGCCCTCCGCCGAGCCATCCGTGTAGTCGAAAGCCGCGGAGGGGGTGCGGCGTTTTGCGATGGCCCGCAGATCGTAGATGGTGAGGGCCTGGTCGAGCCGTCGCTTCTTAGCATTGAACTCGGGTTTCTTGAACTTCATCAACTCGAGGATTTCAGCCGGGTTGGGGAGCTGTCTCTTGACCATCTTCAGACCTCTCGTGGTTCGTAACGGATAACGGGGAACTCACTGGCTACCAGCGAGCGTAATTCGGCGAGGTCGCCGGATACGAGCCCAGTACTGCGGGCTTGGATCAGCACATTGCCGATCGCGGTTGCCTCAACCGGGCCGGCGAGCACCGGAAGACCCGAGTGATCAGCGGTTGCCTGACACAATAAGGCATTGTGCACCCCGCCGCCGACCAAATGAATGACGGACACCTCGTGATCGGCCAGCCGGGCGGCGTCGTGCACTGCTCTGGCGAAGGCCGCCCCCAGGCTCTGCACGATCGTGCGGACGAACTGAGCCGGATTCTGCGGCACCGGCTCACCGTGCGTCCGGCACCACTCGGCGATTCTGCTGGGGATATCTCCCGGTGGCAGGAAAACCGGATCGTTCACCTCGAAGAGAGCCACCGGCCCTTCGAGCTTTGCGGCTTGCTGCAGAAGTTCCTGCAGTAAACTGGAACGCTGCTCGGCCGTGGAGACAGGCGCCCAGCTGTGCAGTGACTCGCTGAGCAGCCAAAGGCCCATCACGTTGTGCAGGAAACGCACCCGGCCATCCACGCCGCCTTCATTCGTAAAATTAGCGGCCCGGGCCTGATCCGAGATCACCGGTGCATCCAACTCAAGGCCCACCAGTCCCCAGGTGCCACACGAGATATAGGCGAAATCGCGGCCCGGGTTTGGGATCGCCACCACAGCGCTGGCAGTGTCATGAGAACCGACCGTGACGACATCGAGAGCCCGCCCCACGGCGGCCGCGGCCTCCGGTTGTAAGACGCCCAGTGGACTGCCGGCATTCACCAGAGGTGGCAGGATGCTGCTCGGAATGCCGAGTCGTGTAGCTAGGCCGAGATCCCACTCTTGACTGCGCGGATCGTAGAGCCCGGTGGTCGAGGCATTGCTGCGTTCGGCCACCTCGGCCCCGGTGAGCCAGTGGTTCAGCAGATCCGGGATCAGCAATAGCCGGTCCGCGAAGCCCAGCAGTTCGCCCTCACTCGCCAACTGGAAGACGGTATTGAAATTGAGGTGCTGCACGCCGTTGCGGCGATACAGCTCCGCAGGGTGAATCTTGGCGTGCACGGCCGCGACGCCGGCCTCATTCCTGCTGTCCCGGTAGTGGTATGGCACACCGAGCAGCCGACCGCCTCGCAGCAGACCGTAGTCCACCGCCCAGGAGTCGATGCCGATGCTCCGGATCTCCCCGGAGGCTTCCCGCTCGGCCGCGGCGAGCCCCATCAGCAGTTGCCGGTAGAGCTCCAAGATGTTCCAGTGCAGTCCATCGCCGATCCGCACCGGCTCATTGGCGAACCGTGCCAGATGCCGCAAGCGGAGGTGTCCATCCGCGAACTGGCCGAGGATCACTCGTCCACTGGTGGCACCGAGATCAACGGCGGCGACGCTGCCGGCGCTGAGTGCCGGAGTCATCGGAGGAAAGCCGAGGCCACGCCGGAATCCACCGGAATGTGCAGGCCGGTGGTGCGGCTGAGTTCAGGACCGGTGAGCACGTACACCGCGTCAGCGACGTTTTCCGGCACTACTTCGCGTTTCAGGATCGTGCGATTCGCGTAGAACTGGCCGAGCTCTTCCTCTTTGACGCCGTAGGTCGCGGCCCGATTGGCACCCCAACCGGAGGCGAAGATGCCAGAACCCCGCACCACCCCATCGGGATTGATGCCATTGACCCTGACGCCGTACTCGCCCAGCTCGACCGCGAGCAGCCGAACCTGATGAGCCTGATCGGCCTTGGTTGCGGAGTACGCGATGTTATGGGGGCCGGCGAACACCGAATTCTTCGAGGAGATATAGACGATATCGCCGCCCAGGCCCTGTTCGATGAGCGCTCTGGCAGCGGCCTTGGAGACCAGGAACGAACCCTTCGCCATCACATCGTGCTGTAGATCCCAGTCCTGCTCGGTGGTCTCCAGCAATGGCTTGGACAGCGAAAGACCCGCGTTGTTGACTACCAGGTCGAGGCCTCCGAAGGCGAGCAGAGTGGCATCGATCGCCGCTTGCACGCCCTTGGCATCGGCTACATTGGCGGCCACCCCGATCGCGACGTCGGCGGAGCCGAGCTCTGCGGCAACCGCCTGAGCTTTCTCCAGGTCCAGGTCAGCGACCACCACGCAGGCACCTTCCTGAGCGAGCCGGGTGGCGATTGCCTTGCCGATGCCGCTCGCCGCGCCGGTGACGAAGGCCACTCGCCCCTGATGGCTCTTCGGCTTGGGCAACCGCTGCAATTTCGCTTCTTCGAGGGCCCAGTACTCGATGCGGAACTTCTCCGACTCCGGAATCGGCTGATACGCCGAGAGCGCTTTGGCGCCGCGCATCACATTGATCGCGTTGAGGTAGAACTCGCCCGCCACCCGTGCGGTCTGCTTGGTCGCGCCGTAGCTGAACATCCCTACACCCGGCACCAAGACGATGAGCGGATCGGCGCCGCGCATCGCGGGGCTATCGGCGCTCGCATGGCGCTCATAATAGGCGGTGTAGTCGGCACGGTACTGCTCGTGAAGCTCCTTCAACCGGGTGATTGATTCCTGTACGCTGCTGCTGGCTGGCAGGTCGAGGAGCAGCGGCTTGACCTTGGTACGCAGGAAGTGATCGGGACAGCTGGTGCCGAGCGCGGCGAGCGCTGGCGCCTTTTCGGAGCCGAGGAAGTCCAGGACGGCGTCGGAATCGGTGAAATGACCGACCATCGGCCGGTCATGGCTAGCCAACCCGCGGATGGTAGCGGCGAGTGCGGCGGCTTTGGCTCGGCGCGCTGTCTCGGGCAGTGCCTCGAAATCTGCCCGCGCACCGCCGAAGGGTTCAGTGCTGCCGTGCTCGGCGATATAGCTCTCCGCGGTTTTGATGATCCACCGTGAGTTCTCTTCGGACTCCTCGCTCGTCTCGCCCCAGGCCGTGATGCCGTGCCCGCCGAGGATGGTGCCGATCGCCTGCGGATTGGCTTTTTTGATCTCCGCGATATCGAGACCGAGCTGGAATCCCGGGCGACGCCAGGGGACCCAGAGCACCTTCTCGCCGAAGATCTTCTTGGTCAGTTCTTCACCGTCGGCAGCGGTTGCAATCGCGATTCCGGCGTCTGGATGCAGGTGGTCAACGTGCTTGGCATCCACCAGGCCGTGCATCGCGGTATCGATCGATGGGGCCGCGCCGCCTTTGCCGTGCAGGCAGTAGTCGAAGGCGGCGACCATCTCGTCTTCGCGGTCGACGCCGGGGTAGACCCCGGCCAGAGCGCGCATCCGATCGAGCCGAAGCACGGCGAGGCCGGATTCAGTGAGCGTGCCAAGGTCTCCGCCAGAGCCTTTGACCCAGAGCAGCTCGACGGCCTCCCCGGTGACTGGATCGGTTTCGGTGCCCTTGACCGAGGTATTGCCGCCGGCGTAGTTCGTGACCCTGGGGTCTGCGCCGAGTCGATGGCTGCGAGCGATGAGTGCTGCGGTGCTTGAAGTGGTCATCTGAGTTCCTTCGCATCTGAAAGTTAAGGGTGTTCGTCACGATTCGCTCGACAGCGAGAAACGTGCTGTGACGAGCTGGAGCTCAGGCGCCCCAGCCGGCCTGAGTGCCGCCAATGCGGCTTTCGACGATCGTCTCCGGGTAACCGGACGCGGCGTAGGCGCTCATCGGATCGGCGGGCAAGCCACGCGAAGAGCGCCACTGCGCAAGCTGCGGACGGACATCGGTGTAGAAGGCGTCCATCAGGATGGCATTGGCAGCGAGCACGTCACCAGCACGCTGTGCGGTGGAGAGCTCCTCGGTGTCGACGAGCAGGGCGCGCGCCGTCATTTCCTGAACATTGAGCACACTGCGGATCTGGCCGGGGATCTTGTCCTCGATGTTGTGGCACTGATCGAGCATGAAAGCCACTTCGCTGCCCACCCCGTAGCCGCCGCCCCTGATGACTTCGAAGAGGATGCGGAAGAGCTGGAAAGGGTCGGCTGAACCGACGATCAGGTCATCATCGGCGTAGAAGCGCGAGTTGAAATCAAAGGAGCCGAGTCTGCCGAGTCGCAGCAGCTGCATGACGATGAATTCGATGTTCGTTCCCGGGGCGTGGTGCCCGGTGTCCAGGCATACCATGGCCTTCTCGCCCAGAGCCGTCACTTGGCTGTAGGAGGTACCCCAGTCCGGCACGTCCATATGGTAGAAAGCGGGCTCGAAGAACTTGTACTCCAGCACTAAGCGCTGATGCTCGGAGAGCCGCTGATAGATCTGCGCGAGTGAATCGGCGAGCCGATCCTGACGACCGCGCAGATCGTCCTGCCCCGGGTAATTGGTGCCGTCTGCGAGCCAGATCTTCAGGTCACGAGATCCGGTCTGATTCATCACATCGAGGCATTCGAAGTGATGATCGATCGCTTGCTGGCGTACTTTGGAATCGGAATGACTGAGGCTGCCGAGCTTATAGGCGTCGTCCTGGAAAGTGTTGGAGTTCACCGTGCCCAGCGCTACACCGTGATCCTCTGCATAGCTTTTCAATTCGGCGAAGGAGTCCACCCGATCCCAGGGGATATGTAAGGCCACGCTCGGTGCCAGCCCCGTGAACTTGTGCACCTGGGCGGCGTCGGCGATTTTTTCGAACGGATCGCGGGGGACTCCCGGCTGACTGAACACTTTGAAACGGGTACCGGAATTTCCGAAGGCCCAGGAGGGTAATTCAATGGCTTGCTGCTCGAGCTCTGAACTGATCTGGCTAAATGACTTCATCGGCGTTTTTCCCTATCACGAAATGTGGCTGATCGTTGGCACACGTTCGATATGAAACGATTCATTAAATATAGAATGAATCGTTTCATACAATACCTTGAAAGTACAAGTCATACGCCGGAAAAAATATTATTTGGCCTACGGTGTCATAGACTTTGGTACACGATTGGAGGTCGTCGTGGTTCTCAGTGTCAAGGATGTCGCAGAACGCGCAGGAGTTTCGGTGGGCACCGTCTCCAATGTGCTCAATGGCAGGTCCACGGTTCGCCCGGAATTAGCAGAACGAGTGCTCGACGCGGTCAAGGATCTCGGGTACATCCGCAACGATGTGGCTCGCCAGCTGAGGGCGGGAGCCAGTCGTTGCATCGGAATGGTCGTGCTCGATGCGAGCAACCCGTTTTTCAGCGGTGTGGCACGAGGAGCAGAACAAAATGCGCTGCAGCACGAGCATGTGGTGCTCGTCGGGAACAGCGATGAGAAGGTCGAGCGCGAGCAAATGTACCTCGACCTCTTCGAGGAACAGCGAGTCGCCGGTGTGCTCGTCTCCCCAGTGAGTCGCTCGATCGAGAGAATTCGCCAGCTGAGCCAGCGGGGCACCCCGGCGATTCTTGTTGACCGGGTGAGCTCCGATGGCAGTTTCGCTTCGGTCTCAGTCGACAATGTGGCGGGTGGGCGAATGGCTGTGTCTCATCTGCTCGCCGAGGGTCGCCGGAACATCGTTTTCGTGAGTGGGCCTCTGGCACAGAGCCAAGTGGCCGATCGTTTGCGGGGAGCGCAAGCCGCGGTAGCGACTGTGCCGGGAGCTCGGCTGCTGGTCTTCGAGGCACAGGGGCTCACCGCCGATCACGTTCAGCAGACCGCCCAGCAATTTTCCTCAATGCTCTACGAAGAATTGCCGGATGCCATCTTCGCCGCGAACGATCTGCTGGCTCTGGCCATCCTTCAAATGGTGATCGCAGACGGCAAGCTTTCGGTTCCGCGTGATGTGGCGATCATGGGCTACGACGACATCCCCTATACCCGGGCGACGCCGATCCCGCTGACCTCTGTTCGGCAGCCCGCTGAGAAAATCGGTACGGTCGCAATCGAACTGCTGGAACACGAGATCGCTGCTTCGTCTGTTGCGGAACGCGAACAGGTGGTCTTCGAACCGGAACTGGTGGTTCGGGCCTCCACTGCTTCCTAGCCGGATCCGCCCGCCGTAGACGCACTCAACTCGCGCAGTTGCCGTCACTCATGGCAGACTAGATGTTCGTGCAAAAAATGCACAATCCGCTCTGGTGTAACGGCAGCACCCCAGCCTTTGGAGCTGTGGAGTATAGGTTCGAATCCTATGGGCGGAACCCGGTCCTCAGGCCGGGAGGAACGCCTGGGTGTGGACTGGGTAGGATAGTCAACAACCGGTGCTGGCCGTTTGAAGAACGGCTGGGACAAGTGCAAGCCAGCCAAGCGAATTACAGGAGCCAGGTTGAATTCCGTGCCGTCCGAAGCCGCTGAACTCTCGGTTATCGTTCTCGCCGCTGGTGCCGGCACCCGGATGAAATCCCGGAAACCTAAGATCCTCCATGAAATTGCGGGCCTGCCGATGATCGGCCACGCGCTCTCCGCCGTCCGTTCCCTGGAACCACAGCGCTTAGCCGCCGTGGTGCGCCATGAACGAGAGCTGGTGGCGGCAAAAATCAGCGAACTCGATCCCGCTGCCTTGATCGTCGACCAAGACGAGGTGCCCGGCACCGGCCGGGCGGTGCAAGTCGCTCTGCAAGCTTTCGACGTCGCGCAAGGAGAGCCGATCGATGGCACCGTGCTGGTCAGCTACGGGGACGTTCCCTTGCTCACCACCGACTTACTCCGTGAACTGATCGCCGTCCACCGTCAGGACAGCAACGCCGTCACCGTGCTGACCGCGGTATTGCAAGACGCCACCGGCTATGGCCGGATCCTGCGCTCCGCTGAAGGCACCGTATTGGGCATCCGTGAGCACAAGGACGCCTCGGACGCCGAGCGTGAAATCCGTGAGATCAACTCCGGAATCTATGTTTTCGATGCCGCTCTGCTGCGGGAGGGTCTACGGCAGGTGACCACCGATAACGCTCAGGGTGAGATGTACCTGACCGATGTGCTGGGCATTGCAGTGGCCGCCGGACGTCGGGTGGCGGCCGTGGTGACCGATGATCGCTGGCAGGTGGAAGGAGCGAACGATCGAGTGCAACTCGCCGCTCTGGGGGCCGAGCTGAACCGCCGGATTCTGGAGGCCTGGATGCGCGCCGGGGTGACGGTGGTCGATCCCGGCAGCACCTGGGTCGATGTGCAGGTCAAGCTCTCGGAGGATGTCACCCTGCTGCCCGGCAGTCAGCTGCACGGCAGCACCTTCGTTGAGCGGGACGCCGTCGTCGGCCCGGACTGCACCCTGACAGATGTGCAGATCGGCGAAGCTGCCACGGTGACCCGCACCCACGGATCAGGAGCGATTGTGCTCGCCGGTGCCACGGTGGGCCCCTTCAGTTATCTGCGCCCCGGGACGGTGCTCGGAGAAGCGGGCAAAATCGGTGCTTTCTACGAGACCAAGAACGTCAGGATCGGTGCGCGCTCCAAGCTTTCCCATCTGGGGTATGCGGGAGACGCCGAAATCGGCGAAGACACCAATATCGGCTGTGGGAACATCACCGCTAACTACGACGGCGAAAAGAAGCATCGCACGGTGATCGGCTCGGGAGTGCGCACCGGTTCCAACACTGTCTTCGTGGCCCCGGTCGAGGTGGGTGATGGAGCGTACAGCGGTGCCGGTGCTGTGCTCCGCAAATCGGTGCCGCCCGGAGCCCTCGCGCTGAGCATCGCGGCTCAGCGGAACCTGGAACAGTGGGTTATTGATCACCGGCCCGGTTCGCAATCCGCTGAGTTAGCGCAAGCTGCGCTGTCAGCCCTTGAGATTTCCACCCATCAGTCAATCGACCCCTCAGCAGAGGAAGGCAAGTAGCCATGAATGAGATTACCGCTCGCGGTGAAAAGAAGTTGCTACTGGCCTCCGGGCGAGCGCATCCCGAACTCGCTCAGCAGATCGCTGCCGAGCTGGAAACCGATTTACTGCCGATAGATGCCTACGATTTCGCCAACGGCGAGATCTACGTACGAGCCGCGCAGAGTGTTCGCGGGGCCGACGTCTTCGTGCTGCAAGCGCATCCCGCTCCGCTGAATAACTGGCTGATGGAACAGCTGATCCTGATCGACTCGCTCAAGCGGGCTTCGGCGAAACGGATCACCGTGGTCTCGCCGTTCTACCCCTATGCCCGGCAGGACAAGAAGGGCCGTGGCCGGGAGCCGATCTCCGCCCGACTGGTGGCGGATCTCTACAAGACCGCAGGCGCCGACCGCCTGATGAGCGTCGACCTGCACACCGCCCAGATCCAGGGCTTCTTCGACGGCCCGGTGGATCATCTGATGGCTACACCGCTGCTCGCCGATTATCTGCGAGGCAAGGTCAATGTCGAGGAGATCACGGTTGTCTCGCCCGATACCGGCCGAGTCCGGGTCGCTGAGCAATGGGCCGATCGGCTGGGTGGCGCTCCTCTGGCCTTCGTGCACAAGAGCCGCGATCTCAGAGTGCCGAACCATGCCGTTTCCAAACAGGTAGTGGGCCAGGTCGAGGGCCGCACCTGCGTGCTGATCGACGATATGATCGACACCGGCGGAACCATTGCCGGTGCGGTGCAGGTCCTCAAGGACGCCGGCGCTCGTGACGTGATCATCGCGGCAACCCACGCGGTCTTCTCCGATCCGGCCGCCCAGCGTCTCGCCGAGTGCGGCGCTAGGGAAGTGGTGGTGACCAATACGCTGCCGATCTCCGCGGAGAAGCGCTTTGACTCGCTCACCGTGCTCTCGATCGCTCCACTGATCGCCCGAGCGATCAAGGAAGTCTTCGAAGACGGCTCCGTTACCTCGCTCTTCGACGGCCAAGCCTAGCGCGTTCGCGAACTGCCCTTTCCCTCGCATGCTCGGGCAGGGCACCCTATTCGCTCTCTTAGGGCACTCCCCGAGAGCTATGCTCCCAAGCTTCGCCAGCTCAGTTCGGGGCCCTCGCATAGCTCTCTAGTGTCGACTTCGTCGCCACGTCGGGCCCCTCGTGCCCCACTCTATTCGCGAACTGCCCTTTCCCTCGCAGGCTCGGGCAGGGCACCCTATTCGCTCTCTTAGGGCACTCCCCGAGAGCTATGTTCCCAAGCTTCGCCAGCTCAGTTCGGGGCCCTCGCATAGCTCTCTCGTGTCGACTTCGTCGCCACCTTGCTAACCACCTGTCCCACCGAGTGTTACTGATGTTGCTGATGAGACTTATTCGGGGTCACAACTACCTCATCCGCAACATTTATGTGGGATAGCTGGATTGGGTGGAGGTGGGGACGGCGTTGGGGGGCTTTGGTTTAGCTGCTAAACTTGACCAGTACCTTGGCGAGGGAAGACTCTGAAGTGGGTTTTCCGTGATCGACATGGTTGAACTCCTGTCTCAGGGGTCGGCCCAGTCGTCCTTGCTTGACTAATCTAAGGAGTTCCAATGGCTGATAATAAGCTTGCCGCGCAGTTGCGCACCGAATTCGGCAAGGGCGCTGCACGTCGCGCTCGCCGTGCCCACCAGATCCCCGCCGTCATCTACGGCCACGGCGCTGAGCCGCTGCACATCGTCCTCCCCGAGCGCGAGACCACCCGGGCTGCCCGTCAGGCCAACGCTCTGCTCACCCTCGACATCGCCGGTGAAGAGCACCTGGCGCTGGTCAAGGACATTCAGCGCGATCCGGTACTGCAGATCATCGAGCACATCGACCTGCTGACCGTGCGTCGTGGCGAAAAGGTCACCGTGGACATTCCCGTGGTGCTGATCGGCGAAGTGGCTCCCGGCGCCGTCGCCAACCAGGAAGCCAATTCGGTGAGTGTGGAAGCTGAAGCGACCCACCTGCCCTCCAGCCTGGAGGTCAGCATCGAAGGCCGCGCTGCAGGCGAGCATCTGCACGCTTCGGACCTCGAACTGCCGAAGGGCGTTTCGCTGCTGACCGAGGCAGACACCCTGATCGTCAATGTCTCCGTTCCGGAGGAGCAGGATCTGGGCGAGGGCGCTGAAGGCGAAGCCGCTGAAACCGCCGCAGAAGCTCCGGCAGCTGAGTAACTTTTCGGTATGAGCAATACCTGGCTTGTAGTCGGGCTCGGAAACCCCGGGCCCGACTACAGTCGTACTCGGCACAATATCGGCTTCATGGTCGTCGAGGAACTCGCAGCCCGGATCTCTGCCAGCTTTCGCAGCAATAAATCCCGTGCCCTGGTGGCGGAGGGTCGGTTGGGAGCGGGCGGACCCAAGCTGGTGCTGGCAAAACCGCAGACCTTTATGAATCTCAGTGGCGGCCCGACCGCAGCGCTGACGAAATTCTTCGACCTCAGTGCTGAGAACGTCATCGTGGTACACGATGAAATAGACATCCCCTTTGATCAGATCAAGCTCAAAATCGGTGGCGGCGAAGGCGGGCACAACGGTTTACGCGATATTAGTCGGGCACTTGGCACCAAGGATTATTACCGGGTCCGAGTTGGCGTCGGGCGCCCCCCTGGAAGTCAGGGCAGCGCGGCAAACCATGTGCTCAAAGAATTTTCGACCGTTGAAAAGAAAGAATTGCCGCTGCTCATCCAGGATGCAGCGGACGCTGTGGAACTGCTGATCTCCTCGGACCTGCTGACCGCCCAGCAAAGATTTCACGCTCCGAAATAGCTGCTTACTGTTACGTCGCGCTTTCGAAAATGAATGTAGTTAATTTTAGTTTGTCCTGACCCTTCCCCTAGAATGAAGCCCGCAAGGCGGTGTTGGCTTGCCGGGAGTTGAAAACTAGGGCCGCAAGGGCTCTAGAGCGTGAGGGGACGCTTTAGATGACGACAGAGCTGGTTCCGGGGTTAAGGGGGAGATATCCCCGGGGGATCACTAGCTCCGGTTTTTCAAAATCGAATGAACCAAAGGGTCTTAAGGCCCAATCCGCGGGCCCGCTGGAATGGTTTGCGGCGAGCTGGCAAAGCGAGATCGAACGGGTGCTCCAGGCAGTCCTGAACCCAGATCACTACGGCGCAGTCATCGTCGGACCGCCGCGGATCGGTAAGTCGTCGCTCGCCAATATTGTGGCCGCGGAACTGGATTCCCGGCATCACCGGATTCAGTTGCGCTGTGCCGAGGACAGCCGGGACACCGCTTATAGCTGTTTCAAGCTCTTCCTCGCTCGATTGCCGGCGGAGCTCAGCAATTCGATCAGCATCATCCAGGGCATTCACGAATTGATCCGGCTTGATGCCGCTGGTCAGGAGATCGTCCTGGTGGTTGACAATGCGGAGCACCTCGATCAGCAGAGTGCGGCTGTGGTGGCCAATCTGCTGCTCTCCGGGATCAAGATCATCGCCACAGCGGGGAACTGGCGTGATCTCCCCGTGGGTTTCCAGCAGATGATCCGAAATCATAAGATCGTCGATCTCGAATTACGCGGTTTCTCAGTGGCGCAGAGCGAGAAGCTGCTGAGGGCTATGCTGGGCGGCCATATCTCGCCCACGACCCTGCATACTTTGCACTCCCTCGCCGATGGGAGTCCGCTGCTGCTGCAATCCTTGGCCGCTGAGCAGAAACGGCTCGGTAACCTCTGGCAATCCCCCCGATACGGCGTCTGGATTCTCCGTGGGCCGATCAGTTATGCGGGCAGTCAGTGGATAGAGGATTTTTTCCGCAGGCAATGGAAGCAGCAGACCCCGGCCTGCCGGGAGATCATCGAAGTGCTTGCACTGTTGCGTCGCTGCCCCTTGAGCCGGTTGGCCAAAAGGTTCTCGGCCACCGCGCTCGCCGGGATGCAGGAATCTGGCACCGTGATGATCGACGACTCAATCGACCGTTTGGTGTCATTGCGAGAGCCCTATTTCGGCGAGGTGGTGCGCAGCTGGCTGACTCTGCCCCGGCGTCAAGAACTTTACCGGGTGCATGGCCGGTACCTGATGCAAGAAGAGAACGGATGCAGCGGGCAGAACCTGCTGGACTTCGCGGCGGCCGTTCTGGACGCCGAGCAAAAACTTGCTGCCGAGCATGCGATTCCCGCTGCTCGGGTGGCGCTGGAGAGATTTGACCCGGAATTCGCGCTCTTAGCCCTGGCTGGAATCGAGCAGCGAGAGCACGGCTGGCTGGAGGCTCAGGAACTCTCGGCAATCGCCTGGATGCAACTCAAATTCCCCGACCGCGCAGCTAAAGTCTTCGAGGCGATTCCCGAGAAGGCCTGGCAGAGCCTGGACGAAGAAACTCAGGCCCGCTGCGTTCTGACCTGGGCTGAGGCGTTGAAGTGGCTGCCCGAGCACGATGAAGCACTCAAGGATTTACTGTCCAGGACGAAGAGCGCCCTGATCGCGCGTTCAGCGTCCGGGCACCTCAACCGTAGGACCACTGAATTATTGGAACTTGCCGAATTGCGCTATCTGCATTTTATCGGCCGCTTCCACGAAGCCTTACCGAGAGTGGAAGCCGGCGCGAGCGATGCAGCCGCCTCCGAGCATCATCGGCTGGCCTGCGAGATCTTGCGCGTCGAAGCCTATACAGCTATGGGGAGAGAACTGGAGAGCGCCGAACTGAGCAAGGGGCTCTTCGAAGAGGTGCACGCGAGTGGTGATCGGACCTTACTTATCTGGTGGTTCGATACTCACGTCATCTCGATGCTGCAATGGGGGGATTGGCAGCAGATCATCAAGATCCTGGAACCTGCCCTGACCAGAGGGCCCGCGCAGCTCAAAGTTTTCGGGCCCTCCATCGAAGCTATCCTGGGACTGGCGAATCTCTTTGGTGAGCAAGCCGAGAAAGCTATTGAACAGTTGCTTTCAGCCTGCGCTCAATTCGACCAGAAACCCACCTTCGGCTACACCTCGATGGCCGAAGCAGCACTCGCTCTGGTCTACGCCACTCAAGGGAAACGCCGTCAGGGCCGGGCACATCTGCAGCTCTCACAGCAGAGCAAACACGAACGCCGTCCCTGGTTCTATGAGTCCTTGACCAGGAATCTTGAACTGATCAGTGCGCGATGGCTGGGCCGTTCCGAGCACGAGGGCGATATTCTGCGCAAGGCTGAGGCAGACCTTGCGCAAGGCTGCACCGGGCTCGCTGCCGGAGTGCTTTTCGGAGCGTTATTGATCGGCGGGGCGACCCCGGAAGAATGCCGCTTGATGATCGCTGTGGCCACCCACCCGCAGTGGAGGTTCACCGAGCTCGCGAAAGCCATGGCCGAAGGCAATCTGAAGCGGAGCGCGGCGCAGATGCTCGACGCCGCCCGGCTGGCCGAAGGGCTTGGGCTGCACCTGGCGGTGGATCGTTGTGCACAGCAAGCCGAGACCTTCGCGCTTGCCGCTGGCGACCGATTCACGGCAGCTCAAGCCAGGCGAATGCTGGCGAAAACTGGGCGCCCGCTGAGTGCCCGGGCGCCGGTGACGGACAAGGAGCTGGACGTCGAGCTAGCCGGCAGAGTGGCTGCCCTGACCCGCCGGGAGCGCCAGATCGTCGATTTAGTGCGGCAGAAGCTGAGTAATAAGAGGATCGCCGCGCGGTTGGGGCTTTCCATTCGAACGGTGGAAGGCCATCTCTATCAGGTCTATGCGAAGCTGGGTGTCTCCTCGCGTCATGATTTAGCTGGAATCTAATACATGACCGAAATGATGACTGCTCAGAGAAAGCCGTTCAATCTGAACGGGCGGGAAGAGATTCTCGGCCGGGCTGCTGCTGCTCTGAGGTCCAGGTCCTGCCAGGCAGTGCTCCTCGTGGCCGAAGCCGGAATGGGCAAAAGCGCATTGATCGACGCGCTGCGAGCTGAGTTGGACACCGAGTTCCATATTGTCCGACTGCACGCCAGTTCGGCGCTTTCCAGCGTGCCGTACGGGATACTCGCTCCCTTGATGAGCGGAATGCAGGATTCCGCAGCTGAATCACCCGTTGAGATGTTACGCGCCTTCCTCTCCAATTTTGAAGGCGTCACCGGGCCGAAACTGATTATCGTGGACGACGCCGATGACCTCGACGAGGCCACCATGAGCATCTTGGTGGAACTGGTCAGCGCCCGCTGGGCAAAACTGGCCATCGCCTATCAGCCGCGCCCCGGGGTGGCTCATCAGATCACCGAGCTCTGGTATGAAGGCCTGGCCGAGAGATTCGATATCCCGCCGCTGAACTACCAGCAGGTCCGTCAGCTTGTGGAACAGCACCTCGGTGGGCCGATGGACGACGCCTCGGCACAACTGCTCTGGCGAGCCTCGGACGGCAACCCCTGGTACCTGCGCTGTTTCTTGGACGATTTGCTGGCGGGTGAAGGGCTGCTGCAACACAACGGGCTGTGGCTGCTGGCTCAGTCGGGCGTCATCCCGGGCTCTGGGATCGAAGTGGCGGTGGACTCGATTCTTTCCCGGCGAAGCCCGCAGGAGCGCGAAGCCCTCAACCTGGTGGCGCTCGCCGGGCCGGTGCTCCGGCAGATCGTCGAGGAGATGGTCGGTGCCGGGGTGGTTTCGGCCCTCGTCGAGCATCGGCTGCTCCGGGTCACCGGTGAAGCCGGTAAGAGCCTTATTCTGAGCCAATCATTCCTGGCCGTGGCGCTGCGGCGCATGGTGCCCGCAGCGAGAAGCCTGCAACTGCATCAGCAGTACATCTCGCTATTGGGAGAGCAGCCGAGTTCGAAGGAAAGCTGCTTGGCAATGGTGAAGTGGTCGCTCGATTGCGGCTTGCCGGTGAGTGATCAGGAATTGCTCAGGGCAGCTTTACTGGCCGGGAAATTTGGCCAGAACGACTACAGTCTGCGAGCGGCCACCGCCGTGCACGGCAAAGAACATCGCTTGCGGGCGCGTGCTCTGATAGCCCGGGCTCAATTGGACAGCGGTCAACTGAACCAGGCCGCACAGATCTTAGAGGAAGATTTCCTGAGCGGGGAAAATCTCTCCGACCTGCTGGTGAACACCTTGATGTGGGCAAGGCTGCGGCTCTCTCATGGAGGTGGCCCCGAGGAGCTGCGGCTGGGCGCCATCAAACTCCTCGCAGCCGGTCAGCAGCTCTCTCGAAGCAACCCCGATAGCGCGAAGCAGATCGAACAGGCCGTAGCCGAACGAGCCGCACTGTTCACCATGCTGGCGGATGCGCACTGCGGCGACTATGAAAAAGTCGAGGCGGGCCTGGAAGAACTCAAAGCGCGCTTCGGCAAGGCACGGAATCTGAGCCCGGTGACCCGGATCTTCCGCCTGGTGGTCCGTGCCGAGCATCTGCTGGCACTCGGTAAGTTCGTCTCTTGCCTGAAGCTGCTGAACAAAGCGATGGCCCTGGCGAATAGCGACACCGAAGAAGTCTTCGACCTGGTGGGCTACTGCCAATTGCTCTACTCACGAGCGGCGATCAATTCGGGTCGGTGGCAGGATGCCACGATCTCCATCGACGAGTACTCGGGCGGCAAACTGAGCCTGATCGCCTCTGAGCGGGGCCTCAACTCCGCTCGTGGCATGGTCTTGCTGCGGCAGGGCAGGGCTGCGGAGGCGAGTGCACTGCTACGCGGCACCTTGGAATTAGCGCGTCGAAAGGGCGGCTGGATGTTTCCGCGGGTTGCTGCCTCTGGCTTCTACGCTGCAACGCTCACCGGTAATACCGAGTTGGCTAAGGTGTTCTGGGCAGAGGCAGAAAAAGCCATTGGAGCTGGCTCGGAGATGACGCAGATCGTTGCAGGCTACTACCTGGCCCTGGGCAAGGAACTGGCTGAACGCAATGGGGAAGGGCTCAAGCAATTGCGCGCGCTGGGGGAGCGGGCACACAGCAAACGGCTCTATGGCTTAGAACTCTACGCTTGCCTGGGGTGCCTCGAACTGGGCTCCGATCAGCAGGCACCCCGAGTGGTCGAATTGGTGCGCGAGGTCGAAGGCGACTGGCTGATCGGCTGGGGAAAATACGCTGAAGCTATTGTCTCCGCGGATCCCAGGGCATTTCGCCAGGCCGGCGAGTTCCTCTTCGAGCGTCAGATCTTTCACCTCGCGGCGGTCAGCTTCTCCCGCTCCGCTGAGCTTTTCGGCGCTCAAGGGCATTCTTCAGAACGCCAGCATTCGCTGGAACTCCTCGCTGAGGCGATGCGACAGATCGGGCCTGCGGCAGCGGCTATCCTGAAGGTACTGGGCCGAGGCGAAACTCCCGTAGGGTATTCACCGGATGTGCTGACCAAACGGGAACGAACCATCGTGTCCCTGGTGGCTAAAGGCGCCACCAACCGGGAAATCGCTGAGTCTCTCACGCTTTCCGTGCGAACCGTGGAGGGTCACCTCTATCGGAGTTACGCCAAGCTGGGTGTCTCCGGACGCGAGGATCTGCTCAGCAATGCGGCGCGGCTTAACCCGGCTCATAAACTACTCGAGTAGCCCCCGACTTTCCGCTCCGCTTAAGTCGAGTAGCTGCTACTGAGGTGACTGTCAGAGGGCTCGGGCATACTTGGATTGACTCCACTTGGATGAGTGTCCAAAGTACTTCCTGAGCTTTTTGGGGGGCTCAGGAAACCTTCACCTCCTAGGGTGTCTGAATTGTTTTTGAGAGGTTTCTTGTGGGTAGAACATTGCGGTTCCGGCTCGAGTGGCAAGAGCCGCATCGGCGATCCGGCACTGGCAGATACCGTGCTCATTCCCCGAAGAAAAATCCTCCTCGAACGTGCCGCCACGGCCTGATTCAGCCGGTTAGCGAGTGCTCCCACTTTCACTCGAAGCACGGCACTGCCTCCAGGTTCAGCTCGCTTCCTCCGTCTCAGCTTCCCCACCCCAGATTTGCACAGCACGGCACACCGCCGAGGCACTGCGTCTTTTCACCCCGACCGACGACGAACCCAGAACGGCCCGTCTCCATGGCGAGCCGCTCTTGGATCCGATCAGCGGCTGCCTGGCTCGCGCTGGCAGGGTCCGTGCTGGTCCTGCTGCTCACGGCAATGAGCGCCGAGTTGATCTTCTGGAATGCCTTGCTGCCGCTCGCCGTCGTAGCGGTCCTCCTTCTCGGCTGGTTCGTTCGAACACGAGGGCGGCGGCTGCGCAGCCAGGCTCCCGCCAGCATTATCGTGCTGGGTGAACCCGCTGAAGTGAAACGGGTACTGCAACGCCTCGTTATCGAGCCGCTGGCCGAGCAGGCCCTGCTCGGTGCCGTTCTGCCGCCGAAGTACATCACCGACGGCCCTCAGCGTTTGGGCTGGGCACCCGTGCTGGGGAGCGCCGAGGAACTTACAGAAATCGTCAAGGTCACCGGAGCGAACACCCTGATCGTGGCGGGAAGCGCCGATCCGGTGACAGTCGGCACGCTGCGCCGCGAGCTAGCACGGTACCAAACGGCGCTTTTCGTGGTTGCCGAACTGGCTTCACTGGAGGCACTGCTGAGCAGCCGGTCAGCGAGACACTCCTGAGTGAACAGTGAACCTTCAACACAGTGCACCTTCAGCCCAGTGAACCCTCAGCACACTGCACTGACGCCCCGTGCTGAGGGTGCTTCAGACCGGGAGCCGCCCCCGCAGGGAGCAGAGAAAGCGCGGTTGAATAGCGAATGAAGCGTCGTTCCGCTCGCCCGGCTCCTCATCTGACCGCTCGCCCGGCCCGGCCGTGCTGTCGTCTTGCTCACTCCACGGCCTGAGGCGAGCCGAAGCGTGGGAGAATTGTCCGGTGACTGACTCACCCCTGACCGATATTGAAGTTCTGCGGATCCGCAATGATTTCCCGATTCTGCATCAAGAGATCAATGGCAAGCCCCTGGTCTATCTGGATTCAGGAGCCACTTCGCAGAACCCGCTGAGCGTGATGGAAGCCGAGCAGGAATTCTACGAGCAGCGCAATGCCGCGGTGCACCGTGGCGCTCATTGGCTCGCTGTCGAGGCAACCGAATCCTATGAGCTGGCGCGGGCCGGGCTGGCACGGTTCATCGGGGCTCAGGAGAATGAACTGGTCTGGACGTCCAACGCCACTGAAGCGATCAATTTACTGGCCTACTCTTTCTCCAACGCCAGTATTGGAACCGTCTCAGCGGAGGCCCGGCGCTTTGCGCTGAGTGAGGGCGACGAGATCCTGGTCACCGAGATGGAACACCATGCGAACCTGATTCCCTGGCAGGAACTGGCGCGCCGCACCGGCGCCCGGCTGAAATACGTGCCGATCACCGATCAGGGCGAACTCGATCTTGATCGAGTGGCCGATCTGCTCGGGCCGCGTACCAAGATCTTCGCCTTCAGCCATGCCTCCAATGTGCTCGGCACGATCAACCCTGTTCGGCTGCTCACCGAGCTGGCCCACCGGGCCGGCGCACTGGTGGTGATCGACGCCTGTCAGTCGGTGCCGCACTTGCCGGTCGACGTCGCCGAACTCGGGGTGGACTTCGCAGTGTTCTCCGGGCACAAGATGCTCGCCCCCACCGGAATCGGAGCCCTGTACGGCCGCGCGGAACTGTTGAACGCGATGCCCCCCTTCCTCACCGGCGGTTCCATGATCACCTCGGTCAGCATGGAGTCGGCGGGTTACCTCCCGGCGCCGCAGCGCTTCGAAGCCGGAACGCAAAGGATCTCCCAGGCCATTGCCTGGTCGGTCGCGGCCAACTATCTCAGCGAAACCGGGATGCCCCGAATCGCGGGTTGGGAAGCCGCACTGGGCGAACTACTGGTTTCCGGGCTCAGCGAGATCCCAGGCATCCGGGTACTGGGCCCGGGCAGCGGCACCGAACGGCTCGGCCTGGCGGCTTTCGACGTCGAAGGCGTGCACGCTCACGACGTCGGCCAGTTCCTGGACGATCGCGGCATTGCGGTGCGGGTGGGGCACCACTGCGCGCAGCCTCTGCACCGCAGACTCGGGCTCACCGCGAGCACCCGGGCGAGCAGCTATCTCTACACCACGGTCGCTGAGATTGAAACGCTTTTGCAAGCGGTCTCCGAGGTCCGCGGCTATTTCGGAGCGGGCCGATGAGCGGTTTGGACGCGCTGTATCAGAGCATCATCCTGGAGCATTCGAAAGCCCGGCACGGTTCCCCGATTGCCGACCATGCGGTGGCCGAGGGAACAGCCACGGCGTCCTCTCATCAACTCAATCCGGTGTGCGGGGACGAGATCACCGTCCGAGTGGGGGTAAAAGGGGACACCATTGAAAGCCTCCGCTGGGACGGTGCGGGATGTGCCATCTCGATGGCATCCGCTTCGGTATTGAGTGATCTATTCACCGGTATGGAGCGCGCTGAGGCCCGCGAGCTGATCGAGGAGTTTCGTGCGGTGATGCGATCACGTGGCCAGTTGGTTCCCGATGAAGAGGTACTGGGCGAAGCAGCAGCCTTCGGAGGGGTCTCCCGTTATGCGGCCCGGGTCAAATGCGCGATGCTCTCCTGGGTCGCCGCCGAGGACGCGCTCAACCAGCTCTCCTGAGCCTTCTTAGCGCTATGGCGCAAGCTTGGAACTCCGGTCACGGACACGTCTCATTCGGCTCTGGGTTTTCTCGGTAATCATTGAGAGGATCGCAGTATGAGCATTGAAGCGAATCCAGCCAATCCAGCACCGCCCGGCAGAACCGCCGAGAGCCAGGTGCGCTCTGACGATCGCAAGCACGTCTTCCACTCCTGGTCGGCTCAGGCCGCGATCGACCCGTTGCCGATCGCAGGCGGCTCGGGATCGACCTTCTGGGACTATTCCGGGAAGAAATATCTGGACTTCTCCTCGCAGTTGGTGAACCTGAATCTGGGCCACCAGCACCCGCGGCTCATTGAGGCGATTAAGCGGCAAGCAGAGGTACTGGCCACCATTCAGCCATCCTTCGCCAATGATGTGCGCGGGGAGCTGGCCAGACTGCTGGCGGAACGCGCCCCGGGCCAGCTGAATAAGGTCTTTTTCACCAACGGTGGGGCGGATGCCAATGAGCACGCGGTCAGAATGGCTCGGCAGCACACCGGACGGCGCAAGATCCTGGCTGCTTATCGCAGCTACCATGGCGGCACCACCACGGCGATGAGCCTGACCGGTGAACCGCGGCGCTGGGCCAATGATCCCGGTGATACCTCTGTGGTGCATTTCTTCGGCCCCTATCCTTACCGCTCGGCGTTCCACGCGCAATCCGCCGAAGCGGAAACCGAGCGTGCTTTGCAGCATCTGGAAGCCGTGATCCAGCTCGAAGGGCCGAGCACTGTGGCCGGCATCATCCTGGAAACCGTGGTCGGCACCAATGGGGTGCTGATCCCGCCGCCCGGTTACCTCAAAGGGGTCCGGGAAATCTGTGACCGCTACGGCCTGGTCTATATCGCCGACGAGGTGATGGTTGGCTTCGGCAGGATCGGCGAGTGGTTCGCCGTGGACGCCTTCGACGTCGTCCCCGATCTGCTGACCTTCGCGAAGGGAGTGAATTCAGGCTATGTGCCGCTCGGCGGAGTGCTGATCTCAGACGCCATCGCCGAGACCTTCGCGGACCGTGCCTACCCCGGCGGTCTCACCTATTCGGGGCACCCACTGGGCTGCGCGGTCGGCGTCGAAACCGTGCACGTCTTCGAGGAGGAAGGCATTCTGGAACGCGTCCGCGATCTGGGCGAGCGCGTGGTGCGGCCCGAAGTGGAGCGCTGGCTGGAAAGCCACCCGAGCGTGGGCGAGGTCCGGGGACGTGGCCTGTTCTGGGCCATTGAACTCGTCCGGGACAAGCAGAGCCGTGAGCCCCTGGTGCCCTTCAACGCCTCCGGCGCCGCCGCTGCCCCGATGAACGCGGTGGCGGCAGCCTGCAAAGCGGCGGGGCTATGGCCTTTCATCCACTTCAATCGGATTCAGCTGGCTCCGCCCTTGGTGATCTCTGAAGCGGAACTGCGTCAGGGCCTGGAGATCATCGACCACGCGCTGCTGGTCGCGGATGCCGCATTGGAAGAACGCTGATGAGCGTCCCCGAGACCTCTCCAGGATTGGACGAGATCTCCAAGCGCATTATCGAGGAATTGCAGCACGACGGCCGAAGGCCCTATGCCGCGATCGCCGAATCGGTCGGGCTCTCCGAAGCCGCGGTTCGGCAACGCGTCAAGCGGCTGATCGACTCGAAACTACTCCAGATCGTCGCTGTGACGGATCCGCTCAAAGTCGGGTTCAGCCGGCAAGCCATGGTCGGCGTCAAGGTCTCCGGTAGTGCCGAAACGGCCGCCGAGCATTTCGAGGCACTGAGCGAGATCGTCTATATTCTGCTCACCGCGGGGAGCTTCGATATTCTGCTCGAAGTGGTCTGCGAAGACGATGCGCACCTGCTTGAACTGCTGGGCCGGATCCGAAGCTTCCCCGCCGTCGAATCGACCGAGACCTTCATGTACCTGAAATTGCAGAAGGACCGTTACGACTGGGGCACCCGCTAGCGAGCCGGATTCGAGAAGACCGTACGATGCCAGGCCTTGACCGCCTGGCCTTCGCGCTCGATCATCACGTGCTTGAGATTCGTGTACTCCTCGAGGGAGAACACGCTCATATCCTTGCCGAAGCCGGAGGCCTTATACCCGCCGTGCGGCATTTCAGAAATAATCGGGATGTGGTCATTGACCCAGACGCAGCCCGCTTGAATCGCCGAGCTGGTGCGCATCGCCCGGGCCACGTCCTTGGTCCACACCGAGGCCGCCAGCCCGAAAGGCGTGTCATTGGCCAAGCGAATCGCCTGATCCTCGGACTCGAAGGGCAATACCACCAGCACGGGGCCGAAGATCTCCTGCTGCACCAACTCGGAATCCTGAGTCGCTCCGCTGAGCAGCGTGGGTGAGTAATAGGCGGCCGCGCTGGGCGTCCCTTCGGGAACCCGGCCACCGGTATGCAGCACCGCACCGGCGGCGACGGCTCGATCGACAAAACCGGCCACCCGGTCACGATGCCGCACCGAGATGAGCGAACCCAGATCAGTGTCAGGATTCAGCGGATCCCCGATCCGGAGCTTTGCCAGCAGCTCGCTCACCCGTTCGATGAAACGATCGATCAGTGAAACGTGCAGATAGGCTCTGGTGACCGCCGTGCAGTCCTGCCCGGCATTGATCATCGAACCGGCCACCGCGCCTTGAGCCGCGGCCTCCAGATCGGCGTCCTCGAAGACCAGCATGGGTGCTTTGCCGCCCAGCTCGAGGTGAACTCGCTTTCCACCGGCGCTGGCTAGCTCCATGATCTTCCGGCCCACCGCCGTCGAGCCGGTGAAGGATGTCATTGCGACGTCGGGATGACTCACCAGGGCTTCTCCGGTACCCAGGCCCCGCCCAGCCACAACATTGAAAACGCCATTCGGCAGCCCCGCGGCGGTCGCCGCTTCAGCGAAGGCCAGCGTGGTGCCAGGGGTCAGTTCAGAGGGCTTGAGCACAATGGTGTTCCCCGCGGCAATGGCGGGTAGCACCTTCCAGGCCGCCATTTGCAGGGGGTAGTTCCAGGGTGCGATCGACCCCACCACGCCGATCGCCTCCCGGCGCACCATGGAGGTGTGCTGTGCTGAGTACTCGCCCGCGGCGAGACCTCCGAGCTGCCGGGCCGCACCGGCGAAGAACTCGGTGTTGTCGATGGTGCCGGGAACATCGAATTCCCGGGCCAGCCGGATCGGCTTACCGGTCTGGGCTGACTCCAGCTGGGCGAGTTCCTCAGCTCTGCTGGAAAGCTCCTGAGCCCATCGCAGCAGTACCGCGGAGCGTTCCGCCGGTGTGCTCGCGGACCAGCCCGGCAGAGCCGCTTTCGCGGACTGCACGGCGGCATCGACGTCATTCGGGTCGGCCTCGGCGAAGCTGCCGAGCGAGCCACCGTCCGCGGGGTTCCTCAGCTCCAGCTGCTCTCCCGAAGCCAGCTGGTACTTTCCGTCGAAATAGAGCGACTCAAGCATCTTGCTCTGCGTCATGGCTTCTCCGATCCTCAGAATCTCGGTGCTCAGCCACCGGTCATGGTGGCCGCGATGTCCTTGCTCGATTCTCCACTGCGCCGCAGCACCAAAGCCACCACGGCGAGGGCGAGCAGAGTGAGCACGAACATCACCGCGGAAACCGCGGCGACCTCGGGTTTCAAGCCCACTTTGAGCGAGGAAAAGATGTAGACCGGCCAGGGAGTGCTGCCGGGGACCTGTACGAAACTGGAGACGATGGTGTTGTCCAGGCTGATCGTGAAGGACATCAGGGCTCCGGCGAGGATACCTGGGGCCGCGATCGGGAAAGTCACCTGCCAGAAGGCGTGCCATTTACTCGCATAGAGATCTTCCGCGGCCTCTTCCAGGGAGGCATCGATGCCCTTCATCCTGGCTCGCACGATGAAGGTCACCACGGCGATCGCCACCACGGTGTGCGCTATCACCAGGCGGACCAGGCCGTTATTGAGCGGGCTGATGCCCAGATCGGTGCCCAGGGTGACGAACCACGGCAGGATCGACACGGCGTCGACGATCTCCGGGGTCACCATGGTCAGACCCAGAATCGCGGTCAGCAGAATCACCCAGAGCTTTTGCGACTTCGCCCGAGCCAGTGCCAAGCCGCCCAGGGTGCCCAGCACGGTGGCCAGCAGCGCCGAGCCGGCGGCTGCCAGCAGCGATGTGATCACCGAACCGCGGATCACCGAGTTCTTAGCCGCCGCAGCATAGGCGTCGAAGCCGAACTCGTTCCAGGCTGCGAGCAGCGTTCCATTGTTGAAGGAGTAGATCAGGATGACCACGATGGGCAGGAACAAGAAGAGGAACACCAAGATGCTCAGCGCGGCCAGCAGAAGCTTGATCGGATCGGTGCGTTGTTTCATCGTTGTGCCCCCTTTGATGTGGTCGTGGGCTCCAAGCCGCTGAGATCGATTCGGCGACGCCTGCGGATCAACCAGCGGATGCTCAGGGTGAGGACGCCAGCGACGGCGACCGCAGCCGCGATGAACATCATCAGCACCACCGCCATCGCGGAGCCAAGCGCCCAGTTCTGCGCCACATTGAATTGATTGGCCACCAGCTGACCGACCATATTGCCCTGCGCTCCGCCGAGCACCGAAGCCGTCACATAGTCACCCATCAGCGGAATGAAGACCAACAGGGACCCCGAGGCGATGCCGGGAGCCGCCAATGGCAGGGTCACGGTGAACAAGGTACGGAATCTACTGGCTCCCAGATCGCGGCTCGCTTCCCGCAGCGCCGGTCCGGCCCGGTCGATGGCGACATAGAGCGGCAGGATCATCAAGGGCAGATAGTTGTAGACCACGCCCAGTTGCACGGCGCCACGGGTATAAAGCAGATCCAGCGGCGAGGAGGTCAGACCGAGCTGCTGCAACCAATTGGAGACCGGACCCTCGGGTGCCAGTAGGATCTGCCAGCCCAGGGTGCGCACCAGGAAGTTGGTCCAGAACGGCACCAGCACCAGGGCCAGGCCGAGCGGTCTGAACCAGCCGGGTGCCTTGATCGCGAGCCAGTAGGCGAACGGCACGGCGATCAGCAGGCAGAGCACCGTACCGGTGACGCCGATGCCCAGGGTGTTCCAGAAGGTCTGCAAGAAGGTCTCGTTGAAGGCCTCGGCGTAGCGGTTGAAGCTGAATACCGAATTGTCGTGCGCGGTGAACACATCAGGTTTCTGGCCAAAGCTGTACCAGAGCACCAAACCGATCGGCAGCAGGAAGAAGAAGAGCAGGAACGCCCAGGTCGGAAAAGCCAAATAGGCATCGCCGCGGCGCTTGAAGGCTTTTTGTGCCGAACCCGCCACTATGCTCCCGCCTTTGCTTGCATCTGACCCAGCATGTCGATCCAGGACTCGCTGGCTTCATTGGTGGTCAGCACGGTCATCCGCTTTACCACGTCCGCGGGCGGGTAGAGCAGTTCCACGAGGTCCAGCTCAGCCTGTTCGGCCAGTTGCTGCTGGCCGTTCAGCCCGGTGGAATAGCCGATGTAGTCGACCTCCTTGAGGGCCACTTCTGGATCGAGCATGAAGTCGATGAACGCATAGGCGGAGTCCGGGTGCTGAGCACCCACCGGAATGGCCCAGGTATCCATCCACCGGTTCGAGGTCGGAGTGGGGTAGACCCATTTCCAGCGATCCGGATCGTCGGAATCCAGCAGGCCTCGCCGGGCATCGCCGTTATAGGCCTGCAGCAGCGCCATCGAACCCTGCACGATCAGATCCGCGGGAGTGGAGTTGAAGACCCGGAGATGTTCCGCCAGACGGTTCACCATATAGTCGGTGCAGGCCTCGATGAGCTTCGGATCGATGGTCCGGATGTCGTGGCCATGAGCCGCCAGATAGACCGCGGCGATCTCTCCGGCGTCGTCCAGCATCGAGACATTCTTGCTGGCCTCCTGCTGCGCGGCGTCCAGGAAATCCGCCCAGCTGCGCAGCTCACGCTTGATCACCGTGGTGTCGTAGATGAATCCCGTGGTACCCCAGTTCTTGCAGACCGCGTAACTGCTCTGGGGGTCTGCGATGGTGTCCCGGAAATCGGCGGCCAGCTGCTTGATATTGGGAATCCGGTCCAGTTCGAGCTTCTGCAAGAGGCCATTGGCGGTCAGCAGCGGAAGATAGGTGCTGGTGGGGACCACGATGTCGTACCCGCTGGTGCCCCGGGCGGCACCCAGCTTCGCGATCAGTTCCTCATTCGAGGCGAAGCTGTCGGTTTGCACTTGGACGCCGCGCTCGCCGAACTTTTCGAGGTTCGCCGGATCGTCGTAATCGCCCCAGGAATAGATATTGAGAGTGCCTTCTAAAGCTCCGTCGGCTGGGGCTGAGGCGGCGAAGCCATTGGCGTGGCAGCCGGTGAGTGCCGCTGTTCCCACGATGCCGAAGCCGGCCAGCAGCGCTCGTCTGCTGAAAGCCGGAGAGCTCAGCCGGCGCTGAAGTTCTTCCGGCACCAGGGCCCTGAGCTGACCCGGTTGGTGCGTTTTTTGCGGCGCTTGAAAGCTCGCGGCTCGACGCTGCTTCATCGCACCGGTTCCTCATCGTTTGCGAAGAGCTGACCGTCCCGTGGTGCCCAGGAACACCAGACCCGCTGACCGGCGTGCAGCTCCTCGGTACGCGAGGGTGCCATTCGGGCAAGCACCTCCAGGCCGCCCGGCTGCCGCACCAGGTATTGCTTCACCTCACCGAGGTAAGCGATGTCCACCAAGGTGCCGGTCAGCCCGTTCAACCCAGCAGCCGGGGCCGTGGAGTGCACGGAGACATCCTCGGCGCGCACCGCGAGCAGGCACTTTTGCTGCGGGGTACCGACCACACTGTGCCCTGGCAGCAGCTTGTGCTCACCGGCGTTCAGCGCGCCGGAATCGAGTTCGACCGGAATGAAATTCCGTTTCCCGATGAACCTGGCGACGAAGAGGTTGGCGGGGGAGGAGTAGATCGTCTCCGCATCCGCGAGCTGCTGGATCTTGCCCTGGTCAATCACCGCGATCCGGTCGCTCATGGTGAGCGCTTCTTCTTGATCGTGGGTGACGAAAACGAAAGTGATGCCGAGTTCGGCTTGCAATACCGTCAATTCCAGCTGCATTTCTTCGCGCAGCTTGCGGTCCAGAGCGGACATCGGCTCGTCGAGCAGCAGCACCCTGGGCCGATTCACTAGCGCCCGGGCAAGAGCAACTCGTTGTTGCTGACCACCTGATAATTTGCTCGGCGAGCGGTCCGCGAATTTCTCCAGCCGGGACATCTTGAGCGCGGCGAGCACCCGCTCGGTGATCTCGGATTTAGGCACCCTGCGCTGTCGCAGACCGTAGCCGACGTTTTCCGCCACGTTCATATGCGGGAAGAGGGCATAGGACTGAAAGACCGTATTGACCGGCCGTTTGTTCGGTGGCTGACCGATCACGGAGCTACCGCCGATTCTGATATCTCCGGAATCCGGGTGCTCGAAGCCGCCGATCATCCGCAGCAGCGTGGTCTTACCGCAGCCTGAGGGGCCCAGCAGGGAGAGGAACTCCCCGGGCTGCACGCTGAGATTCAGTCCATCGATCGCGGTGGCCCCGCCGAAGGACTTGCTGACCTGATCCAGTTCCACCGAAGCAGCGTTAGCGGCCCGGTGGCCCGAGAGCTCAATATCTGATCGGACTGTCACTTCTCATCCCCTTCTGCTGGTGATTCATGAGTCAAAGCCGAGGCCGACGGCGTCGAGCGCCTTGAGCAGCAGATTTCTCCGCCCCTGCCGATGATCAGCCCGGTCGAGGGACCAACGAGTGGCTTGAATGCCGAGGTAGGCCGCTGGTTCCGGTGGGAATGGCAACGGCCTGCTGCGCACCATTTGCAAGTGAGTGCGCTCAGTTCTGAGACCTTCCAGTTGGTCCAGCATCACTTCCGCGGCGAAGTGCGTGGCGGCGACACCCAGACCGGTGAAGCCTGCCGCATAGGCGACGTTGCCGCCCCGGGCGGTGCCGAAGAAGGCGCAGAACCGGGTGCAAGTGTCGATCGCCCCGGACCACTGATGGCTGAAGCGCAGCCCTTCCAGTTGCGGAAAGGTGGTGAAGAAGTGGCTGGCCAGCTTGCGGAAGGTCTCCGGACGGTTCTCGTACTCAGGATTGACCCGGCGCCCGTAGTGGTAAATCGCATCGTAGCCGCCGAAGAGGATTCGTTGATCTGCGGAGAGCCGGTAGTAATGGAATTGATTCGCCAGATCTGACAGGCCCTGCCGGTTGTTCCAGCCAATGCTGGCCAGCTGTTCCCTGCTCAGCGGTTCGGTCATCAGAACGTAGTCGTAGACCGGCACGGTCATCAGCGCGTTGCGCTTCAAGAGCGAAGGGAAGACATTCGTGCCCAAGGCCACTTTTGTCGCGCGAACGCTCGCCGAGGACGTAGAGAGCGTGCTCTCGGAGGCATCGCTTCTCAGTCCTGAGACGCGTGAGTGCTCGAAGATCTCGACGCCGGCGGCGGTAGCCGCCCGGCCCAGTGCGCGAGCCAGCTTGGCGGGGTGAACCATGGCTGCCTCGCGTTTGCTCCACAGCCCCCCGAGATAGCTGGGTGAAGCGATCTCAGCCTGAATCGCGGCCTGGTCCAGGAAGACTTCTCCGGCACCGTGCGGGCCCTTCAGATAGTCGAGCTGATAGGTCTCGGTGGCGAGTGAGATTGTACCGGTGCGTTCGAAGTCGCAATCCAGTTTGAGCTTGTTCACTTGGGCTTCGATAGCATCGAGATTCTGATAGCCGAGTTCCCTGAGTCTGGCGTTTTCCCGGGGGAATCGGCTCTCCCCATTATCAGCACCGTGAGTCAGGCTGGCTTCACAAAAACCGCCATTCCGGCCGGAAGCAGCCCAGCCCACGGTGTTCGCTTCCAGTAGCACAACTCGCCACTCGGGGTGCCGTTGCTTGGCGAGCAACGCCGTCCAAAGCCCGGTGTATCCGCCACCGACCACCGCTAGATCCGCGCGGAGCTGACCGCTCAGCTGCGGATAGCTGTCCAGCTCGATATCACTGAGCCAGAAAGGCTCCCGGCTGGCGCCGGTGAGGGCATGATCGATCACCGATCCCAGAGGCTTGCGGCGCTCGAAAACTGTTTGCTGAGCCATCAGCGTGGCCTCTGAGAGCTAGCGAGAGTGTGGCGGATCATCTGTTCCGTCCCATCTTCATCGAATTCCTTGTCACCGATCATAGACACTGGTGCTGCGGCGTGATTGCTGTTTTTCAATATCGTGATCTCTGTGAAGCTGACCTTGAGCATCAAGCCTGCCTTGCAAGGGGAGGAATAACAATATATTCGCCGAAAAATATGGATTTTGGTTTGGATAGCGTTGGGTTAACCGGTTTTCCTCGTGTTTTTCGTTGTTCTACCCGCAGATTGCTTGCTTCTAATCTGTCCGGATCTGGCTCGGATAATCGCCCGGAACGCCGCAGAGAGCGCCTTTTTGCCGCAATTCGTAGCCCAATCGAAACCCTCGATCTGCAAGGGAACCATAGTTTTGTCGTAACGATAGCGGTATGTTCAAAGAGATGCTTCGGTGAGCAGAACACGATGAGGACAAGAAAATGAACAAAGTTGCAAAAGCCGGCGTCGCAGCCGGAATTGCCGGGCTCTTGTTGCTCGGCGGCGCCGGGACCTACGCGCTCTGGCAGGACAGCAAAACCGTCGACGCGGGCACCGTCCAGACCGGCCAGCTCAAGCTGACCCTGGGCGCTGCAGGCACCTGGAAGGACATCTCCTCCGATGTCACCGGTGCGCCCGCCATTGATCCAGCCGCCTTCAAATTAGTCCCCGGGGATACTATTCGGTTCTCGCAGGGCCTGACCATCCTGGCTGATGGAAAGAACCTCAAAGGGCAGTTGACCATTGACCAATCCAGTATTAACGCGGCAATTCCGGCTGCCTGGCAGCCTTATGTCACGGTTTCGGTGGCACCTGCTAACCTGCCAGCCGGGGTGACCAATACGGCAGGAGTGCTCTCCTTCACCGCCCCCGGCAGCTACACCTTCGACGTCGGGATCACCGTTGCCTTCGCCAAGGGCACGAACGCTTCAGGCACCGACGATGAAACCATTGAAAACCAGAGCGCCAATCTGAACGGGCTGGCGCTCAAGCTGGAGCAAGTCCGCCCGTAATCAGGGATAAAAACTATGCGCCGGAGGTTCATTTTCGCGTCCATCGCGGCTGTACTGGCCTTCATCCTTCTGGGTGGGGCCGGTACGGCCGCTTTGTGGCGATTTCAGACCTCCATCAATGCCGGTACGGTCAGCACCGGGAACCTGGTTCTGCTCAATGGAGACGCCGGAAGCCAGGTGAAGAACTCGCTGCTGACTTCTCTGACCGGAACCGCACTGGCTCCAGGGGACGCCGTCCAGGCGCCGCTGACCATCCGCAATGGCGGAACCACGAAATTCAGTTATGGCCTCACCGGCATCACCACGAACGCCGGAAACCCGGCATCCACAGCTTTTCAAGCGGCACTGCTGATCAGTATCGTCTCGATCAGCGCAGCGAGCCAATGCCCGGTCAATGGAGCAGCGGCCAGCGGAACGCAACTCTACAACGGTCCAGTGTCCGGCTCAGCCAGCCTGAGCACTGCACAGAACCTGAACCCCTCCAGCAACGCACTGCTCTGCTTGCGAGTGAGTTTTTCAGCGTCGGCCACCCAGGCCGCCGCAGCGGGGCAGCTAGCCCTGACCTTCAGTTGGCGGGCGGATCAACTGAGATGACCATAACCACTCAGCCACCCGTCGTCAGGCCTAGGCGACCACGCCTCAAAGGACCACTCTGGTGGTTCTGGCAGGTGCTTTCCTGGCTCGTGCTCCTGATCGCATTGGCCTGGCTGTTGGCCACCATCGTGGTACCCCGGCTGAGCGGTGCCCAGGCCTATACTGTGCTGACCGGATCCATGGAACCACGCTATCCGCCGGGAACCTTAGTGGTGGTGAAAACAGTGGATCCCGCCGATCTGGCGATCGGAGATGTGGTGACCTATCAGATCAAGTCCGGGGAGCCAGCTGTCGTGACGCACCGGATTGTCGCGGTGAGCGCCACCACCGGCGGTGAACTGCGCTTTGTCACCCAGGGTGATGCCAATAATGCTCCGGACAGCGAGAGCGTCAGGCCCGTGCAGATTCGCGGGGAACTCTGGTATTCGGTACCTTTTGCCGGCTATCTCAACAGCGCGATCAGCGGAGAGGCCCATATCTGGCTGCTCTGGATAGCGGTGGCACTGTTGCTAGGCTACGCGGCCTTTATGCTGGTCAGCGCTGCCCTCGACCGGAAGCGTCGGGTGAGTCCATGAGGCTTCTGCGAATCCTGCCGCTGATACTCATCTCGCTGTTCGCGCTGTCCATCACCGCAGCCGCCCCCGCTCAGGCCAGCGGTGAATTGGAACTGAGTGCGAATGGTGTCGCCTGGTCACAGGCGCTCCCAGGGCCGATCTTCAGTCCCACCGAGAAGTTGGTGCCGGGCGGTTCAGTCACCGCGAGCTTCTGGGTGAGGAATGCGGGCACCTCGGCGGCCAAGCTCTCGGTGGAGCTGACGCAGGGCTCCCTGGGGCAGCTCTTCCAACGAAATCTGGTGGAGCTGAGTTTGCGCTCGGACCAGGGAACCCAGTGGCAAGCAGTGCCGGGCAGCTCTGCACCGGGGGTTCTGCTGGCTCAAATCGCGGTGGGAAAGGCCGAAAAACTGACCCTGCGAATTAGCCTGCGAGCAGAAGCCGCTAATGATACCCAGCTACAGCAGATCCCGGTGGACGTGCGCCTCATCCTCGGCGGCTCGACCTCACCGGTGAAACCGCCAGGTCCGGTAGGGCCGAACCTGCCGAACACCGGATTTGTGCTCTTTCCGGCGGTCCTCGGTCTGGCCCTGCTAGGCGGCGGTGGGCTGGCCTGGGGCTTAGCCCGACGGCGTCCCCAAGCCAGTGCCCGAGGGGGTGAGAGCGAGTGAGCTCAGCGCTGAACAACGAGCCGATCGATCGGGTGAAACGCACCGCTAAACGCCTCGGCAAACGGTCCGCGTGGTTCTGGGCGCGCCTAGTGCTCTGCTGCGGTATGGTCTTCGGGCTGGGTGCGGTCGGCAGCCTGGCCGCCTGGCAGGATTCCTCGACCACGACCTCCGGTAACCTGAGCGCGGGGACCATCGATCTGACCCTCAGACAGGGGTCATCCGGCGCGGACGGCGCGGTGGGCATCGGTGTTAACTTCTCTTTCAGCGATCTGGCGGGTACTGGCTTGGTGCCGAATGGCACCGCGATCGCGAAGCAGCTGACGCCGAAGAACAGCGGGAGCATCAAATTCGGCTATCAGATCGCGGTGAGCGGAAGCGGAACCCTGGCGACCGATAGCACCGGGCTGAACATCAAGATTCTGCCGAGCGCCACTTGCACTCCTTCGATGGTGGGCAATACCGGGGCGCTCTACTCAGGCAAGATCGGCGGGGCGGCCACCGCGGCGCGAACGCTGACCGCGAATGCCACCGATCCACTCTGCGTGCTGGCCTGGCTGGATGCCGCTACAGCCAATTCGCTGCAAGGCCAGAGCGGCACCGTGCAACTGACCTTTACCGCGACGCAGGTGGCATGATGACGGCAACCATGAAGCGCAATTCAGGCCGGAACTGGCTCCGGGAAACCGCGTTGACCGTGGGAGCGATCCTCGGACTGATCTGCTTGCTGGCGATGATCGCGGCGGTTTTCTTCGGTATCACCCCCGTGGTCTTCCGCTCCGGGTCCATGGCCCCCGCGATCGATACCGGCTCTTTGGCGATCACCCAGAGTACCCCCGCAGCGCAGTTGCACACCGGCGATGTGGTGAGCGTGGACAATAGCGCCGGGGAACGGATCACCCACCGGATCGTCGCGATACAGCCGATGAACGACGGCGAAGTGCTGCTGAGCCTGAAGGGCGATGCCAATCTGCAAGCCGATCTGCAGACCTACCAGCTGAACAAGGCGGATAAGGTGCTCTTCGCAGTGCCAGGACTCGGCTATCTGGTGGCCTGGTTGCAGAGTCCCTGGGCCATTTTCCTCGGCGGCCTGATCGTTGGCGTGCTTCTCACGCTGGCCTTCCGGCCCGGGAAACGGGCCCGGAAAGACGCTTCCCCGAGCAATCATCCTGCGCAGCAGGGTTCCTCCGGGCCTCCCGGCGCAGCAGGGCCCGCTAATGAACCTGGCAGCGAACTCAGTACGCATTCTGCGGAACTCGATTCGACTCAGCCGGTCTCGCTGAAGCGCCGGGTGAAAGCCGGATATGGATATACCGCCTTGCTGATCGGAGTTCTACTGGCTTTCACCGCCGGTTCTGTGTTCGGCGGTGTTCAGCAGACGCTGGCTGCTTTCCAGGACACCTCGGTGGCCAGCTCCGGTTCTCTGCTCGCCGCGACTCTGCCGCAACCAGCTCCTAACCCACCGAACTGTGCGGCGAGCGGCATTGTTTCCTCCGCTACGGTCAGTTGGAATGCTGCCACCCTGCCGGCGGGCGCCCAATACCGGCTCAGATACAGTGGGCTGATCAGTGGGACCGTGATGCTCGGCAGCACGACCTCTTATACCTTCTCCGGATCCCTACTCGGCGGGCTGGGGCTCAGCAGCGGCCGATTGACCGTTCAGGTGGATACCGTCATCCCGGGAACCAACTGGGTCAGCACGGTCGCCACCAGAACCGTCGGCTACAGCATCACGATTATTATCGCGTCGTTCACTTGCTAGAGGCTTTGCATCGAGTGTGGTTCTGAAGCTGGACAGTCCACGAACGCTACAGCGAGGCGGCAAAATATTCAGGGCAGATTGCGCCCGTTGTGGCAGCCCTGAACGAGCTGGAGCAGACTAGTCTCCCTGTGTCCGAAAGCCGTGCAGACGCTTACTGTCCGCGCTGGAAGGCACCCGGTACGCCGTCGTTACCCGGATCACGCGACTCCAACTCGGAGAGCGCGCGATAATGGCGATTCCGGATCCGCAGCAGCACGGTAGCGAGCAGTGCGGCGAGCAGCGAACCACTCAGAATAGCGATCTTGGCGTGATCGTTATGCGCCGATTCGGCGCCGAAGGCCAGCTCGCTGATCAGCAGTGAAACGGTGAAGCCGATTCCGGCCAGAATCGCCAGGCCGACGACGTCGATCCAGGCGAGGCCGTCGTCCAGAGAGGCCCTGGTGGTTGCGGTGACCAAGAAGGTGGCTCCCAGAATGCCGAGCGTCTTACCGATCACCAGGGCGAGCACAATGCCAACCGCCACTGAGTCGCTCAATGCCGCGCTGAGCCCTGGCCAGCCGCCGACCGCTACCCCCGCCGAGAAGAAGGCGAACACCGGGACCGCAACCCCGGTGGAGAGCGGCCGGAAACGGTGTTCGAAATGCTCAGCCAAGCCCGGACCGTTCTCCGCATTCCGATCCCGGCGCAGCACCGGGACGGCAAAGGCCAGCAAAACTCCGGCCACCGTGGCGTGCACGCCCGAAGCGTGAATCAGCGCCCAGCTCAGCACGGCCAAGGGGAGCAATAAATACCAGCTGCGGACTCGCCGCTGAACGAGCCAGGTAAAGAGACCGAGAGGGATCAGCGCCAAGGCCAGGTACTGTGGCGCCAGGTCGTGTGGATAGAAGACAGCGATGATCGTGATCGCGATCAGGTCATCGACTACCGCGAGGGTGAGCAGGAAGGTCCGCAGCGCCGAGGGCAGATGCCTGCCGACCACCGCGAGCACAGCGAGCGCGAAAGCGATATCAGTCGCGGTGGGAATCGCCCAGCCGTGCAGAATCTCAGTGCCCGCACTCAGATTGACCAGAGCGTAAATAACCGCCGGAACCACGACGCCGCCCACTGCGGCGGCGATCGGCACGATGGCACGGTCAAAGCGGCGAAGATCGCCGGCGATGAATTCCCGCTTCAGTTCCAGGCCAGCGACAAAGAAGAAGATGGCGAGCAGGCCGTCAGAAGCCCAGGCGCCGACAGTGAGCTGGAGGCCTAGGAAATCGATGCCGAAAGTGCTTTCCCGTAGCGAGAAATAACTGGCAGCCGCTGGGGAGTTGGCCCAGCTCAGGGCGGCGACGGTGGCCAGTAGGAGCAGAGCCCCGCCGACGGTCTCCTTACGCAGAATCGTGGTGATTCGCAGATGCTCGGAGCGGCTGTTGCGGCGGAAAATTCTTAAGGCTGAACGGCTGGTGATCATGGAGATCCTCAAATGCAATAGGGGTCAGGTCAATTTGCCGACCAGACTTCCCGGCACACCTCTTCACGCTCTCCCTATATTCTAGCCGCAGATCGCGGAAGCGCTTAGCCGGCGATCAGGGCGCGTATGCCGATCACCCCGGTGGCGATGCCGAGCACCAGAGAAATACTGATCAGCATAAGATGCACGATCAGGAATCTGGTCATCCTTCCGGACTCGTTCCGGGAACGCGGGTCCTTGAGCACCCTTCGCAAGAAAGGCGGCCAGACGATGAGCGACCAGAGGCCGGCCAAGATCAGGATCAGACTGAGAATGAGCGGAAGCTTCATGCTGACTCAAGGACCTTGCGGGCCTCGCTGACCTGCAGGTTCAGCGCTTTGCCCAGGGCCGGCTCAGCGGCCTGCACGATCTTGGCTCCGAAGATCGGAATGCTCGAGGTGACCGAGCCCTCCAGATCGATTCGGGTGCTCTCTCCTTCGGCCACGATTCGCTGTACCGCCTTGGCCTCAACGGGTGCACCGGAGATCTTCGCGCTGATCTGCACCTCGCGGGAACCATCGGCCGCTGGAGCAGACCACTCTTCCTGCTGTTGCAGGTTGAGCTGCGCGCCGACGAACTTACGCGCCAGATCGGGCAGCCGATCGGTTGGCATGGTTCGTACCGCAACAGTGCTGAAGGCACCCGAGCGATCCCCTGTGACGGTATATGACTCCAAAGTCCCGCCGGCGGCCTCGCTGACCTGACGAACGAAGTCTTCGCTGCAGAACAGCTCAATAACGCGTTCGATGGTGGCGGGCAGGGACGCGGATGTGGACAAAGCCATGGTGCTCCTTCGCTGGGAATCGGTTCCGTACCATCTTACTTTCTTCCTCACTCCCTTCGTCCCCGCTTTCCAGCAGCCCACAGGGATTCCTCGAGGAGCTGAAGATCCAGCTGCGGATTTCGTTCTTTCCCGGCAGCGGGCGGAATAAGATAGAGGAATCACCCCGGAGTTCACAGGAATTTCGGGTTTTCGTGCTGTCGTCATCAGGCTTTTGCCGTCATCGAAGTTATATGGGGTGTTTTCGTGGGACTCAATGGATTGCGTGCGGCTCTGCGCCAGGAACCGAATATTGCCAGGGTCCGTCAGCAAGCCGCTCAAGCACACGCGGTGCGCAGCGAAGACCTGCAGATCGGTGCCCCCAACGGCCTGCGGGCCGCGCTCTTGGCGGAAATAGCCGAAGGCATGGCAGAGACCGCGCCGCCCACGGAACGTCCCGCCGTCGTACTCGCGATCACCGCGACCTCGCGGGAGAGCGAAGACCTCGTGGAGGCATTACGCGCCTATCTGCCGGAGAACTCGGTGATCGACTTCCCTAGTTGGGAGACCCTGCCCCATGAGCGGCTCTCACCACGTTCCGACACCGTGGGTCGCAGGCTCTCCGTGCTCCGCAGGCTCAAGCACGCCTCGGCTCAGCAGGCCCTGCGGGTGGTGGTCGCACCGATTCGCGCTGTGGTGCAACCCATTGTGGCCGGGCTGGGGGACCTGGAACCGGTGGAGCTGACGTTAGGTCAGCTAGTGGCTTTCGATGAGGTGGTGCGCAGCCTGGCCGATGCTGCTTATGCCCGGGTCGATATGGTGACGCACCGTGGGGAATTCGCGGTGCGCGGCGGCATTGTGGATGTCTTCCCGCCGACCGAGGACCACCCCATCCGGGTTGAGTTCTTCGGCGACGAGGTCGATTCGATGCGCTGGTTCGCGGTGGCTGATCAGCGCTCGCTGACCTCGGTGAGCGGCAGTATTACCCATCCTGAACGACTCTACGCTCCGCCCTGCCGGGAACTGCTGATCACTCCTGAGGTGCAGTCCAAGGCCGCGAAGCTGAAGGACCGGTTTCCAGCGGCCGCACCGATGCTGGAGAAGATCGCTGGCGGGCTTGCGGTTGAGGGAATGGAATCGCTCACCCCGATCCTGGTGGATGCCATGGTCCCGGTGGTTTCAGAGCTACCGCCCGGGTCCATTGCTGTGGTGCTCGAACCCGAGCGGGTGCGCGGCAGAGCGCACGATCTAGAAGCGACCAATGAGGAGTTCTTGGAGGCCGCCTGGTCTTCGGCTTCCGACGGCGGGGCGGCACCGCTCGATGTGAGCGCGCTCAACGAGCAGCTCTCCCACGCCAGCTTCGCGTCGCTGGCTGATACCCGGAGCGCCGCACTGCTTTCCGGGGTCAGTTGGTGGTCAGTCTCGGCCCTGGGCACCGATGCCGAGCTGAACCCCGAATTGGATGTGTTGAGCATTCCGGCCCGCGAACCGCGAGGCTATCAAGGCAACGTCGCCGAAGTGCTCGAGTTCATCGGCTCTAAAGTGCGGGACCAGTGGCGGGTGGTAGTGGCCACCGACGGTCCCGGGCCGGCTCAGCGGCTGGCTGAGCTGTTCCACGACGCGGATATCCCGGCGAGCCGAGTGGAATCCCTGGACGCACCGCCCGAGCCCGGAATCATCGAAGTGACCACGGCACAGGTCGGCAACGGCTTCGTACTCGATGAGCTGAAACTGGGTCTGCTCACCGAGGCGGATCTGCTGGGCCGCAGTTCACCGAGCTCTACCAAGGACATGCGCCGGATGCCCTCCAAGCGGCGCAATGCGGTGGACCCCCTGCAGCTGCGAGCGGGAGATTATGTGGTCCACGAACAGCACGGCATCGGCCGCTTCGTGGAGCTGATTCAGCGGCGGGTAGCTGGTACCGAGGGGAACCGTGAGTACCTGGTGCTGGAATACGCCCCCGCAAAGCGCGGAGCCCCGGGGGACAAACTCTTCGTGCCCACCGACCAGCTTGACCAGATTACCGCTTATGTCGGTGGGGATGCTCCGGCGCTCAGCAAGATGGGCGGTTCCGACTGGGCCTCCACCAAGAATAAGGCCCGTAAAGCGGTCAAGGAGATCGCGGGTGAGCTGATCAGGCTGTACTCGGCTCGGATGGCCTCCAAAGGCCATGCCTTCGGCCCTGACACCCCTTGGCAGCGCGAGCTAGAGGAAGCCTTTCCGTATATCGAAACTCCGGATCAGCTCACCACGATCAACGAGGTGAAGGCCGATATGGAACGCGAGATCCCGATGGACCGGCTGGTCTCCGGAGACGTCGGCTACGGCAAGACCGAGATCGCGGTGCGCGCGGCCTTCAAAGCGATCCAGGATGGCAAACAGGTCGCCGTGCTGGTGCCGACCACCCTGCTCGCGCAGCAGCACTATGAGACGTTCTCGGAGCGCTTCTCCGGCTTCCCGGTGCGGATCAAGCCGCTCTCCAGATTCCAGACCGCCAAGGAAGCCAAGGAGACCTCGGAAGGGGTGGCCAACGGATCGGTGGACCTGGTGATCGGTACCCATCGGCTGCTCTCCAAGGACTTCCGGTTCAAGGATCTGGGTTTGGTGATCGTCGACGAGGAACAGCGCTTCGGTGTGGAGCACAAAGAGCAGTTGAAGAAGATGCGGACCAATGTGGATGTGCTCGCGATGAGTGCGACGCCGATTCCGCGCACCCTGGAGATGTCGCTCACCGGGATCCGGGAGACCTCGACGCTCGCCACGCCGCCCGAAGAGCGGCATCCGGTGCTGACCTACGTCGGCCCCTACACCGATAAGCAGACAACCGCGGCGATCCGGCGCGAATTGATGCGCGAAGGGCAAGTGTTCTTCGTGCACAACCGGGTGTCCTCCATCGAACGGATCGCCGCTCACGTGCAGCAGCTGGTACCAGAGGCCAGAATCGCGGTGGCTCACGGCCAGATGAGTGAATCACGGCTGGAGCAGATCATCGTGGATTTCTGGGAGAAGCGGTTCGATGTGCTGGTCTGTACCACCATTATCGAAACCGGTCTGGATATCTCCAATGCGAATACCCTGATCGTGGACGGTGCCGATAAATACGGTCTCTCGCAATTGCATCAGCTACGCGGCAGGGTGGGCCGCGGTCGAGAGCGGGCTTATGCCTACTTCCTTTACCCAGCGGAGAAACCGCTCGGCGAGGTGGCGCTGGAACGGCTCAAAGCGGTGGCCGCGCATAATGAGTTGGGGGCTGGAATGCAGCTGGCCCTGAAAGATCTGGAGATCCGTGGTGCAGGCAATCTGCTCGGCGGCGAGCAATCCGGGCATATCGCTGGGGTCGGTTTCGACCTCTATATTCGGCTGGTCGGCGAAGCAGTGGCGAATTTCCGCGGTGACGCCGAGGACAAAGCCATTGAGATGAAGATCGAGCTTCCGGTCAACGCGCATCTGCCGCACGATTATGTGCCGGGGGAGCGGCTGCGCTTGGAGGCCTACCGAAAGCTCGCTTCCGCCCAGGATCTAGGGGGCATTGAAGAGGTGCTGGAAGAGCTGGTGGATCGCTACGGTGAGCCGCCGCTCGCGGTGAGCAATCTGATCGCGGTTGCCCGGTTCCGGGTGGCCGCGCGCGAAGCCGGGCTGAGCGACGTCGGAGTGCAAGGCAATTTCGTGAAGTTCGCGCCGGTGGACCTGCCGGAGTCCAAGGTGATGCGGCTCAAACGGCTTTACCCCGGTTCGCTCGTCAAACCCGCTCTTTCCCAGGTGCTCATTCCGAAGCCGAAGACCGCCAGAATCGGTGGTCGTGATCTGGTGGACGGCGAGATTCTGGACTGGGCTCAGCAGGTGCTCACCGCGATCTTCGTGGAGATGCCGAGCGCTTGATTCCGGCGGTGCATCACCGCCTTTCTCCTGTGCTTTTCTAAAAATACCGGAGCGCCCAAAAGCATCTCATTAATGCGCAATGACTAATGGCAATTACTTAATGGTAATTACCTAGTTTCGCTACGATCCCGATAAATAAATTATTTCCTCCGATTTTGGGCGCTTAAGCCGTGTAATCTGTTCTGAAACGGTCTGTGACCTATCTCACATACTGAAATCAGAGTGGATTTCATGGCGAAAGGAAATGGCGTGGTTTATTTGGCGCGGAGTACATGGGGTAAACGGACGGCTGCCATCATCGCGGCCCTATCCCTCGGAGTGGGTGGGGTGGTCGTCGCTTCTCAACCCGCGGTGGCGCTTTCAGCCGCTCCCGAGGCCGTCGTCTCTAACTGGACGGACAATTTTGACGGTGCAGCAGGATCAAGGCCGAATTCCCAATCCTGGAATTCGGAAATAGGCGGAACCGGCTGGGGAAATAACGAGCGACAGTACTACACTGACAGCGCCGCCAACTCCAGCCTCGACGGCAATGGAAATCTGGTGATCACCGCCCGGCGGGACAATACCAATGGCTTGAATTGTTTTTACGGTCCCTGCGAAGTCACCTCGGCTCGGCTGACCACCGCTGGGAAAATCACCGCCACCTACGGTCGGGTTGAAGCCCGGATCAAAGTACCGACCCAAAGCGGTACCTGGCCGGCTTTCTGGATGCTCGGCGACGATATCGGCTCGGTCGGCTGGCCGCAGTCCGGCGAGATCGACGTGATGGAGAACGTCGGTAACAGCCCCAACAAACTCCTCGGCACCCTGCACGGGCCCGGATACAGCGGTGGCGACGGCATTGGCGGAGAGATCAATACTGCCAGCCCGCTTGGCAACGACTTCCACACCTACCGTGTTGACTGGGGTCCGGACCGGGTTACCTGGTTCATCGACGGAACCCCTTATCTCAGCGTGGGCAAAGAGGACCTGGGCGGCAAGCAGTGGGTCTTCAACAAGCCGTTCTTCTTGATCTTGAATCTGGCCATCGGCGGCACCCTGGGCGGTGCGGTCGACTTGAATGCGATGCCGGCTCAGATGGTGGTCGACTACGTCAAAGTCACCGATCTCGGGGGTGCTAACCCGGTGAAGTCGAATCCGCCCAGCCACGGTGGTTCCGGCGGAGACCCCTGGGCGGCTCTGCACGTCGAGTCACCGGCCGTCTCGCTGCAGAGCGTCGCCGATGGACAGGCCGTGGAGATCGACGGAAACGCCGCGAACACTCAGGGTGCCCGCGCCAATGCCTGGGACTACAGCGCCGGCAACAATCAGCGGTGGCAGATGTACCGCAGAGGCACCGATAACGTCTTCGTCTTCCGCAGCATCGGTTCGACTTTGGTGCTCGACAAGAACATCTTAGGCAACGACGTTCAGCAGTACGGCTATGGCGGAAACACCAATCAGCAGTGGGTCTTCGCGGATGCTCCCGGCGGAAGTTCCGGGCAGATCCAGATCAAAAGCGGTCAGGACGGCTCCTGCCTGACCAATAAAGGGCATGGCCAGCAACTCCGCACCGAGTCTTGCCGCAATGGCGATAGCACTCAGGTGTGGACCATCAACGCCGCCTAGCAGTCACGCAGCAATACCCGGAAAAGCGATGCCCACCTTGGCGGGCATCGCTTTTCCGTGACGTGATTGGGAGCCGATTTAGAACTCTCCGGAGGGCTTCCGGGTCTTAGCTCGTACCATTGCTTTGCTGCCACTATCGGAGCGGCCCATGAAGGTCTGCGGAATCCAGAAGGACAGGAAGAACAAGCCGATGCCGATGGCAAAGGGCCAGACGTTGTTCAAGCTGCCCCAGGAGAAGGCGAAGATGCCGCCCAGGAAGAGCACGAAAAACACGATGAACAGGATGATCGAGCTGAGCAGACTGTTCTCGCGCTCTGGTTCGTTGACTGACAAGGCTTCCTCCTGGAGTTGAATTCAGAACAATTCTAATACGAGCTAGTGCCGGTGCCACCGGTCACAATGGCAATGCCAGAGCTGGCACCGATCCGGCTGGCTCCGGCGGCGATCATCGCCTCGGCGTCTTCCCTGCTGCGCACCCCACCGGAGGCTTTCACGCCGATGTCTGGGCCTACCACCGAACGCATCAGAGCCACATCCTGCGCGGTTGCTCCACCGCCGTTGAAGCCGGTGGAGGTCTTCACGAAGTCAGCACCGGCCTGGACAGCGGCTTCGCAGGCCAGGACTTTCTGTTCATCGTTCAGCAAGGAGGTCTCGATGATCACCTTCAGGATCGCGCTGCCGGCGTGCACGGCTTCCGCCACCGCGGCGATATCCTCGACCAGGGCGTCTTTGTCCCCGGCCCGGGCAGCCGCGATATTGATCACCATATCCACTTCATCAGCGCCGTCCAGGGTGGCGCCGCGCGCTTCGAAGACTTTGACGTCGGTCGGGGTGGCACCCAGTGGGAAACCCACCACCGAACAGCTCAGCACCGCTGAGTTCCGCAAGGCGGTATGTACGGTCTTGACCCATACCGGATTGACGCAGACGGACTTGAAGCCGTACTCAACGGCCTCAGTGCAGATCCGCAGCACATCCGCCTCCGAAGCCTCGGGCTTGAGCAGGGTGTGATCGATATAGCTGGCAAGGTTTTCAGTCATCGGTCTATTCTCTCAGGTTCGAGGTTCTGGCTAAAGGCCCAGCGCTTCGCGGACATCGTCCAGCACAGCATCGAGTGCCGCACGGGCGGCTTTACGGGCCTCCGGCAGATCCGCCGCGGAATTCACCGGAACGATCACTTCCAGATAGCATTTGAGCTTCGGTTCGGTGCCGCTCGGCCGAATGATCACCCGACTGGAATCACGGGTCAGGTAGAGCACCCCATCGGTGGGGGGAAGCGTTTCACTGCCCACCGCCAGATCGAGAGCGCTTTCGACGGCGGAGCCACCGAAGCTGACCGGAGAGTGCTCACGCAGCCGATTCATCATGGCGTCCAGCAAGCCCAGATCCGCCACCCGCACGCTCAGCTGATCAGAGGCGTGCAAGCCATGGCGCACCGCCAGGTCGTCCAGGGTATCGAAAATCGTGCGACCTTGAGCCTTGGCATCGGCGGCGAGCTCGGCGAGCAGCAGAGCCGCCGAGATGCCGTCCTTATCGCGCACCAATGAAGGTGCCACGCAATAACCCAAGGCCTCTTCGTAACCGTAGTTCAGCCCCGGCACCCGGGAGATCCATTTGAAGCCGGTGAGCGTCTGAACATGATCGAAGCCATTGGCTTCGGCTATTTTAGCGAGCAACCGGGAGGAGACGATCGAATTTGCGAAAACGCCTTGCCGGGACGGGGCTTCGACCTCTTGCAGCGGGTCGCTCGTCTTGGCCATTCGGGCCACGGTGTGCGCGCCCAGCAGCGAGCCGACTTCGTCTCCGCGTAGCATCCGCCAGTGCCCGGTGGAGGGGTCGATTGCGGCGAACGCGGCCCGATCAGCATCCGGATCGTTGGCCAGCACGATATCTGCGCCCAGCTCGGCAGCGGTTTGCAGAGCCAGATCCAGGGCGCCCGGCTCCTCCGGGTTGGGGAAGGCCACGGTGGGGAAATCCGGGTCAGGTGCCGCCTGAGCCGTTACCTGGGTGACATCGTTAAAGCCGCCGGCTCGAAGGATCTGTTCCGCTGTCTCGCCGCCCACGCCGTGCATTGGAGTCAAGACGATCTTCAGCTCCCTGGCAGGAAAGCGCTCGGGCTGGAGGAGTTCGATCAGGCCCTGCTGATAGGCCGCGATGATCTCCGGGGGCACCTGCTGCCAGCCCGATTCCGCCAGCGAGATGGAGTCCAGCGGTCCCACCGCGTCGATGTGCGCCGAAATCAGGGCGTCGAAAGGTGCCACGATCTGCGCGCCGCGACCGGCGTCGTCCACCGCGCGACCGCCCAGATAAACCTTGTAACCATTGTCCTGCGGAGGGTTATGGCTGGCGGTCACCATGACACCGCCTTCGCAGCCGAGCGCCCTGACCGCGAAGGCGAGCAGTGGAGTGGGCAGCGCCGAGGGCATCAGAAAAGTCTCAATTCCCGCAGCGCTGAAAATTGCCGCGGTTTCCCGCGCGAAGATATCCGAGTTGTGCCGGGCATCGAAACCGACCACGGCGCGGGGGCGGTAGGGCTCGGCGGACTCCGCGGACTGTTTGAGTAAGAAGGCTGCGAGCCCGGCTGCCGCTCGGCGCACTACGACACGGTTCATCCGATTCGGTCCTGCCCCCAGCGCGGCCCGTAAGCCAGCTGTGCCGAATTGCAGCGTACCGGAAAAGGCGTCTTGCAGTTCCTGGAGGGCTTGGGCGCTCAGATTGGCGTCGTCCTGCGATTCAGCGGCCTCGAGCAGGGCGCGCAGTTCCGCCGCTGTTGCTGGGTCTGGGTCGGTAGCCGCCCATTCTTGGGCGCGGATAAGGAGCTGGGCGTCAACGGGGCTCATGGTTCAAACCTATCGGAATTGGCGGCGAGATGATTCAGCGTCGACTCTGAACCGAATCAGAGCTTGCCGATGATCTGCGCCAACAGGGCTGAGATTCGAGGCCCGGCGGCCTGCCCGGCCTCAAGAACTTCTTGGTGGCTCAGCGCGGTTTCGGAGATGCCAGCGGCAAGATTGGTGACCAGGGAGATGCCGAACACCTCCATCCCGGCGTGCCGGGCCGCAATGGCCTCGAGCGCCGTCGACATGCCGACCAGATCGGCACCGATGCGCTTGGCGTACTGCACTTCGGCGGGTGTCTCGTAATGCGGTCCGGTGAACTGAGCGTAGACGCCCTCATCCAGTGAGGGATCGACCTCACGGGCCAGCTCGCGCAGCCGGGAGGAGTACAAATCGGTCAGATCGACGAAGGTGGCGCCTTCCAAGGGAGAGGTCGCTGTGAGGTTGATGTGGTCGCTGATCAACACCGGCGTCCCCGGCGTCCAGGCCGGATTCAGTCCGCCGCAGCCATTCGTGAGCACCACGGTCTTCGCGCCTGTTGCGGCGGCTGTGCGCACGCCGTGTACTACGGCCCGCACTCCCTTGCCCTCGTAGTAATGGGTTCGTGCCCCCAGGACCAGGGCCCGCTTACCTTCTTTGGTCAGCACCGATCGAATGGTTCCGACGTGGCCGGTCACCGCGGGAGCGGAGAAGCCGGGGACTTCGCTCGCCTTCAGCGTTGCCGTGGTCTCACCGATCAGATCTGCTGCCTCGCTCCACCCAGAGCCCAGCACCAGTGCGACGTCGTGGCTTGGCACGCCCGTGTGCTCGGCGATGTATTGAGCGGCTTCCGCCGCAGCGTCAAAAGCTTCCTGAAAATTACTCACCGTCATAACATACCGGCAGGATCAGGCTCTGGACACCCTGAGCTTGGAGCGGGCTGTGTAATGCGCGAGAATGGGGGATTGTGACCATTCAAAATGATTTGCAGATCCCCTCACTGGCCATTCTTGGCGGAGGTCCGGGTGGCTATGAAGCCGCGACTGTTGCTGCCTCGCTCGGGGCCAGGGTAACGATTATCGAGCGTGCGGGGCTCGGCGGCTCTGCGGTGCTCACCGACGTGGTGCCTTCCAAGACGCTGATCGCCACCGCGGATGTGATGAATCGCTTCGCCGGAGCCCGGGATCTTGGGGTTCGCTTCGACGTCGACGGCGGCGACTGCATGCCGCTGTTGCGCGCCGATATGAAGCAGGTCAATGACCGCTTGCTGGGCTTGGCCCGGGAGCAGTCCGAAGACATCAAAGCGGGCCTGGAGAAGCTGGGCGTCCGCATTCTAGCCGGTCAGGGCAAGCTGACCGACAGCCATACGATTGAAGTCACCAGCGACGCGGGGGTGGAAACGGTCACCGCTGATGCGATTCTGCTCGCCGTCGGTGCGCATCCCCGAGAGCTTCCCTCAGCTAAGCCGGATGGTGAGCGGATCTTGAACTGGGCGCAGATCTACTCGCTGACCGAACTGCCCCAGGAGCTCATCGTGGTGGGGTCCGGGGTGACCGGTGCGGAGTTCGCCTCGGCCTACAACGGACTGGGGTCCAAGGTCACTTTGATCTCCTCCCGCGACCAGGTGCTGCCGGGCGAGGATTCTGACGCCGCGCAGGTGCTGGAGGACGTCTTTGAGCGCCGCGGCATGACGGTGCTCTCCCGTTCCCGCGCCGAGTCGGTGGAGCGCACTGAGGACGGCGTGTTGGTCACTCTCTCCGACGGCCGCACCGTGACCGGCTCGCATTGCCTGGTCTGTGTTGGTTCGATCCCTAATACCGAGGGCATTGGCCTGGAGAACGCCGGGGTCGCGCTCACCGAGTCGGGGCATATCAAGGTCGACGGGGTCTCCCGGACCACCGCTTCCAACGTTTATGCCGCTGGTGACTGCACCGGGGTGCTGCCGCTCGCTTCGGTGGCGGCAATGCAGGGCCGGATCGCGATGGCGCACCTGCTCGGTGACGGCTTGCGTCCGATCAAGCTCTTGCAGGTGGCTTCCAATATCTTCACCTCGCCAGAGATCGCCTCGGTCGGTGTCTCGGAGGCGGACGTGATCGCGGATCGTTATCAGGGCGATGTGGTCAAGCTGCCGCTCAAGACCAATGCCCGGGCCAAAATGCGCGGCACTACCGACGGTTTTGTGAAGATCATCTCGCGCCGAGGTTCGGGAACCGTGATCGGCGGGGTCGTGGTGGGTGCCAATGCTTCCGAGCTGATCTTCCCGATCGCGCTCGCCGTATCGCAGAAGATGCACGTCGACGACGTCGCCTCCACCTTCACCGTCTACCCCTCGCTCTCGGGGTCGATCTCTGAAGCCGCCCGCAGGCTGCACGTCCACATGTAGATCGGGACGCTCCCATAGTGTCGCTGGCGCGCCACGATGGGGCCCTCGCGTCCCGCTCTATGCGGTGGTGTTCCTTCGCAGGCTCAGGGAGGGAACCCTGTCCGCTCTCTGGGGGCACAGTGTTTGTTGGTGCCGGGGTGCTGGGGGAGAGCGACTGGCGGACGCGGTTGCTTTCTGAACCTTTGCTGTGTCCATATTGTGGAAACGCCGTCCACGGAGTGGAAGATTGAGGGTTGCCCGGGTTTACCATGGCTAGATCAATGAGGATGCGGCAGAAACCCTAAGAGTCGTTGGGGCGCAGGTTAACTGCCATTAGTGGAAAGCTCGCACATGTCAGCGAACGATGTAGTGATACCCAAAGCCAATACTCGTGGACGAGTCATTGTCGCCAGCCTGGTCGGGACGTCGATCGAGTTCTACGATTTCTATGTCTATGCCACCGCAGCGGTTCTGGTCTTCCCCAAGCTCTTCTTCCCGAACGCCGATGGCGTCACCCAGCTGCTGAGTTCCTTCGCGGTCTTCGGTGTGGCTTTCGTGGCCCGGCCGATCGGGTCGGTGCTTTTCGGCCACTTCGGTGATCGCATCGGTCGTAAGGGCACGCTGATCGCCTCGCTGCTCACGATGGGCATCGCGACCTTCCTGATCGGCTGCCTGCCCACCGCCCAAGTGGCCGGCTGGACCTTCTGGGCCCCCGCATTGCTAGTGATCCTGCGCTTCGCCCAAGGCCTAGCCCTCGGCGGCGAATGGAGCGGCGCAGCCCTGCTGGCCACCGAGAACGCCCCGAAGAACAAACGCGCCATCTATGGCACCTTCCCGCAGCTCGGCGCCCCCATCGGCTTCATCTTGGCCAATCTGCTCTTCCTGGTATTGAACCTGACGCTTTCCGCCGAGGCCTTCTCTTCCTGGGGCTGGCGCATTCCCTTCCTGGCTAGCGCGGTGATGGTCATCGTTGGTCTCTATGTCCGGCTCAAGTTGGTGGAGACCCCGGCCTTCCAGAAGATCGTCGAACAGGGCGAGGTCTCCAAACTGCCGATCGGGCGGGTCTTCCGCAGCAGCTGGTGGCAGCTCATCCTGGGCACCTTCATCATGCTGGCCACCTATGTGCTGTTCTACCTGATGACCACTTTCACCTTGACCTTCGGCACCACGGCGGCGAGCCTCGATGACGCCAAGGCGGCAGCCGTGAAAGCGGGTAAGCCAATGACGCAGAGCGCGATTGACAGCTTTGTCCCGGGACTGGGGTACGGCCGCAATGATTTCCTGCTGATGCTGATCATCGGCGTCGTCTTCTTCGGCGTCTTCACCTTGGTGGCCGGGCCGCTCGCGGAGAAGTACGGACGCCGTCAGTCCCTCATCGTGATCACCGTGCTGATCTTCGTCTTCGGGCTGTGCTTCGTGCCGCTCGTGGCGGGCGGTTTCATCGGGACGATGGCCTGGCTGATCCTTGGCTTCATCCTGATGGGCCTCACCTTCGGCCCGATGGGAGCCTTCTTGCCGGAACTCTTTCCGACCAATGTGCGCTATACGGGTTCCGCGGTCAGCTACAACGTCGCCAGCATCCTTGGCGCGGCGGTGGCACCGTTCATCGCGGTGGCCCTCTGGCAGGCCGCGTCAGGCAGCACCTGGCTCGTCGGCGTTTACCTCAGCGCCATGGCGGTGCTGACCTTGATCGCACTCTTCCTCTCCAAGGAGACCAAGCACAACGACCTGGTCGAGCAGAGTTCTTAAACTCAAACGCCGAGTGTGCAGTTCTACACGTTAAGAACCTTTCAAAACGTGTAGAACTGCACACTCGGCGCGATTGAAGCCTAGTCCTCGATTGTGGCGATCACTGCGCCAGCGGAGACGGTGTCCCCGGCTTGCGCGCTCAAACCGCTGATCGTTCCGGCACGGTGCGCGGTCAGCGGCTGCTCCATCTTCATCGCCTCAAGTACCACGATGAGGTCGCCCTCGGCCACGGTGTCGCCGTCGTTCACCGCGACTTTGACGATGGTGCCCTGCATCGGTGAGGTCAACGCATCGCCGTCCGCGGCCGCCGTCGCACCCGCTCTGGCCCGGCCCGGCTTCTTGGCCTTGCCCTTCGCCGGGGCCGTGCGATTCCCGGCCACCGAAAGGGAAGCGGGCAGCACGACTTCGAGTCGCTTGCCGCCGACCTCGACGGTGAGCCGCTGCCGCTCGTCCTCCTCGGATTCGCCAGCCGCGGTGGGCACGAAAGCGGGCAGGTCGTTGACGAACTCCGTTTCGATCCACCGGGTGTGCACCCGGAACGGGCTGTCGGTGAATGCCGGGTCGCTCACCACGGCGCGGTGGAAGGGCAGTACTGTCGGCATCCCGACGACGTCGAACTCGGCTAGAGCGCGCCGCGAGCGCTCCAGCGCCTGCTGGCGGGTGGCGCCGGTGACGATCAGCTTAGCCAGCATGGAATCGAAGTTGCCGCCGATCACCTCGCCGGACTCAATACCGGAGTCGACTCGCACCCCGGGTCCAGTGGGCAGTTTGAGCGCCTCAACGGTGCCCGGAGCGGGCATGAAATTCCGGCCCGGGTCCTCGCCATTGATCCGAAATTCAAGGGAGTGGCCGCGGATTTCCGGATCGCCATAGCCCAGCTCCTCGCCGCGGGCCAGCCGGAACTGCTCACGCACCAGATCGATACCCGAGACCTCCTCGGAGACCGGGTGTTCCACCTGTAAACGGGTATTGACCTCAAGGAAGGAGATCACCCCGTCCTGGCCGACCAAGAATTCGCAGGTGCCGGCGCCCTGATAGCGAGCCTCTTGCAGAATGGCTTTGGAGGCCTCATAGAGCCTGCGGTTCTGCTCTTCACTCAGATACGGTGCGGGGGCCTCTTCGACGAGTTTCTGATTGCGGCGCTGCAATGAGCAATCCCGGGTGGAGACGACCACCACATTGCCGTGGGCATCCGCCAGGCACTGGGTCTCGACGTGGCGCGGAGAGTCCAGGAATCGCTCGACGAAACACTCGCCCCGCCCGAAGGCCGCGGTCGCCTCGCGGACCGCTGATTCGTAGGCCTCCGCGATTTCGGAACGTTCACGGACCACCTTGATGCCGCGCCCGCCGCCGCCGTAAGCAGCTTTGATGGCGAGGGGCAGGCCGTGCTGATCGGCGAAGTCGAGGACCTCCTGGGTGCTTTGCACGGGGTCCTTGGTACCCGGCACCAAGGGGGCGCCCACTTTTTCGGCGATGTGCCGGGCCTGGACCTTATCGCCCAGCTGGGAGATCGCTTCGGGGGAGGGGCCGATCCAGACCAGTCCGGCGTCTAAGACCTTCTGAGCGAATTCGGCATTTTCGGAGAGGAAGCCATAGCCGGGATGGACGGCGTCCGCGCCGGATTGGGCTGCCACCTCGAGCAGCTTGTCCATTTGCAGATAAGAATCGGCCGCGGTCTGGCCACCGAGCGCCCAGGCCTCGTCCGCGAGGCGCACGTGCAGGGCATCGCGATCCGGTTCGGCGTAGACGGCAACGGAGGCGATGCCTTCATCACGCGCTGCCCGGGCCACCCTGACGGCAATTTCACCTCGATTGGCAATAAGCACCTTGGTGATCGTGGGAACACTGAGATTCGACACTAAGACTCCTTCTACATCAATCCAATCTGGAGCCTAGCGCTTTTGTGAGGGTTTCGCTGAGTCCTCATGCCGATTCTGCGTGTATTGCGTCATTTTGTTGTAGAGATTCTACAAAGTGGCTCGTGAGCATCCAGAACCGGCGACGCAGTGGATCAGTATCCAGTGCACCGGCACCCAGCGGCCTAGCGGCTGGCGCAGTAGAGACTACGGTTCAGCGAATCGGGCTGCGGGGTGAACCCGGTCTGGTCTGAAGACCTTCCCTGCGGGGTTGATCGTGCTGCCAGTATGATCAGCGCTGCATGCGGCCGGGACGCCCCTCGTTTGAATTCTGGCAGCGAGGCTGGTTGACGGTACGGCTGACTGCCTGGCGATGCCGGTAGTGCAACAGCTGGTCACCGGCTGATTGCTGGAGAGTTGAACAGCCCGCGGGGCGGCCGTCCCTGCCGAGTGGGGTCTGGAAGACCTCGAACTCCTCTTCGATGCACTTCCGGTAGAAGTCCTGAGGCACCATCGGGGATTGCGTGCAATGGAAGAACATCTCAGACCCACCCCTCAGGGGAGAGCAATGAAGCTACCGAGCCGACTCGGGCCGCTAGAAGCTTCCCTTGCTCTTGCCGGGCTTGCTCGAAGGCAACCTCCGGGCTCTGGCCTGCACCCCCTGAACCGGCGCTCCCGAGATCGGAACCGCTGATGGAGGAAATAGCTGTTTGAGACGTCCTTGTCATGCACCCACCCTAAACCGGGATGCGTTGCATTGGGGTTGCATAGGCCATCCCTCAGACAAATCGATACTGAAGTGATATCTTCAGCAGCGATTTCAGGGTCTGAGTAGCTCTAAATGCGACACCACGGCCGCGCGTTTCGGGGATCGGGCTGGGAGCAGTTTGAGTGTGGTCTGCCAGGCTTCGGCGTCGTAACCGGCTTCGGGCAATTCCAGATAGCGCAGCAGCACCTCGGAGCTGGCGTCACTGAGCATCGCTTCTCGCAGCCTGTAACTCACTCGCTGGCGGAATTCGACGACTGCCGGAGCCACCGAGCGGGGGAGCAATTGTCCCGGATAAGCGGCCAGGGCCAGCCGATGCGCCCCGCGATCGAGGTGCTCGAGGACCCGCTGGGCGTCCAGCACCATGCCGTGCGCCAGCCGATAAGGCCGGGAAAGCAGAGACACCGGGTGCTCCGCTTCCTGCAAAAGCCTGCGCAGCCTGAGTAACTCGGCGCGGATCGTGCTCGCGGGCGTAGCCTCGGCATAGGCCAGCTGGCCCAGCTCTTCGGCGGACAACCCTTTGGGGTGCAGCGCCAGCACGCAGATCAGCTCGCTATGGCGTTCGCTGAGCAGCACCGAGCGGCTGCCGGACTGCACCAGGCCACGATCACGGCCCAGCACCGAGAGCAGATTCAGTTTCCCGGATTTGGCGAGCAACCCGGGAACCGGTGCTTTTCGCGGAGCCCGCCGGGATGTGCTGGAGAGCTGATGGCGCAAGCGTTGCAGGCTCAGCTCGGTGCTGGCTGCGGTGACCGCTGCCTGCACGAGCGCGAGGGAATGCGCGGCCACGGCGGAGGAACCACCTGAGATATCAATGACGCCGAGTAGCTCACCGCTCTGCGGGTCTTCGAGCGGCACCGCAGTGCAGTTCCAGGTGCAGACGATCTGATTGAAGTGCTCTGCCCCGGCGATCTGCACGCCTTGGCCGATGGCCAGCGCGGTGCCCGGGGCGCAGGTGCCCATCGCGGCTTCCGACCAGTCCGTGCCCGGGAGAAAACCGGCCTCCTCGGCAAGGCCTCGCAATCTCCGATCGCCGTCCACCCAGAGCAGCCTGCCTCGCTGATCGCCCACTGCGACCAACAATCCGCTGCTCGCTGCCGGGGCGATCAGCAACTGCTGGATGACCGGCATAATGGCCGCCAGCGGATGCCGCTCTCGATACTCCCTGAGCTGTTGTTCATCCCAGATCGTCGCGGGGCGGTGGGCGGGCCCTGGACCCAGGTGACGGAGCGATCGTTCCCAGGATGCCCGCACCAGAGGCCGTAGTGAGTTGTCTATTGTGCTGTGCTCAGCCAATCGCTGATGTGCGGAAAAGGCTTTTCGCTGAAACGCCTGATCGGTGAGAGCCGGGCGCTGGCGGACCGCGGTAGCGAGGCCATGGCCTGAGAATCCCGCGGCATTCACAATAGATCGTCCTCCTCGATCCGGGTCTCTCCTAGTCTATGGTTCTGCGGTGCTTCGCGAACCCCATAATTCAGTGATCCCCACCTGATACTTCGCTAGCAGTTCGCGCAGCGTGGAGACCGAGAGCCCGACGACGGTATGCGGATCCCCGGTGACGCTCGTAATGAAGGCGCCGCCTAAGCTGTCAATGGTGAAGGAACCTGCGACCTGCAACGGCTCGCCGGTGGCCACATAGGCCGTTATCTCGGCATCGCTGAGTTCAGCGAACTGCACCGTGGCGGAGGCCACCGTGCCGTGCCCCGCAGCAGCGGTTGAGCGATTGTCAACCAGCCAGTGCCCGGTGTGCAGCACGCCGCTCCGGCCACTCATTGCGGCGATCCGGCGCTTCGCGACTTCGGCTTCATAGGGCTTGCCGTAGGCGACGCCGTCGAGCTCGAAGACCGAGTCGCAACCCAGCACCAGGGCGCCCTGGCTCTCTGCCAGCGCGGCCACCGCTTCGGCTTTGGCCCGCGCTAAGAGTAACGCGGTGTCATGCGGATCCGTTACCCCCTGCTGGGCGGTCAGGGCTTCTTCGTCGACGTCGGAGACCAATACGCTATGCGTGATGCCTGCCTCGCTCAGCAGCTTGGTTCTGGCCGGGGAGGCCGAAGCCAGGATCAGTCGTGCAGTCACCAGGCCTGCTGAACGTTCGGCGGCATTTGCGGAGCCTGCGGCTGCACCGGCGTCTGAGGGTTCCGCGCGAGATACGCCGATTGCCCGGTGGCTCCCGGCTCCCCGGCCGCTAACGGGATCACAAAAGCGGCGGTGCCATAGGCGCAGACCTCGGTCCAGGTCTGTCCCATTTCCGAGGTATCGAAGCGCATCGCGATAATCGCGTTGGCACCCTTCTGCTGAGCTTCGTTGACCATCCGGTTCATCACTTCGTGGCGGCTTTCATAGAGCGCCTTGGTCATTTCCGGCAGCTCGCCACCACCCAGCGAACGGAATCCCGCGGTGATGTTCGCGCCGATGTTTCGAGCACGCACGGTCAGGCCCATCACCTCGCCGAAAATAGCGTCTATTTTGTAGCCTGGAACGTCATTGCTGGTAACGATGATCATGGTCTCCCCTTGGTCAAGAAAATACGACTGCGCTTAGATTATCCCGGCCGGGAAAGACTGCACCAGCAAGACGTGCCCCGGCTTGCTTTGAAGCACATTTGAATCGCTTTGCTGGTGCAGCCTCGGTCAGGGCTGTTCAGCCGAGTAAAGCCTTCTTCAGCACGTCGAGCGGCAGACCGCCCAGGTTCAGCGCTTCGGTGTGGAAGGCTTTGACGTCGAAGTTCTCGCCCTCGCGCTGCTCCCGTTCGCCGCGGATCTGCTCCCAGATGCGCTGGCCCACCTTGTACGACGGTGCCTGCCCCGGCCAGCCCAGGTACCTCAGGTACTCGAAGTTGAGTTGCCCTTCGCTGATATCCAGATTCTTGCGCAGGAAATCCAGGCCGGCTTCCGCCGTCCAGGTGCCGGAGCCCCAGCGCTCGGGGATCTCCAGTTCCAGGTGGACGCCGATATCGAAGACCACGCGCGCGGCGCGCATCCGCTGGCCGTCCAGCATGCCCATTTTGTCGCCGGGATCGCTCAGATAACCCAGCTGATCCATCAGCCGCTCGGCATAGAGCGCCCAGCCCTCGCCGTGGCCGGAAACCCAGCACAGGTTGCGCCGCCACATATTGAGCAAACCGCTCTGATACGCGGCTGTGGCGCATTGCAGATGATGGCCGGGAACTCCTTCGTGGTAGACCGTGGTGGTCTCGCTCCAGGTGGTGAAGCTGTCCTCGCCCTCGGGAACCGACCACCACATCCGGCCCGGCCTGGAGAAGTCATCGCTCGGCGGCGTGTAGTAGATGCCGCCGTCCTGGGTCGGGGCGATCATGCATTCCAGCTTCTTCATAATGTCCGGGATGTCGAAGTGCACGTCGGCAAGTTCCCTGACCGCGGTGTCAGAGAGCCCCTGCATCCACGAAGTGAGAGCCTCGGTGCCCTTGATCTGCCGGGCTGGATCCTGGTTGAGCAGTTCCTTGGCCTCCTCGATGCTCGCCCCGGCTTTGATCTGCTCGGCGACGGCTTGCTGTTCGGCGATGATCCGGTCGAGTTCCTCGACGCCCCAGTGATAGGTGTCCTCGAGATCCACGGTGGCTCCCAGGAAGGCCCGGGAGGCCAGGGCGTAGCGTTCACGACCTACCGCGTCCTTAGCCGGTGCTGCGGGGCGCAGCTCGTTCTGCAGGAAGGAGGCGAGGCCGCGATAGGCCTGTTTGGCCAGCTCCGCGCCTTCGGCGAGCGGTGCCTGGGGCGACTTCGGCGTTCCCTCTTCGGCGAGCTTGTCGAAGAACCCGCCATCAGCGCCGTATTTGCCGGTCTGCTCGATCACGATATCGACCTGGCGTGCCGCTGAGACCTTGCCTTGGTCCCGGGCGGTGCGCAAGGACTCGATATAGCCTTCGATGGCACCAGGGACGCTGTGCATCAGCCCGGCGATGTGCTCCCACTGCTCAGCGGTCTCGGTGGGCATCAAATCGAAAGCGGCCCGGATTCCCTGTGCGGGGGAGGCGATGTTGTTCAGCTCGGCCAGGTCCCAGCCGCTTTCGTGGAACTCGATGTCCAGCCAGAGCCGTTCACGCATTGCGTCCAGGGTCACCCGGTCAACTGCATCATCGGGGTCGAGGGCATCCAGCCGCGCCAGGGTGCGGCGATTCAGTTCGTCAACGGCGGCGAATCCAGCGGGGGAATGATCGTGATATTCAGTCTCATGGCCGGGGAAGCCGAGGCTGGTGGCGAGTTCCGGAGCGAGCACGAAGAGCTGTTGGGCATATTCCTCGGCAACGGCGTCGATGGCGGAAGGGGTTCTGCTTGGTTTGGTGTTTTCGGTCACACCGTGAGCCTAATCGGATGTTTTAACCAAGGCCACTTTCTCACTGTCCGGGTTCCGCTAGTCCCGGTGTCCTCCCGGCGCGCGGTCCGAAGGTCGAGCGAGTCAGCGCCAGCTGCTGCGCTTCCAAGCTCCTGGGCCAGGGGCGGGGGCCAGCCGAAGATTGCTGCGTCGGATCCAGCTACGGCGGTGCGAGCTGGGGACGTCGTCCTCGGCTTCCGTTGCGGCAGACAGTGCGAGCACGACGGCGGTCAGAGCGGCCAGTTCCTCTGCGCTGGGATTTCCCTTGGTCACCTGGAACAGCGGGCTCTCCGCCTCGACGCTGGCTTCAACGGCCTGAGCTTGCGAGTCTTGGGATGGGCCCACGCTGTCGAGGGCCCCGGCCTGAGTCTGCGAAGGTTGGGAGGCAGTGGGGAGGATCATAGGGTGGGGCCCCTGACCTGGAGCCGTAACGCCGAGAGGCTCACGTTGAGCTTGCGAAGCGGGAGAGGCGTTATGGAGGGCCCCGGCCTGAGCTTGCGAAGGTTGGGATGGGTCCACAGTGGCAGGGTTACCTGGCTGAGCCTGCGAAGCTAGGGGGTCGCTGGGGGTCATAGGGGAATGTTCCCGTGCTTCTTGGCGGGCAGCGCAGCACGCTTATCGCGCAGCGCTCGCAAGCCCTTGATTAACTGGACCCTGGTTTCTGAGGGAGCGATCACGGCGTCGATATAACCCAGCTGAGCCGCCTGATAGGGGTTGAGCAGCTCTTCCTCGTACTGCTGGATCAGTTCAGCGCGCCGGGCTTCCACATCAGCACCCTCTGCGGCAGCAGCAGCCAGTTCGCGGCGGTACAGGATATTGACCGCGCCCTGAGCACCCATCACGCCGATCTGCGCGGTGGGCCAAGCGAAGTTCAAGTCAGCACCGAGCTTCTTGGAGCCCATCACGATGTAGGCGCCGCCATAGGCCTTCCGGGTGATCACCGTCAGCTTGGGCACGGTAGCCTCGGCGTAGGCGTAGAGCAGCTTGGCGCCGCGTCGGATGATGCCCTGGAATTCCTGGTCCTTGCCCGGCAGGAACCCGGGCACATCCACCAGGGTCAGGATCGGGATATTGAAGGCGTCGCAGTGCCGGACGAAGCGAGCGGCCTTCTCTGAAGCGTTGATGTCCAGGGTGCCGGCGAACTGCATCGGCTGGTTGGCCACGATGCCCACCGTGTGCCCTTCGACCCGGCCGTAGCCGATGATCACATTAGGGGCGTAGAGCGACTGCATCTCCAGGAAGTGCCCGTCGTCGATGATCCCCTCGATCACGGTCCGCATATCGTAAGGCTGATTGGCAGAATCCGGGATCAGGGTGTCGAGAACCAGATCGGCGTCGTCGATCTCGGCCTCCTGGTCGTGCTCGGTGAGCGGAGATTCCGAGAGGTTGTTGGAGGGCAGGAAATCCAGCAGTTCGCGGACGAATTCAATGGCGTCTGTTTCGTCGGCGGCCAGATAGGTCGAGGTGCCGGTGGTGGCATTGTGCTGACGCGCGCCGCCGAGGGTCTCCATATCCACATCCTCGCCGGTGACGGTCTTGATCACATCGGGGCCGGTGATGAACATATGGCTGGTCTTATCCACCATCACGACGTAGTCGGTGAGCGCGGGGGAGTAGGCGGCGCCGCCGGCACAGGGTCCCATGATGAGCGAGATCTGCGGTACCACTCCTGAGGCATGGACGTTATTGCGGAAAATATCCGCGAACATCGCGAGCGAGGCCACGCCCTCCTGGATGCGCGCGCCGCCGCCGTCGTTGATGCCGACCACAGGGCAGCCGTTGCGCAGCGCAAACTCCTGGACCTTGACGATCTTCTCGCCGTTGACCTGGCTCAGTGAGCCGCCGTACACCGAGAAATCCTGGCTGTAGATCGCCACCAGGCGGCCATCGACGGTGCCGTAGCCCGAGACCACGCCGTCGCCCAGGAGCTTTTTCTTCTCCATCCCGAAGGCGGTGGAACGGTGCGTGGCCAGCGCGTCGAATTCGACGAAGGAGTCTTCGTCGAGCAGCAGATCAATACGTTCCCGGGCGGTGTTCTTACCCCGAGCGTGCTGTTTTTCGATGGCTTCAAGGCCGGAGGGCTGGGCCGCAGCCGCGATCCGGTCGCGGAAATCTGCGATCTTTCCCGCGGTCGTGGTCAGGTCGTGGCTCATGTTCGTACCGGCTCCTTTGGGCAATTCCTCTAAATCCTTCCCCAGCTTAGTCAGCTTAAGCCGGGGTACTGATGTATGAATCCTACAAAAAACCTCAGGTCGAAGTGGCAAGTTACTTGCGGGTAACATTTTTTGGGCTTCCGTTATAGTCTTGGTTCATGACTGAACAAAGCAGGGGATATCAGGCGGCACCGGGACGATCATTGGCTGGAAAAGTCATTCTGATGTCCGGCGGAAGCCGGGGGATTGGCTTAGCCATCGCATTGCGCGCCGCCCGCGACGGTGCGAAGATCGCGCTGCTGGCCAAAACAGATCAGCCGCATCCGGCTTTAGAAGGCACTGTGCACACCGCCGCTGAGCAGATCCGCCAGGCGGGCGGCGAAGCCTTGCCGATCATCGGGGATGTCCGGAACGACGACGACGTCGCCCGCGCCGTTGCCGCCACCCTGGAAGCCTTTGGCGGCATCGACATCGTGATCAACAACGCCTCCGCGATCGACCTGTCGAACACCGATAAGCTCTCCATGAAACGCTATGACCTGATGGCGGATATCAATGTCCGCGGTACCTTCCTGCTCTCCAAGCTGGCGCTTCCAGCGCTACGCGAGTCCGCCAACGGCCATATTCTGACCCTTTCACCGCCGTTGAATATGAACCCGAAGTGGTTCGGCGAGCACTTGGCGTACACGATGGCCAAATACGGTATGAGTATGACCACGATCGGCCTCACCGAAGAACTCAAGGGCGATGGCATCGCGGTCAACTCGCTCTGGCCTGTCACCACGATCGACACCGCGGCGATCCGCAATGTGCTCGGCGGAGAGTCCTCAGCAAGACTTTCGCGCAGCGCCGACATTATGGCCGATGCGGCACACGCGATTCTGAGCAGGCCCAGCACTCAGTCCACCGGGAACTTCTTCACCGACGAATCGGTGCTCACAGAAGAGGGCGTGAGCGACTTCACCGGCTACAGTCTGGGTGCGGCCGAGGACGAACTGCTCAAGGACCTCTTCCTCGACTGAGCGAAGTCGTTTTGCGCTCAAGACTCCGCTCAGTCCACGGCAGTCGGTTCTGGATGGGTAGGATCGGAGCATGAATCGTGCCGTCAAGCAGTCGCGTCAGCCGCTCGATGTTCCCGCCCTGCGCCGACGATTGCTCGCGCCAGAAGGCCCACTGAACCGCTTGGAATGGCTCGCGGTCACCGGTTCGACCAACACCGTGATGGCCGAGAACGCCAGCGGCTCTGCTGCTGCCTGGCCCGAACTCAGTTTGCTGCTCGCCGAGGAGCAGCGTCAGGGGCGCGGCCGGATGGATCGCTGCTGGCAGGTGCCCACCGGCGGCGCACTCACGCTGAGCCTTTTGCTGCGCCCGGCGGGGATTCCGGTGGAGTCCTTCGGCTGGCTGAGCATGATGAGCGCCGTTGCGATCTGCCAGACGTTGAACCACAGAGCCGGGCTGCAGGCACAACTCAAATGGCCCAATGATGTGGTGGTCACCGACGCGGAAGGCACCGTTAAGAAGATCAGCGGGGTACTCGCTCAGCTGGTGCTGGCGATCGGTGAAGCACCGGCCATCGTGGTGGGCAGCGGGGTCAATATTTCCCAGCTCGCCGATGAACTGCCCACCGCTACCGCCACCTCGGTGCTGGTAGCCGGCGGCACGACGCTCGATAGAAATATCCTGATCGAGGACTATGTGCATCGTTTCCATGCCCTTTACCGGCGATTCCTCGCGGTGGACGGGCAGGCTCAACGGCGTCCTTCCGAAGGCGAGCCCAGCGTACTGGAAGAGGTCAGCGAACTGCTGATCAGCCTCGGTCAGCACGTGCGTGCCGAACTGCCGGGTGGGAAGTTCCTCTACGGCACCGCTACCGGCCTGAATGCCAGCGGTGCGCTGCTGGTCACCGACGCTCAAGGCTCTACCACCGCTGTCTCAGCGGCCGACGTCGTCCATCTGCGTAAAGCAGAAGGAAGCTATGCGTAGCTGGCTGCTGCCTGGAGAGCAGATGATCGTCTCCAGCAGGCCGCACGCAAGGATGCTGTTCTGGCCGGCCATCATCGCGATCCTCTTGCCGACCGTGCTGGGGGTGCTGAGTGCCTGGCTCAGCCGAGCTTCCTGGACCGGGGTCGCTGCGGGCTGGCAGTTGCCTGCGACGATCGCCGTCTTCCTCCTCGCGGCAGGATTTTTCCTGTTCTTTTGCTTAGCAAAGTATCTGCGCTGGTTATCCACTCGACTCATCCTGACCAATCGTCGTATCGTCGTCAGGGAGGGGATGCTGGCCCGGAAGCACCGTGATGTGCCGCTCTATACCTTGCAGAGCCTGAGCGCTCATCAGGGAGTCTTCCAAAGGATGTCCCGTTCCGGGCAGATAACCTTGATCTCGGGTTTGGGGGAGACGATGATATTGCGAGAGGTGCCGGAGGTGACGGTGTTCAAGAACCTGGTTTTGGAAGCCATTGCCGAGTTGCCTCATTCCGCGATGCTGGCTCCGGAGCGCCCGGCGGGTGAACACTTCGCCCTCGGCGCTGAGAACGGCTACCCCGCACAGTTTTTAGGTTTCGACGGCGGCCGTTCCGATGGTCAGCTGCTCAAAGGTCAGCGGTTCGACGGCGGGCAGGAGGGGTATGCAGACCCCAGACGCTGAGCCCCTCTCAGACGCCACTGAAACCGCTGGCACCGAGCAAATTCCCACCGAGCAGATTCCCACCGAGCCGGTTTCCACCGAGCCCCCTGCGACCGCGCCGATCCCAGCCGCGCCGGTCGCTCCGGGTCTCGAAGAGCAAATTCCGGATGAAACCGCTGTGCCCACCGCGGTACGGCAGAACATTCGTGCCCTGGAGTCAACACTGCTCGGCGGTGAACGCAGCCTGCGCCGCAGGGAGGTGGCCGCAGAAGCCGGAGTCTCGCTGCTCTCCGCCCGGAAGATCTGGCGCGCCCTGGGGTTTCCCAATCTAGGCGATGACGACAAGGCCTTCACCCCGAGCGACGAGCGGGCCCTCTCGACGATTATCAACCTGGTCCGGGAGGACAAGCTCACCGAAGACGCCGCGATATCCCTGACCCGTGCGGTGGGGCAGATGACTGATCGCATCGTGGTCTGGCAGGTCGAGGCAATGGTGGAGGATCTGGTGGCGCAACGTGGGCTCAGCGATGCGGATGCCAGGCGCGAACTGGTCAGCGCCTTGCCGGAGCTGATCGAACCGCTGCAGGAGATCCTGGTTTATGCCTGGCGCAGGCAACTCGCCGCCGGTGTGCAGCGGATGGCGGTGCGCGCCCAGGCAGGTCTGGACGCCAGTGAAGAGGGTCGTGATGGCGATGAGGACGACGCGCCGCTGCCGCTGGCCAGGGCCGTGGGTTTCGCCGATCTGGTCAGTTACACCACGCTCTCTCGACGAATGAACGAGAAGACTCTGGCCCAGCTGGTGCAGAGGTTCGAGAACAAATGCGCCGAGATCATCTCCGTCGGTGGCGGCAGATTGATCAAGACGATCGGTGATGAAGTCCTCTACACCGCCGAAACCCCGATCGCCGGAGCGGAGATCTCGCTCGCGCTAGCCCAAGCCTTCACCGAGGATGAGATTCTGCCGCAGGCCAGGGTCTCCATGGTGTGGGGCCGAATTCTCTCCCGGCTCGGCGATATCTACGGTCCCACGGTGAATCTGGCGGCCAGGCTGACTGCGCTCGCCGAACCCGGGTCGGTGCTGGTCGACGATATGACCGCTGCTGCGTTGCAATCCGATGAGCGTTATGTGCTGACTCCGCAAGCCGTTGAGCATGTCCGGGGCTTCGGCGATGTGCATCCGATCCTGCTGAGCAGAGGCCTTGGCCGAGGGCTCGTACTCGACTGAGCTCCGCTGGTAGGACGCACCCTCAGCGGGGGCAATGGGGAGTCCTCCCCATTGCAATAATGCTAATTGGCGGGCAAACTGGTAGATGCTCAGGCACCGCCCGATCCCTGCGGAGTCCGGCGCTCGCTGTATCACTCGCGTCTAAAAACAGTTCGGAACCTTAACCTCATGGCCTTGACGAACATCACCCAGAGACTCAAGAACAAATCTCGCTTTATCGCCGCTGGCTCTCTCACCGTCGTCGGTGCGCTGGTGGTCGCAGGCGCGGTGATTTATCCGGGTTTCACCACGGCTGATGTGAACCTCAACGACGGCAGCGTCTGGGTGACGAATAAGGGCAAGAACCTGGTGGGGCATCTGAACTATCAGTCCCAGGTCTTGGACGGCGGATTCAACGCCACCACGAGCGGTTTCGATGTGCTACAGCAAGCCAGCAATGTCTTCATGGACAACGACTCAGGGTCGATCCTCTCCCCGGTGAGCGTTCCCGATATGGCGCTGCAACCCGAAACCAAGCTGGGCGGGAACAAGCAGACTTCGCTGGGCAGCTCGGTGCTGTCCCTGGTGGACCGCAGCAAGAAGAGCGTCTGGGCGGCTACCGCGAGCACCGCGGGTTCCTTTGACGACAAGTCCAGCAAGCCGATCCTGAGCGACGTGCAGAACCCCGCCGTCGTGGTCGGCCTCAACGACACGATCTACGCCGTGGACGGCAAGACCGGCACGCTGAGCAGCACCACCGTGGATGACAACGGCTCGATCAAAGAGCAGAAGACCAGCAAGATCGACGGACTGAGCACCGATTCCGAACTTCAGATCACCGTGGTCGGGGATCAGCCGGTGGTCTTCGACCCCGAGGCTTCGAAACTCTACCTGCCCGGCAATAAGACGGTCAGTGTCGATCACGCCAGCGGAGCCAAGCTACAACAACACGGCACCGAGGCCGGGTTCGTGGCGATCGGCACCTCCAATGGCTTGATCCAGCAGCCGCTGGACGGCTCCAGCCCGCAGATCTTTGATCTGAAATCGACCGGGAATCCGGCAGAGCCGATTCAGCAGGCCGGCTGCATCCACATGGCCTGGTCCGGCGTCAATAAGTACCTGCACTACTGCCAGGGCGGCGACAACACCCCGGTGAATGTGCCACAGGCCTCCGCCGCCTCACAATTGGTCTTCCGGCAGAATCGCGACGTCGTGGTGCTCAACGATGTCAACGGCGGCAAGGTCTGGCTGGTCAACGAGAATATGGTGCTGGTGGACAACTGGCAGGACCTGGAAACCCAGACCAAGAACAATGCCGATTCCAAGAAGGATTCAGCCGACCCGAACTTCGTCAATACCCTGCCGGACCGCACCAAGCCGAACCGTCCCCCGGAAGTGAAGCCCGATGAGTTCGGGGTGCGAGCTGGCCGGACCACCTTGCTACCCGTGCTCTACAACGACTCCGACCCGGACGGCGATGTGCTCACCGTGCAGCCGCCCTCCGGGCAGCCTAAGATCGGGCAGTTACAGACAGTCTACGGCGGCACCGGGCTTCAGATCACGGTTCCGGCGAACACCACGATCACCTCCGACCAGTTCAACTACACCGCCGACGACGGCCGCAGCGGCTCGGCCTCCACCTCGGTGGCGATCAGCGTGGTGCCGGATTCGGTGAACAATCCTCCGGTGCTGCGACGCAACACCACGATGCTCCTGGAACAGGGGCAATCGCTCACCCAGAACGTACTCTCCGACTGGGCTGACCCCGACGGCGACGACGTGTTCCTGGTGAGTGCTAAATCCGACGATAACTCCGCCACCGTGAAGACCACTCCCGACGGTGAGCTGACGTACGCGGATCTTGGACAGTCCGCGGGGTTGAAGACCATCACTCTCACGGTCTCCGATGGCCGCAGCCAGACCTCAACGCAACTCAAGGTCAATGTGAAACCCTCCGGCGGGGCACCGCCTGTGGCCAATGCTGACTTCTTCCGCACCGTCGTGGGGCAGCCGCTGACGGTTGCGCCACTGAAGAACGACGTCGATCCTTCGGGCACCGGTCTGCGGCTGGCGAGCGTCGAGCGGAATAACACGGTGAAGATTTCAGATACCGCAGATGACAACACCTTTACTTTCCAGAGCAGCACCTCGGGTTCTGTCTACCTCACCTACCAGGTGAGCAATGGCCCGCAGAGCGCCACCGGGCTGATCCGGATCGAGGTCGCGGCAAAGCAGCAGGACGCTCCGCCGATCGCGGTGAAGGATATGGCACTACTGCCCGCGGGTGGCTCAACCCTGGTGGATGTGCTGGGTAATGACACTGACCCTTCGGGCGGTGTGCTCGTGGTGAAATCGGTGCAGACCCCGGCTAATTCGCCGATCTCCGCGACCGTGCTGGACCATAATGTGCTCAAGGTGAGCGATTTGCGAGGGCTCAATGCACCGCTCGAGCTGAAATACGTGGTGGCCAACGCCGCCGGTTCCAGCACCGGAGTGGTGAGCGTGATCCCGATTCAGTCGCCCTCGAAGCAACTGCCGCCGCTGGCCAAGGACGATGAAGCCACCGTGCGGGCCAATGACGTGGTGAATATCAAGGTGCTCGCCAATGACAGCGATCCGAATGGCAAGCCGCTGAAATCCCCCAAACTGGTCCAGGCTCCTGAGGCTGCCAAGGGCAAGCTCTTCGTCGATCAGGATCAGCTACGTTTCCTGGCCGGACCGACCGCTGGCACCTATACCGGCATCTATGAAGTGACGAATGCCTCCGGACAGAAGGATTCCGCCCGGGTGACGCTCCACGTCTTGCCCGCCAATCCGGCGAGCAACGCCGCGCCGACGCCGAAGGCGTTGACCGGGCGAGTGATCGCCGGGACCAGCCAGCAGATCCAGGTGCCGCTCGACGGGATCGATCCCGACGGCGACTCCGTGGAATTAGTGGGCATCGATCAGCCTCCGAGCCTGGGTACCGCCACGGTGGGCAGTAATTACATCTCCTATATTGCGGCGACCTCCGCCGCGGGCACCGATACCTTCAGCTACCGGGTGCGGGATCGGCTCGGAGCCGAGTCAACCGGAACCGTACGGGTCGGCGTCGCACCCATCGAGGTGACCAATCACCCTCCGGTGGCCAATGATGACGAGATCTCCATGCGGCCCGGGCGCAATGTGGCGCTCGATGTGCTGCTGAACGACTCCGATCCGGACGGCGATCCGCTCAAGGTCGATAAGAACGCCTTCAACGGGCCCGAGTCATTGAAGCCCCGGGTGAGCGACCAGGGCAGGGTGATCCTGACCTCGCCGCCCAATGAGGGAACCTATACGATGAACTACACCGTCTCGGACGGCAAGTCCACGGCCCGGGCGAATATCAAGATGAAGGTCACCGCGGCGGCTCTCTTGCAGGCGCCGATCGCCCGGGATGACCACGTCACCGAGCAGGAGACACTGGGCAAGACCGCCGTCGATGTTCCGGTGCTGAAGAACGATGAAGACCCGGACGGCGTAGCCGATGAGCTCACTATCGAATCGGTTCATGATGGCGTGAGCGTCGGCACCGGCGGTAACATCAGGGTCACTCTGACCAAGGATCCGCAGCTCATCCCCTATACAGTGACCGACGTCGACGGCTTGAAGGCCACCGCGATCATCTGGGTTCCCGGCTTGGGCAAGCAATATCCGGTGCTCTCCAAGAACGATCACCTCCAAGTGACCGCGGGGAAGAGCGCGACACTCGACTTGAACGAGTGGGTTAAGGTGCGGGATGGCCGTTCGCCCAAGCTGACTCAGGCGGACAAGATTGCCTTGATCGGCTCAGATAAGGGCAGCGATCTGATCGGCGGCAACGGAACCTCGATCATCTACCACGCCAAGCCTGATTTCTACGGCCAGGGCTCGATTACTTTTGAAGTGATGGATGGTGCCAACCCGCAGGACGACGATGTGCTGAAATCCACGCTCACCGTGATGGTCGATGTGAAGCGGGATCCCTCGCAGAACCTACCTCCGCAGTTCACCAGCTCAAGCGTCGAGGTGGCGAAGGGGGAGGCCAAGGAAGTTGATCTGAGCACCCTGGCCAAGGACCCGGACCCGGATGACAATCCGAACCTCAAGTTCAGCCTGGATGGTGAGACCCCCTCGGACTTCGATGTCTCGCTGAACGATAAGACGCTGAAGATCCAGGTCAAGGGCGACGTCAAGGCCGGAGCGAACGGCATCATCCCGCTCCAAGTCACCGACGGCAAGAGCCCTGCAGTCAAGGCCCAGCTCAGTGTGGTGGCCACCTCGACCAATAAGCCCTTGGCGGTGGCGAACGACGACTTCGTCGATGACGCGCTGGCTGGCCGGAGCAATTCGGTTGCGGTGCTGAGCAACGATGTGAATCCTTTCCCGGAGACGCCGCTTTCGCTGAGTGATGTAGTGGTCGAGGTGGGCGGTACCGCGGTGAGCGCAGGGATCAAGGGCGATCATATTGACGTCTCCACCGATGAGAATTTCAAGGGCGCCGTCGTGGTGCGCTACACGGTGGAGGATGCCACCGGGGATTCCGCCCGGCGGGTCAACGGCCGGATTCACCTCAATGTGAAGGGCAAACCGGATGCGCCGAGTACTCCGCGCATTGTGGAGGCCAAGAGCAAATCGGTGATCCTGAACTGGTCGCCTTCGGCCGATAACGGTTCGCCGATCACCTCTTATATTGTGCGGATCTCGGGCGGCGGGCAGCAGGAATGCCCCAGCAACACCTGTGTGATCACCGGCTTGAAGAACGGTCAGAGCTATACCTTCAGCGTGATCGCCAAGAACCAGGTGGGAGATTCTCCTGCGTCAGGGGTTTCCGCCTCGGCGATCCCGGATACCGCCCCGGATGCTCCAGCGGCCCCTTCGACGAAATTCGGTGACAAACAGATCACCGTCAACTGGGTGACCCCGGTGGGTGAATTCACCCCGGTGAAGAAGTTCAATGTGCAGATCTCGCCAACTCCGGCTGGGCAGAACCCGCAGAAGACCGGGGTCACCGGGAACAGCCTGGTCTGGACCGGGTTGAGCAATGGTACTGCTTATACTTTCCGGGTCCAGGCGGTCAACAACGCCAAGGATCCGAGCGCCTGGAGCGCATATTCGGTCAAAGAGACCCCGGCTGGGCCGCCAGCGGCCCCTGCGGCCCCGACGTCGAAAGCCACCAGCCAGGTGGGGGACTCGAACCGGGCGCAAGTGGACTGGAATGCGCCGGACGGCAACGGCGATAACAATATGAGCTATACCCTGACCATCTATCGCGGCGATGCGGTCTTCCAGACCATGCCAGCGACGACGGCGACCACCGCCACTGTTAGCCTGCCCACCGCCCAGGAGGGGTACTTCTTCTCGGTGGTGGCGAAGAACAAGGCCGGGACCTCCCCGGCCAGCCCGCGCTCCGCCGAGCAGCGTTCG
>NZ_JBDLLW010000002.1:0-504596 GCF_043789415.1 Psychromicrobium ferritrahens | reverse complement strand
CATGGTACTGCACTCGGAAGGGTGTGGGAGAGTAGGACACCGCCGGACAACACCTCAAAAGGATCAACCCCTAGCAACGACGCTAGGGGTTGAACCACTTAAAACACAACACACCACCCGGGCACCCGGCCACACAACCCCGGAACAAAACCCCCACCACCCGCGCCAAACACCAAACCAAAGCCACAACGCGCGCACCACATCGGGACAGAACACCCACCACCCGCGCGAAACAACCGGATATCCTTGAACACTATGGATGGACTGTTCTCTCACCCAGAGCCAAACGATCCTCCGGCGACCTCAGCTCCACCGCCCCGTCAGGTCAATGTTCTGGTGCGGGTACCTCCAGAACAGGCCTTTGAAGCATTCACCGATCTGATCCATCTCTGGTGGCCGCTCGCTGATTACAGCGCTTTCGGGGTAGATTCGCACCTCGGTTTTGAGAGGCAATCCCTGCTCGAAGAGGCCCTGGACGGAAGGCAGCATCTATGGGCCAATGTGCTGGACTGGCAACAGCCAACAACGATCGCCTTGGACTTTTATCTCGGCGGTGATCCGACGATGCCCACCAGACTTTCGGTGCGCTTTGCAGCACAGCACGAGGGAACGACTGTCAGTCTGCTTCACGAGGGCTGGGCGGTGGGTTCCGCCGGACAAGAACAGTATGCGAAGTATGCTGATTGGCCCTTCATCATTGGCTGCTATGCCCGTTTCATGGGTGGGCCAGTTTCCTGAGCAGAGCGTTCCAGCGTGCCGCAAGAGTGCAGGACGCCGATGCAATTCGGAACACGCAGGAAGCCTTATTTTCGTGGAGCCGGCCCCAGATGTTGAAGCTAGGATGAGTCGACTAGAATAGAGATCTAATCAATAGGGGAGAGCGGACTACCAGTGCTGCTCGCGGGTGAGGAGTACTAATGGCTGAATACGGTGGCAACGACCGGAGCCGCGGATCTCGCGAAGGCGGTTCGCCTCACGGTCGCGGCGGTGAGCGGGCCTCTTCTCGTTCAGCCCACAACTCTCCCCGCAGCGGCGGAACACCTCGCAAAGATTGGCGAACTGAAGACGGAGAGCGCAGAGCGCCCCGTGAAGGCGGCTACCGTGGTGGTCAGAGTAGCAGCGGCCACAATAGAAATGACCAAAACAAAAATGGTCAGTCAAGAGAAGCGCAAAGCAGAGACGGCAGCGGTGAGCAGCGTCCTGGTAACGGACAGCCGGCCCGGGAAGGCTCTCGGGCAGACCGGCCTTGGGCGGATCGAAACAGCGCGGATCGCAATAGATCAGACAGCCCTCGCTCTGCTAAACCAAGGTTCGACCGCTCCGGAACCGACAGACCAAGATCCGAACGGACCCGCTCGGATCAACCGCGAAGCGACCGGTTTGGTGCTGCTCAACGTTCCGATCGAACTTCCGGAGGCGAACGCCGCGCTCCCTGGAAAGACCGTCAGGATCGTCCAGAGCGCTTCGAACGCCCGGATCGGCCAGGCTACTCGGCCCGCCCTGAGCGCAGCGACCGCCCAGAACGTTTCGAACGCTCTGACCGTTCGACGTCCGGAAGCCGTCCCGAGCGCAAGTTCCCCCAGGACCGTGACTCGAATGGTTACCGCCGGTTCAACTCCGGGGGCCCGTCTCGCTCTGCCGAAGGCGGTGAACGTGGGGAGCGCCGTGAACGGTCGGACGCTCCCGCTAAGGTTCACAACCCGCGGGATCTGCGCAGCGCGAACCGCCCTGACCGTGAGCGTTCGCCAGACATTGAGGAAGGCGTGACCGGTGCAGAGCTGGATAAAGTCACTCGCGCGCAACTGCGAACCTTGGAAACCCGCAACGGTGAATGGGTGGCAAAGCACTTAGTGATGGCCGGTCGTTTGATCGACGAGGATCCGGAACTGGCCTTCCAGCATGCCCTGGCGGCGAGCCGTCGCGGTGGCCGGCTCGCCGCGGTCCGAGAAGCCGTGGGTCTGACCGCCTATGCTGCTGGGCATTACGGCGAAGCCTTACGCGAGTTCCGCACCTTCCGAAGGATCTCGGGCTCGAATGTGCATTTGCCTTTGATGGCGGATAGCGAGCGCGGGCTGGGACGCCCCGATCGAGCGCTCGACATGGCACGTGGCGAAGAAGCCGCCGACCTGGACGCCGCAGGACAGGTGGAATTAGCCATGGTGGTCTCCGGGGCACGAGCCGATCTGGGCCAGCAGGACGCCGCCCTAGCTGCTCTGGAAATTCCACAGCTGGACAAGAACCGCGCCTTCTCTTACTCGCCCCGGCTATTCCGTGCTTATGCGGACGCTCTCGAAGCTGTGGGCCGCGCTGAGGAAGCCGCCTCTTGGCGCCGTCAAGCAGCACTCGCTGATCAGGCGCTGACCGGTGACGAAGATCCTGAGATCATCGATCTTGGTGACGAAGACGACGAAGACCAGCAGCCGAGTGACTGAAAACCTGATCAGCGCCTTCGACGCCTTGCTGAGCGATCTTGACGGCGTGATCTATGCCGGGCCGACGGCCATCCCGGGTGCTGTTGACACCTTGCAAAGCCTGCACCGGGCCGGGTTGGCACTCGGATACGTGACCAATAATGCTTCGCGCACTCCGGCTCAGGTGGCTCAGCATCTCAGCGATCTCGGTGCACCGGCTAATGCCGAACAGGTTTTCGGCTCAGCTCAAGCGGGTGCTGCGCTGCTTGCTGAGCAGGTTTCCCCGGGCGCCACGGTTCTGGTCACCGGGAGCCAGGCATTGATAGCCGAAGTGAAAAGCCAGGGTCTGACGGTGGTGAGCAGTGCAGATGATCGGCCGGACGCTGTGATTCAAGGCTTCGACCCTTCCCTGGGGTGGAAGGATCTGGCTGAGGCCTCTTTCGCGATCAGTGCCGGAGCAGTGTGGATTGCCACTAATACCGATCTGACCATTCCTCAGGCCAGGGGGATAGCCCCCGGTAACGGCTCTTTGGTCAGCGCCGTGAGCAATGCGACCGGGAAGACCCCGATCGTGGCGGGCAAGCCGCAGGCGGCGATGTTCAAACTCGCTGCGCGACGCTTGGGCGCCAGCCGCCCGCTGATGGTCGGAGATCGCCTGGACACCGACATCCTCGGTGGCAATAACGCAGGTATGCCGACCGCCCTGGTACTCACCGGGATCGACAGCGCCTGGCACGCCTTGATAGCGCGCAGTGCCGAGCGGCCCAGCTATTTACTGCCGGACCTTCCGGGGTTGCTGAAACCTTACCCCGATGTCCTCCAGCAGGGCGATCACTGGTGGTGCGCTCAGGCTAGCGCCGTGGTTCGGGGCACCCACATCACGGTGGACGCGCCACAGGACTCACTGGACGGTTGGCGAGCGGCCTGCGCTGCCTGGTGGGCGCAACACCCCGAGACGGAGCAGCCCACCGAGCCCCAGTTGAAGTGGTGACCGGCTAAACTGGCAGCATGGCTGAAACCGAAGAATTCAAGGCCCCGAGCGGGCAGAGTTCCTTGCTTGACGCGGAACCAGCGAGTTGGCCGGAAGCCGTCGCGGCAACCGGAGACTCAGCCGTTGACCAGCTTTTGAGCAGCTTGGCAGAGCTACCGACAAGCCCGGTCGCTGAGCACCCGGCGATCTACCAGCAGCTTCACGACGAGCTGCTCACCGAGCTCGAATCCGGCCCTGATAATGCCCCGTCTTGATCAGGAACTGGTCAACAGAGGACTGGCCCGTTCGCGGACTCAGGCTGCCAAATTGATCACCGAAGGCGCTGTTCTGATCGATGCCGAGCCGATCAGGAAAGTCTCCCAGCAGGTGACCGGCGAGCAAGCGATCGAGGTGAAATCCAGCGAATCAAACCGTTTCGTCTCCCGGGCGGCCCATAAGCTTCTTGGTGCTTTACAAGCCTTTCCCGAGGTGACCGTGGCAGGACAACGCTGTCTCGACGCCGGCGCTTCCACCGGTGGGTTCACCCAGGTGCTCTTGGAAGCCGGTGCGCTTGAGGTGTGCGCGGTGGACGTCGGCCACGACCAGCTGGTCAGCGAATTGCGTCAGGACGAACGAGTCAAGGTCTATGAAGGACTCAACATCCGGGATCTCAGCCCAGAGCAGCTCGGCGGCCGGGTCGCGCTCACGGTCGCCGACCTGTCCTTCATCTCCTTGACCTTGGTGATCGCTCAGCTGGCCGAAAGCACTCAGCCGGGCGGCGATCTGCTGCTGATGGTGAAACCGCAGTTCGAAGTCGGCAGGGAACGCCTGGCGAAGAGCGGGGTAGTGAGCTCCGAGGCCGAACGGCGTCGTGCGGTCAGCGGGGTGGTGCAAGCAGCGGTTCAGCAGCAACTCATGGTACGGGGACTGGCAGCCAGCCCACTCCCCGGGCAGGACGGGAATGTCGAGTACTTTCTCTGGCTGACCAAGCCGATGCCGGGGGAGCAGTCTAAGCTCGAAGTGCACGACTTTATCGAACAACAATGGCCCAGCGGCAGAGCAGCTGCGGAAGGAGAAGCATGAGCCAGGAGCGTCGGGTTCTGATCCTCGCCCATACCGGTCGGGAAGACTCGATGACGGCGGCCCTGCAGGTCTGCGAGCAATTGCGGGCCTCCGGCCTGCAAGCGGTGATGACCGCGGAGGACATCGCTGATCTATTGGCGCATTTCGGTCCGCTCACGGTGCCGGCGCGGACCCTGGGTGAAGGCGTTGAGCTGACCGACCTGGAACTGGTCATGGTGCTCGGCGGCGATGGCACCATTCTGCGTGCCGCCGAGCTGGTGCACGGCCTGGAAGTGCCGCTGCTGGGCGTCAACCTTGGCCATGTGGGTTTTCTGGCGGAGAGCGAGCGCGCTGATCTGGCGCAGACCGTGGAGTGGGTGGTTCGCCGGGATTACACCGTTGAAGAACGCATGACCATCGACGTGACGTTGTGGGTGGCGGGTGAGAAAGCCGCCCATACCTGGGCGCTCAACGAAGTCTCGGTGGAGAAGAGCGACCGGGAACGAATGCTCGAAGTCGTCACCGAAGTCGATGGTCGCCCGCTGAGCGCTTTCGGTTGCGACGGGGTTGTGATGGCGACCCCCACCGGTTCAACGGCATACGGCTTTTCCGCTGGTGGGCCGGTGATCTGGCCCGACGTCGACGCCATGCTGATGGTGCCGATCAGTGCCCATGCCCTGTTCGCCCGGCCCCTGGTGGTCTCTCCGCAGTCTCGGCTCGCCGTCGAAGTTCTGGAACGCAATGGTGCACACGGGGTGATGTGGTGCGACGGACGCCGATCCTGGCCGCTGCCACCCGGATCACGCATCGAAGTGACCCGGTCCAGCACCCCGGTGCGATTGGCCAGGATCTCTCATGTGCCCTTCTCAGCGCGATTAGTGCGTAAGTTTCAGCTCCCGATCCAAGGCTGGCGAGGGCCAGTACCGGAAGCCGATCGGGTCGGCACCAGGCCGATACCCGTGGTGCAAGCCAAGCGTCGCGTCCCCTTCGCCCAGAGCGGCCCCACCTCGGGCCCCACCGCGATCAATCCTGTCAGCCCGGAGGAAGAACCCGCGCCGTGATCGAAGAACTACGAATCCGCGACCTCGGAGTCATCGCCGAAGCCACTCTGCCACTGGAACCCGGGTTCACCGTGGTGACCGGCGAAACCGGAGCCGGTAAGACCATGGTGGTGACCGCCGTCGGCCTGTTGCTCGGTGCCCGTGGAGACTCTGGAACCGTTCGTTTGACGGCGAAAGCCGCCTCCTCTGAAGCGACAGTGCAGTTGCCCTCGGGACACCCCGCTTTGCTCCAAGCAGAGGAAGCCGGCGGAGAGCTGGAGAACTACGACGGCGGCTCCGAACTGCTGCTGACCCGGACCGTTTCGGCGGACGGCCGAAGCAGAGCTATCGTCGGTGGTCGGGCGGCACCCATCGCTGTGCTCGCTGAAATTGGTCAGCAGCTCGTGGTGGTGCACGGCCAATCCGATCAGATTCGGCTGAAGAGCGCCACGGCGCAACGCGAAGCCCTGGATTCCTTTGCCGGAGCGGACTTCACCGTGCTCCTGCGGGACTACCGTGGCAGGTACGAGCGCTGGCGAACGGTGCAGCAGGAGCTTGAGGAATTGCGCACTCAGGGCCGCGAACGGACTCTCGAAGCGGAGCAACTGAGCCGGGCGCTCGCTGAGATCGAGGCACTCGACCCGCAGCCCGGTGAGGACGCCGAGCTGAAGGCGGAAGCCATTAAGCTCTCCAATGTGGAGGCCCTGCGGCTGGCTGCCGGGCAGGCTCATCAAGCACTGATTTCCGAGGACTTCGGTGAGGCGCCCGATGCCACCACCCTCGTGGACAGCGCTAAGCGGGCCCTCGAACAGGTCGCCGAGCACGACGAGGTGCTGCGCGCCTCAGCAGAACGGGTTTCCGAGCTCGGGTATCTGTTAGCTGATGTGGCCGCGGAGCTGGCCAGCTACGTTTCAGGGTTGGACGCCGATGCGCCCGGCCGGCTCGCAGCGATCGAAGACCGGCGCGGTGAACTCGCAGCGCTCACCCGGAAATACGCGCCGAGTGTCGATGAGGTGCTGCTCTGGGCGGAGACTTCGCGGCGTCGGCTGGACGAGCTGCAGGACGATTCGGCCAGAATCGAGGAATTGCAGGCTGAGCTGGAGGCGGCGGATGCCGAGCTGAACGGGCAGGCCGCGGAATTGAGCGAACGGCGGCGTCAGGCCGCGAAGCAGCTCAGCGAACGGGTGACTGCTGAGCTGGCCGCCCTGGCGATGGCCGATGCGAAACTGCAGATCGAGGTCAAGGATGCCTCTCGCGGTCCGTATGGCGCTGATGAGGTGGCCTTCCTGTTACAGCCCCACCCCGGCGCTCCCGCCCGCGCGGTGGGCAAGGGCGCCTCCGGGGGCGAGCTCTCCCGGGTGATGCTGGCCATCGAGGTCGTGCTGGCAGCCGTTGATCCGGTGCCCACCTTCGTCTTCGACGAGGTCGACGCCGGAGTGGGTGGCAAGGCCGCGGTCGAGATCGGACGTCGGCTGGCGATGTTGGCGCAACACGTTCAGGTGCTGGTGGTGACCCACCTGCCTCAGGTCGCGGCCTTCGCCGATAGCCACATCCGGGTGCTGAAGACTTCCGATGGCGGGTTTACCTCCTCCGATGTGCACACCCTGGACGAGGCGGAGAGGGTGCGGGAACTGGCCCGAATGCTGGCGGGGCAGGAAGATTCCGCCAGTGCTCAGGCTCATGCTCAGGAACTCCTGGACGAGGCGCGGAGCTCGGCCTGACGGTCAGTTGCGGAATGCCCGGCGTTTCATTGCGACAAATCGGTACTCCACCGGCCGAGCACATGATAGGCTTGAATTCCGTGGTGCAGCGATCATTCTCCCGGTTCTCAAGTCCCTCCAACAGCTCTTCGGCGCCTATAACGCGCCATATTTTCGTCACTGGCGGTGTGGCTTCCTCTCTCGGCAAGGGATTGACTGCCTCCAGCCTGGGACACCTCCTTCGAGCTCGTGGTCTTTCGGTGACCATGCAGAAGCTCGATCCCTATCTCAATGTTGACCCCGGCACGATGAACCCCTTCCAGCACGGTGAGGTCTTCGTCACCGACGACGGGGCGGAGACGGATCTCGACATCGGGCACTACGAGCGCTTTCTGGATGAAAGCCTCGAAGGCTCAGCCAATGTGACCACCGGTCAGGTGTATTCCACGGTGATCGCCAAAGAGCGTCGCGGTGAGTATCTCGGCGACACCGTGCAGGTCATCCCGCATATCACCGATGAGATCAAACGCCGGATGCGTTTACCCGCCGCTGAGCAGCCGGACGGCTCCTCCTCGAGCAAAGCACCCGACATCATCATCACCGAAATCGGTGGCACGGTGGGCGATATCGAATCGCAGCCCTTCCTGGAAGCGGCCCGACAGGTCCGACAGGACATCGGCCGCGCCAATGTTTTCTTCCTGCACGTCTCCCTGGTGCCCTATATCGGTCCGTCCCAGGAACTGAAGACCAAACCCACCCAGCACTCAGTGGCCGCGCTGCGTTCCATCGGCATTCAGCCCGACGCCATCGTGATCCGTTCGGACCGTGAAGTGCCGGACGCGATGCGCGCCAAGATCGGCAGGATGTGCGACGTCGATACTGACGCGGTGATCAATGCGGCGGATGCTCCCAGCATCTACGACATCCCGAAGACCCTGCACTCTCAGGGCCTGGACGCCTATATTGTGCGCGCCCTGGACCTGCCCTTCACTGATGTGGACTGGAGCACCTGGGACAAGCTGCTCGACGCGGTGCACAACCCCTCGCATCAGGTCGAGGTAGCGCTAGTTGGCAAGTACATCGACCTGCCGGACGCCTACCTTTCGGTCACCGAGGCGCTGCGCGCCGGTGGCTTCGCCAATAGCGCCAATGTCAAGATCCGCTGGGTGCCCTCGGACCTCTGCTCCACCCCGGAAGGCGCGGCCAAGGCGCTGGAGAACGTGGACGCTATCTGCGTTCCGGGCGGCTTCGGCATCCGCGGTCTGGAAGGCAAGCTGGGCGCTTTGCGATTTGCTCGCGAGAACCAGCTGCCCGCGCTCGGTCTCTGCCTGGGCCTGCAGTGCATGGTGATCGAGTACTCGCGCAATGTACTGGGCTTGGAGGGCGCCTCGTCCTCCGAATTCGAGCCCGAAGCGCCGCACCACGTGATCGCCACGATGGAAGAACAGCTCGATATCGTCGATGGCAAGGGCGATCTGGGCGGCACCATGCGGCTCGGACTCTACGAAGCCAAGCTTCTGGAGGGCTCCGTCGTCGCTGAGACCTACGGTGCTACCACGGCGAGCGAGCGCCACCGGCACCGCTACGAAGTCAACAATAAGTATCGTCCTCAGCTCGCCGAAGCGGGTCTGGTCTTCTCCGGTACTTCACCCGACGGCAAGCTCGTGGAATACGTTGAACTGCCGCGTGAGGTCCACCCCTACTACGTTGCCACTCAGGCACATCCGGAGCTGTCCTCGCGACCCACCCGGCCGAATGCGCTCTTCGTCGGATTGGTCAAAGCTGCTCTAGTACGGCAGAGCGAAACCCGTCTTCTGGAGGTCTAGTGACCTTTCAGGACGAGCCGGATTTCCGCAAGGTACTGAGCAGGGAAGTCTCTTTCGATGGTCGGATCTGGGATGTGCTGACCGAGACCTTTGAGTTGAACGACGGCGGGGAGCAGCTCACCCGGGAGTACATCGATCACCCCGGAGCGGTCGCCGTCGTCGTGCTCGATGAGGCCGAGCAGGTATTGCTGCTGAAGCAGTACCGGCACCCGGTACGGGCTTCACTGTGGGAGATCCCCGCTGGATTGCTGGATATTGAAGGTGAGGATTTCCAGCTCGCCGCGGCTCGCGAACTCGCGGAGGAAGCGGATCTGCTGGCGAGCGATTGGCGGGTGCTGCTCGACGTCAATAACTCCGCGGGGTCTTCCTCGGAAGCAGTGCGGATCTATCTGGCGCGTGGGATTTCCGAGGTTCCGGAAGCCGAACGCCATGTCCGCACCGCGGAGGAATCGGAGATCCAGTTACGCTGGGTGCCCTTGGACGAGGCCGTAACGGCTGCTCTCACCGGCAGAATGCACTCCTTCAGCGCGATCAGCGGTCTGCTCGCGGCCGCAGCAGCTCGTTCCACCGGTTTTGAGCAGCTGCGCCCGGCGGACTCGGCGTGGCCAGAGCACCCCAGCCAGTGGCCCACCGAAGCGCAGCCTGCTCAGCCGCCATTCGGCCAGGGCGCTACCGCGAACCCATGACAGTGGCGGCCACGGCTGGAGCAACTCCGGAGCTCCCCGGGCCGCTTCGTCGCGCCCTGCGTGATTATCTGCAACACCTGGCGGTGGAACGTGGCCTGGCGGCCAATACGATGGCCGCCTATCAGCGTGATCTGAACCGGTATCTGACTTTCCTGGCGGCTCAGGGCGTCGGTGCTCCCACCGAGATCACCGCCAAGCACATCACCGCCTTCGCTCAAGCGATCGCCACCGGCAGCGACGGTTCGAGCGTGCTCGGAGTGCGCTCTGCGGCTCGCACCATCGTCGCTGTCCGGGGGATGCACAAGTTCTGGGCCTTAGAGGGAATCAGCCCGGCTGACCCGGCCAGTGAAGTCCATCCGCCGATGCCGGGGCGGCGGCTGCCCAAGGCGATCAGCGTGGATGAAGTAAGCCGGATTCTAGATGCTTCGGGGAATGACAGCCCCACCGGCCTGCGGGATCGGGCACTGCTGGAATTCCTCTACTCCACCGGGGCCCGGATCTCTGAAGCCATCGGGCTCGACGTCGACGACGTGCTTGGCTCCTCTCAGCAGGATCCAGAGGGCGCCGTGGTCCGGCTCTTCGGTAAGGGCTCCAAAGAGAGAGTGGTGCCCCTCGGCTCCTATGGGGCTCGCGCGGTGGATGCTTATCTGGTGCGTGGCAGACCGTTGCTCTCCGCCAAGGGAAAGGCGACTCCCGCGCTTTTCCTCAACGCGCGGGGCGGGCGGTTGAGCAGGCAGAGCGCTTGGAGCATTCTGAAAGCCGCCGCGGAAAAGGCTCAGATCACCAAAGACGTCTCACCGCACACCCTGCGGCACTCCTTCGCAACGCACCTGCTGGAGGGCGGAGCCGACGTCCGAGTTGTTCAGGAACTGCTGGGGCACGCCTCGGTGACCACCACTCAGGTCTACACCCTGGTGACCGTGGATACGCTGCGCGAGGTTTATGCGGCTGCGCATCCGAGGGCTCTGGGATGAGCTGTTCTAGTCTCAACCGGGCCGGCTCAGGGGCTCAGCTGCCGGATTCCACCACAGGGTTGAAATAGCTGGCTCAGAGGCTGAATTCGTTGGATTCGCAGCGAAATCGGCGATGAGCGCCCGTAGCCTTGTCGGTATGGAATTTGTGCATCGATGGGTATTCCCGCAGAAGAAATGGATGGCGGTTGGTATTGCCGCATTGTTCTTTGCGCTGTGGATTATAGGAGAAGCGGGAAGAATGTATCCCGGGTTTTTGGTGTGGTCAGGTTTTTGGCCGCTGGTGCTGATAACCCTGGCAATCGGAGTTTCGGCGCTGTGGCCGGTAATCTCGCTGAGCCTTGTAGGGGCACTCTTGATACTGCAGCTAGGGTTTGTGATACCTGTGCCAGCCGCCAATCACTGGGCAATTTATTTGGGCAGTTTCTTTGCCCTGACCTTCATACTATGGACAGCTCCGCCAAGGATTCAACGAGTGGCTGGGGTTGCCAATCTGGTGTACATCCTGCTGATGTCCTATTTGATGATGGCGCGCCGCTATGGGGCAGGTGTCGGTTGGCTTCAAACGCAGCCTTTTGGTGCTCCTAATTTCCGGGTTATGGGGCTCAAGGTAATGGATTACAACTACATTGTCTGCGCAGCTTGTCTTTTGGCGGTGACGATATTTTGCGCGTCGCTTGGCTTGTTGATGCGACTTTACGAAAATAAGTATCAGATGATGACCGAGCAAGCCGAGACTCAGGAAGCTCTTCAGAACGTGGAAACCGAGCTTACCGTACAGCAGGAACGCGTGCGGATCTCACGAGATCTGCACGATGTGCTGGCGCATTCCTTGGCCGTGATTGCCGCCCAAGCCGATGGCACCCGGTACGCCAGCATCGATCAGCCGAAGCCGGTGATTGATGCCTTGGAAAACATCGCCAGTTCCGCTCGGCGAGCTTTGCTCGATGCTCAGCTTGTCATTGAAGGCACCGCGGGCGACGACAGTAAATCTCCACAACCTGGTCTTCAAGAACTCACTGAACTTCTCGAGCAGACAGCCAGCGGAAACGTCAAGCTGAATCGGCTGGATTCGGGGGAACCCCAAGAATTGGCTACCGGCCAGCAAGTGGCGGTCTACCGGATCGTTCAAGAAGGTACAGCCAATGCTTTGAAACACGGCGCTCCTGAGGGTGACATCTCTGTCTACTTCGATTGGAAGGAACCGGGTCTGTTGCTACGAATCGTTTCGACCCTGCCTGAGGGCTCGGTAGCCGATGACTCTGATACCTCGAAAATCCGGATCGGTAAGGGCCTTCCCGGTATGCAGGAACGCGCCAAAATGGCGGGAGGCTGGCTATCAGTGCAAAGGGACGAAACAGAAGGCCTGTTCCGCCTGACCGCCTTCATCCCTTACCCCGCTGAGCAGAAAGTCCCCGTTCTGCTCAGCGCTCAGGGCGGAGGCAAGGATGGCTGAAACCAGCTCGGCGATTCGAGTGATGATGGTGGACGATCAGGAGCTTTTTAGAGCAGGAATCGGTATGGTGGTCAGCAGCCAAGCGGATATGAAGCTGGTGGGTGAGGCGGCCAATGGCCGGGACGCCATTGAGGTATCCGCGCAGTGTCGCCCCGACGTCATTCTGATGGATCTCCGCATGCCGGTGCTCGATGGCATCGCTGCGATTGAAAAGATTTTGCAACAACCTGCTGACCTCGAAACTCAACTGCCGCGCATCATTGCGTTGACCACTTTTAACCGCGACCAGGCGGTACTGGAGGCCGTTCAAGCGGGAGCCAGCGGGTTTCTACTGAAAAGCGCAGAGCCTGAGTTTCTGCTGGCCGCGATTCGCACCGTGCACTCCGGATACGCCGTCATCGCACCGAGCACGGTTCATGAGCTGTTCCAGCACGCCGCCAGGAGAATGCCCGCGGTGGCACCTGATCTATCCTCGCTGACCCAATTGTCAGCTCGTGAGGAAGAAGTTTTCCTGCTCGCCGCTAAAGCGCTGTCCAACGCCGAAATAGCACAGGAGCTGTTTGTTTCCGAAGCTACGGTCAAATCTCACTTACGTGCCGTTCTGATGAAGCTCGGTGTGCAGAACCGGCTTCAGCTAGTCAGTTTCGCCTACCAGCACGGCATCCTGGGTACGGGACATTCAACGGACTAGCCGTACACCGCCGCTGAATCCCTCACACTTCATGAGAGTATCGAATCATGGCTTCGACACCTTCCAGACGCTTCCTTCCCCTTGTCCTCGGAATGGCTCTGATCCTTACGGCGTGCAGTGCGGAGGGGCAGAGCCAGAGCAGCCAGTCGGTCTCGCACATTCAACTCAGCCCGAGCGCCAGTGAAACTGAAACCGCTGGCAATGTGGAGACTTCGCTCACCCAGCCGACCGGTAACTGGCACTACACCGGCGTCGCGGACGTCACTCGGGCTGCCATCCTCGATGGCACCGTCGCCTTGGAATTCTCGAATGAGCCCAGCCGCCGTGGAAAACGCGCCACGCTGTCCGATTTCGCGACGATATCGGATCCCGAGGCCGGGTTCGTCTGCCCTGGCGAGTGCAGTATCGGGGTCGCTATCAACAAGGCTGCGGAGCGCAAGATCTCTGCCTCTATGCCTGAAGGGGAGAGCAGCCTGACCTTGGAGAATCCGGTTGAACTCTGGAAAGAGCTGGCCGGAGCCAAAACGCTCACCCTGAGCTTTCAGACTAAAGCGGGTCCTCAGACTGCCACTTTTGATCTGACCGGTTATCAGCAAGACAAGCTCAAAGGCTTTTAGAAGGTGCCAGCCGCGAAAGTCACCCTGGTCTTCCTGCTCCGCGACGGCGAGGTGCTGCTCGGGCTGAAAAAGACCGGCTTCGGCCAGGGCAAGATCGTCGGTATCGGTGGCCATCTGGAAGCCGGTGAGAGTTCGACGTCGGCCGCGGTGCGTGAGGTCTTCGAAGAAACCCGGGTGCGGGTTGAGGAGAGCGCACTCGAATTTCGAGGCACCGTGAATTTCCGCTTCCCGAATCGCCCGGAATGGGACATGAACACCGCGGTTTTCCGCGCCTTCAGCTGGCATGGAACCCCGGAAGAAACCGAGGAGATCAAGCCCGCCTGGTACCCGCTGGATCAACTGCCGCTGGAACGGATGTGGCAGGATGCCTCACACTGGCTGCCCTGGATGCTCGATGACCTGACCGGGTATCCCGAAGGCGAAATGAAAGAGTTCACCGAACGGCATTTCACCGTGGTGATGGCCGCCGACCAGCAGAACGTGGAGTCGGTCTCGGAAAAATGAACCGTCTCCGGTAACCATCACTCACTACCCGGAAACTTCATAGCTAAGCAGCATCAGGATCATTAGCATCGAGGGGGTCTTGTGGAACCTGACCGAGAAAGCCGGTTCGTGGCGATCCACCACGACTACTACCCCTCGATTTACGCCTTTATCCAACGGCGGGTCAATGATCACGAAGCCAGCCAGGAGCTCGCCGCCGACGTGTTCCGCATCGTCTGGCAGAAGTGGGACGGCGGTCAGCCGAATCTTCCCTGGCTGTACTCGGTGGCCCGGAACTTGATCGGTAATACCTATCGCAGTAGACAGCGTCAGCTCAGGCTGCGGCACCGGCTGATAGAAGCCGAGAAGACCAGGGACCTGACAGCCTCTCTCGATGGCCGAGAAGAAAACCAGAACCTGGTTCTTGAGACCTTGGAGTGCCTCAAGGACCGAGATCGGGAGCTCCTGCAATTGGCTTATTGGGAGGAACTTTCCCTCGCCGAGATTGCGGTGGTACTGGGGATCAGTGCCAACACCGCTAAGGTCCGGGTGCACCGGGCACGTCAAGCGTTCCGCCGGGTGCTCTCCGGCCACGCCGTGCAGAATAACCCTGAGCAGATGGAGGCCTGAGATGCCTGATAAAGCTGAACTGGACGAGATCGGGCAACTGATCTCCTCGGCGGACCCGATGCGCGGCACTCGGCAGCGCATTCCTGATGCTGAGATGGAGCTGCGAAGAGTGGTCAGCGAGTCGCCGTCGCGGCCGCAAAAGATCGTGGGCGCCGCGAGCCCGGCGGTGCGATCGGCCCGCAGAATGCGCTGGGCTAGGATCTCGGTGCTCGCTCCACTGGCGGTGCTGGCTGTGGTGGCTCTATCCGCGGTCTTCCTGAACCTCGGTAACCTAACCCATCAGCCTGCTGCAGGTCCGCTGCCTGCCCTGCAGAATCCGGGTTGGCAGCAATACCTCGAGAGTTCCGGGCAACTGAGTTTCGAATACCCATCGGGGTGGAAAGTGCGGGAGAAGCCCTCAACCAATCAGGACGGCGGCCAGAGCCGTACCATGGAGGTGCGCACTCCAGCGGATCAGGTGATGGCGGTGCTGACCTTGGAAAAGGGAGTGGCCTTTCCTGAACTCTGCCAGCTGAGCCAGGGAGCCGTGGTGCTCGACTCAGTGGCTATGCCGCTGCCGAAAAAGAACTCGCAGCCGGTGGACCTGCTGCCCGGTGAACCAAGTTTTGTCTTCCGGGTCAGTCCGGAGGCCAACTCTTCCGGTGCGCACTCGCCCGACACCGTCCCGCCGACTCAACTGCACGGCACCATGCTGCTGCGGAATCAATCGTCCACTCCGAACACCGGCGGATGTCTCTCGCCGGATCGGATCTACGGCCCGGACGGCGTCACCCTGGTGGGCTTCGGGAACGGAGTCTCCGCGGGCCGGCTCGATGCCTCAGCGCCACTGGCTTTTAAGGACCTCGCCACCGCTCAGGACTTTCTCAAGAGCGAGCAATATCAAGTCCTCAAGAAGATCCTGACCTCGCTGCGTTTCCGTTAAACCCAGCGAGTGTGCAGTTCTACACCTTAAAACCACTTCAAAAGGTGTGGAACTGCACACTCGATACCAGGGGAAAGCTTTAGGGGCGCCTTCAGACCTGTCTCTCCGAAGGGCCGTTGTAGGCGCTCAGCGGCCGGATCAGCGAGTTCGACGCCGACTGCTCCATAATGTGCGCCGTCCAGCCGGTGATCCGCGAGGCCACGAACAGTGGAGTGAAGGTCGGGGTGTCGAAGCCCATTAGGTGGTACGTCGGCCCGGCCGGGTAGTCCAGGTTCGGTTTGATGTTCTTCGCCGCCCCCATCGCTTCCTCAAGACCCGAATACAGCTCGAGCAGGTCAGCGCGCTGATAGTGCGCCGACATCTTCTCCAGCGCGGCCTTCATGGTGGGAACCCGGGAATCGCCGTTCTTGTAGACCCGGTGCCCGAAGCCCATGATCTTCTTCTTCTCGGCCAAGGCCTCCTCCAGCCAGGCTTTCGCCTCGACCCCGGTGGACTGGATCTCCTCGAAGGTGTGCATCACCGCTTCGTTGGCGCCGCCGTGCAGCGGACCCTTCAAAGCGCCGATCGCACCGGTGACCGCGGAATGCAGATCGGCCAGCGTCGAGGTGATCACCCGAGCGGTGAAGGTGGAGGCGTTGAAGGAGTGCTCCGCGTAGAGGATCATCGAGACATTGAAGGCGTCTACTACCTCGGGGGCGGCTTCCTCTCCGAAGGTCATCCAGAGGAAGTTCGCCGAGTACCCCAGATCCTCTCGAGGTTCCACAACGGTCAGGCCGTGCCGGCGTCGCTGGTCATAGGCGACCACGGCGGGCATCGCCGCGAACAGCTCCTGTGCCTTACGCAGCTGAGCTGCGGGGGAGGAGTCCTCCGCCAGCGCATGATTCGCGCCGATCACCGAGGTCGCGGTACGGCAGACGTCCATCGGGTGGCAGCTGGTCGGCAGCAGATCGATAGCGGCTTTGACATTGCTGTCTAGCGCACGGTTCGCCCGTTCCAGGGCCTCGAACTCGGTGAGTTCGGCTTCACTGGGCAACTCGCCATTCCAGAGCAGCAGCGCGACTTCCTCGAAGCTCTTCTGCGCTGCGAGTTCCTGCACCGGGTAACCGCGGTAAAGCAGCGAGTTGGTCTCCGGGTTGACCTTGGACACCGCCGTGTAGTCGACGACGACGCCGGCCAGGCCCTTTTTGATCTCTTGGGTTTCTTCAGCCATAAATATCACTCTCCTTCGAGATTAGGTGGCCTTCGAGGTTGCTGTGGCTCACCAGGTTACTCCTGCGAGCTAGAGCTGGGTGGTGAACTGCTGCGGCGCGGAAAAGTTGAACACCGCAGAATCGAAGTGGTTGTATCCCTCGTAGTCTACGAGTTCGTAGAGCCTGGCGCGCGTTTGCATTTCAGCCACCGCTGGTTGCTGGGTTCCAGCGGCCAGAATGGTGTCCAAGGTGCGCTCAGCGGCGCCCATCGCACTGCGCAGCAGGGTGACCGGGTAGATCACCATATTGATGCCGACGCCGGAGAGCTGCTCAGCGGTGAAGAGCTCGCTCTTGCCGAATTCGGTCATATTCGCCAGGATCGGCACCTCGACTGCCTGCCGGATCGCCTCGAAATCAGCGAGGGTGTGCATCGCCTCCGGGAAGATCGCGTCCGCCCCGGCGTCCACCAGGGCCTTGGCCCGGTTGACAGCGGCCGCGGTGCCTTCCACGGCGGCCACATCGGTGCGGGCCATAATCAGGAAGTTCTCATCCCGCCGGGCGTCGGCGGCGGCCCGGATCCGCTTGAGCGCGGTGTCCAGATCGACCACGGCCTTGCCGTCGAGGTGTCCGCAGCGCTTCGGGTTGATCTGGTCCTCGATATGCAACCCGGCCAGACCGGCGTCCTCGAATTCCTGCACGCTGCGCGCCACGTTCATCGGCTCGCCGAAGCCGGTATCGGCGTCGACGATAGCGGGCAGGTCAGTCATCCGAGCGATCTGCTTGGCCCGCCCGGCCACCTCGGTCAGCGTGGTCAGGCCGATATCGGGCAAGCCCAGATCGGCCGAGAGCACGGCACCGGAGATGTAGACGCCGTCGAAGCCCTTGTCCTGAATGAGCTTGGCGGAGAGCGGGTTGAAGGCGCCGGGGAACTGTTGCAGCTTTCCCGAATTGAGCTTTGCGCGCAGATCGATTCGTTTCTGCGCCGCGGTGGTCTTGGCGTACAGCATTTAGACCAAATCCTTTCGTTTAGAAGAGGCCCTTTGTGGTGCCCGTGATGACAAAGCCGTCTTTAGCCTGGATATTCAGCTGATCCAGCTCGCCAGCCGCCAGTTCGGGCAAACGTTCGACGGCGGCCAGGAAACGGTCCAGCTCGACGGCGTCGACGGCTTCTGCTGCCAGGGTGCGCAGCTTATTGATGTAGTTCTGCCGGGCGAAGGGCCGGGCGCCGAGCGGGTGCGCATCGGCGACGGCGATCTCGTCCATGATCTTGCTGCCGTCGACCAGCTCGATTTCGACTCGGCCGCCGAAGGCCTTCTCTGCCGGGTCCAGCGAGTGGTAGCGCCGGGTCCACTCGGCGTCCTCGGCGGTGGTGATCTTGTTCCACAACTCCACGGTATCGGCGCGCTGAGCGCGTTCCGGGGTGTAGGAGTCAACGTGGTGCCAAGAGCCATCTTGGAGGGCCACCGCGAAGATGTAGGGGATCGAGTGGTCCAGGGTTTCGCGTGAAGCGGTGGGATCGTACTTCTGCGGGTCATTCGCGCCGGAGCCGATCACGTAGTGCGTGTGATGGCTAGTATGCAGCACCGCCGATTTAACGTTCTTCGGATCAACCAGTTCTGGGTGTTCGCCGTGCAGCTTACGGGCCAGATCGATCCAGGCCTGCGCCTGGTACTCCGCGGAGTGCTCCTTGGTGTAGGAGTCCAGGATGGCGCGCTTGGCTTCACCGGATTCTGGCAGCGGCACTTCGTAGGCGGCGTCCGGGCCGTCGAGCAGCCAGGCGATCACGCCGTCCTCGCCTTCGTAGATCGGCTCGGGGGAGGTCTGCCCGCGCATCGTGCGGTCAACCGCCTCGATGGCCATCTTGCCCGCGAAGGCCGGGGCATAGGCCTTCCAGGTGGAGATCTGACCCTTGCGGGACTGCCGGGTGGCGGTGGTGGTGTGCAGCGCCTGGCCGACGGCCTGGAAGATGGTCTCGGCGTCGAGGCCCAGCAGGGTGCCGATGCCCGCAGCAGCCGAGGGGCCGAGATGGGCGACGTGGTCGATCTTGTGCTTGTGCAGGCTGATCGCCTTGACCAGGTCGATCTGGATCTCGTAGCCGGTGGCCAGACCGCGGATCAGCTCTCGGCCGCTTTTGCCGGCGTGCTGGGCGACGGCCAGGATCGGCGGGATATTGTCGCCCGGATGCGAGTACTCGGCGGAGAGGAAGGTGTCGTGGTAGTCCAGTTCACGCACCGCGACGCCATTGGCAAAAGCCGCCCACTCCGGGCTGGACTTCTCTGCTACGCCGAAGAGGCCTGCGCCCTTGCCGTTCTTGGATGGCTGGTGGCTGAGCGCCTGGTCACGGGCGGCCACGATGGGGGCCCGGTTGAGCGAGGCGATGGCAACCGAGGCGTTGTCGATGATCCGGTTGATGATCATCTCGGTGACCTCGGTATCGACTTCGACCGGGTCGACGGCGACCTGAGCGATCTTGTAGGCGAGCTGATCCTCGCGGGCCAGGTTTTCTTCGCTCTTATACACGCGGACGTGGTGATTCTTCACGAGATATACCTTTCCGGCAGCCCTGAAGGCCGCCGCCTTTCTAGGAGTGGGTCTGCTGACGAGACTTGCTGGTGAGTAGGTGAGCTAAGGAGTTATTGAGATGGACGGTGGTGGCTGCGGCGGCCAGCCGGGGGTTCTTAGCCGCGATCGCGGAGCAGATCGCAGCGTGTTCAGCCGCGGTGGCAATCAGTCGTTGCGGGTGTTCCCGGGCCATCCGGCGGGCTCGGGCGAGCAGCGGTCGAAGGTTTTTTAGGGTGCTGACCAGGAAGGGGTTGCCGCACTGTTCGTCCAAAGCGGCGTCGAGATCGGCGGCGAGCCGGTAGTAGTCCTCGGTGGAGTCTCCGGCGGAGAGGGTTTCCCGGGCGCTTTCGAAACGGCCCTGGAGCGCGGCGAAAACCTCGGGCTGACCACGCTCCGCGCAGAGCGTGGCGGCCTTGGTCTCGAGGGTCTCACGGAGTTCGTAGAGTTCACGCACTGTCTCCAGCGAGACGTCGGTGACCACGATGCCGCGGCCGCCTTTCGTCGTGGTGAGACCTTCGGCGGTGAGCCGGGAGAGCGCTTCACGGACCGGGGTGCGGCTCACGCCGAGTCGTTCGGAGAGTTCCACTTCGGCCAAGACTGTGCCCGGAAGCAGCCGCCACTGGACGATGTCCTCGTGGAGCGACTGGTATGCCTTCTCGCTGGCCCGCATAGAATTTATTGTATACACAAATGCTGAATTTATCGATTATTTAAGATAAAAATCCCAGTTTCGTATACATTGCGTTTGCTTAGTACATTGATTCTCGGTACTCCGAGGCGCCTCCGCTTATCACCCGATACTGGAGCCCAGTGAATCGGGGTTTCAGTGGGGTATGCATAGTATGGCCCACCGAACCTGCTGATTCAGTGGGCCATACTGCGCAAGGCCGAGGGATAGAGCGCTCGCTGAGAGCTATCCCTGGCCTGCCGCCCGCTCAGCCAGTCACGGCGAGGGCGTCGATCTCCACCAACATCACCTCATGTGGCAGGTCAACGAAAACGGTGGTCCGGCTCGGCAGTGCGCCGGAGGGCACATTCTGCTGGATGAACTCGCCGTAGACCTCGTTCATCGCCGCGAAGTCCTCGCGTTTGGTCAGGTATACCCGGAACATCAGCACGTCCTCCACAGAAGCGCCGCCCGCGGTCAGAATTGCCTTGACGTTCTCCAGGGTCTGCCGGGTCTGCTCGCGCACATCGCCCTCACCAAGGTATTGATTGCTCTTCGGATCGACCGACCCTTGGCCGGAGACCTGGAACAAGCCACCCTTTTTAATGCCCTGGGAGAAAACGTGGGCCGGAGCCGGGGCGTTCTCGGTGAGTACAACTGTCTTTTCAGTCATGATGCTTTCCTTTCGAAGGGTGGTATCCGAGGTCGTGGGAGATTTTGTCGGTGCTGGCCTTCAGGCCGGGCAGCAGTGCCATCAGCCCTTCAGTGTTCAGCAGCATGGTCGGCACCGAGGTGGATGCAGCGGCGACCACTGCACCGCTGGCATCCCGGATCGGTGCGGCAATGCAGTGCACCAGCGGCTCGTGTTCGCAGTCGTCGTGGGCCCAGCCCTGAGCAGCGACCCGGTCCAGTTCGGCGAGCAGGGCCCGGGGAGAGTCCAAGGTGTTCTCGGTGGCTTTGACGTAGTCGATGTTTGCGGCGATTTCCTCACGGCGTTCCCGGGGGAGATCCGCCAAGAGAACCTTGGAGACCGCGGCGGAATGCAATGCGGCGGTGAGGCCGATCCGGGAGTACATCCGCACTTGATGCCGGGACTCGAATTTATCGATATAGACCACTTCGCCGCCCTCTAAATCCGCGAGGTGAATGGTGTGCCCGGTGACTTCGTTCAAAGCGGTGAGATGGGGGCGGGCGACGCTGCGGATATCGCGCTGCTCAAGAGCTCGACCGGAAAGTTCAAAGAGTTTGGAGCCCAGGCGGTAACGCTGCCCGGCGTCCCGGAAGACGAAACGACGGTCCTCCAGATCATGCAGCAGTCGCATGACGGTGGTCTTGTGCACCGCGGCGCGCGAGGCGAGTTCGTCGAGGGTGGCCGGTTGACGGGCTAATTCTGCGAGCAGATCTAGTCCGCGCAGCAGGCTCTGGCTCATCGAACTGCTTGCCCGGTGAGGGCGGGAGAGTCGATCCCGGTGGCGGAGACCGAGGTAGCCAGCCAATCTGCTTCCTCGCAGTTCAGCAGCGCTTCGAGTTCTGCCGCGGGCGGCAGCGGCCCGCGATCCCCGGGGACGGTCAGCGTGCAAGCGGCGGCCAGATGCCCGCGCCGGAGCTTGGCCCGCTCATCCAGTCCCAGCAGCAAGCCGCTCAAATAACCGGCAGCAAAAGCGTCACCCGCGCCGACTGGCTCCACCAGTTCTACGGCGAGGGCGGGGACTTCCTGCCGCCCGCCACTGCGGCACAGCGAGACGGTGCTGTGCTCACTATTCTTCAGTACCAGGGTCTGCGGGGCGGGTAGGATCTCGCGGAGTTCTTGTTCGTCCCGGCTGCCGAAAGCGGATTCGGCCTCGTCCAAGCCCAGCAGGACGATGTCGGCCCGGTTGGCCAGTTCGCGTAGCACCCGATGGTTTCGGCCCTGCCACAGGCTGGGGCGCCAATTCAGGTCGAAGCTGACGATTCTGCCCTCTCGTGGTGCACTCACCAGTTCCTCGCAGAGTTCCAGACAGCTCCCCGAAAGCGCTGCGGTGATGCCGCTGAAATGAATCAGCCCGACGCTGCGCAGTAGCTCCGAAGCGGCAGGGGAGTCCAGCAGGCTCGGAGACATCGCGGAGGCGGCGGAGCCTCGGCGGTAATACAGCATTTCACTGCCTGAGCCGTCGTCGGCTGGCGCTTTGAGATAGAGGCCGGTGGGCCGCTCCGGGTCGAGCTGCACCCCCGAGACACCGACCTGATGTTCCCTCAGAGTGCGCAAGATGCGGCGGCCGAAGGCATCATCGCCGAGCCTGCTCAGCCAATGGGTCGGCACGCCGAGTGCGGCCAGGCCCATCGCCACATTTGATTCCGCGCCTCCCACGCTGCATTGGAAGAGTTCGGCGGTCTCGAGCGAAGCGAGCGGAGAAGGGCTCAGAACTGCCATGGTTTCTCCCAGGCAGAGTGCTGATTGCATGGATCATTCCTTTGCTTCCCTGGCAGCGAGGGGCTTGACGGGCATTTCCCGACCATGTTAGACATAACACTAATATTTCTGCAACAAGCGTTGCACTATATGCAATTTGATCGAGAGGACTTGAATGAGCGGCTCTGCAATTGATGCCAGCTCGGTGGCAGCGCTCAATCGACGCAAGCTCGATTGGCGTTTCAAAGCCGTCCCCGCTGCTGTCAAGGGCTGCACTCCTCACGATTTTCTCGCCTACGGTCCAGAGCTGAAGGATCTGCAGACTCCGTTGCTCACTCTCGACGGGCAGGCCCTGGAAACCAATCTGGATCGCATGGCCCGCTGGTGCGAGGAGCACGGCGTGCAGTTGGCGCCGCACGGTAAAACTACGATGGCACCGCAGCTCTGGCAGCGACAGCTGGAGCGAGGAGCCTGGGGGATCACTCTGGCGAATCTGGCCCAGCTGCGAGTGGCTGCAGAATTCGGGGTGGCTTCGATGATGCTGGCCAATTCCCTGACCGATCCGCAAGCGATCCGCTGGGTCGCCGAGCAAGGGCGCTCGGGCACCCGGATCGTTTCCTGGGTGGACAATGTGCAGACCGTGGAGCGCATTGAGAAGACACTAGAGAATTCCGAGGCCGTTCTTGATGTACTGGTCGAATTGGGGGGACCAGGCGGACGCACTGGGGCGCGGGGAATAGTACCGGCCCTTGAAGTGTGCAGGTCAGTCGCGGCCTCGGAACGGTTGCGATTGATCGGGGTGAGCGGCTACGAGGGTTCTCTAGCGCATACCGCTGATCAAGCAGCGCTGGAAACGGTACGCGGTTATCTTTCCAGCATGAAGGAACTGCACCTGCGGTTGACCGCTGAAGGGCTCTATGCTGAGGGTCCGGTGATCCTGAGTGCGGGTGGTAGCGCCTACTTCGACGCCGTGGTGGAGGTACTGGCGGACTGCGCCGGCCCCGAAGTTATCGTGCTGCTGCGCAGCGGCGCCTATCTGGTGCACGACGACGGTTTCTACGCCAGGATCTCGCCCTTTTCCCGCTCGGGTGATCAGCCTTTGGTCGCGGGAATGCACGGCTGGGCGCGAGTGGTCTCGCAGCCCGAGCCGGGCTTAGCTATCCTCGATGCAGGTAAGCGGGACCTGCCCTTCGATGAAGGGCTTCCGATACCTCAAGGACTGGCCGATGAGCTCGGTGCTGCATTGCTCCCGCTCGAGGGCGCCCGAATCACCGCGATGAACGATCAGCACTGTTACTTGAGCTTTGACGCCGCCCAGCAGGAAGTGCGAATCGGCCAGGTCATCAGGCTCGGCCTTTCGCACCCCTGCACAGCCTTCGATAAATGGCAGTTGATCCCGGTGCTCGATACTGTGGATTCTGGCAATGTCATCGATCTCATCCACACTTTCTTCTAGGCGGCCATGGAGACCCTACTGAGCAAGGCAACGGTGGTGGACGGCAGCGGCTCACCGCGCCGCCAGGCCGATGTGCTGATCGCTCAGGGGCGGATCCAGCGGATCGCCGAGCCAGGTGCGCTCACGGTTGGGGGAGTCAGTTCAGAAAGCTCCTTTTCGAAAGCCGTTCACGACGTCGGAAACCGGCGAATTGATGCTGAAGGGCTCGTGCTGGCGCCCGGCTTCATCGATATGCACGCGCACTCCGATCTGCATCTGCTCACCGAACCTGACCATTACGCGAAACTCAGTCAGGGCGTTACCACCGAAGTGCTCGGTCAAGACGGTCTTTCCTATGCGCCGGTGGACGAACCGACACTCGACGTGATCCGACAGAAGATCGCCGGATGGAACGGCAATCCGACAGACCTCGATTTCGATTGGCGCAGTGTCGGCGAATACCTGGGTCGGCTCGATCGCTCCCAGATCGCCGGGAACGCCGCTTATCTGGTGCCGCAGGGCACCGTGCGGGCGCTGGTGATGGGATTCGCCGAAGGCGCCCCGGACGCAGCTCAACTGGCCCGGATGCAAGAGGTGATCGCCGAAGCCATGCAACAGGGCGCCGTCGGAATGTCCTCGGGACTGACCTATACCCCTGGCATGTACGCCGACAGCGCGGAACTCACCGCGCTCTGTGAAACGGTGGCCGAGTTGGGCGGTTTCTATGCACCGCACCACCGCTCCTATGGCAAGGGTGCGCTCGCCGCCTACGCCGAGATGATCGAGCTGAGCAAAGCGAGCGGCTGCCCCCTGCACCTTTCGCACGCCACCATGAACTTCGCAGAGAACAAAGGCCGAGCGGGGGAACTGCTGGCCTTGATCGACGAGGCCCTGGAGTGCGGAGCGGATATCACTCTGGACAGCTATCCTTATCTGCCCGGAGCCACCACGCTCTCCGCGCTCCTGCCCAGCTGGGCCTCCTCCGGAAGCCTGGAACAGACTTTGCAGCGGTTGGAAGAGCCAGAGACCCTGGCTCGGATCCGGCAGAGCGTGGAGATTTACGGTTCAGATGGCTGCCACGGAGTGACCGCCGAATGGCACACCATTGAAATCAGCGGAGTGCAGAACCCGGAGCTGTCGGAGTGTGTCGGCAAGACCATCGAACAGCTCTCGGGTGAACAGCGCCGTGAACCCTTTGAGGTTTTCATTGAATTGCTTCGCCGTGATCGGCTGGGCACCGGAATCCTGCAGCATGTGGGGGATGAACCGAATGTCCGGCAGATCATGCAGCACCGGGCGCACACCGGAGGCAGCGACGGCATTCTGACCGGGGCTAAGCCGCACCCCCGTTCCTGGGGCACCTTTCCACGCTATCTGGGACACTACAGCCGAGAGCTCGGACTGCTCAGCCTGGAAGAGATGGTCCATCATCTGAGCGGCCGGCCGGCCGCCAGGCTTCAATTGCATCAGCGAGGGCTGATCAAAGAGGGCTATGCGGCCGATCTGGTGCTCTTCGATGCGGAACAGATCGCCGATCGAGCCAGTTTCGCGCAGCCGCGGCAGCCCGCCGTCGGGATCCACTGGGTTTTCGTCAACGGCCAACCGGCCATCGCGGCGGGGAAACCCACCGGGGCGCGGGCAGGCCGGGCGCTCCGCAGACATGCCACCGATCAAGGAGTCATCGATGTCCGTTGAGACTTTCCTACGGCAACTCGAAAAGGATCGCAGCGTTGCCGTGGTTCGAGCCGCCAAGATTCCCGATGCACCGGCGCTCTGCCACGCGCTGGTGCAAGGCGGCATCGGTAGCGTCGAGCTGACCTTCACCACGCCCGGGGTACTGAAGCTCATTCGGAAAGCCCGTGATGCGGAGGCTGAGCATGGCGCCCTGGTGGGGGCCGGTACCGTGCTCGACGCCGAGCAAGCCCGAGCAGCGATCGACGCCGGGGCTCGGTTTCTGGTCACTCCCGGCTTGCGGGCTGAGGTCGCTGAGGTCGCCCTCGCCGCCGGGGTGCCGATCTCGCTCGGTGCAATGACTCCCAGTGAAGTCGCCCAGGCGGTGGACCTGGGCTCCAGCGTGGTCAAGATCTTCCCGGCCCGGAGCCTGGGCCCGGCGTATCTGAAGGACCTTAGCGGGCCCTTCCCGGAACTCAAGCTCTTCCCTTCGGGAGGGATCGATGCCTCGAATGCGGCCGAGTACCTGGCCGCCGGTGCCTTCGCGGTGGCCTGTGGCACTTCGGTGGTTCCGCCAGAGGTCGTGGCCGCCGGGGACTGGTCGGCCATCGAGACCCTGGCCGCCGCCTTTACCGCAAGCCTTAGCCCCTTCGGCCAAGGGCAGACCGACAAACAACGGGAGATGGAACGATGAACCAGTTTATCGATTGGCTGCACCACGACACTCTGGGACTGCTCCTGCTCGCGGCGGCGGGCATAGCGCTGCTCTTGTTCTTGATCATCAAGGTCAAGGTGGAGCCTTTCATCGCGCTGCTCGGCGTCGGAGTGTTGGTCGCCCTGGCCGGAGGGGTTTCGGTCGAAGCGCTGGTCGGCACCGCGACGAAGAGCAGCGATGCACTGATCGAAAAGGGCTTCGCCGGAATTTTGGGCCACGTCACGGTGATCATTGGCCTGGGCACCGTGCTCGGCGCGATCCTGGAGCGCTCGGGCGGTGCCGAGGTGCTGCTGGGCAGGCTGGTGCGCATCTTTGGTGAAAAAGGTACTCCGCTCGCGATGGGGATCACCGGTTTCATCCTGGGCATCCCAGTTTTCTTCGATATCGGTATTTTTGTGCTGGCGCCACTGGTGTACGTCGCGGCCATCCGGGGCGGCAAGTCCTTAGTGCTCTACGCTTTGCCTTTGCTGGCGGGGCTTTCCGTCACCCACGCCTTCCTGCCGCCGCACCCCGGGCCGGTAGCCGCCGCGGGTGCATTCCACGTGGATCTGGGCTGGATCATCCTGATGGGCCTGGCTTGCGGCATTCCAGCCTGGTTTGTCTCCGGCGTGCTCTGGGGCAAATGGATCGGCCGACGGGTCAACATCGCGGTGCCCGCTGAGCAGGTCATCGAAGAATCAGCGGATGCCGCAAAGGGCCGGGAGCCATCAATCGGTCTGGTGCTGCTGTGTATCGGCCTGCCGATGGTTCTGATTCTCGGGGGAACCTTCGGCAATATCTTCTTACCGGAGAGCGGCTTCCGCTCAGCCCTGCAGTTCTTCGGCAATCCCGCGATCGCGCTGACCGTCGCAGTACTGCTCTCTATGTGGCTGCTGGGCATCCGCCGGGGGATGAGTTCGAAAGAGCTCTCCAACGTCACGGCGGCCTCGCTCCGGCCGGTCGGCATGATCCTCCTCGTGGTGGGCGCGGGAGCTTTCTTCGGTGCGGTGCTGGCGGCTACCGGGGTCGGCAAGGCAGTGGCCGGTTCGCTGGCTCAGGCCGGTTTACCGCTTATCGTCTCTGCCTATGTGATCTCAGCTGGCCTGCGGCTCGCCCAGGGTTCAGCCACCGTGGCCATCGTCACCACGAGCGGAATCCTGGCACCGACCCTGGCCTCCGGTGGCTTCTCTCAGCCGCAGCTCGCGCTCATTGTGATCGCCATCTCAGCCGGCTCGATCATCGCCAGTCACGTCAATGACGGCGGCTTCTGGATCGTTTCCAAGTACTTCAATATGTCGGTCAAGGACACCTTGAAAACCTGGACCGTGCTGGAGACGATCCTTTCCCTGGTCGGCTTCGGCATGGCGGTTCTGATCTATCAGTTCGTCTGATAAATATGGCCTCGATGCCTAAGGAAGTAGTCAGCAAACGCCTCTGCCCAAAACCGTATTTGGTCTTGGGCAGAGGCGTTTGCTGACTAAAAATCACTGCTTAGTTGTGGGTAAAGTAAGCGTTACCCGTTGCTCCAGTGATGGTGTCTTTCTTGTCAATCACCTGAGTACAGGGGGACTTGTAGTGGTACTTGGTGTACGAGATACGGTAGCCGTGAGCGCCCATTTCAATGTAACCAGTGCGTCCAGCGGGCACTGTCCAGCTGTAACCAACTGGGGTTGTTGCTGTCTTTGACAGCGCAATAGACATTCCCGCAGAAGCGCTCACCTTTCCAAAGACAAAGTTGGCATCAGCGCTGACAGTTGTAGAGAGAGTCCCCGTCACCGAAGCGGATTCTCCAGCATCAAATTTGAGTGTGCCACCGCCAGATCCATAAACTCGCTTACTCGGATTGCCGAGATAGACGTCCGAGTGAGTCTCGTCGTAGAAAGTCCCGCCCTCGCACACCATCGGGTGCGCGGTCCCTGGACCCGTCACTGGATCGTCCCCCTGAGGAATTGCATTGGCCGGACCTACCGCGGCTCCCAGAAGAACAACAGTCAGTCCGACAGATGCAATAGCAGTTCGAGCAAATTTCACTATATATTCCTTATCTATTTTTCTTGATTGGTTAGGAAACTGGAGGACTAGGAATGCCGTACACAGAGAGGTAATAATTCGTATCTGCTGGCGTCTCTACTTGGATATAGCTGGGAACTTGGGCAGCATTTTTGGGATCATAAGCTGGCATGATGTAAGTATTTATCGTCGGCCCTCCGCAAGAGCCCCCCATGTTCCTGGAAGTTTGGCAGTTGAAGTATTTCCTGGGGTAACGCTGTAAGCGACTTCTTTGTCGCACACGAGCACGAGCATAATCTTCTGAAACTTTGCAGCATTTTCAAGCTCGAACTTATGCGATCCGCTGCTTTTCTGGTCGATCAGAAGTTGTCCAGTTTTCGACTCTTCACTCCCGAGTCCTGGATGCTTTTTCCAGAAAGTAGCAGCGCTCGAAAGAGGATGAAATACCGAATCACCCGTGGTAGTCGCGGCTGTGGGGTCCGATGGTATTTGACTAGTAGTCACCGTTGGAGCTGAAGAGTTTGAAGAAGGCGCGCTAGGAGTGCTACTGCACCCCGAAACTCCGATAATAGCCACTGCTATTGCTGCCACGAGCCATTTATTCTTTTGCATTTCCTAAATATCTATGAGGGGTCTTTGAACTAGCAATAGCTTTGTTGAAAATGGCAGGTAACTCCCAGAAATGAAGATCACTGCCTCGGTAGTTTCCTGACACCACAGGGGGAATGTTGGTGCGGTGCAGCAATTTGACCGACAGATTTAGCGGCATCAATAACCCCACTCCCTAAAGGTGCCGTAGTGTTCGTTGCCGGTTGCACCACACAAATCTCTTGATGACGGCCGGGAACGCCCAGCTCCACCTGCATGCTCAATAATGCATTATTTATCATGCAAGCGCAAGAGTGAGCGTGCTGAATGTTGGATAGATGGCTAAAAATGATCCAGACGCAGCATGGGCCAACTACATTACCGAGGTAGGACTCCGCCTCAACCAATTCCGAACCGCAGCAGGCCTCAGCCAAGAAAAGGTTGCTAACCAAGTCGGCATTACTCGAAACCACTACCAACTACTCGAAAAGGGCAAGTCATCCCCAACGGCAGTTGCCAACCCGCAGTTACGAACTATTGCTGCACTAGCCGAGGTGCTAGGAGTCGGCATTGGTGACATCATGCCGGATAAGCCGAGAGGTATCACTACGGGAGCCTAGTGCATTGTTTTGTTCGAGGTTTTATTCTTAGATTTTTGTGTGGTTAGCGCTTGCCTTCTTCAGCTCAGCCGTGGATAAATGACGATCATTTCCTGCTTCGCTGGGTTTGGTGGTCCAGGGCTGGTCGGGTTTTTCTTGGATATTTTTGCGCCAGTCCGGCATTTTATCGTTACTTACTTGACTTGTTTCAGCCTGTATCACGGACGTCTTGCGTGATGGGTCAGGTTGCGTTGATCGACTCGGCCCGGACGGCGTCCTCAATTCCAGCTGTATTCGTTCTCCGGGCGCCCCGGGCTGCCGTACCGCGGCGCCCGCCGCACCGATCCCTGATCCGCGAGGTATTCCAGATAGCGTCGGGCGGTGACCCGGGAGATGCCGGTGGCCTCCGTGAGTTGCTGAGCCGAGATCGGCTGCTTCGTGGACTTCAGGAATTCCACCACGACGTGCAGCGTACCGCTGGAAAGTCCTTTGGGCAGGCCTCCGGCCACCGGGGCCCGCAGGGTGGCGAGCGCTTGGTCCACCTGTTGCTGTGAGGGTGCCGTGCCGGTATCGAGTTGCTCACGGAATTGCCGGTAGTTCTCCAGCTTCTCGGCGAAAGCAGCGTAGCTGAAGGGCTTGATCAGATATTGCACAATGCCCACCGAGATCGCACGTCGCACCACCTCCAAGTCACGCACCGCGGTGATTGCGATGATGTCCACTGGTTGACCAGAGGAACGCAGCCGCCGGGCGACGTCCAGCCCATGCAGATCGGGCAGATTCATATCCAACAGCAGCACATCCACCGGATGACCAGCGGCTGAGGCCTCATTGACGAATCGCAGAGTGTTCTGCCCGTCATGGGTCACTCCGGCGAGTTCGAAACCTGCCAGCCGATGCACATAAAAGGCATGAGCCTCCGCCATGATCGGCTCATCGTCAACCACCAGCACCCGAATTGCCTGAGTCTCGCTCATAAGGCAGCTAGGGGTAGCCGGACGGTGAACACGGCCCCCGCCTCACCGGAATCCAAAGAGAGTTCGCCGCCGAGTCGCAGCACTGTCTGACGTACCAGCGCCAGGCCGATCCCACGGCCGGTTTCATCGGCCTCCTTGGTGCTGAAACCTCGCTGGAAGATCATCGAGGCATCGCTCAGTTCCACACCGGGGCCGCTGTCGCTCACTCGGAGCAGTGCCTGGTCGCCTTCACGGCGCAGCTCCAGGGAAACCCAGCGAGCGGCTGCACTACTCGGGGTCAGTGCTGCGGCGTCCATGGCGTTATCCAGCAAGTTCCCCACGATGGTGAGTACGTCATGCGGTGCTACCTGTTCCAGTGAGACGCTTTCGTCCCAAGAGACCCGCAATTCAATGGCCAACTCAGCGGCTTGCGCCAGCTTGCCCATCAGCAGCGCGGCGAGCACGGGTTCCTTCTCGGCGTCTATCACCTCGTCCACCAGGTGCTGACTCAGGCTGAGATCCTCGGTGGCGAAGGCCAGGGCCTGCTCGGTGCGGCCCAACTCCAGCAGAGAAACCACCGTGTGCATCCTATTGGCGTGCTCATGAGTCTGCGCGCGCAGCGCATCGGTGAAAGTCTGAGAGGAACGGAGCTCGTCTCCTAGACGGCGTAGATCGGTATGGTCCTGCAAAGTGGTCACAGTGCCTCCTGTGCGGTGCCCGCCGGGCAAGGTCGCCGGTTCCTGGCTGACTACCAGCAGGCGGTCCGCGGTCAGATGGATCTCGTCGCGGACGCTGCGTCCACTGGCCAGCAGCTCTTTGAGCGAGTCCGGTAATTCCAGGCTCTCCAGGGCGGGTGGCTCTGCTTTTTCGGCCGGGCGAGGAACCCCGAGCAGATCGGCCGCCTGATCGTTGTACATCACCAGTTCACCCCGCTGATCCACCAGCACCAAACCGTCCCGCACCGAGTGCAGCACAGATTCGTAGTAGGAGAACAGCTGGCCGAGGCGTTTCGGCCCCCAGCCCAGAGTGATCCGGCGCAGATAGCGCCCCAGTAACCAGGAGACCAGGCCACCAACCGCGAGCAGCGTGAGTCCTAAGCCGATGATCAGCGGGATCCTGGCATTCAGGGTGATCTCCACCGTGCTCACGGTCACTCCGACGGAGACCATGGCCACCACTTTGCCGGCCGAATCCTTGACTGGCACGATACTGCGCACGGAAGGGCCGAGGACGCCGGCCGCGATTTCGGTGAAGGTGTGCCCGGCGAGCGCCTGATCGACTGAGCCGATGTAAGGTTTGCCGATCTGGCTCGGGTCGGGATGCGTCCAGCGGGTACGATCCGGAGCCATGATGGTGATGAAATCGACCTTGGTGCCGACCAGTACCGCCTCAGCGTAGGGCTGCAAGATCGCCGAGGGGTCGGCGGAGGCGGCGGCTGTTTGCAGCAGCGGCGAATCCGCCAGGGTGGTGGCTATTGCCGTGCTATTCCGCTCGGCCTGAGCATAGGCATGATCCCGCGAATCGAGGAAGGCCAGCAGTACGACGAGGCTGGTGATCACCGTGACGAAGAGTAGGGATCCGAGGAAGAGCTGCCGAGCAATGCTCCAGCCTCGCATAGCTGCCTCCCCGAAAACCTCGGCCGCAAATGGATAATGGCCATGAACAATATGAACGCAATAGTGACCCCAGTCACAATCATAGGCAGGCTGAGAGTTGCGCGATCACCAGCCTAACTGAGGCCGAAGAGAGAAAGGCAAGAGGAAGACATGAGTTCTCAACGTGGAGAATCAACAGCAGCCAAGCCGCAGACGGGGCGGAAACGCGGCTTGGACAAAACCCATTGGCTCTATATCGCGGTTATCGCTGCGGTACTGCTCGGTGTGGTGATCGGACTGATCGGTCAGGCCACCGCGGATCCCAAGACCCCGACCAGCAACTTCGCCACCGCGCTCAAGCCGCTCGGTGATATTTTCGTCGATCTGATTAAGATGCTCATCGCACCTGTGATCTTCTGCACCATCGTGACCGGCATCGGCTCGATCGCCAAGGCGGTGACCATCGGCAAAGTCGGCGGTCTGGCATTGATCTACTTCCTGGTGATGTCCACCTTTGCGCTGGCGATCGGCCTGGTGGTGGGCAACTTCCTGCACCCGGGGGAGGGCCTCAAACTGCAGGCCTATAAACCTTCCGGCAGCGGTGGCACCGGCAATGCGCTCTTCGACTTCCTGATCGAGATCATTCCGCCGGGCATCCCGGTGCTGCCGACCCTCTTCGTGGCGATCCTGGTTGGCTTCGCCGTCCAGCGGATGGGCAAATCCGGGGAGCCGATCCTGCGCGCCGTCAAAGTCGCCCAGGCCCTGGTCTTCCGGATCCTGATGATGGTGATGTGGCTCGCTCCGATCGGAGCCTTCGGCGCCATTGCCGCTGTGGTGGGCGCTACCGGTTTCCAGGCTGTGCAGTCAATGCTTGTACTGATGATCGGCTTCTATCTGACCTGCATCGTCTTCATCGCGGTGGTGCTCGGTGGGGTGCTCTACCTCTTCACTCGGGTGAACATCTTCAAGCTGATGAAGTACCTCGGCCGTGAGTACCTGCTGATCTTCTCCACCTCTTCCTCGGAGGCGGCGTTGCCCCGGTTGATCGCCAAGATGGAGCACCTCGGGGTTTCCAAGCCGGTGGTCGGCGTCACGGTGCCCACCGGTTACTCCTTCAACTTGGATGGCACCGCGATTTACTTGACCATGGCCTCGCTCTTCGTGGCCAATGCCATGGGTGTGCAGATGGACATGGGGGAACAGATCTCCCTGCTGGTCTTCATGATCATCGCCTCCAAGGGTGCCGCCGGCGTGAGCGGGGCCGGCTTGGCCACCCTGGCTGCCGGGCTGCAGGCACACCGGCCGGACTTGCTGAACGGCGTCGGTGTGATCGTCGGCATCGACAGGTTCATGTCAGAAGCTCGGGCGCTGACTAACTTCACCGGAAATGCCGTGGCCACCGTGCTGATGGGTACCTGGGTGAAGGAGATCGATCGGCCTAAGGTGGATCGGGTACTCAGCGGAGCAGAGCCCTTCGATGAAGCCACCATGAACACCGATGATCACTTCGAGCAACCGGCCAAGGAACCCACGGCTGTGTGACTCCTCACACTTTGCGTCGCGGCATTGCCCAGCACTTTTAAATTAAGTAAGGATAGTCTTACCTAACTTAGAAGGCGAAGGTTTCCCCGTGCCAGGTTCATCCGCGCATCAGAGCACTCTCGATCCGACCGAAGCTAGTACCTCTTACCGCGTCGCTGCGGAAGAGGTGGACGTCACCGACCACCTCTTCCAGCAGCGCACCAGTTCTGGATATCTCTCCAGCGTGATCCAAGCAGCGACCATGGTCGCGGAGAAGATCGCGCAGACCGACAGGCCCTTTACCGGGCGTTCCCCACGACAGGTCCAAGAGGTGGTGGACCGGGTGGATCTCGACCAGCCGTTGCACAGTCTGGAACCGGCCCTGGAGGAACTCAAGGACACCTATCTGCGCGATGCCGTGTATTTCCACCCCCCGCGCTATGCAGCTCATCTGAATTGCCCCGTGGTGATCCCGGCGCTCGCCGGAGAGACGGTGCTGAGTGCGCTGAACTCCTCGATGGACACTTGGGATCAAAGTGCCGGGGCAACCCTGATAGAACGCAAGTTAATCGACTGGACCGCCGCCCGGCTGGGCCTCGGTGAGCAGTCGGACGGCGTCTTCACCTCAGGGGGTAGCCAGTCGAACCAGCAAGCTTTGCTGATGGCACGGAACCACGCGGTCGCCGGAGTTCGCGAGAAGTACGACGCCGGTCTGCCGGGTTTTGAAGGTGAAGCGCCGCGCCTGCCGCTGATCCTGGATAGATTCCGAATCTTCGCCTCAGAGCTGGCGCATTTCTCAGTGCAGAAATCCGCCTCCATGCTGGGCCTGGGCTACGACTCGGTGGTTCCGATCAAGGTGGACGCCGAGCAGCGGCTGGATCTCGCGGCGCTGCGCCAAGCGCTCGCCGAGTGCGAGGCCGCAGGCTTGCAAGCGATGGCAGTGGTGGGCACCGCGGGTACCACCGATTTCGGTTCGATCGACCCTTTGCCGGGGATTGCCGAACTCGCTGAGCACTACGATGCGTGGTTCCACGTCGACGCCGCCTATGGCGGTGGTCTGATCACTTCGGTGAAGCACCGTGACTGTTTATCCGGTATCGAACTGGCAGATTCGATCACCGTGGATTACCACAAAACTTTCTTCCAGCCGGTGTCCTCCTCCGCGGTTCTGGTGCGAAGCCGGGAGTCCCTCTCCTATGTCACCTACTACGCCGACTATCTCAACCCGGCTTCTGCTGCTCGGGCAGAGATCCCGAACCAGGTGGATAAATCAATTCAGACCACCAGGCGCTTCGATGCGCTCAAGCTCTGGTTGACCCTGCGAGTGCTGGGTGCCGAGGGGGTGGGGGCGATGATTGACCGGATCGTGGAGCTGAGCCATCAGGTCTACCGCCTGCTGCAGGACGACCCGGAATTCGAAGTCGTCGCCGAACCCGCGCTGAGCACCCTGGTCTTCCGCTACCTGCCCCGCCCCGAAGGTCCGTCCAGCTCTTCACCGGCTGCCTTCTGGAGCGGATCCCAGCTCGACCGGCTCAATCAGCAGATCCGGGCCAGGCTCTTCGCCTCCGGCGAGGCGGTGGTGGCTGGCACCGTCTTCAAGGGGGCTGCCTATCTGAAATTCACCCTGCTCAACCCTGAGGCATCGGCAGCGGATCTGCGCGCTGTCATTGAATTGCTCCGCGGCCACGGCAGGACCTTGAGCCATGCCGCGAGCCTCAACTCGTCCACCGAACCGAGCGCTTCCCCCACCGATTCCGCTCCCGTCTCGAAAGAATCCTGAACCGTGACTACTTCTGCTTCCGGAACCGCGTCCGAAGCCCCCGTTGTGTACGACTTGCTCGGCATCGGCGTCGGGCCTTTCAACCTCGGCCTCGCCGCGCTCACCGAACCCATCGCCGAACTGAGGACGGTGTTCTTGGAACGCTCCACCGGTTTCGACTGGCACCCCGGCATGATGCTCTCCGAAGCGCATCTGCAAGTGCCTTTTATGGCCGATCTGGTGACGATGGCCGATCCGACGTCGCCGTATTCGTTCCTGAACTACCTCAAGAACGCAGGGCGGCTCTACCCCTTCTACATCCGGGAGAACTTCTACCCGCTGCGGGCGGAGTACAACAAGTACTGTCAGTGGGTGGCTGCCCAATTGCCCAGTGTGCGATTCAGCAGCGAAGTGACCGCGGTGGATTATGCCCAGGGGCGCTACACCGTCCAGGTCACGGGGCCTGATGGGCCGCAGCTCTTGCAGGCTCGCAAGCTCGTCCTCGGGACCGGATCGGTGCCCTTCCTACCGGCCGCGCTGCGGGCGTTGAACTCAGAGCTCGCGGAGCACGACGTCGCGCTTCCCGGCGCGCTGGCACTGCACAACGCCGACTATCTGAACCGCAAGGCCGAACTGCAGAAACTGAGTTCGATCACCGTGGTGGGCTCCGGGCAAAGCGCCGCCGAAGTGTACTTCGACTTGCTCAGCGAGCAGCCCGCGCATGGTTATCAGCTCAACTGGGTGACTCGCTCGCCCCGTTTCTTCCCGCTGGAGTACACCAAGCTGACTCTGGAGATGACCAGCCCTGAATATGTGGACTACTTCCACGCGCTGCCACTGAGCGAACGGGACCGACTCGGCGCCGAGCAGAAGGGTCTCTACAAAGGCATCGATGCCGAACTGATCAACGCGATCTACGATCTGCTCTACCAGCGTTCACTGGATGGCCCGGTGCGCACCCGGTTGATCACGAATTCCTCGGTCGAGGCAGTGCAGGCAGCGAGCTCGGAGCAGGCTGGCTTCCGGGTGCGGCTCCGGCAGATCGAACAGCAGAGCGACCTCGAACTGGAGACCGCGGGACTGGTCTTCGCCACCGGCTATTGCTACCGTGAGCCGGAATTCCTCTCGGGGGTGCGGGAGCGGATCAACTTCGACGAGGAAGGTCGTTTCGAGGTGGACCGCTGGTACTCGATCTCCGCCGAGCCCGGCGAGATCTTCGTGCAGAATGCCGAACTGCACAGCCACGGTTTTGCCGCTCCGGATCTGGGCATGGGCGCTTACCGTAACTCTTGCATTATTCGGGAAGTGCTGGGCTGGGAATACTACGCCGTGGAGCGGCGGATCGCCTTCCAGGAGTTCGGCGCCGTTGATCAGCCTTCCGCCTTCACCCAGAACACTCCGGCCAGAATGGCAGCAGAGAACGCCCGATCAACCAGGACTTCACTAGCAGAGGTGGCCCGATGAACGCCCCCAAGCCAGAGACCGTTTTGGATCGAGTGCCAGTTGCGGAGGAGACTCGGCCGAACGCGCTGCGCTTTAGCCTACGACGCTTCAGCCCCGAGCACGACGCCGAGCTATTGCACTCCTGGGTGTCCCAGGAGCGCGCGCGGTTCTGGGGAATGCTCGGTCACAGCGTTGAGCAGGTGCGTGAGGCCTACCGGCAGATCGACGAGTCCTCGACCCATCATGCCTACCTGGGCTTTGTCGACGATCGTCCGGCGTTCCTGCTCGAACGCTACGATCCAGCCAGCGATCCGGTGGGCAAGGCCTATCCGGTGCAGCGGGGCGATCTCGGCATGCACTTCCTGGTCGCCCCCGCAGAGGGGCTGGTCAGGCCGGGTTTCACTACCGAGGTGCTGCACTTCATCATGGCCAATACCTTCAGCGACCCAGCGGTGCGCCGCGTAGTCGTGGAACCCGATGTGCGCAATGAAAAAGTTCAGGCTCTCAACGCTAAAGTCGGCTTCGTCAAGCAGGCTATGATCCCGCTGCCCGATAAAAAGGCCTGGCTGAATTTCTGTACCCGGCAGAACTTCGCCGCCTCTCGGGCCGCACAGGCACTCTCGGGCAAGACCTCACCCGGGCTGACCGAGAGCGCAGAGATGCTCGCCGATTACCTCACTCCGGAGCGCTGGCAGCGCGCCAACCGCCATCTGGTGCGCAAAGCCATCGCGGAGTTCTCCCATGAACGGATCCTGCTCCCGGTGCACCACGGGGAACACTACGAGCTCAGCTCGCCCTCCGGGCAGCAGTACCGGTTCAAGGCCCGCCGAATGCGGCTTGAGCACTGGTCGATCGTGGAATCCAGCCTGCAAAGGTTCAATGCCGAGGGTGCCGAGTTGCCGCTCGATGCTCTGGAATTCATCACCGATTTCGCCGAGACGCTCGGCATCAATCCGGTTCAATTGCCGATTTATCTGGAAGAACTCAGCAGCACGCTCACCTCGCACGCCTTCAAACAAGCGCGCTCCACACTCAGCGCGGCTCAGCTCGCGGCAGCCGATGGACCGGCGGCCTTCCAGAACATCGAGCGTTCGATGACCGAAGGGCACCCTTGCTTCGTCGCCAATAACGGCAGGCACGGTTTCGGGGGCAGCGATTTCCTGGCCTTCTCCCCGGAGGCTGGCTCCGCCGTCCAACTGGTCTGGGTGGCCGTGGCGCGCAGCCACGCGGTGTTCTCGGTCTCTGCCGGGCTCAGCTACCAGGAATTGATGGAAGCCGAGTTCAGTGAGGTGCAGCGGCTCGGGTTCGAGCAGAAGCTGCTCTCGCTGGGTCTCAGCCCGCAGGACTATTTCCTGATGCCTGCGCATCCCTGGCAGTGGGAGAACAAGCTGCAGAGCACCTTCGCCGCCGAAATTGCCCAGCAGCGTATCGTCTTCCTGGGACGGAGTGAGGACGAGTACCAGGCGCAGCAGTCGATCCGGACCTTCTTCAACACGTCCAAGCCCGAGCGCAGCTACCTGAAGACAGCCATCTCAGTGCTCAATATGGGTTTCATGCGCGGGCTCTCGCCGGAATACATGGTGGACACCCCGGCGATCAACGACTGGCTGCACGAGCTGGTGGCCAAGGACCAGACGCTGCAATCACGGGGGCTGGTGATCCTGCGGGAGATCGCCGCTATCGGCTATCACAATCGCTATCTGGAAGCTGCCGCGCCGGCGAGCTCGGCTTACCGGAAGATGTTCTCAGCCCTCTGGCGGGAGAGCCCGCTGTCGCAGCTCGGATCGGGGGAGACCCTCGCCACCATGGCTTCCTTACTGCATCTCGATGCGCGAGGTGAGAGCCTGGTCGGGGCTTATATCCGGCGCGCAGCGGTACGCCCGGAAGAGTGGCTGCAAGCTTATTTGCGTGCTTATCTTCAGCCTTTGGTGCACTGCTTGGTCTGCTACGAGCTGGCCTTTATGCCGCACGGCGAGAACGTCATCCTGGTGCTCAAAGACGGGCTGCCGGTGAGGGCGATTATGAAGGACATCGCCGAGGAGATCTCGTTGCTCGATGACTCTCTTGAGGTACCTGAAGCGGTTAATCGGATCAAGCATCAGATTCCGCTGACGGAGCGCCCACTAGCCATCTTCACCGATGTCTTCGACTGCTTCTTCCGCTTCCTCGCCGAGATCTTCGACCGTGAAGGGTTGCTCAGTGAGCAGGCCTTTTGGGCTCAGGTGGCGGAATCGCTGAGAAGCTACCGGAAGGAGATCCTGCTGGAGCGGCCGGAGTTGCTCACGGCTTTCGAGCGCTATGACTTCTTCATCGAGGAGTTCGACTTCTCCTGCCTGAACCGCTTGCAGCTGAGGAATAATCAGCAGATGCTCGATCTGACGGACCCTTCAGGAGGCTTGCAGTTCTCCGGGAAGATGGCGAATCCGCTGCTGTGAGCCGGTGGCGATCCAGGCCGCAGAAAGCCTAACCTTCGACCTTTACTGGAGCTTCAAGGCTCGCGGTGCTTGCGAATCGAATTACCGTGGATGCTCTTCCTCGGACGGTAACGTAGCACTCAGGAGCATGAGAGTCAGTACAACCGAAGAAAGCGTGATCAGGTGAGCAGCGAACAAGGATCCGACACTCTGGCGGGAGCCAATACCGCCACAGGCATCGATCTGGAAGCCGTGCTCGGCCCCACGGGCCGTCCGATAACCGAGTTTCCCGAACCCCCCGTGCTGGTTTCCCACGGCCCGGCCCGGGTCATCGCGATGGTCAATCAGAAGGGCGGGGTGGGCAAGACCACTTCGACGATCAACCTCGGTGCCGCCCTCGCCGAATTGGGACGCCGGGTGCTGCTAGTGGATTTCGACCCGCAAGGGGCGCTGTCCGCTGGCCTCGGCACGAATCCGCACGAACTGGACCTGACGATTTACAACGTGCTGATGGACCGCAAGGTGGATGTGCACGATGCCATCCGGCGCACCGAAACTGAGAACCTCGATCTGCTGCCCGCCAATATCGATCTCTCCGCAGCCGAAGTGCAATTGGTCAATGAGGTCGCCCGGGAACAGGTCCTCGATCGGGTGCTGCGCAAGGTCGAGGACGAGTACGACGTGGTGCTGATCGATTGCCAGCCCTCGCTGGGCCTGCTTACGGTCAATGCGCTGACCGCCGCGCACGGTGTGATCATCCCGCTGATCTGTGAGTTCTTCGCGCTGCGTGCGGTAGCCCTGCTGGTGGAGACCATCGAGAAAGTGCAAGACCGGATCAATCCGCGCTTGCAGATCGACGGTGTGCTGGCCACGATGTACGACGCGCGGACCCTGCACAGCCGAGAGGTGATCTCCCGGCTCGTGGAAGCCTTCGGCGATAAGGTTTTCGAGACAGTGATCAAGCGGACCATCAAATTCGCCGACGCCACGGTTGCGGCTGAGCCGATCACCTCCTACGCCGGCAATCACCAAGGGGCAGAGGCCTACCGCCGGTTGGCTAAAGAGCTGGTGGCCCGTGGCGGAGCCCCGTAACTCGCCGCAGGCGGCTGAGCCACCTGAAGGATCGGCGCAATTCGAGGAGTTGCGCCCTGAGCTGCAGGCCAAGAAGCCCGGCTTCGAGGTCCGGCTGAAGAACTTCACCGGTCCCTTCGATCTGCTGCTCGGTCTGATCGGCAAGCACGAACTGGATATCACCGAAGTGGCCCTGGCCACCGTGACGGATGAGTTCATCTCCTATATCCGTGCGCTGCAAGAAGCCGGTGAAGAATGGGCGATCGACGAAGCCAGCGAATTCCTGGTGATCGCCGCCACCCTGCTGGATCTGAAGGCAGCCCGGCTGCTGCCCTCGGGTGAGGTGGAGGACGAAGAGGACATCGCACTGCTGGAAGCACGCGATCTGCTCTTCGCGCGATTGTTGCAATACCGAGCGTTCAAGGATGTCGCCGCACTGATCGGCAGCACTCTGGAGAGCGAAGCTCAGCGATTCCCGCGGCAGGTAGGGCTGGAGCCCGGGTTCGCCGCTTTGCTTCCCGAGCTGATCTGGCGGCACAGCCCGGAGGACTTTGCCGCGCTCGCCGCCAAGGCACTGACTCCCCGGGAAGCTGCCCCTACCGAAGTCGGCCTGGCGCATCTGCACGCCCCGCCGGTGAGCGTCAAAGAACAAGCCGAGCTGATCGGTCAGCGGCTCAAGGCGGGGAAGCCGCTCTCCTTCCGCACCCTGGTGAGTGACGCCGAAAACACCCTGGTCGTCGTCGCACGCTTCCTGGCCTTGCTGGAGATGTTCCGGGACGCCGTGATCGCCTTCGAACAGGCCAGTCCGCTGGGTGAGCTGACTATCCGCTGGACGGCTGCTCGCGAGGACTGGACGGCGGAAAACCTCAGCGAAGAGTATGAAGACAGCGAGCAATCCGGCCCAGTGAATAGTCCGGCCAGTGAGCAAACGAGCAGGGAACGATGGAGCAGATCATGAATGAACCGAGCGAGGAACCACTGGAAGCCGCAGCGCCAACAGGGGCTGAGCCTCTTGACGCCGAGTCCTTTGACCCCGCAGAGCTGCCCGGCGGGTTGGCTGCTGCCCTTGAGGCTGTGCTGATGGTGGTTGACGAACCGGTGAGCGAAATGGAACTAGCCACCGCTGTCAATCGCTCGGTGGACCAGGTCAGCCAGGCGCTGCGCGAATTACAGCGCGAGTATGACGGGTATACTGGAACAGCCGTTCTTCATCCTGAGAACTCCGATCCCGAAGCTGCTGAATCGTTCAGACCGCGGGGATTTGAGCTACGCAGCGTGGCCGGAGGCTGGCGATTCTATTCGCGAAGCGAGTTTGCACCGCTGGTGTCTCGTTACGTTTTGGAAGGTCAGACCGCCAGGCTCACCCAGGCAGCTTTGGAAACCTTGGCGGTGATCGCTTACCGCCAGCCGGTTTCCCGAGCGCGAATCTCGGCGATCAGAGGTGTCAATGTTGATTCTGTAGTGCGCACGCTGACTCAACGCGGGCTCATCGCAGAGCTGGAAACCGACCCGGAAACCGGGGCGATTCTCTATGGCACCACGAGCTACTTCTTGGAGCGGCTCGGCCTGAAGAGCGTTGAAGAACTACCCAATATTGCACCACACTTGCCAGGGCTTGAGAATCTGGCCGATTTCGCTGATAACTAAGGACTTTGCTGATGACACCGACTCCCCGCTCAGGTTCACACGGACGTGGAGGCTCCTCGGGTGCGCCCAAAAAGCCGCGCTCCCAAGGTGCAGGAGCCAAAGGTGCAGGTGCCAAGGGCAGCGGAAAATCGCCCAAGACCCCGGCTCCCAAGTCGCGAGCCTTCGGTCGTGAGCGCTTCGGGCAGAGCCTTGGCCCGGTCAAGCAGAACCCGCCCGCCCGCACTCAAGCCGAGCGGGATGTGCACGATCCGGACGGTATCCGGCTGCAGAAGCTGATGGCTCAGGCCGGGGTGGCTTCTCGCCGGGTCTGCGAGGAGATGATCCTGGAAGGCCGGGTTGAGGTGGACGGCCAGATCGTCACCGAACTCGGTCTGCGCGTTGACCCAAAGAGCTCCACCGTTGCGGTGGACGGCATTAGCCTGCAACTCAAAGAAAACATGATCTACCTCGTCTTCAATAAGCCCAAAGGCGTGGTCTCCACGATGGATGATCCCGAGGGCCGGAAGAACATCAGCGACTTCCTGAAGAACAAATACGCCCATGAGCGGCTTTTCCATGTGGGGCGGCTCGACCAGGCCACCGAGGGCTTGCTGCTGCTGACCAATGACGGCGAGCTGGCCAATCGGCTGACGCACCCCAAATACGAGGTCCCGAAGACCTACCTGGTGCAGACTAAGGGACCGATGGAATCCGGGATCAGCAATCAGCTCAAACGCGGTATTGAGCTAGAAGACGGCGTGACCAAGGTCGATGCTTTCAAACTGGTGGACTCCACCCCCGGTCATGTGCTCGTTGAGGTGGTGCTGCACTCCGGCAAGAATCGGATTGTGCGCCGCCTTTTCGACGCGGTGGGCTACCCGGTGGAGCGACTGGTCCGCTTACAAGTCGGACCGATCCGGCTTGGCGATCAGAAACAGGGCACTATTCGTGTCTTAGGCAACCAAGAGGTGGGTCATCTGCTCGCTTCAGTGGGCCTATGAGACCGCACGCCGCAATGCCTGAATCCTCTGAGCAGCACTCCAATGAGCGCCGGAATGGCTCACGGGATACTTACCTTCGGGGACCTGTGGTGGTCTTCGGCACCGGCTTGTTGGGCACCAGTATCGGCCTCGGGCTGAGCCATCGGGGGCTTCAGGTGCTGCTTTCCGACCCATCTCCTTCCGCCCTTTCGGTGGCCCTGGATATTGGCGCCGGGCGGCCGCTCAGCGAACAGCCCGAGGTCTGGCCCGAATTGGTGGTCGTCGCTGCGCCGCCGGATATCTGTGCGCGTGTGGTGGCGGATGCGCTGGAACGGTTTCCGGCCGCCGTCGTGATTGACGTCTCGAGTGTCAAGGGCGCGATTCTGCGCGAGTTGCGCGAGCTTTCTGCTGAAGCGCCGCTGGATCTGAGCCGCTATGTCGGCACCCATCCGATGGCCGGGCGGGAACGCGCCGGAGCGGTTTCAGCGCGCGGCGAGCTGTTCAATGCGATGCCGTGGGTGGTCTGCCCACACGAAGCGACCGAGACCACACCGGGTTCCAGTGTGCTGGCGATTCAGCTGGCGCAGAATCTCGGCTTGGATCTCGGCGCGGTACTCAGCCGGTTCAGCCCGGAAGAGCACGACGCCGCGGTAGCCCTGGTGTCGCATTTCCCGCAGATGATGTCCTCCCTGGTGGCGGCTCGGCTGCAGGACGCTGAACCGCACGCCCTCTCACTGGCTGGTAACGGCCTGCGGGATGTCACCCGGATCGCCGCTTCCGACGCCGGAATGTGGGTGCCGATCATGTCGGCCAATGCAGAGTCGATCGTTTCGATTCTGCACGCTGTGCATGAGGATCTGATCAAGCTGATCAGCACCTTGGACGCGCCCGACGCTCCTGGATCGAGTCTGGCGATGGCTAAGGTGATCAGCGCGGGTAATGCCGGACAGGCCCGGATCCCGGGCAAGCACGGCGGCCCGGCGCAGCCCTATGCCTGGATGAGCATTCTGGTGGACGACGAACCAGGTCAGATCGCCCAGCTACTCACCGAGATCGGCGAGATCGGCGTCAATCTGGAGGATCTGCGCTTGGATCACTCCTCTGGCCGAAATGCCGGCATCGCGGAGATCTCGGTGTTGCCGAGCAAGCGCGATCTGCTGATCGAAGAGCTCACCGTGCGGGGCTGGAAGGTGCTGCAATGAGCGACGGCGGCGTGAATAAAACTGCTCAGCTGCGGATCGGTAAGTCTCTGGTGATCGCGATTGACGGCCCTTCTGGTTCCGGAAAGTCCTCGGTGGCGCGCGAAGTAGCTCGTCGATTAGGCCTGGCCTACCAAGACACCGGTGCGATGTACCGGGCGCTGACCTTGGTCTGCCTAGAGAACAGGGTGGCTGTGCAGAACCAAGCCGCCGTCGAGGCGCTGGCCAAGCGGTTCTACTACGAGCAATGGTTTGATCCGGGCGTCGACATGGTGGCCGCCGGGGTCGACGCCGAAGATGCCCTTGATGTCACCGACGAGATCCGTGAACCACGGGTTTCCGAGGCGGTTTCCGCGGTAGCGACTAATTTGGGCGCCCGCACTGAACTGATTCGTCGGCAGCGCGCTGCGATCGACTCCGTGCGGCACCGGATGGTGGTGGAAGGCCGTGATATCACTACCGTAGTAGCCCCGCAGGCCGAAGTCAGGCTCTTGCTGACCGCCTCTGAAGAAGCCAGGCTAGCCCGTCGTGGCGCTCAACTGGCGGCTAACGGGGAAAAGCAGAGCACCGAGCAGCTCGCCGAGCAGGTGCTGGCGCGTGATGCGAAGGACTCCACCGTGGTGGACTTCCAACGCGCGGCGGACGGCGTGGTGACCTTGGACTCCTCTGATCTGGATTTCGAGCAGACGGTGCAGGCAGTGCTTCGTCTAGTGCAGGAGAGCGTCGGTGGCTGAGTCTCGAGAATCGAAGCGCCCAGGGTCAGAGCTTTCAGGGTCTCCCGCGGCCTGGAAGACTTGGTGGTCTCGGCCCTTGGGGCGGGTGCTTGACCATGTGCTTTACCGCACCACGGTGCTGGGCCGGCAGAATATCCCGTCGAAAGGCCCGGTGATCTTCGCCGCGAATCACCTGAGCTACCTGGACGGTCCGGTGATGGTCGGTGCCAGTCCGCGCTATATGCACGTTATGGTGCGCCACGATATGTTCAGGGGTTTCCTGGGCTGGGTCTTGCATGCTTCCGGGCAGATCCCGGTCGACCGTTCGGGAGACCGGGCGGCCTTGCAAGCCGCGAAGGGAGTGCTGGAGCGCGGTGAGTGCGTCGGCATCCTGCCGGAAGGCACCCGGGGTAGCGGAGACGCCGCCTCGATGAACAGCGGAGTGGCCTGGCTGGCTCTCAATTCAGGGGCAGTGGTGGTGCCGGTGGCAGTGCTGGGCACCAGGATTACCGGTGAGCACAAGGACAAGATCCCGCCGCTGCGGCGTCGCTTTCACGTTTCCTTCGGTGAGGCCCTGAAGATCGAACGGCAGCCCGGGATGTCCGGGCGTGCTTCAATGGATGCGGCAGTGGAACAGATTCGCGAGGCGCTTTCGAGCCATATTGCTGAAGCTGTGAAGATTTCCGGGCAGGAATTGCCTGACGACCCGACCCCGCCTAGAACAGAGCAGAGTGGAAATGACTGAAGATTTCGAGGACTTTGAGCCCAAGGGTGAAGACCAGGTGCTGGAGAAAATCTCCGCGCTGGACGACGCCGAGGCTGAGCTGCGCGCCGAATCGCTGCGTGCTGGACTGTCCGACTACGAGCTAGATGAGGACGACGCCGCCCTGCTGGCTGGCCTCGATGGTGACTATCTCGATGACGACGAGGGCGGGCTGGACCCGGTGCTCGCCATTGTCGGTCGGCCCAACGTCGGCAAATCCACCCTGGTCAACCGCATTCTGGGCCGTCGTGAAGCGGTAGTGGAAGACACCCCCGGGGTGACCCGAGACCGCGTGATGTACCCGGCGGAATGGAACGGACGTTCCTTCACCCTGGTGGATACCGGTGGCTGGGAGTTCGACGCTAAGGGAATCCACCAGCGGGTGGCTGAGCAAGCCGAAATGGCCGTCGAACTTGCGGATGCCGTGCTTTTCGTGGTGGATGCCACGGTCGGCGTCACCGCGATGGACGAATCCATGATGAAGATGCTGCGGCGCACCAAGAAGCCGATCATCCTGGTCGGCAATAAGGCTGACGATCAGCGCACGGATTCCGACGTCGCCAGTCTGTGGGGGCTCGGCCTGGGCGAGCCCTGGGCGGTCTCCGCCCAGCACGGCCGCGGCGTCGCCGATCTGCTGGACCGAATCATGGAAGTACTGCCGGAGTTCTCCGAGGTGGAGACCACCGACCGCCGCGGCGGTCCGCGCCGAGTCGCACTGATCGGCCGACCGAACGTCGGAAAGTCCTCGCTGCTCAATAAGCTGGCCGGTTCGGAGCGCGTCGTGGTTGACCCGCTGGCCGGAACGACGCGTGATCCGGTCGACGAATTCATCGAGCTCGGCGGACGCACCTGGCGCTTTGTGGATACCGCTGGCATCCGGCGTCGTCAGCATATGGCGCAGGGCGCGGATTTCTACGCCTCGCTGCGCACCCAATCCGCCCTGGAGAAAGCCGAGGTGGCCGTGGTGCTGCTCGCGGTGGACGAGGTGCTCTCCGAGCAGGATGTGCGGATTTTGCAGCTCGCGATTGAGTCAGGCCGGGCGCTGGTGCTGGCCTTCAATAAATGGGATCTGCTGGACGACGAACGTCGCCGCTACCTGGAACGCGAGATCGAACAGGATCTGGCGCATGTCGAATGGGCGCCGCGGGTGAATATCTCGGCTAAGACCGGCTGGCACAAGGATCGTTTGGTGCCGGCACTGGACACTGCGCTGGAATCCTGGGACAAGCGGATCCCCACCGGGCGGCTCAATGCCTTCCTGGGCGAACTGGTAGCGGCGCACCCGCACCCGCTGCGCGGCGGTAAGCAGCCGAGGATCCTGTTCGGCACTCAAGCCTCTTCCCGTCCGCCTAAATTCGTCTTGTTCACCACCGGCTTCCTGGATCCGGGCTACCGGCGTTTCATCACGCGGCGCTTGCGGGAGACCTTCGGCTTCGAGGGCAGCCCGATCGAGGTTGCTATGCGGGTGCGGGAGAAGCGTAAGCGGACTCGCTAGTTCTCTTGTGGCCAGGGCCATGGATATCTCGGTACGAGTGAAGGCCGGTAGCCGCAAGGGTTCGCTCATGGAGCCGCTGGACGGTGATCCAGCGGCGTCCTGGGTGGTCTTTGTGCCGGAACGAGCCGTTGACGGTGCCGCGAATCGTGGAGTGGAACGGGTGATCGCCGAGTACTTCGGGGTCGCTGCTTCGAAAGTGACCATTCTGCGTGGGCACAGCGCCAAACTGAAGCGGGTCCGGGTGGACGACGCCGGATCGGTATGAGTTTCTTAGCCAATCGCTAGGATTTTCACGTTTTCTGCTCCTATTCTGAGGTCATGGAAGAAAACCCCGTGGTTCCAGAAGCCGTCGAGGAAGCCCCGAAGAAGTTCGGAGCATTGCCCGAGCGAGTGAGTCCCGATCAGTATGTTCAAGTGGTGGACGTCGAGCAGGTCAATTTCGCGCAGCCCGCCCAGGATGATTGGCTGAAGAACAGCGCTGGTTAGGGTTTCTTTAGCTTGCTCTGCGGTGTGCCGGGCAAAGCATTTGTTTCTTTGCCCCGCACACCGAGCTTTGAATGCTCAGGCTTGATGCGCCGTCCTTCTCTACTCTTTGACCATCTTGCCGACCACGTTGATGGTCAGAGTGCGGGGTGAAACCCGGCCGAAGAAGGCTAATAGCTTATTGCCGAAGCCATCCACCGCGGTGTGCTTGTTCTTCGTGAGGCCCTTGAGTGCGGTCTCCACGACATGGGCCGGGGTGCGCATCTTGCCCACCGAGAAATCGTGCCCGCCAGCGGCATCGAAGAAATTGGTTTTGGTCGGTCCGGGGCAGACCGCCAGAGCGGTGACGCCGGTGCCTTGCAGTTCACCCCAGATGGACTGGGTAAAAGAAAGCACGAAGGCCTTGGTGGCGGAGTAGACGGCCAGGTAGGGGGAAGGCTGGAAGGAGGCGACCGAGGCGAGGTTGATCACGAAGCCCTCTTTGCGTTCCACCATGCCGGGCAAGTACGTGCGGGTGAGATCGACCAGAGCGCCGCAGTTGAGCTGCACTTCCTGGTTGACCTTATCGGCGTCCTGTTCATACAGCGGTCCGTAGGTGCCAAAGCCTGCGTTATTCACCAGTCCGTCAATGGCCGGTACCTGCTCGTAGAGCTTTGCGGCGGCACCGGGGGCGGCGAGATCCAGGCCGATCACCTGGGTTTCAGTGCCGTGCTTCTCCTTGAACTTGCTGGCCAGGGCGTTGAGCACGTCCTCGCGACGGGCGACCAGCACGAGCTTGGCGCCGAGGCTGGCAAACTTTTCTGCAAAGGATTCGCCGATGCCGGAGGACGCTCCGGTGATCAAGATGGTTTTGCCGTAGTAGTTCATGACTTCCTTCAGTGGGGTTGATATCGATTCGAGGCGCTCCTAAAGCGGGCCTCGAATGCCGCCGCTTCTGGTGTCTGGGCGTCATTGCCTGCCTACCTGTTTACCGTATAGCAAATTCCTGGGTAGAAGCTGGTGTCAGAGCTGGCTGGAAGCGATGTGCGGGGTGCCTCCTGCGGCGTCCTGCGGTGCCCGCGGAGAGTTGTCTGCGGGCACCGGGACCAGCTACTTAGTTACTTGGACATCATCCGGCTGACGGCCGACATCACGAGCTTGCGCGGTGCGATCCGGCCGAAGAAGGCCGTGGCGCCATTCATGGCGCCGTCCACCACGGTATGCGCGTTTTTGTCGAGACCCTTGAAAGTTGTCTTGATGACGTCGTCCACGCTGCGCATGGTGCCAACCGCCGCTCCTTCGCCCGCGACTTCGAAGAAGTTCGTCGAGGTCGCACCGGGGCAGACGGCCAGGGCGCGGACCCCGGTGCCCTGGAGTTCGGCCCAGAGCGCTTGAGTGAAAGAGAGCACGAAGGCTTTGGTTGCGCCGTAGACGGCCAGTTTCGGAATCGGCTGGAAGGCGGCGGTGGAGGCGATGTTGATCACCAGGCCGTCCTTCTTGGCCAGCATGCCGGGCAGGTATTTCTGAGTCAGGTCTACCAGGGCTCCGCAGTTGAGCTGGATCTCCTGATTGACTTTGTCCTGATCCAGATCCTGCACTAGACCGTGCGTGCCGAAACCCGCATTGTTGACCAGGCCGTCGACGGCGGGGATCTGCTTGAGCAGTTCGGCCGCCGCGCCGGGAACGGAGAGGTCGAGGCTGATCACACGGGCTTCGGTGCCATGCTTTTGCTTCAGGGTAGCGGCTAGGGCGTTCATGGTGTCCTCGCTGCGGGCGACCAGCACCAGCTTGGCGCCGAGGCTAGCGAACTTCTCGGCGAAGGCTTGGCCGATGCCGGAGGAAGCGCCAGTGATCAGAATGGTTTTGCCGGAGTAGTTCATCAGTGGTCCTTTGTGGTTTGTTCGAGATCGCTTTAGCTGGATCGCTCTCGGGCGAGCGGATCCTGCTCTGATATACACCGTATATCAATTCCTATACATGGTAAAGTTGGCTCGTGAATAAACCTGCTTTAAGTCGAGAATCCGTGCTGAAGATTGCGTTGTCCCTCGCCGAGGCCGAGGGCCTGGGGGCGGTGACGATTCGCCGGTTAGCGGGCGAATTTGGGGTCACTCCGATGGCGATGTACTGGCATTTCGCCAATAAGGAGGAGCTGCTGGCCGCCATGGGGCAGGCGGTGATCGCCGAGCTTGAGCTGCCGGCGGATGATTCCATGGGCGGGCAGCTGACCGCGCTGATTGCGGTGCTACGCAGGCATCCGGCGGTGGCTTCACTGGTGCCGGCTCAGTTGTTCACTGAGCAGAAGGGGTTGGAACTGACCGAGCGAGCGCTAGTGCTGCTGACCCGATTGGGGTTCCCGGTACGGGAGGCGGCGAATATTGCGCGGACCGCGATGGACCTGTGCGTCATGCTGGTGGTGGGGGAGCCGGGGCGTGAGATCGGCATGGATGACTGCGCTCGTGAAGAGCACCTGGCCGGGAAGCTGGAGGCCATCCGAGCCTTGCCCGCGGAACAATATCCGGGCATTATCGCGGCCGCTGAACCATTGACGCAGGTGGCGGACGCCGAGGAGTTCTACCACGGTTCGATCGAGTTGTTCGTGGCCGGAGTAGAGGCTCGGGCGAAGGCCTTCTCGCCCAGTTAGAGTCCCGGGCGGCTGTACTGTATGATTTTCAAGTTGGCTTTCGCCGGGTTTACTCGGCAGAAAACCGATGTTCGGGCTGTAGCGCAGCTTGGTAGCGCACCTGACTGGGGGTCAGGGGGTCGCAGGTTCAAATCCTGTCAGCCCGACCGAAAACCTTGATATATCAAGGAAAATAAGGTCGTTGAGTCAATCAGTTTGACCACGAAAATAGCGATGTGACCGCTAATGTGACCGCTAGATTTGGGAACTTCTTCGTGCTCTATTGTTGTGATTCGGCAGACTCGTCCAGCAAGTCTGCAAGCAACGCGAGCTTCTGCGCGACGTCGATGAAGTTCTGAATAACATCTGCCATTAGCTATCGAGTGAAACTCAGCCGACCTCGGGCTCGTCGTCGCCCCATACCGGCACTTCGCCGTCGAAAGTGATGACTTCCGCGTCCTCGTCCATGATGAGCGGCGTGAATCCTCCGAGGGCAGCAGGCGACAGGCATGTCACGCAACCGGGGAGTCCGTAATGCACCGTCTCCAGCAGGGTGTCCCGGTTGTGGCCTGTATGCCAGTCGCCGGTGACCGGATCTGGACCTGGAATCACCCCGCAATACGGCAAAAGGTCGCCGGAATTGACGTATAGGTGATGCACGACATCGCGGGCGGTAGCTGGGGATGAGGGCGAAGAAGGCTGATTTGCTGGCATCTCATTATCGTGTCACTTTCGTGAGTTTTGCACTCGAATCCGAATCGAATAGCCATTGCCACGATTCAAGGTAGCGTATCGACAGAAAAATTGCAGCTGTGTTTGAATGGACGTAGAAACACATAAAATGCACGCCAAACAGCAGGTCAAATCCTAGGGAGATACAGATCATGACCACCACGACCAAGCGAGGCGGAACGCCCGCCCTGGCCATAGGTGCTATCGCTCTGATGCTCACAATGGCTGGCTGCAGTGGGACTCCGAGCGGCAATGGCGAGTACATCGGCGCGACCAGTGGCCCCCTCGGTGTCGTAAAGATCGACGGCGACACGGTGACCTTCACATCCATCGAATGCCCCGGAAAATCCAATTACTCCTCAGACACCAGTGTTGGCCAGCTGAACAAGGACCGCACACGGATCACCTGGACACAGTCCGGCAAATATCACGGCAGCGACGAGATCACCATCAACGATGACTCGGTCAAGGTGGGAGATCGCGACTTCGTCCCTCGAAACGGATCGCAGGGTAAGACGATGTATGACGAGGGCATGAAGACTTGCGGAAGCTGACGATACAGCACTGCACCAACGAAGAACCCCCGGTGGATCTCCATCGGGGGTTCTTCTGAAGCCGCTATCGGACTCAGCGCTTGCTGTCATCCTTCACGGACGAGACAGATCGACGTTGCTCACGCTGCGCCCTTGTCATTTCTTTGCCCTTGACCTGCTGTACCACCGTCGGTTTGCTGGTCGACACCCTGTCAGGAACCGTGAGCAGATTCTGCTGCGGCTTCGCGGGAATAGGTTTCCCCTGTCGAGGGGTCTGACTCTGTCGAATACCGGTGTTGCGAGCTTGGAGCGAACGCTGGGGAGAGGGAGTCAGAGCCTTCTGCCCAACGGTACTCGACCGCGGGTCAGTCAGCTGGCTCTTCTGGTCGTTGGTCTGGCCTACGGTCAGCACACGGCCTTCACGACGGCTGTCCCGATTCTGCTGACCATTCGGCTGATCGGTACTAACCCTGCCGCCGGTGGTCTTGCCACCGGTCCCGACGCTACCAATGCCGAGCTGTGTGAGACCACCCTGTTGCCTTACCCGCTGAGCGACCTGGCGATCGTCCAGAGAACGAGAGCCTTGCCCCGCGCGGTCCGAGGCGTTGATCGTCGAGCCCTGGTCGGCTGTGCTTCCACGACCGTCGCCGCTGGCAGGACCAGCATCAGGACCGACTGGTGCGGAGCCGTCAGCACCATCCACGCCGTCGGCACCACCGGAGCCTGAGCCCCCGGGGAGGGCCTTCGCCTTGCCATTTGCTCCCGGGCCGCCCGGAAGACCAGGACCCCCAGGGCCGCCGTTGAGGCCACCGGCGTTCCCGCCGTCGTCGGGATTGCCGCTGGTCGTACCGGCCTCCAGCTCACCCTTCTGCTGACCACCTTCGATCGACGACCTGCCGTTCGTGCCACCGACGTTCGTCGACTGCACACCAGTTTTAGACGACTGATCGCCAGCCTTGCCCATGTTGTTCATGGACGAAGACCCCTTACTGCCGCCCAAGCGGCTCGCCATTGCACTGCCTGCACCTGCACCCAGACCGCTGGCCATTGCAGGCATAAGCCCGCTGCTGGCCTTCGGCGGTGTATTTGTCTCGAGGAACCGGTCCACGAGCTTGGTCGCGGCCTCATCCATCGCCTTCAGTGCCGAGCCACGCACCCGCATCAGCGTGATCGTGACGCCCAAGATAAGCAAGATCGACACGAGGGTCATGACAACGACCAGCACTGGACCCAGTGTTGAGCTCGCAAGCACGTTGACGAAATTGCCGTTCGACGGCTTCAGCAGGTTTGCGATCGGACTTTCGATGAGCTGCGGCAGCGAGATCAGCAACTTTGAGGCGAACTGGTATAGGAAGACTGTCACCAGCACCTCGAGAATCATCGCTGTCGCGTAGATGATGACCTTGGCGATGCTCGCGATCGAACCTAGGGTCGCAAACGGCACTGCAACGATGGTACTGAAGCCACGCTTTAGCGACGCGGTGAGCATGCCCAGGCCATAGGTAATACCGAGCAGGGCCATACACAACAGCAGCACGAAGGCGTTGGCCCAGTACATGAACGCCGACGCGCCGGTGCCGACCTGAGCTACCGAGGAATGGAACGTCCGAGTGAAACCGGAGGCCGACTTATTCGCCGAGTAGACCGTCATGGAATCCGCGTTGAACTCCGTGTTCTGATAGTTATACGCCGCCATCGGAGCCAGGTTGCAATCAAGTGGATACTTGGTCCCGTCTTTCACGACCCGGAAATCACACTGCGTCGTGCCACTCGATGAGAACGACACTCCCTTGGTTCCATCGGCTGCTGACGAGGTCAGACCCGCATGGTTCGTCGAGAACAGCGGGTGCTGCTCAGGGTTGACACCCGACTGGCCTGCAGCCTCTTCACCGAATCCGGAAGCATCCTCGTACTTGCTCTTAGTGAAGAGCTGCTGCTTGTATGTCTGAGCCATCGTCGAGTTTGCTTGGATCTCACCCTGGATCTTCGACTCAAAGTCTGACGCATTCACTGTCTGATGGCTCATGTACCGCCAGAGCATGTCGATCACCATGCCGGCACCGGATGCATCAGATTGCTGGACCTTGTCGCCGTTGATGTTCGATGTGTTCGCCCAGACCGATGAGGCGTTGCTGTTCTTGTCCACCGCCGCAACACTGAGATTTGCCAGCTCACCGGAGTGGACCTGCTTGTTGATCGCTAGGGCTGTATTCCTGACTGAAAACGTCGAGATGGGCAGCGAGTGGCCGGTGCTCGGGTCCCAGGTGATCGAAGCGTTGTCCGGCACGTGGAGCCGGTCCTTGTTCATCCACCCTTCGAAGTCAACGTACGTCGAAGCGACGACCTGCGTGGGTCCGCTGTTCTGCGTGCCGAGGTCCTCGCTGAACTGACTCAGGATCGAGGTGTACATGCCACCAAAAAGGGGAAGTCCGAAGGCCAGGAAGAGCACACGCACCACAATCTTCTTGAACGCCGAGCCACGGTCCATCTTTTTGAAGAAGACCAAGCCGATCAACAGGAACCCAATGAACAAGGGAACAAGCACGCCCCAGGACATCGAGACCAGCGCGCCGTACCATTCGGCAATGAAACCCTCTAGCCCCGAAAGCCCCGATGGCGCAGCGTGCACCGTCTCCTGACCGTTCACATTCGAGGTGACCATGCCGTCGGCGAAGTTTTTGTACGCCGGCGACACTGCCGCCAGTCCCTTGTGGAACCACAGGAACGGATTCATGAACTGTAGGATCTGGATGAACCCCCAAAACAACAGACCCACACCGATCGCCAGGATGTACACCAGCCACATTAGCGCGCCACCCACACCTCGGATGATCGGGTCGAAGCCCGCGGCCGAGTACATTTTGTCCAGACCGAGGTCAGCGTTTGCCGCACCGAACTGTGCATAGCTCTTCATGCCCTGATACCCGTCGGGGAACACGTCAAGCTTGACGGTGTGGGATGCGCCGGTCACGGTCGAGAAAAGCCAGTTGACCCAGTTCCCGTCGTCGGCGTACCCCATCATCGAGCCCGCCTCGGCTGGGTTCTGGTAGATGCCTGCCCACTTGCTGTCGGGGGCCGGGTTGCTGCTCTTCGGTGACAACCGATCTGCAAAGTAGACGTTAGCGTTCGAACTAAGCTTGTAAAGAGAGTAGTCTTCCTTCTCTTGGTCATCGGCGGCATGCGCCGTCGAGGTGACCATGAGGAACATCAGCGGCACGAGAAGCGCCAGCAGCAGCGTGCCAGTTAGCGTGCGCACCCAGGTCGGCTGCGCGATCATACCCACCGGGATCATCGCCAGTCCCGTCTTCTGCGTCATCGAGCACTCCCGTCGTTTCGTTGCTTGGTCCTCGTCATCTGCGACCCGTTGCTGAACCTGTCCGCTGTCGAGAGCGTCTTCTTCTCGATTGCCTTGTGCTTGTGAACCGGTAGCATGCCCCTCTTCGCTTCTGCTTGCTTGCGGTCCTCATTGCTACCGCCACCGCCAGTCGTATTCGCACCTGGGACCGGCTTCTCAGTCATCACTGTGCTCAGCCGCTTGCTCTCCTCAAGCTGCTGCGCCTTGCGTCGCATATCCCGGCGCTGCTTCTCGCGGTTGGGGTTGATGCCTAGGGCAAGGTCCAAGTGGAAAACGACGTTGGAGTGCCCGCGGCGCAGGTACGAGAGGTTTTCACCCTTGCGCGTGATTAGCTTGGCCAGATCTTTAGGTATCTCCTGATGCAGCAGCTTCTGGTAGTCCTCCACTGTCTTGTCGCGCATCGTGCCGAAGATCGTGAAGTCCGCGGCGTCGAACTTGTTGAACGCCGCGTCCTCGAGCATCTTGTCTGTGTCGTTGTAACTGAACACGACCCGGCCACCACGGTGGAACAGGTGCTCAAACTGGCTCTGGATGTACTCCTTGACCTGTTCATCGATGTGCTCGGCACCGTGGATGATCACTGTGTCGCCATGTTGGAGCTTTCCGATTGCGAAGCCCACAATATTCACCAGCTGAGCCATCGCCACACCCTTGCCTCGGCGCATGAGCCGCGAGAAGTCGTAGACGACGCGCTTGGCGTCACGAATGCCATCGACGGCCTCAGCTGTGAAGTTGTTAAAGAGGTCGCCATTGGTGTTAAGCAGATTACGAGCAACACCGGTCAGCACCGTTAGTGCATCCAGCGTGGACTGATTATTCTTTGAAGAGTTCTCGCGCTCCTTCAGGGCTGTGTCCAGGTAGGACATGAACATCTGCAGACGCGGCACCTGGTCGTGGGGGATACCCACGACTCTCAGGCGGGACCGGTTCTCCTTCGCATTGCGCACCCACATCCGCTGGTCGACGTAGAACTGCTCCGCGATCGTCTCGAGGTTGTCGCGGATGATCGAATTCATCGCCGCATCCCGCGCCTGGTAGAGTTGCTCGAACATGAGCGTGAGCTTCTTCATCTGCGACGAGAAGATCGACAGCTCATCATCTTCGTCGCCGAACATCTCGAACATGTTTACGTCGCCGCTGTTGAGATCGACGTGAGCTGTGAGGTCATCGAACTTCGGTCCAAGCTTGTCGAGGTTCGCACCGTCGAGAACCAAATGCACGACCGATCCATTGGCGAGCAAACACGACTGCGAGAGCTTCGAGCCCCACATATTCGCAACCCGCTCCCGCCCCAGGTAATCCGAGACTGCATTGTCGGCGACGACCACATGGTGGCTATACCCGTTGGTGTCCATGAGCACGGCACTGTTGTTCACGTCGCCGATCATGAAGCCCACGTATTCGCCCGAGTAATCGTTGAGACCGTTGGTCACCAGCGAGTAGGAACCGGCCAGCTCGGTCGAAGTGAAGTGGAACCCGGACCCACGTTTCTTGTCGTTCTTCTTGAATAGACCCGAGAGCTCCTGACGCTGCTCGCCAACGTATGGTGCAACCTTGATCGTTCCGAAGCGATCGATGTAGAGCCGTGAGATCCGCTCGATCGTCTCCTCCAGTGTGATCAGATCCGGAGCCTTGAGCAGTAGCCGATTCTGCACCGAGAGGTACGCCCCGCCATCCTGCAGCTCACCTATCACTGTCTCCATGTCACCAGCGACCTTCTTGGCCTTGCGACGCGAGGATGTCGTGCCGCTCTCGGCCTGCTCGCCTCTCTCCAGCTTGTCCAGATTCTCGGACTGTCTGGTGTACTGGTCGATCCACTTCTGGTCCCGTCGGACTATCTGCTCGAGCACAACTGCCGTCACGCGATCATCGAGTCCATCCGGGATCCGGCCGATGCCCCAGAACGCCGCGAAGCCATCCTGAGCCGCAGAGTCGTGAAAGAACGAAAGTACGCAGCCGACCGAGGAGTCAACCTCGAAGTAGTCCGAGCGGAAGGCATACCGCTCCTTCGGTTTCAGAACCAGAAGGTGTGGATAACTCTCGAACTTGCCCTCGAGCTTCTTCATCTCCTGGTGGCGCTGCCACCAATTCTGCTTCAGCTCTGGCTGCTCGTCGTCGGCTGATCCGTTTGCGGTATTGTCCATGCCTTCCAGGGGCGTAACCTCCGCCTCAGAGATCTGGCTTTGGCTGTTACCCGCCAAACTCGTGCTCTCATCGAGCACCACATGTTCCGACACTGGCTTACTGAGCCCTGGGCGGTGTCGGATCCTCGTCATCAGTGCCATCTGCATCTCCGGCTCGTCGTCTTCATGAATCTGTCGGTTTTCTTGGGCTCTCCGGCATGCCTGAGGGATGATGTTCCTGTGCTGCCCTCGGCTCATGTTGCATCTATGCCCTGGTAGAAAATCCGCAGCATCTGGTAACTCTCATCGCGGTCGAGTACTGTGGCCTCCTTGATCATCAGCGAGGACTGCTCGACCTCGGCCTGCAGGATCAGGCGCGCTTGACGCAGTGCCTCGGAGCTATTGCCCTTGAGCAACACGTACTGATGGATGGAGCTGAAGTTCCCGCCGACATGCTCGGTGAGGATGTCGTGCTGCTCGTTCTGCAGCTCCAGCAGATCCGGATCACGGATCTCGAGCGCCTGGTTGCGGTGCTCCAGGTTCGCGAGCTGGTGATAGATGCGCTGCGGCTCCTTAGTCGTGATGAAGGCGTACTCGCAAGTCGTCTGCACCTTGCGCCAGAACGAGTCGACGCGATCCAGGATCGCGATGCGGTCCTCATCGAAAAGCAAGTAACTCGCCGAGCCAACAACCAGATAGATCTGTCCAACGCCACCATCGGCATAATGGATCTCTCCGTCCTTGGTCACATCGTCAATGCCGACGATCGAGTAGAAATCGCTCGGGTCCGCGTTGCGACGAGTCACCACGTGCCTGGCCCGCTTCGGCGCATACGCCAGAAAGGCAGGCACCGTCCTAAAGCGCAGCTCGCGGGTCCTCGTTAGGCCACCAAGGTAGAACACGGTGATGAAACCCCAGATCACGAACAGGGCGATGAGCCCAGGGTTTGCATCTTTGATAAATGTCATCAGTGCCGCCCAGACCACGACCAGCAGGCCGCCGAGGAGGAAGACCAGCTGCTTCAGCGGTGTCGCCGGAATCTGCCAGCCGAAGATCTGGAACGAGATCTCGTGGTCGAGGTAGCCGCGATTGAGTGGCGTTGTGATGCGATACGAACTTTTCGCCATTGGGATCGTCCTTACTTCTTGGTCCTGTCGCGTGCTCCTATGTGAATGATCTGAAAGACGAGTCAATCACGACTCTAGCTTATCTTATATATACCATTGGAAACACCTATCAAATGGTGTCTTGAATGACTCCCCCATTCCTGGATCGCTCCAGGCATTGCGAGTTCTCGTCGGCAGTGCGACTCTTGCTACTCCGGCACATCCACCAGCTAAGGTGTGTCGCCTGTTGGATCAAGCACCACGAGGCTCCTTGGTGTCCGTTCGCGATTGAGAATTTCCTGTCGGATCGAGAGTGAAACGATTTCGCCATCACTTAGTCGTTCCAGGGTGGCTCGCTCCGAAACCAGCAGCGTCTCTTTCGTCGGGTCCGGGACGGAAAGTACGCGTGCGGTGTGCTCTTGCTGAGCCAGGCGGGCGTATGTCGAATCCTTCGGGTCCCAACCGAAGCCGTCACCGAGCATTGCGATCAACCCTGGCGTAGCCAGGGCTTCATGAGCCAGAATCATGTCGGGGCTAATCGGCAACGTGACTAATCCCTTTGCCTGCTCGTCGGTGGGGAGCTCGGCTGCCCACCAGCTTTATCCCGGCGTGCGCACGCCACTATCACTGTTCGCGGCTCCGGCGGGCCAGCCGACCACATGCGTCGTACCGTCATCGCCATCGCCAGCCGAAACGGCGGTTGCTCCGGAACGGAGAAGAAGTCCGATGTGGGAGAAGATGCACACGACACCATGCCCCCGCCAGATGATCCTGAAGTCGCCGAGCTGAACCGGCGAGGTGCGGCACTTAGCGGCCAAGAGTGTCGCCGTGCGGCGCAGACATGCTGCATCGCCATGGATGTCACCGATTAGACCGACGCACCCTCCTAGTGTAGGAGGTATGTTCGAAGTGTGCGGTCGTGTCATAGCGGTTGCAGTGGATGTCTTTGCCCTGAGTCGCACCCTTTCACTTGATAATCGAACAGAAATCAGATCATCGTCTACGCGCTATTGGAATGCGATTCTTAAATGTAATACGAATGGCATTTGAATGCGACAAGGCCCGGACGCAGAGCACATCGCTCCACGAACGGGCCTCGCCAGGGCACCATCAGCCGAATGATGGCACGAGCTTCTTCGCCCCTTTCTCTTCCTTCCAGGTGAGCTTCGCATCGAATGTCTTGCCGGTCTTTTTTGACAGAAAGCCCTTCCCTTCGATCGTCTTGCCGTCGGCAAGATCCTTGCGCTGCGCATCGGTAAACTTCACGCCGCACCAGGACATCGGTGGCTCGTCGCCGCTCGTGCCAAAGTCAGGGACGATCTTCTGCGTCTTGGTGTCCCAGCGCACCTTGCAGCTGAAGTTGTTGCCCGTCTTGCTACTGACAAAGTCGCCAGCCTCAATTGACTGACCTGCCATGAGCACCTGAATCTCGGTCTGCGTGAAGACATGCTTACACCACTCCTTCGGCGGCAGAACAGCACCGCTCGTGTCCCGGCGACCGAAGCCGAGCTTCTGGAAACCCATGAATTTCTTACCCTTGTAGGTGCCCTCGCCCAGCTTGCCGAAGACGTCGTAGGTCTTGCCCTGCTGGCTTGTTGCCTGGAAGTCGATCATCTCGCCGGACAGCAGCTTCTCGACCTCCTCGTCGCTGAAATGATATCCACCCCATTCACGGGCGAAAGCCACCTCCCGGGTGCCCCAAGTACCCTTCGCGCGTTCCTTCTGGGCAAGGACCTCCTCCTTCAAACGCAACGTGGAGCGCATGGAGACCGCGTTCTTGGTCATCGTGGTGATGTCCTCGCGCACCCAGTCGGCGACGATAGCAAGCCGCTCCTGGGCGGTAGCGGTACCCGCGGCGATATCCTTCATGTCCACGTAGACCTTCTCCGTCAGTGCAAGATCGCCGATGTGTGTGCCAGGCAGCAGCAGCCAGCTCATCTCGCCTGCCCCGGCCAGAATGAGCTTGCGTCCCTTCTCGATGAGCAGCGGGTACTTCGTGTTCGTACTCGTTACCTCCGAGTAAGTCGAGGTGCGGGTCGCACCGGTGCCCACATCGCGCTTCTCGAGCTCCTTCATGAGCCACTTCATGCTCGGGTGCTCGGGCCGCTTGTTCGCACCTTCAAAGATGAACGGCTCGGCGTTCTGACCCAGACCCCTGGTCGACTCGCTGGCATCGCCATCGTTCGTGCTGTCTTTATCGGTGGGATCGTCGCCGGCGTTGGGGTCGAAGACGACTTTCCACCCGACGCTCTGCGGCACGTTCGCGATGCCGACGAACTCGGGGTAGCGCTGGACATGACCCTTCTGCTGCTCATAGACATAGTCCTCAGCAATCATCGCCAGATAGTTCTTACCCAACGTCTCGTAGATCAATCGCCCGGTCGTACCGAACCGCTGCTCAACCTCGGCCAGCGAGACCGGCACCTTCGGTCCGGGGCGGTTCGCGCCGTGTGCCCCTTGCGATTTCACATGTGTCTTGCGCGGCGTACGGTGCGTGAGCTGCGCCGCATCAACACCGACCACTGCGGCGATCTTGTCGACCAGCGGCGCAAGCTCGTTGAACTGCTCCGGAGTGATGGTCTTATCCTCGGTGCGTGGGTAGCTCACGACCTGGGCCTCGTACATCTTTTGGTACGTCTCCAGGACGAACTTCGCCTTCACGCCCTTGCCAACGAGCATCGAGGACAACGCTGCCAGATCCAGCAGCTTTGGGGGAGCGGTCTGCTTCATCGTCTTGCTGTCGAGGACGACGGCGGAGGCCACATATTGTTGGGGTACCTGACTTTTCTGGTCGAACCGCGGCTCCTCTGGGCTCGTGTACATCACATCGTTCTCGTCGCGGAACCGGTTCTGGAAGAAAGGCTTCTTGACGTAGGCGTTGTAAGCCTTCAGTTGGTCGCCGACCAGCTGCGTCATTGCGGATTTCAATCGGCCCTGCCGCAGCACAGTGTCCTTGCCGGACGAGCGCGCCATATTGGTCGCAGCCCGGCTCCACTGCATCGACAGAAAGTCGAACTGTGCGCGGTACATTGCCTTACGGTAGTTACTCTCGTCCTGCATCGACTTCACAGGCCGGCGCGAAGTGAACGCCTTCTGGATCGAGGCCGCGGCCTCGTCCATGAACTCCATGCGTGAGAAGCGCTTGCCATGGAAACTGAGCTCGTCGATCGCTTCCCAGAAAAGCAGATCACCCTCACCGGAGGGATCTAAATCCGTGGCGATGACGATTTCATCACCGCGCTGCAGCGCGGCCCGCAGGTTTTTGATCACGTCGCCGACGTTCTGCTGAGGCGCACGCTTCCATGTCAGGTCCTCCAGATCCCAGGGGAGGTTCCCGAGGTCCCACTTCTGATACTTATCCGCAAGCGACGGATCTACCATCTTGTCTGGAGCCATGAACTCGTAGAGGTGGCCCCGCAGATTCGTGATTTCGTAATCGACGCCCTGGTACTGGCCAATCTGGCCTCCCAGTGCCGCCGCCATGGCCCGTGCTGCACTCGGCTTCTCTGCAACGATGGTCGCGACCATCATGCACTCCTTTCAATTGACGACTCATACATGAGTACAAGTCTATCTGAAAAGCATTTAGAATGATCTATCAGAATGGTTTTGGAGGAAGTTTTGGCGTTTAGATGACAATAGCTTCAGTGCTTTGGTATGCCTCCATTACCGGTCTCGAAAGCTCACCTTGGACCTCCCCACCTTCGATCAAGGGTGACACCCGTGACTATGACACGCCGGCGAACGCGGCGATGATGGGACCGAAATGGCTGGAGCCCTCCGCGATCCAGGTTCAGGAACTTGCTGCAGCGAACTGGTTCGACAGTTCCGGCTCTGTCAACATCCGTCTCGCCGATGCCCTGAAGGTGGCTGTCCGTAGCAAGCACCGTGCTCGTTTCTGATCCGCAGAGCTGGCTACAACAAAACTATGACCCCGGGAAGCGGAGTCTCCCGGGGTCATCCGCCTACACGCGATGCACGTCCCACCAAACGGTTGGAATGCGCGGCCGGTGGAAGGTCTCAACTGCTCGGTGCGCCACGTATGGGATCTACGACCAGGCATGGACCGTGGATATAGTGGGGCCATGAGCTGCAGCAGGGCGAAGAAAGAGCGCCAATCCAAGCGTGAGCGTCCTGATTTCCGGGTAATGGCCGATTACACCCTTCGCGCCGCGAACTCCGTCCTCGCGGTCGACCTCGGTGAGGTACCTGTAACCAGAGTCAGTCAAGTCGCTGTCGGCTGGTTGCGTGCAGCTTTCGAACAGAGCCGGGTCATTGCGATGCTCACAGCTGCGGAGGTAGGGCACGCGGCTGCTCCAAACCGGCGCGCGTTCTGGGAATTGATCATACGGATGCTTTGGCTTGGAGGTATGCCACAGTCAGATCGCGCGAGAGCCGTTGACACGATTCTCGACCACGATCGAGCAAATGAAGCTAAGACCGACCAATACATGCGGGAAAACGGCCTCCCATCAAACATCGACGTCGCCGAAATGGGGGCGTTCTTCTTGGATGTCTCGGAGGATAAGCTGATCAGAGAAGAGGCGAAACTCTTGACCAAAGCCGTCAAGAGTAGCAAGGGTACTAACCTCTGGATGGTGTACCGCCTATGGAGGGAAGAATCTACTTGGACTCACGCCACGGGGTTCTTAGCTGGTCGCTACGCACCGACTAACGATGACGACACGATGGGTTCGGGCAAGCCTCCATACATTGACCTGGATTTGGAAGCGCACCGATTGGCGGCAATGGTCCTTGTGGCCACCACTGGCGACATTCTCCAAGCGGAAGGGACCGCCAGGGAGTTAGCTGCTGCCCCCATGGTGGCCTACTTAGAAGCGAACTGAGTCTTATACCGAGTCTTCGCCCTCAGGCGACCCCTCATCCTCGGACGAGTCCGAGCCGCCTTTGTAACTGACCCAGATCTCGTTCAGAGCACCTTGATTCCTTAGGAACATGGCCTTGATCCGCTTCTTTTGGGGCTGGATCTTTTTGGGTACTTCATCCATAAACTCGCCCGTAGTTAGATCGATGCGCAGCTTCTCACCTGGTTCTCCTTTGACCAAGACGTGACAATGGGGAGGATTATGATCGTCCGTGTGCACGGTCAAAGTGATCCCGTCATGCTTGATGCCAGCCGCAACCAAGGAGATGAAGAAACCTTCTTCATCAAAGGCGGCATTTGGATTTTCGTTTCCCAATGCGTGTTCGAGCATTCTCCCCAAACGATCCAGGACATGCTCGGCCGTGATGAATCCGCCGACCTCGGCCTTATCCCAATCTATCTGTGAGAATAGGGTAACGGGTACGTCTTGTTTATCATCCCAAAAGGGGTTGTCCGGGTGCTTGCTCATTCAAACATCTTAAGTGTGACCCACCTACGCTCAACTCCGAGACGAACAGAGTTGCCCTGCGCGCAAACGAACTCCAGGCGCTAGAGTTTCGGTGTGCGCAATTACTCTCATGAAGCAGGATCGACTCAGCCAATAACTCCTTGGCTGGAACCGCTAGGATCGTCGTGGCTTCGCCCCCGCTGACCAGCCAGCCGGTACTGGAGATCATCTGGACGAAAGTCCCCCCAGATCGCGCACCGAGTGCTCACAAAGAGCGCGCCAATTCTCTGGTAGTCCTGCTTGCCATGCTCCGGAAGTACGTCGTTTCGGAGCGATTCAGCCGGCACTGGTTAACCATGGTGATTCCTTGGAAGCTGCCGGATCTTCGGTGGCATCCGGTCAACGTCGATCAAAAATTGATTTCTGGTAGTCTGCCCTTGTATCAATCGCTTATACCGATTGATACACCTATATCGGCGGGCTGTCTACCAGATCATTATTCGAGAGGAACTCCGTGAGTACGTGGAAGCATCTGCCCATTTCCGGCGAACAGATGGAGGTTCTCGCGCATCTCTCTCTGAAGAGGGAAGCAGACGTTGCTGCACGGGTTCGTGACATTTGGCCCGAACTTGATGAGGAAGACGGACTTAAGCGCTTTGCGGATGCTGTTGATGCAATAAATGACATGGCATCAGGGCTGACGGGAAAGCCTGGGAGAGTGATAGGACCTAAGGACTCTTTCAATCTGCCTGCCCCTGAGATGTTTATCCATGTTATGGCTGAAGAGCCATACGTTGAAGTCCGTTGATCCAGATCAATCAAGTCGTCCCCGATCTAATTTTCTCTCAGTAATAAGTGTTCTTCTCAAAAATAGATGACGCCCTGAGATGCTGAACCTCTCCTGAGGTCATTTGCTTGCATCGGAAGGGGCAGGCTCAGCGGATGGGCTTTCCGCCTCGATCCTTCTCGAGCTTCGCGCGCTTCTTCGTCTCGTCGCGGACTTTGTCGCGGACATAGATCGCATCCTTGTGTGTGATCGGGGCTTCGTGAATGTTGTGAGAGCCTCGAAGGAAATTCTCGGTCTTGTCCGCGATGGAGTATGCGACCGCCTGTTCGATCGCCGCGTTGGTCTCGTTTACGAACTGCAGGGCCTCCTGAAGTCGCTGCAGCTGTGTGCTGTGCTCGTTCTCCCGGTACTCAAGTGCATCCATCCGCTCGACTACCGAGCCCAGGAGTGGATCCTGCGATCGGAACAGCTCTGCGGCCGTTCGTGTCGCCTGATCCGTATCGATCCGCACATCGAGATGCGCCAGTAGGAACGCCGTCACGAGAGCCGGCTGGCTTAGGCGCTTGCTAAACCCCCTTGCCGTGCTGTCGCTGACGCCTCGCTCTCGGACGGCAGCCGCCCTGAGCTGCTCACGCAGTGCCTCCATCAGAGGGAAGGGCAGATTGCGCACCATCAGCAGACTCTCGGACCCCGGGAGCCTGAAGCCCGACTCCGGAAGTGAGTCGCTGGTGCCGTTTGAGGCACCACCTTTCACCCCTGATGCGGCACCTTGAATTGCGTCACGTTGATCGCTCTTCCGGCTTGCCGAGATGTCGCGTACTCGATCATGATCCCTGTGCTGCGCATCTTCATCGTCGAGCGCCTCATCCAGCTGCGCAGCCAAATTGGCGTCGCCATCGCTGTGCGCTGGCGGTGGGGGAGGAGGTGCAGTCACTGGAGTCAAAGCCTGGTCCTGGGCAGGATGCACTGCACTGTCAGTTGGCGCTGTGGCTGAGCTCCCCGAACCTCCGCGGCTGCTGCCGCCGCCGCTCGAAAGCTTCGACTCATCCGGCCAAAGCGCATTGACGTTGCGCTCAAGCTCGTCGTCCCGACCGAGCCTGTCAGCCTCAGACTCCTGGACGAGCAACTCCTTGCCAGAGATCTCGGCTTTGCTCTCTTCTACCGCCTCCCGCAAGCGTTTGGCAGTGACCTCTGACTCAGCTGCGTCCCACTTAGGCGAAGGTTCTTCCGCCTGCCGGTGCGGATCTGCGCCGTCCTGTTGCCTCTTCGGGACGGTGCCCGTCCTGCGGTACTTGTCGAGGAAGGAGGTGTCGACTTCAGCGGGCTCGCTCGTCTTCGCATCCTCGAGCATGGCACGGAAGCTGGTGCCTTGCATCGCCATCAGAGCTCACCGTCCTCGGCATCGAGCAGGTAGTTGTCCCCACGCGTCAGGCCGATGAGCGAGTCGAAACCGCTCGTCACCACGCGTTCGAGGTTCGCCTGATTCGTCGACAGCGCCTTCAGCTCGTCGACAACCTGGTTGAGTCTGGCAATCTCCAGCGTCGGCAGGTCGTAATCGAGATTCTCGCGGCGGATCTTCTCATCCACCGCATCGGCCATGTACTCATTGACCGAGGTATAGCCGTGCTTCTGCGCCCAGTATTCCGCGCGCTGCTTCATATCACGACCCAGTCGCAACACCGCGCGTTCGCGCTTGTCGGCGTTGACCGTGGTCGTCGAGGATTCAGTCACGTCTAACCTCGCTCTCCATCTCTCACTTCGCATTCGATTGGTATATGAGTCCATTCTACTCATCAGTCAACACGATTGAATGAGTGATTCTTGTATCCTATCGAATTGCGATACTGTCGTGCTCGATTTGCGGATCACTGTGTCGCCTTCCTCGTCGCACGGGAGTTGCCCAGCTGTATTCAGCTGAGGTGTTCTTCATTTCGCAGCGGGTCACGCGCTTTGCAGGCAGCTTGACATCGTGCCCGTGAATGCTGGGGAGGTCCACAGCAGCTTGTCCTTGTAGGTTGTGAGATGTTCAACCACCGATCCGGAGTTGAGGGGCGCGCCACCGACGAAGAAGTGCAGTGATCCCGCTGAGAAGCCTGCACGGAGCCCCGCGTTGCCTAGGCAGGGTCCGGCGTTTATGATCTTCGCCTTCTGCTCAGGAGTCTTCACGAATGACGACAACATCGAGACCAGTCCCGGCTGGACCTGCGAGACCGAGGTGATCTCCTCCTTTGGCTTGCTGTCGTAGACCGCCGTGAGATTCGGTGCAGACGCCGGGGGATCGGACGCTGGCTGCATGAGCTTTATGGTCACTGGGGAACCTGGTGTCTTCACTGTGCTCGTGCCCAGTATCGTAGCCACGCACGCATCAACCTTCTCTCGGAGTTCGAAGCCCAGGAAGCGCGCGGCGTCCTCGTCGCTAACCTTGGTGCGACATCACGGTGGTCGTGTGGCCCAAGTCGTTGCTGGCCTGTGTGACAACCAGTACCGTTGTCACTGCTGGTCATCGCACTAAGTGCCAGGGTGATCATCGCCGACGTCAGGATCAGGCGAGTTAAGCTCTTCATTCTTGTCGTTCGATGCCCTCTCGTGATCGTTATTTGATAGATCATTCTTGTCTTCGAGGATATTCTATCGTCGTGGCATTCGATAGGGGAGGAGTCTGGGATCGACAAAGTCGATCCGGGGCCTTCGAAGAGACGCTGTGTCATTCGCTACCGCTGTTCGCCTGGCGTACTTGCTCGCCCTCCGGCGGGCCGCGTGGTGGAACAGACACAGCGCTGTCTCTCGTCACCGACAACTGACCTGAGGAGCACCTCCGATGTCACACAGATAAAACACCCCAAGCGCTTTTTGTCTGATGGCGCTCCGTTAAACAGTGCAGCCTCGGATCCGGACTTTGTCACCATGACCCGGCCGATGAGCTTCGACGGCTAAGCGTGGCACGACATCGAGTTCGAAGGTGAGACGACACGATACGTCGACCAGCAGGCAGCCGCCTACGTCATCGTCTATCGCGACCGGATGCACTTCGGCGTCTGCGGGAGCGTCCGCTGGGCGGACTTTCCAGCGACCTATCGCGCGATCTTCCTCGACGCGTACGACCCTGCCCACGAACACTTGTTCATCTGCGACAGAAAGCCACCACATTATGACCCATTACCTTTCAAGCGCACGCCTTATCTCCGGTCTCGCAATCCTCATCGGCCTAACGATCATCCTGGCTCTCACCAGCTGCCAGGACGTACGGAGCCAGTCCGTTTCGATGAACCAGACCACTACCAGTCCGGTTGGTCTAGCACCGCCGGAGGCAACGCCCAGCCATTCTGCGGCCGCGTCGCTGCCCAAGGCTGTGAACACCAAGATCGTCCGCGTGATCGACGGCGACACGATAGTGGTTCAAGCAAACAGCGACCTGCAGCCCACCAACGATGCAGGAACCCAGCACACAGTGCGGCTCCTGGGCATCGACGCACCGGAGATGAACTTCGGAAAGGGCGCACCGCCGGAATGCGGCGCGCAGGCCGCGACTGATCATCTGGTCGAGCTGCTACCTAAGGGTACTGAGGTGATAATTACCTACGATCAGAGTCCTGGCGTGGATCGCACCGACCGTTACGGTCGATCGCTTGCCTACATGTCCGCATCCGCCATTGCTGACGTGAACCTGGCTCAGTTGAAGAGCGGCTACGCCGAAGCCTGGATACCCAAGAGTGCAGCCCAGCCCGGGCGATGGAACGACTACCTCACCGCCGCCGAGTTGCCCAAATACGCCAAGACCGGCGCATACGGGGCACCAGAGCGTTGCCAGAGCCTCGGCCGTAGGTAGACCAGCCAAAGGTGAGCCTACGGGTCGGCGGCATACAGCCACACAAGATTACTCCCTACGACTGGAGCTATGCCATGACAATCCTCTAAAGCGACGAAGATCTGCTGAACATGTTGTGCAGACTCGCTCAGGGCGAGCCTACCCTTGGCCGCCGTACCTATGAACAGCGCTGCCACGACAACGACCCATCGGTGCATTTGTACACGCACCGCTTCGGATCCTGGGGCGAGGCTCTGGCAGCCGCTGGCCTCACCAGCACGACGCAGCCCCTGCAGTTGCAGGATGCGACCACGAAAATGGCCAAGCCTCAGATGGTCGCAGCCCTGTGCATCCGCGGACCAACGTGCCGCCGGCAACCAGCATCCGTGCCCCGTTCGATCAATGGAGCGCAGCCGCCGCACAAACCGCGTAATCTACCCAGCGACATCGCAAGCTGGACTGCGGCTTGCACCAGTCCGCTGCGCTCAGTATGAAGCTGAAAAACAGAGTCGGCACAGCCGACTCGGGAACATCATTGACAGAGTTCGAGGCTCGAGAAGATGAGCGAAAACTTCCGTCCCGGACCGGCATTCACCGGGCGAGGGATTGAGCTGTCAGCAGCCGGGAACAGGCACGCAGCACAATCCACGTAGCAAGAGAGCCTCGCACCCATAGTCGTTGGAGGGCCGCTCGTCCAACCTCGCATCTCGCGAGCGTACGGCGACAAGAACCCGCACGGGATGCGAAGAAACGACGAGCGCAAAACGAGGAAAGACCTCTGAGCGCAGATCCGAATGCTACGGGAATCGGGATAGCTCCCCGACGCCGCGAGGCGGCTTACGAACTGGGAAACCGGACGGGCTGCGCTTGCTCTCTGCCCCTTCTTTCCGACCTTCGTCCCCATGCGCCCTCTGGCGAGTCTGCAGACTGAACACGTACGGCCGGTAATCACTTCCTGATGCCCGCAACTGTGACTATCACGTTGCGAGCATCAGGATCAGCTGGGGGTAGTACCTCAGCGCAAAGGATTGCATATGACCTATGACCAGGTTCCCCGAAAGAGGCTGTACTGAGGTTCAGGTTCGATTCCTGACAATCCACGAGACGCGAACAATTCGATTCCATACTGCAAGAACTCCGAGGAGAAGCACCGACGCCAATTGGCATCGGGGCTTCTCTTTCGTGTGACGGCTCCGGCATCGCCCTCCCGCCAAAGAGAGTATCCCGGGCCAGCAGAGCTGGCTCGGGATACTCACCGACTAAGAAAATTCATGGTTCCGGAACACCTCCATCTTCAGCAGCCAATGGAGCCCGTTATGACCCAGCTCACTGAGCTCCACGACGCCGACGGGCGCACGCGTGATCCCCGGATCCGCGAGCTCGCGGCGAAGAACACGATCCGGCACCTGCTGAACAACATCCAGTACGCCGACGGTATCTCCCGCTGCCGCCATTCGAAGAAGCACCAGTCCTTCAACTCTACTAAAAACGGTCCGGTCGACCCCAACGAAAGGTTCGAACCTCATGAGCACTGCCATCAGTGGGTCTTCTTCGTTCATTGACAAGCTCGGTGTCATCGGCAAGGTCGGTGACCAGGTCGTCGTTCCCGTCGTCGACGAAGACACCATGCCTCAACTTGCGATCGCGACTGTCGTCGAAATTATCCGCCGGCTGCCGAGTCCTTTCGTCTCAGAGCTGAGCATCCGCACGCGCAGCGACGACGACGAGAGCTGCATCTACGAGCCCGAAGAGATTGTCGTACTCGTGTGGGCTGTGCCTGCGCTGGATCACCGCACCGCGGCCCCCTCGACCACATCCACCCATTCCCTCCGCCCTCAGGCAAGACTGCGGGCAGAGCAGTAAGGAGCAAACACGCTATGTTTCCGATGACCCCCGTCCAAAGCTGGGCAACTTTCCTCCTCCTCATACTCCTGTCGATCGCGCTCACCAAGATTATCGTCAACCTTGATGCGGCTCTTGACCGTCGACTGGCTGCGAAGCGCGCCATCAAGGGCACCACTCCGATGCCGACGACGGAGCTGTCCGTGACTGCGAATCCGATCCAGCCCGTCTCCCGCACCAGTTTCGACGGCCTCCCGATCCCATCGCGAGACGAGATCTACGACTACACCATCCACGGGATCTAAAGCACTCCCATCCCCATCCTTTGCCAGGCCACTCGTCGACGGCTTCCACAGAGTCATCGACTGACCTCACACTCCCCCTTCACCATTACTCCATATTGAAAGCGAGGGCACTACTGTGAGCATCCTGCGCACCGGAAGTCCCGGGTTACCCCTCGTCACGAAGCGCGAGTCTCACACCCACTTGATCAAGATGAGCTTGAGCATCCCCTCGTAAGGAGCGTCTTCGTGCCACCGACAACCAAGTCCAGGCGTATGTTGTCAGAACCTACGGTCTACTGCAGCACCTCAGCGTCAAAGGCTCAACCTCGCTGATGCTTTCCGAGTGCACCTGTGCAACCACAGCCCGGTCCTCATTGTGCCGAACAATCCCTCGAAGAACCTCGAGGAAGCGCTGCGCTTATGAAAAAGAGCTACTGAATCGAACTGATCCGACATCGCGTGCACATGCACGGCTGACCATTTCCCGCCCGGATACCGTCACCAGGCTCGCTGGAGGGCGAGCCTGGTGAGGGGCACGATATTACTCAAGAAAGAAGCACATCATGTTCAGCACCGCATCCCGCCTCGTCGCCATCGCTGAGAACGTCGCTGTCCGTTTCGCAAGTGGTTCGCTCACGCTGACAGGTACGCTGCTATTCGACCCCCGGACTTCGTCGCTCGTCCTGGACACCCAGGATGGCGAGCCGGAGGAGACGCTCACAGTGAACCTCGCCGTGTACGGACTGTTTCCTGAGACCGCTGGCGAAATCCTCGTCAAGGACTGGTCCGAAGGAGAGGGGACGGCCCAGAGCCTCATCGACGCCGGCGTCGCTGAGTTCGAGAACGAGCACTTCCTCGGCCCGTTCTCGTCCCGGGCCGTCCGACTGCGTCTCATCAAGAAGAGGGAAATGTGGCACAACCCTTAGTGGGCTCCTCAGTAAAACTTGGGGGCGGTGCCCGCTAAAGTCAAGTTCTAGAAATCTGTCGATATATCACAGGACCTCTGCGGTAGGTGAATTCCTACTCGCGTCTATCTGAGGGACGTGTTTATGATTTTGGCGAATTGACTTGCTGAGATTTCGCAGTCAACGGCTTTCATGAGCCGGTTATTGAGAACAGCGATAAATTTTCGAGGTTATTGGACCAAGGAATAATCAGATCGTTTTCTTACGGAAAGTAATAGCCCGTTGTGGTGTTCTCATCTGTGCAGCGCTGCCAAGACGATCAATGATTGAAAATATATGGAATTAAAACCATGCGGATAAATTAATACGTCCGGCTTTCAAGTTTATTTTGGAGCTTCTATGCAAGTGTCAACTTCACAATCAGTTCCACGTTACGAACAAGCTGTCTAAAAAATGCATTTTTTCAAGACGTTACCAGGCGGATCATGTCATAGAAATCAGCACCAAACACCTTCAGAGTCATTTTCGCGGACCGGTTGACTGTGGCGTGTCCCAGATACCTACATAAAACGCCAGAAGCGCCATTCAAAGGGCAGGTTTTTGATTATTGATGAAGATCTGCTAATTGGAAGGACCCAAGGCCTAATGTAACAGTTAGGTAACGTATTTCATTGGGTCGTGAAGATGGCATTTTTGTCGTGTGAGTCTTAGGTGTGTCACCCGAAGCCTTGGTTGTCTCACTGCTGGTTATGGTGGCAAATAGATACTATTCAAGAGGAGTTATAGCATGAAAGTTAGATCCATTGTTGCTACGACAGTCGCAGCATTATCATTGATGCTTGCGGGTGCTACTGGAGCTTCTGCAACGTCCGCTTCTGGCACTGCTTATTTTGATAACGGACAACCAATTACCGCTAATTTCTGGATTCAACCCATTGCTGATAATGCTTGTGGTAATTTTTCGTCCTCAGCTGTCATGAACGTTGCTCCGAACTACATCACGAACGACACCAAATTTTACCAAGTTGGAGTTGGAAGCGTGACTGTTGCTGGTGTTACTGCATCTGTAGTTGGCGGTGATCCGGCACACTTGCAGTGGACTAATAGTGGCGGAGCGAGAGGTTCGTACATGAGCGGGCGCGTCTGTGGTACGTTTGGTACGTTTTATCTCGGTGCAGATGTCACTGCGAGTGCTTTTTACTACGGTAATTATCGCCAAGCTGCGGCCCACGTCTAAGGAACTTTACTAATTTCCATGAGAGTTCACCAGTACACAAGGTTCATTAACACTGTCGTCTGTAGTGCGTTAGTGGTAGCAGTTTGTCTTACCGGCTGCACTGGAGAAGCCGGTAATCCCGCGCCTCCGAGCACTTCTGAAATGATCCAAGATATCTTGGCTCTCCGAGATGTTAACGGTCTTTTTAGAATGCCAGAATCTGATCAGCCACCTGCGGGTGACCTCTATGCGACTGCCTTGTATGCTGGCGTGGACTCTAGCAAAAAGATAGTAACGGATATCAATCCGTTGGCGGTTGACCAGAAGCTGAAAACAACCGACTTATCGGAAGCTCCTAGCTTCTGGTCAACCGTGATGCTTGAAAAGTCAGTTCCCAAATTATCGAAAAAACCCATAGTTGCGGCAGCTGCAAAACTTCGGATGCCTGCGATTCAGAATAATACTGGCGCTGAAGTAGCCGCGATCTGGACCTTTGCGAGTTCCGTTAAGACGTTGAAGGAACTTTCGATCCAGGTAGATGTGACAGAAGTATCTAAGCGGCTCGCAAGCATAAATTTGATGGGTATCAAGCCTTATCCATATCTCTTATGGCGAGTTTGGGATTCCTATCAGTCTTTAGATATTAAGCAACCTGAAGAATTAACTGCATTACTTAAGGCTTCTTCGATTCTAACGCTTCCATCGAGCCCAGAGTCGGTATTCGATGTTCAGGCTGTAGCGGAGGCTTCTCGTGTATTCGGGGAGAAGCCAGTATTGCCTGAGGGAATTATAGAGCATTTAAAATCTCTTTTATTTGATGGTAAAGTCAATGAAGATATTGTGCGGGTTTCTATATTGCGGACGCTAATTTTGTTAGATCATGACGCTGACGCACAAAATTATCTCCGTGAAAATGTCTTTAGCGGCCGAATTGAATTCGGTTCTGGTCTCGTCCAACCTATTATACAAAGACCGGGAATTGTTGAAGCAACGTACTTAGCATCACGCCTACTTGATAAAGAGTTCCCCAGGGTAGTCAGTTCAGAGACTGCAAACTCTCTGATAACGGCGATTACCAGCAACGAATCAGATTCTCTTACCAAGCTAAAAGCAGTTGTTGCACTTAAACGCGAAGGTGACTCTAGATGGAAAGATCATATTAACGTCGTTGACGCGGTCAAAAGGGATCTTCCTAAAGTTGTGACGCTAGATCAATTAGCCGAGTACTTGGCACGAGTCGATGCGCTTGTACAAGTGGATGACAAAGTCGATTTTGCCAAGCTGAAAAATTTCGATGCACCATTATCAGATAAAAGTCTCACAATGTTGGCCTTTATGGCACTCAAAAATTTTAGTTACTTCTCTAACTCTTCAGAAATTGGAAGCTGGTTCCCAAACCAACAAAAAATGCTGAAATCACTCGTGAGCAAACCAACTGAGCCAGTCAGTCTCTACGTTGCAGGGCTGTCGGCAATGACAAGTGCCTCTGCATCGGGCTTAAGATCCCCTGATTTTACAGACGCTGTGAGTAAATTGAGGGATTTACGAGGCTGCGAAAAGTACAAAAGTCTTTATCGTTCTGGCATCAACAAGGTAAGCCCATGTAGCTTGACTCTATCTGTACAGTTGATGTCTGTACCCAATGCTTATCAGTTTGAAGGAAGCAAATGAGCATATTGTCTCTGAAAGAGATCAGCAAGCGATACAAAGATGAGACAAGGCGTTCTGAGAGAGTCCTCTCTCACTTCAACCTTGAAGTCGAACGCGGAGAAATTGTCTGGCTCCGGGGCTCTTCAGGTTCCGGGAAATCTACCGTACTCAATATTGCAGGCCTACTGTCCACCCCAGACGGGGGCAGCCGGAAGATTGATGGTGTTGATGTCACCACACCGAGTCAAAGCTTGGCTGCGCAGACACGCAGAACGAAAATCGGCATGGTATTTCAGCACAGTAACCTGCTACCAGAACTCACCGCTGTTGAGAACATCATGGTAGCTAGCGTCTCAGTTTTAACTGAGTCAGAGGTAATAGACCGCTTAGCTGAGTTTGACTTGACTTCGATTGCTCGTCACAAGGCAAAGCAGCTTTCAGGCGGGCAACAGCAACGAGTGGCTTTCTGTCGTGCACTGGTCAATGAGCCACTTCTCCTGCTCGCGGATGAGCCAAATTCTGGCCTGGACGATAATAATACCAACAATGTTAGAGAAGCCTTGGTTGCTGCTGCAGCCCGAGGATGTGCAGTGCTCCTTGCCTCGCATAGCGACGCCTTTGAACAGATCGTCTCCCGAACTTTGGATATGGAAAGAGGACGAATTGGCTAGCACCGGCATCCTGATACGCCGCAACACTGCACTGACTCTTAAGAAGCTCCGCCCTCTGGCAATTATGATGACACTAGCTATCGCGTTGCTGTTGATTGCGGATAGTGTGGTCGCTGCTGGAATTGCCAAATATTCTCAATCGGTAACTGATGATTCTGCCCTCAACATGGTGCAAGTAAGCTCCGTCACTCCTGGAGCATCGAAGCCAATTACTGGGGCCTCTCTCACTGACTTCAAGTCCATTCCGCATGTTGCGGGCGTCTATGGGTGGATGCAGGTTGATCTCACCATTGAAGATGAAAAAAAATGGCCGACCAAAGATAATCCTGGCCCGATCTGGGGTACGCCTTATATTCCAGAGGTGAGTCCGAAAGTAGTTGAGGGTACTGTTCCTGAAAATGGACCTGGATCGACTGATATTATTTTGCCAAAATCGAGTGCAGCCGGGGATTTCTCAACGCTGCTAGGACAGACCGTCAGTTTTCAGTACACCACGATGACTGCACCAGGCAGGGGAGCACCATCCAGTATTCTCCTCCATGTCGTAGGACTATACGATAACAGCACACCAGGATCAGACGGCGTCCAAGCCTCCTACATCTCCTATGACCTGCTGCTAAAAATCGCGGCCAGCCGCCAATTCGGTAAACCTGATATGAGTAATTCCAAGGCTTTGTCATTCGACGCTGCATATATTAAACCAGATCGCCCAGATGCCCTTACTAGCATTCAGACCGAGGTCTCCAACCGCGGGTACGGAGTCTTCAGTATTGCAAACCAGATCGATTCGCTACCTGGGTTGTTCAAGCTCCTCTCCTTGCTTACTTGGGTCATTGGAGTATTTTTGGTGCTCTTTTGCGTGGGGGTCGGTGTTTCCGTTGGTGGCTCTTGGGTTCAGCAGCGAGTTCGAGAGGTTGGTATTCTTAAAGCTATTGGTTGGTCGGGGGGCGCAATTGCCCGCGCGTTCTGTTTGGAACTCGCGATTGTCGGGTTCATAGTTGGTCTGGCAGGTGTCATCTTCGGTGTCGTTGCTTCTTTAGTTGTAACCACTATCGTGAGTGGATTGAATCTCCAGTTCTTGTTGGTGTCAGCATGGGCAATTCCTAATCCTCTGTGGATCTTGGCTGGTGTGCTTATTGTGCCGATCTGTCTCTGCCTGGGAGCACTTCGAAGTGCTATTCGTCTAGCAAAGATTGATGCAGACTCAGCGCTCCGTGACTTATAGGTAGCGTGTGAACTAAGTGAAATGATTTGCATGAAGATTTCACGACGCACCAGTTCGGCAGCTTTGTATTTCCTTCATTCATTTTTGAAAACTGCAAAATATTCATCCAAATCAGTGTTACACCAGTTCAAGATCTAGGTATTCGACGTTCAAAGATTTGCTGTCATCTATGAGGCAGGGATCTTCACTTATCGGTTGCAATTTTCATTCAAATCAGGTTTGATTTCTATACCCGATGCAGAGTTTGGGATGTAAAAGTGTGGTACCTTATATGGGCAAAATCGCGCTATTTCAATTCGAAAACGCTATTAATCAACCGGTACGAGCTCGGGTAGAAATGACTACCGTGCTTTCATGAGGTCAGTGGGAGTGATGACTATGAGTAGCAATCTGCCTCGTTTGGTGAGGTCGCCTTGGGGGTATATCACGCGTGAAGAGGCGCTCAGCAAATTTAAGGACAAAGTCCCATATCCTCCAGAAACAACTAGTTACGACACTAAGAAGCGCCAATATACTAAAATTGATTGGACGGTGGCCGGTACACTCGAAAACCATCTAGGTATCGATCAAAATGAGCAGGGTGAGTCTGAGAAATGAGAAATCTGAAAAATTTGAACACAGCGTGCAAGGATATTGATTCGATGCCATCAGCAAATTCACATAGTTAATAGCGAAATCGGTGAGGGACAGTTCAATGCCGACGCTAAATCCCCAAAGCTTCCATGTTTCTCCTTTTCAAAAATTGGGTAGAATGTAATGGTTCATTGAGTACACGTAAAACTTCACAACAGTTGCCTGGAGTTTTCCATCTATTACTTGCCCACCAAGCTGACGCAGCTGCTCCGGATATCTGCATTGATAAATCTGTCATTTCTCCGGGAACCAGCCCCTTACCTTGAAGGTAAGCATTTGCAGCGAACGAACCCATACATTGTAACTCTGAAATGGCGATTTCCCTGTCAAGCATGGACAACTTGCCATGACGTTTTTGTGCAATATAGCTAACATGATCACGTATCTCTCTCAGGTCCGGGATCAGTTCAGACCAATATTGGATTGACTGCTTACCCAGGAAAATCATTCGATGAGAGAACCAATCCGATTCTGATGGAAGGCCAGCAGCCCTAAGCAAAACTTCAGGGGCATGTCTAAGCATCCAATCAGACCAGTGAAACAGAGAACGGCGATCAAGCAAGGGTTGACTCTTGGATAATTGTGACATCGTTTATTTCCCTATAAAGCAATCAGCACAGATTGCGCTGCAATAAAGGTGAATGGGTTTGAATGGTGAAGTTTTAGTCGTGGATTCCTCAAGGCGGATCAAAGGTGAGCTTGGGTTACTGGGGTGGGTGGCTGACTGGGGATACGTAAAGTCTGTTGGTACCACTGTCACCATAGGTGTTGGATAGATCCTGGCTCCACCTATCGTCAGCACCAACCCGATGGCTGCTGCCGCTATGGCTATTCCTAAGATAGCTATCGCGATGACACGCCAAACTGGTAACAATCGACTGTGCTGCGGTCCACGGTCAGACTTTGACTTTGACATTGAAATTGACTCAGTCATTTTGCCAGTAATAGAGCAATAGATACTTTGATCTGGTCGGACAGTGATACGCCCGTATAGGTTTGGCGTGGCCTTAGCTGTATGAGACCTGAATTACTGATCATTGCTACGGCCTGCCCTCGTGCCTGCTTCATAACCCTCCCAGTACCAGCAGAATAACTACTTCTATGGGCAGACTACAGCTATGGGTTGCACATGTCCAATACATGTTGGCTACATGACCGCAAGGTAAGATTGACTAGACTCTAAACTTTTGCTCAAACGGCTATTTGAAAGTGGGACCCATCTGTGAGAAGACGGCTGATGTTGGCCTGTGTCTTGATCCTCGTGCCGGTTGGTTCCGTGATACTTGCCGCCATGGTTCTTGCTCGAAAAATTGTCAAAAGAGGCCCACGGGACTTTCGGCGCGTCGAACTGATCGAAGATGGGCAAAAGATTCGTATTGGCTTGGACGAATTTACGAGCGCCACGGGCAAATTTGGTATCATCGATAGATTTTCGAGTGGTCACGCGAGAATCGGCAAAGTAACTCTGATCGATGAAGACGAGAAGCTTGTCGAGCGTCAAGTAGAGGAACTAGAGCCGGGGTCGATTCAAACTGGTGCTGAGGTCGAGTGGACTCCGGACATATTTTTTAGTCCTAAATCAATCAGCGCGGAGTACAAGGATGTTTTTGTGCCGACGGCTTACGGTGAAGCTCCAGCTTGGCTTCTCGAAGGAGATCCCAGAGGTACGTGGGTTATACATATCCACGGCAGCTGGACTGATCGCTCAATCATGTTGCGAGACGTCGATGCGTTTCGTGGATGGGGCTTCTCGTCATTGGTCCCAACCTTTCGGAGTGATCCAGAGGTGATACCGCGTCAAGGTAGTTCAAGTCATCTTGGTCAGACGGAGTGGCGCGATATAGAAAGCGCAATCAACTACGCGTTGAGTGAGGGGGCCAAGAATATTGTTCTTTCAGGCTGGTCTCTAGGCGGAACAATGGCGCTATTAGCGGCAGAAAATAGTGTGCATCGCGACAAAATAGTTGGAGTAGTGCTCGTTGGTCCTGTAACTAGTTGGCGGCAAACCATCATTGCGGGGGCTGCTCGTGCCGGTGTGCCCGAATTCGCTGCGCGTCTTCTAATAAAGCTTCTCGGGTTCTCAACGTTCTCAAAGTTACTCGCGTTAGAAGAACCGATTGACTTCCGATTGCTTGAATGGTCTGACACGCCTGGCCGCCTCCAGACCCCTACTCTAATTTTGCACTCAAAAGCTGACAAAGAGGTTCCCTGGGAACTCTCCGATAGGTTTCAGAAGGGGAACCCGGTGTATGCGACGCTTGTAACTTTGCCAGACTCATTACACACACAAGAGTGGAACACCGCGCCCGAGCAATTTGTGAGAGTTCTCAACGAGTGGATAGGTAAGAATATCCTTAGTGCCGATACTAGGCAGCAAGACTAAATTTCTGCTCAATACGAAGAATACGTTCTTCGATGCTCGGAGAAAAAGGTGAGTTGTTAGCTCGTTCGTAATTGCGCAAGCTAATAAGGCTCATATAGATGCTGCTCTCTAAGGTATCGTTTAGCAACTCCCCGATAGGACGCCATCTCGGTTGGTCTGATCCAGCGCGTAATCTCAATACGGTCAGAAACAGTGCGTCGACCATCCAATACTGGACTTGAGGCAACCGCTTCGATAGAAACAAGATCAGCCAGCCCAGGGCCGTAACTGAGAGGCCCACATAGAAAAGATTGTCAAACCATGCTCCGATAGCCAGACCGATCTCTGCCAACGGAGTGAAATGATAAAGAATCACATAAGTTATGTGGCAGAGGCACGCAGCGGCAACGACAGTCAGTCCAAGTAAAAATGTTGTGTAGACACCTCTAGTTCTACTTCGGAGCATGTAAATTATTCTCAGGTCAGTAAAAAGCAACGCTAACATGTATATTCCGCTGTAAAGAACAGTTGCAAGTTGATCCATCCGCGGAACTATGAAGCCAGCGGCAGACGGGCCTTTATCTTGTATACAAGCGAAACAAATCACCATAATTGGTATGCCGAAGAGTGGAGCATAATAGGTCCACTTCACAACTTTGATCTGTGCGAGATTTCTGACACTATCGTTGAAGAAGAAGAAAGCTAACAAGGCAAACACGCTTTGGAGTAAATTAGTAACATTGATCCCCCCCAAGGCTTTGTCCATAACATCCAGTGGGGTCACAATTCCTAAGACGTACAAAGCGATAAGGCCAAAGACGGAAGCGAGCCAGGATGCTCGCGATTCTTTCACTTTTATAGCTGCTGGGATCCGCAAAATGCATAAAATGCTTAAAAGTATGAAGAGTATCAGAGGCATTGTCAGCAGAGGAAGGGGTTGGGGTCGCTTATACGCTTGGTTGCCCGTGTTTTCTTGGACATCTCGAAGGCGAAATTTTCCACCCAATTCTCTATAGGACTATTAGGAAGAAATCTGCAACTGACACTTATAGCTCCTTTTAGTTCCCGTAAAACCTCTATAGAAATATCGGGAATGGAGCCGGAAGCTTGGAGGCTATCAAGATAGATATGTCCCAATTCATGATATATGCAATGTAACTTGTATTGGGTTGAATTTTGTGGTGGATAATAAATGTTTATTCGATCATCGAACTCAGCTTTGAAAGAAGTTAGAGTGCCCCAGGACTCGTATTCCACTTCCATAATATTGATCGGCTTATCGCTGATGCTGGACAGTTTCTCTAGAACCTCCGACATCGAAGTTGTGCCAGCTCCACACAAATCATGAATCATATCCTGAACTGAAGGAAGGTTCATTTACTCACTGCTATTCATTGAGGAATCGATAATTTTCGTAATTGTCTTTAGTGTCTCTGGGGAGAGAGCGCCAAGATTGCGAGTGGCGAAGTTCTTGACCTTCAGTTTTCGCATATCGCTGATGAACTCCATTTTTTTCTCGAGTTCGACTGGAGGATTACTATTTAGATCACATAAATATGTGCTGGAAACTCCGAAAAAATCCGAAACTCCCTTCAGCAGGACTTGATCTGTGACCAAGCTGCCAGTGCCGTTAATCAGATAGGACCAACGTGTCCTTGAGAGTTGGATTCCTTTGCTGGCTAGAGCACTCTCCATCTGCGGGTACGTAAGGGAAGAGTTGTTCTCAAAGTCCCAAATATCGATCAGAATTCCCATTCGATCAGCTAGCTTTTCTTTTTTCTCTTGCTGTGTAGTGAAAACTGCACGCCCGCTACTTACCATAGTTAGATTCCTCCTTCTACCAAGCTGTCGTTTATGGTCACCTGCATCCCGGCTTCTATGACTTTTATTGTATAGCGGTTGGTGTAGCACCTGCACAGACCGTAATTTTTCGGAGCCACAAGCCGCTGACCGCCAGCTTTAGGAGACACACTCTAGTCGGCATTCGGTAAGTACCACCTATGCTCGCGTCGCCTGGCTCTCGTGGCTCTGGGTTCACGCGGGCGTGTGCCCCGATTGCGGCGCACCATCTCCTTGTCATGGCGGGGCAACTCGTTGTGGAGGTGGGCTTCGCCGGAGACGTAACCCAATCTAAGCTCCTCGCGCTTTTCTTCGAGTTCCTCGTCTGACAGCGTGCGGGGCCACCAAAAGAGTGTGAACTGCCGTCAAAATACCCATGCATTGATGCTGTCATACCCGGTGGATTACTGACACATTATTATTGGCCAACACCCTTGCCAAGGCACAGGAATTTTTTCGATACCAGGATATGGCGATGATCGCCACGCTATTAGATTCGCACTTTCAAATAGGCCAAACAATAGTCCGCGCGAGCTACCAGATACGGCCAGCTCGCCATCGTCGGTCGGGAAGCTGACGTCCTGTCACCATCAAACTCTGACTCAAACAGCTAGGAGATAAGCCCCGAAGGCCCGGCTCGGGCCTTCGGAACCTGAGAGCAGAGAAGAATACCGCCTTCGGCATTAAGAGCAAAAATACCGACCAGCACAGCTGATTCGGGAGCAGCAGTAGCAGTGCAAGAGCCTCCGATCGGCAGAGCCGATTCGGGGTGTGTCTTGTCAGAAAAGTCCGTATTGACCTCCGACAAGTCTACGGGTTGGAAAAAGCATCTTCCGGCGTCGATGCGGCGCAATAACCATTGAACAATCCAAGGAGAACACCATGTCGAACCTCGCCAACTCCGGTATCCTCACCGGCCGTCTTGCCCGTGACCCCAAGGTTTTCGTGAACCAGGACGGTTCCGCTAAGGTCGTCTTCACCGTCTTCGCAAACCGTAACTACAAGAACCGTTCCGGTGAGCGCCTTTCGGATGCCATCCCGATGGAGGCCTTCATCAATAAGGACACCAACTTCGAGGCAACCCCGTACGCGAACATCCACAGGGGCGACCTTGTGACCGTTGGGACGGAACTGCGCATGAACGAGTACGAGCGCGGTGGCGAGACAGTCCGCGACCTGAAGGTCATTGCCATCGGCATCACCTTCCTCGAGTCCCGCCAGACTGTGCAGAATCGCCTGGCCCAGCGCGTGAACGCTGCCGAGCAGACCAACCGCGAGGTCCAGGTTGTATCGGCTGCCGTGGCTGCTCCGGCTCCGGTCCACGCCGGCGTCGCCGCAAGCGATAACTCCGTGGTGCAGGATGAGCTGCCCTTCGGCAACTGAGCCTGACAATCGAATAGCTGATCCCTGGTGGCTGCGCTTGTGGCGCAGCCACCAGGGATCAGGCTTTGGCAGCATTGGTCCTTCGCCTTATGCGCGTCGTTGCCACCGCACCTGCCCCTCCGTGCTGGCGCGTTGCAGGGAGGCTTCCTTTTCAGCTTTGTCGGGCTCTAGCGCAGGCGCGCCACCGGCGAGCCGGCGCGGCAGTTTGTAGATCAGCGGAGCTGATCCGGAGGAGTCATTGAACATTCGATGACTCAGTGAAGGAGAACGCCATGAGCGCCGTCGCTTCCGTGCAGGAGACCCTGCCGTTCGACTTCGAGGCTGACAGTCATGTCAACAGCAACGAAATTTCCCACCTTCCACGAATTTACACCGAGGAAGCCCGCCAGGCGGACGTGGAACTGTGCAAGAACTACTTCTTCCGCTGGGCCGGCGCTTATGGCTCCGTCCGGCAGACAAGGCGACCGCTCACCTTCAGGGAGTTCCAGACTGCCACTAAACGGTTAGCTCCGTAACGCTCACCACCGTTGTCATCGACAGCACACCCTTAGACCATCACGTTATGCCACTAACAGGAGAACTCCATCGTGGCCAAAAAACTTATCGACAACGCGAACACTGTCGTCATCGGGAATGGCAAATACGCGGTCACAGGAATCGAGACTGGTCGTCTTGAGGCGCTTCGCCACGGCGAACCCTGGCGCGAACTCACCGGCGACAAACTGGTTCTGTGCCTCACTCAGGAAATCCAGGAGTTGCGCGAGAAGCTAGTTGCCAAGGACAAGCTCATGCGCGATCTTAGGCTCTCGTAGGAGAACTTCGTGTTTACAACTGGGTCAGCTGCAGGAGCAGCCAAGAGGCAACCCGAATAATGAATCTTCGGTCGAATTTCCCAATCCCGGTTCTGGGGCGTATCCGTCAACACGCCATGCAGGTTGGATTCCTGCTCCTGGGGTCGCTCTGGTGAGCCGAGCACAGCCTTGTGCTGTCAGAAACGAGGTTCGATTCCTCGACGTTGGGCCTGACCACAGTTTTCCATCCAAAGTAAGGAGCCACCATGCCCACCGCAACTGAAATTACGCCATTAACTGATCTCGCCGTCGGCGACAAAATTGTGTTGAAACGCAACCTCAACCACCCCGTCCATATGAAGCAGGTCGCTTGCGACCCGAGGAACGGATCCAGCACGATGTTCGTCCGCGATCCAGATGTCGAAGAGTTGCTGGGCACCACGACGATCATCGAACGCCGGTCCATTCCTGCGATTCCCGGGGTCGGACTCTGGGGCAGCCGTGAGGAGAAGACTCTCGTACGCCTGGCCAATGGCTTCTGGTACGACTGCGCCACAGGCCTGCAGTACGGATCCGGGGCTACGCTGATCGAACGGGTCTGAACTGCTCTGCTACCTGATGAGCGCTACCATCCGAGCCAGCCCAACAGCGGTGATCATCGATCACAGGTTGGGTCTGAGACCACGAACGAGGGAGCATAAGCCCATGAACGGCGACGAGATCTACTACGAGGACCAGACTTCGTGGTCGCCGGGTGACTTTTACGCCCTTTGGCGCTACCTCAACCGTCTGTTCCTCAACAATCGAGACCGAAGGGTCGCAGAGATCGACGGTCTCGATTTGAGTCGGATGTCTGAGGAAACGCGCTACCTGATGAAGCATCTGCTCATCCTGCAGGGCCGATTCGAGTTGGTCCTCGTGCGATTCCCCAATCTCCGCGGCCTTGAGGAGGTCAAAGAGCTGAACCATCCGCTCTACCTCTCCGAAAAGCCGCTGCTCGCGCATCCATACTTCACCGAGGTGGGCATCTACCTCTAGCTGTAACTCTCTAACCACACCGCTCAGACGGCCAGGCGCGCTCCATCACAGGAGCAGCATCTGGCCGTTTTTGCATGCCCTAAAGCAGGCAGAGCCAGAAAGGCCCACCGCAATGAACAATGATATCCAGTCCCGTTCAACCCTTTCCAGCAAGTCTGCGGCGGTCAAGAAGTCTGGCGACGAGCTTGATGTGGCTCTGCTATTGCTCGACCAGGAGCTGGAGAAGCTCTGCCTCGAGAAGCCGATCCAGGTCCGCGCAATTGGAGGCTACGCCCTCATGAAGCATGGCGTGCGCACCGGCGAACGCGCCTACACTGTCGATATTGACACGCTCACGCGTGACTATTCGAGCGCTGTCCAGCGTGCGATCGAGATCGTCGCCGAGAAGGCCGGCCTGGAGCCCGATTGGTTGAACAACGACAACCTCGGTGACGCCGAGGATCCTGAACTGGTTGAGGCGCAGTACGACGCCAAGTGGATCCCCCAGGGGACCGGACTGCGCAATATCGCGCTGTCGATCGCTACCGTACCTACACTGACCCGGGCGAAGATCATCGCCGCAGACACCGCAGAGTTCTCCGGGCGTACACAGGACTTGCCTGATTTGCTCGACTTGCTGCGGCACCAGGGCATCACGAGCACTGCACAGTTCGCGACGAAGTACCCTGACTCGTTCGATGAGTACCCCGCTGCCCAGGACTCTGTGCAGCGTTACTTCGCTTTACAATCATCGGCGCGCATCGAGAGGCTGAAGGTCGGTACTAGCCAGTGGACTGCAGACCTCGACTACTGTGATACTGACAATGAGTTCGATTATTGTGCTTTCTGGCCAAATAGCATAGCGCCGAACTTCCGTCTTACAAGAATATGAAAGCAGCGTCAAAGAAAGAAAACACGGAGTGAAGCTCTACCACTACACATCAGTCGAACATCTTCAGCGAATTCTCGCAGACGGTGTGCTAAAAACGACAGAATCCAACGTGTCACTGAAAAGGACTCATGCTGGACCCCAGGTCGTATGGCTCACAACCCATGAAACCGCAGACGCCGGCCATGGGCTGCGTGGATCCGCTGTAGACAAGACCGCAGTCAGATTTACCGTGGACTTGGACAAGCGTTCCGTTCATCGGTGGCGTGATTGGGCGAAGGCGCATGGCAGCAGCCACGACACGGTTGAGATCCTTTCCCGAACCTCCGGAGGGGGATCGTCTTCCTGGCGCGTGACAGAAAATCCGATCCTTGCAACACGATGGTTGGAAGTCAGGCGTGGTTCACGCCGACACGGTTCTCGATCCCGCCAATTGGAGTATTGACCCCATAGACTCATCCACGGAAAAGGTGTCTAACCATGTCTGAGACCACCACGGAATACATTCTTGAGAATTTTGGGCATCTGCTGACCAACGCCGGGGGCAACGAACCGGCAGAACTGCTGCGTCGGCTCAACACGGACGACAACCTGGTCACGACCAACCTTCCGGTGTTCACCATGGCCGTCGCTGTCCAGGCCCAGGTCCATCTGCTGAAGGAACTCATCGAAACAGGCAGGCTCTCTTCCGAACCGTAATTGAGATGCACTCGCTTCACAACCAGAGACGCCACCGCACGGGCCCTGCTCCTGTGATGGCGTTTTTCTCACTGAGGTGCACGCGCTGCAGGGCAGTGTCGGGGGAGCCGTTACAACTACGACCACCCAGGACGCTACCCATCACATTCCGCGCTGCAGCTCGATCTAGATACGCTGGCCGACGAGCACGACGTCGCTTGATGAGCCCTCGCCGCCAGGACACGCCTGGCGGCGACCGTTGCGGAATATTGCGTCCAATGATCAACTGAAAGCGTGCCCGCTCATCCCGCTCCGGAGAAGACGACCATGAACAACTAGCTGAGGAGTACTCAATCACCCACCGTCAACCCTGCTGAGAAGCCGTTGATCTGGATCAGCTGGTTTGGGGGAGTGGTCGCGCTCATTACTGCATTGTTTGCGCCGCAGGGATCTATCGCCCTCACGGTGTTCGGCATTGGTGTCACGGTGCTCCTCATCGTGACAACGCAACGTAGGCAGCGTCTTCGAACTCCCGCTGTGTAGTCCAGCAGATACCAACCACTAGATTGCCCTCCCGGCGCAGCATCATGCTGCGCCGGGAGGGCTCCTTTTTGCTCAACGGGACCGATGCCGCTGCTGCTTCGGCCCGGTGCGGAGAGACCGGGCGCAGTCGGCTATGTCTTGGCTGGCCGGCAGAATACCCTCCAACACCTTTCACATTCGACGAAGCAGATTGCCGTGCCGCAGGCGACTATCCCAGGAACCGAGAACGTGGGCGGGTGTGCGCCAGGTGTCGTAGAGCTCCTGAGTGAGCGTGTTGCGCCTATGCACCAGTGCTGGAATGTGCAACAGCGACAGATGAATGTAGGCCATATGCACGGCTGCCGGGGCGAGATCCTCGGCGGTGACGTGCAGCTGTCTCTGCGGGTTGTTCCCGGCGTGGCGCAGCGCCTGGGACGCGGCGATGGCGAATCCGGCTGCTCCGCAGGCCGGCTCGTAGAGCGTTGCCCAACCGGTCTCATTTATCTGTGCGGTCAGACCGCCGAGCTGAAGTTCGGCCATGAACTTGGCGACGTCATATGGCGTGAAGAACTGACCCATTCGCTTGTTGCCAAGGCCCAGGTCCATATAGAGATGGCCCAGAACATCACAGGGCTCGCGTTCCATTTCCAGCGTGACGAGCGCCAGTGCGTGGCCGAAGCGATCAAGCTCTGACCTGTCGTACTGGTCGGCAATGCGCAGGTACTGGAACTCACGCTCGTCGTGGTCGAGCCGGTCGACAGCATTGCGGATCGACAGTGCCGACATCTCGACGAAGTCGTCGAAGACCTGACTGAGTCTCTTCTCTCGTGCGTTTGCCTCGAGAAGCTTCATGATCCCTGGATAGTCGCTCATCAGCTGTGCGCAGCCAAGGTCTTGTGCTCAGGGTTAGTCATCGTTCTTCAGCCCTTCGTCGTCTCATTGCTTCCGGGGGAGAGCGTTAGGCTCTCTCGCTCCTTATAGATCTCGTAGAGCGTCCAGCCGGTACCATCGACCTGCAAGAACGCCAGAAGTGCTTGGTCGATGTCGATCATTTCGGCGGACACCAGTGCCAGCTGTGCTTCGAGCCAGGTCTTCATGACCCGCCAGGCCACCCGCTCGGCCTGAGTACGGCTCGTGCGCTCGGCCTTGCTACCGGACTTCAGGAGGCCTGCTGCGTCTTCGGCGGCCAAGAGACGCTGCATGTGATCGACACTGGCCGGAAGCGAGAAAGCCCTCAGTCCGTGCGGTGTTCCCAGTGCGAAGTCAAGTGAGCTGGGAACACCAGAGGAGTCGTGGTCGACGCTGATCCGGCGTGCCCCGTGCCCGGCCAGGAGTGCCTGCATTTCGGCGACGGTCTGTGCAGCCGAGATCTTCGTCGTGTAGTTGACCGGCGCTGCCATCAGGAGTCATCCGACTTTGTGCTGCGTCGATCAAACAGCACCAAATCGAGAAACCCTTCGGTGACAGGATCTTGCTCAATCCCTGAAGACAAACTGGTGGTCCAGGATTCGACCAAATCAAGTTCATGATCTATGTCGACCTCTCGAAAACTACGCTCTATTTCGTCAGCATTCTCGCCGAATCCGTTGTCTGTACTCATTTCATTCCCTTCTTCTGCTTCTGTGAGTCCGCGACGCGCTACTCGACGTAGCGATCGAGCAGCTCGGGTTCGACATGATCGACGCTGTCCAGCAGGTCGTACACCTCTTTTGCCGGGAACGTGGTCGAGTACGTGGTGATGCGTTTGTCCAGCAGGCGCTTTACGCGGCTCAGTGGAAGGTTGTCCATTAGCCCTAGAATGGCCTGCAGTAGCTCCCGGCGGTCATCAGCGGCCGTGCTCATTGTGTTCGCTCTTCGTCATCGACCGGGAGTAACTCGCTGAAGCCGCGCATCGTCCAGTCGCCGGTCAGGACGTCGACCACCATAGAGTTGGCATCCGCCGGTGCATCAGAGTCGTATGCCTCGAAGACATAGACGCGCGGCGGCACGCCGTCGTCCTCACGCAGGTGTATCTGGAACCCGGGCTTGATGCCCTGATTCACGGAGTCTTCTGAGGCAATGCTGACTGCCTCGTTCGCCGCACCAGCATCTCCGGATCGTGCCGAGAGCCAGCGCTTGAAGGAGTGACGAATCGCCTCATCCCAGATCTCTACGGCCGTTTCATCGAGACGGATCATCCCGCCCAGGCGCAAGGATTCAGACCGGAGGTGCACAGTCTTGATTCCCTCTCGGACGAAGTCGAGCACGATCTCATCCGACAACTCCATACTGCGGCTGATCGCTTCAACTTCAGACTGTGCGGCTGCATCAGACATTGTGCCCATCACGCCATCACCTTCATGCTCTTGTCTACTGACGCAGCCACTTTGTCGGCTCTTTGCTGGGCGGCATTCGCCGCAAGATACAGGCCCTCCCGGTTGAGGTGGCGCGAGTAGCTCGCGTCGAGGTAGAGCACCGGGATCGACCCCGCAACCTTCTGCAGGATCGGACGCAGCTGCTCCTTGATAGGACCAGAGCCGCCGCCATAGACGAAGATGACCTCAGTCGTGCCGCCGACCTGAACGAGCACGTCCTCAAAGCGTGCGCCGATCTCGTCGCAGAGATAGCCTGCCTCCTCGTCGACGTAGCTCGAAGCGCTGTCATGACGGACTCGGGTGAGCGCGTTCGGTTCCTGCTGCAAAAAGTCCGCCAGTGCCTTGCGATTCTGCCAGTTCAAGTTCTTGTCCCCGCTGGAGCTCATGCGATCCAGGGCGTTAGTCAACGCGGTACCATAGCCTGAATCCAAGGTCACAGCGGCTTCCGGGTTGAACGCGCCGTCGGTGAAGACGGGGAAGTTCACGGTTCCCTCACCGACATCGACGCCGATGGTGTTGCGAACACCGACCAGCAGATCAGCCGTGACGCCCTCTAGGCGCGCAGCCTCCGCCGGATCTGAGGTACACAAGTCATCGAGCAGGGCCTGTGCCAGGAGTGCGCCCTTGTCGGTGATCGCAAACTGAGCAGATGCACCTTCCGGGAGCACCTGCACGTCCTCGAACGTCAGCCTGACCGTCACCGGTGTGTTGAAGTTCTTGATCGTCACCAGGTGCACGGTGGGATCTGCACTGCCGAGCGCACCGAGGAACCGCGCAGCAAAAGAGCTCCTGCGCTGGACGTACTCTGCGATCGGTAGCGCCAGGCCGGCACGTACGGAGACTCGAAGCTCCCCGTTGGGAATTGCGCCGTGCTCTCGGACGTGATCGCGCAGTGCCTTCGCGGCGAAGACGCCGAGCACCAGCACGAAGGCGAGCTCCTGATCGGTTTTCGAGCGCGTGCCGATAACTTCGAACTGCGTGAACTTCGAACCAGGAGCACTGAGTGCGCCGCGGCCGAAGGTGCGCAGATCCGAGCGACTCACCAGTGGCGTCGCGAATGAACACGCAAGATGGTTGAAGAAATCGCCCTCAACGACCAGCCTCGTGGCATCTGCGTCCGCGTCGGGTACCAAAGGAGTAGCGCGGGAGTTGCTGACGACCGCAGAGGGCAGATCGATCGTGTCGAACACTGCTTCGCCGCAGACGGAGCCGCGGATGATGCCCTTGACGTAGCCGTTGCCGACGTCGATGCCGCCAGTGAGCCGGATGGGAGTGTCGTTCTTGCTCATGGTCTCGTTGAACCTCTCAGTAGGTGAAGTAGATGGAATCGGTGGGGGCGATCGCATTGTCACATGGTCAGGAAGGCCTCCAGACCCTCAGGGATACCTTTGGTCTGCGAGGTCCTCGGAGCCAGAGCTCCCTCTTCGATCTGCGCTTCGACGTCGGGGAGCGGAGCCTCGGTGCCGTCGTCGAAAGCCTCGGGCTCCGCGATCCGAGCGGGACTCGCAGCGCGCTGGGCCGGAGTCCTGTGGACTTGCTCTTCCATCGCCTGGGCTTCTGGTGGCGGAGTGTTACTCTGCTCGTCTGCCTCGCCCTGCGGGGGTCGTCCGCGTCGGGGCAGCTGCTCGACGGGTTTGTTGATCACGTCGATATAGCCGTCTCGCGCGATCGACTCACGAACAAGCATCCGCATTGAGGCGGAGGCGTTGTCCTGCAGATCGAGCCACGCCAGCACTGATTCATCGACTGCGGGGACCGTCAGCCGCACGCGCCGTGGCTCGGGCTTACGCTTTGCTGCCATGAGCGGCACTCCTGTCGCACATCGTGTTCATCTCTCTCCTCGAAGTCCTCTGGGAAGCAGTCGATTCACCAGTCGATCACTTTAAACGTTTATTGCACACCCATTCTAATTATCATTCATAACTATTAGCAAGATCATTTGAATCATAATTCTGGTTCATTGTGGCCGGATTAGATACGAGACCAGATCGGTGCCGGCAGTGAGGTCAGGTACACGTCCTGGATGATCTGCACCCATAAAGAAGCCATAGCCGGGTCTACCGCAGCCATCGATGCACCCGGACGATGAAGGGGGCATCTCCGGTTGATTATTGGACGCATCCGGCAGCTATTTGCCGCCTACTTCGCCCGGTGGTGGGCTGACTCGAAAATGCTGGTCATTCGCGGCGCTGTGCTGGGCAGACCCCGGCCGCGAATGCGCCAACTCGTAGCTGGAATGGAGCCTTGGGCTGCGAATCGATGCCTACGGCGAGCTGAAGGCTTAGAAACGGCAACGTCGCACCCGGGTGTGAGCTATCCTGTGCCGGATAAGACCGGCAGTTTCCCATGGATGGCTCGACTCGTCGCTATGACTAATCAGCTTCGTTACGTGAAAACAGCCTCGATCACATACCGCCGGCGGCGCTGATACGAGTTCTTGAGGGCTCAAGCGAGGGGTCTAGGGCAGGATGCGATCCGATCGGCCGGAGACCTGCACACAGAGGTTGATCGGGCTAAGCTCGACGCATGTAGTCCGCTGCGCCAAGGCGGAAACAAGGAAGCGATGACGCGTAGGAGCGCACTGCTTCCTCCCTGGCGCAGCTGGAAGACGCCCCTGTGGCCGTTCAGATTGGCATGCCGTTGCATGGAGGAACCGAGGACAGAGCAGAGGCGCTTGAGAGTGGGCAGCTCTCTCTTTCTGATGCGCCAACGACTGCTGTACGGACGGGTCGCATGCTGTACAGGTCGTCCTATCGGACGGCGCGACCCCACCTCTGGCGCAGTGCTACAAGCGCTGCCTCATAGTGGGCGAAGCAGCGCAGACGAACCACGGAGACAGAGGACGGTACCTAAGCGCAGACTCCCCGGCGACACGGCTCGCACAGCTCGCCAGGCAAAGGGATCAGATGCCGGGGAACCACGATGGCACCCAGGCGGAACAGATGGTCCAGCGGCGCTGGAACGAGGTGAAGTACCAGCCGCTTCGCGGCGCAGCGAGAGGTCGTTTCGCAGCGTTGTCCACAGCCGCAATGAAGGGCGGAGCCGCGAGCGGCACGGCTGTGACGGCACGCCCGCTGGGCCTCGGCACTGCGTGCCAGCGGGTGCTGCAGCGCCCAGGGGAACAGACCCGTTCCGAGGGGGAGAAGGATCGTCGCTTGTTCCTCACGACGCCACGAACGGGCATTCGTACGGCGGTGCCAAGAGGCACCAGAAGAGCGAACAACCAAAATGGCCAGATAGCAGGGGAGAAGCACCGGTTCGTACACTCGCTCCGCGAAATGTGTGACGATCTCCGAACCGGTACGTACCAACGAGTTCCCCTGATAAACATACGTTCCAGACCTCCGCTAACGCTCCGGCCGTGGAACAGCGGCTGAAAAGGAAAAGGGCATAAGCAAACCTGGCAACACGTGTCCTGCGGACCCTCGCTACGCTCGGCCTCTCCGCTACGCTTCGTGGACGTGTTGGTCGGCATAGCCGACGGGTTTGTCCCGGTCGCTGGCGCTCCCTGACCTCGCTTCGCTCGGCATGCCCACTCGCTTCGCTCAGAGAAGAGGAGCCGCTGCGCTCGTCGCCCGGTATCCACAGGTAGACGCCCTGACTGGCGCACCAATGAAGCGTGGGGGCGACGACCGCTGAACCTGCGGTGGACGGCTCAGAGCCAGCAGAGCTGGCACGGGAGGAAACAGGAGTCAGGGAAGTCCTCTGGCCCCTGTGCATTTCATGCGGCTTCGAAGCGCGACAACGCGCACGAGTCCCGGCAACGCACGGTGCATCACCTTCCATCCGTTTCGCCCAACCCACAGCCAAGGAGCACTCATGTCTGAGACCTCCACCGACCAGACCCCCGTCGCGGCATCCGAGGAGTTCATCCGCGGTGTCAAAGCTGCAGCCGAGCCGATGCGCCTCTACTTCCTGGACGAGAACGAAGGCCCGATCTACGACGTCTCCTCTAAGGAGCTTCAGTACCACGCCGATGGTGCGGTCGCCGATGCGCTCAGCGACGAAAGGCTGAGACTCGAACACGCCCAGGCGAGTGGCGACCACACAGCTGCGTTGCACTCCGCGATACAGCTCGAGCGCACCATCGATCAGCCTCAGCTTGACCGTCCCGACTGCGCACCCACGCTCATTCAGCGAATCATTCCTGAAATCATTCCCATCAAGAGGTAGGACTATCCGCATGACCGCCCACCAGAGCACCACCCAGCCTTCGCTGAGCCCCTACGACACCGGAGTCCGCCTCGAACCGCGCAATTGGTTGCCCTATGGCACGACCGTCGCTGACACCACACCGGTCGAGAACTTCGGCAAGGTCGACTTCAACGATGACGCGGGGGAGACCACAGCGGTCGCCTACATCGAGCGCGAAGACGGGAAATACACGATGCACGTCACGCCGCTATGCGAGGGGCGGGACCTGCGCGTTGTGCTGCATGCCGAAGACGGCGAGTTCGTCCTCACCCGTGACGGCGCTGCTGATGCACGAACGGCTCGCTAAGATGACGGACACATTAACCGAACTCAAAGAAGGCGTCATCGTCGACGTCGACGGCACGCTCTGCGATGTCTCAGGAATCCGGCACTACCTGCTCAATGACCCAAAGCGCCGGAACTTCGAGAAGTTCCACAAAGCCTCCGCGCTCTGTCCTCCGATCCCGGACACCTTGAACTGGGTGCACGAACATCTTGCTGCCGGAAAGGTAGTGTTCGTAGTGACGGCCCGCAAGCGGCGTTGGGAATACCTGACCAGGCAGTGGCTTCGTAAATGGGAGATATCATACGATTTCCTGCTGATGCGAGCAGACGCCGATGACCGACGGGATGACCTGGTCAAAGCCGACATCCTCGCGGCCATCAGGGCCGCTGGATTCATCGTGACCGCTGCTATCGATGACAACCCCGGTGTGATCGCGCTCTGGGAGGCCGAAGGTATTCCCGTCACTGTTGTCCCCGGGTGGTCCGAGCCGGACACCGAGACCGCTACCGACACATCAACTAAGAAGAAGATCTTCTAACGTCCAGCAAGTTTCTATATAGACGAAGCTCCAAGACTTGCCGGTGTAGAGCGCCGACGAGAACAACCAGCAGTGGCTCGTCGCTCTCTGCACAGCGCAGCTATTGACGCAATCTGATCAGAACGGAGCCCCCAGACCGACCTGACGGCCAAGTATTCACACGTCCTCCTCATGACTGGAGCTCGCAGTTGGGTCGACGAGCATGACCAAGCCGCTACTAAGCTAGGGGGCTGCTCGCAACGGTGCTGATGCCATGGTAGAGCGCCTCTTCAGGAGTGAACGCTTCGACGTACTGACCGTCCCCGCCGACTGGACCATGCACGGCAAAATGGCCGACATTCTGCTCAAACAGCAGATTGTCGATCTAGCTGTTGACCTTCTGTGTTGGGGAAGTGAAGTGCTCTGCATGACGTTCCTCGATCTGTGTCGAGATTCCAAGTGCACGTGGTCCCGCCACGAACAGCTCATGCCGCACATCCCGGGACACTTCTCGCATGGCACCATTCACTGCCGAACGCAGGTCATTCGAGCCGGACTTGAAACCGTGAATGTGATCCAATCATCGCTCTCACGCTTCTGACACCCCAAGCACAACAAAAAGAGCTCCGCTGCTAAACCGGCATTGGGGCTCTTGAAATGAGAATTAGGCGAGCCGCCGATGACTATATGGTGCGTGTAATGCCATGTGCCTTGTCGTAAGCGGCCTGAAGCTCATTGGGAATGCGACCGTACGGAGAGAAGTGGAAACCATTCTCAAGACCCCATGCGCGGATCGCTACACGTTCCGCCGGAGTCATTGTAGGAACCGTCTTCCGTGGCTGCCGTGGCTCCGGTATCGTCTCCCGACTGACAGCGACATACGATTCCAATGCCGCCTCGAGCGCCTGTCGCTCGTCATCTGTCAGATCGACTTCGTACCACTTATCACCGAATCCAAAGGTGACTCGCTCGGCATCCCGTCGACCACTAAGGTCCGATTCGATTACTTTTTTTGTTGCCATACCACTGAGGTTAACTCATCGAATAGTCCATTGGAAAGCCCATTCGACTGCAAAGCCTCACAAATGACTATAAGATCTGCTGTGTCAGCATATTTGACTACTAAATGCTGTGAAAAACGCAGCGTTGTACCACTGTGACCAGCTAAGGACACCATGAACACGAAAACCACTCTGCCCAACGCTGCGCGCCAGTGGCGAGCCGATGAAACTGAAACCGCGGCGGACCTGTTCGACTTACTCTGCCAGCGCCGGGGTTGGAGTGAGGAGTACCTTATCGCGATCGACTCCAGCGAGCACGCGGTGCTCAAAGACCTCGACACGATGGTGGCAGCACTCGAGGAGATCCTCCGCAGTGAGGGCACAATCACGATCGCCCCAGACTTCGACATGGACGGCATCTCCTCAGGGGTGCTCGGCTACGCAGGTCTCAAGGAGCTCGGCTTCAACGTCAACCTCCATATCCCCGACTACAGGCGGGGTCATGACTTGACGCCTGAAGACATCACCGAGATCAATACACGCTTCCCAGACACCACCGCACTGCTCACCTGCGACGGAGGTGTGAACTCTCACTCCGGCATTGGTGCGGCACGGATGCTCGGCTGGCAGACCCTCGTCACTGACCATCATCAAGAGCTCGAACCAGGAAGCCAGGCCGATATCACCGTCGACCCCTGTCGGCTAGACGAGACCTACGCGCTGCGCGGGATATGTGGAGCGCACGTGCTTTATCAAATCCTCGAGGCCTACGCTGCGACCCATCAACCCTTCAAGCTCTGGGCGATCCGATTGCTGCGTCTGTTTGCAGGCCTCGGAACCGTCTCCGATGTCATGCCGGTGCTCTTTGAGAACCGGCGGCTTGTGCGCGACTCGCTTTCGATCGCACGGCTGCTGCACGTCTCCGCGCCAAAGACGATCCCGAACCTCTGGGGAGGACTGGACTCAGACCCCGATGCTATCGACATTCCTCGGGCGATGCTCTTGCAACTACTTGCCACCGAGGACCACGACCCAGCTTACGTCGCTGCACTCGAGGGTTTCGCCGTGCTCCTGAAAGCATTCGCCCAGACAGGTAAAATCCGCGACATCGACAGTGTGAACGAAGGGTTCTATGGCTTCTATCTCGCGCCGGCAATGAACAGCCCGCGGCGTACTGGATACCCGATCGACGACTGCTTTGCAGTGTTCACCGCACCGAACATTACTGAGCGGCTTGCGGCTATGCATCGGATCATTGAGAACAATGAACGCCGCAAGGAGCTCACCACCCTGTACCTGGCGGAGCTTGTTAATGGCGACCAGCCATTGGCACCTTGGGTGTACTTCTCGGCAGCCCCAGGTGGCATGTACGGTCTGCTCGCCAACCAGATGATGGAGCAGCTCGGTCACCCGGTCGTGGTGGTGAACCGGCCAACGACTCCGGAGGAGCCTGTCAGCGGCTCCGGTCGTGCTCCCGGATGGTTCGACATCATCACCACACTCGACGGCTACGACGAACTGTACGCAATCGGTCACCAGCAGGCCTGTGGAGTAAAGCTGCGTTCGGCGCAGGCTCTCGAGCAGCTTGTCTCAATTCTCGAGGAGAGCACTCGAGTCGCGATGCTTACCGCCGGTGATACGATGCGCCCGACCGGTGACCTTGTGCTCGGCGCTGCATCTGATTGCGATGCTCCGCTCGACGACACGGAACCGCTGGTCGAGCTCGTGCGCCGGGTCGAGACTCTCCGACCTTTCGGACACGAGTTCACCGAACCTGTCGTCGAGATCGTGCTTGACGGGTTCGCAGTAAAGGCGATCGGCTCCCAGAAACAGCACCTGAGACTCACCACGGCAACTGGTCTCGCATGCCTGTGGTGGAATGCCGCCGAAGCACAGTTCAAGCGGCTCACCAAGATTGCAGAGGACACGACGGCCCAGCCGACACGCTTCCTCGCAAAACTGCAACTCAACGTGTTCCTGGGGGAGACACGCCTCCAGGCCATTATCGAAAGGTCAATCTGATGTCGAACACGATACGTTCCCAGGAGGATGGCTGGGGAGCAGTGCTGCGCCGGGGGATGGTGGGCACCAGATGGTGCCTACTCGTCCCGGTCGTGGTGCTCGGTGGCTACCTCGTTCTCGTGTTGCTCTGCTCAACCTGGGTTACCAGCCCGGTCCTCGCGGGCACGATCGCGGGCGTGGTCGTCATGATCATATTCGGCAGCGCGCGTCTGCTCCGGTCCACGTGGCTAAGCTTCAAACACGAGGTCCTACCGGCGACTGCCACACCTCTGTTCTGGCCTTGGACGGTATTCACTGCGGTGCTGATGTTCCTGGCCGGACAGGCAGCCGCAGCATGGATCTACGCGCATCTCGGTTCAACGGGATTTGACCAGCATGTCCAAACTCAGCAGTCATCAGGCTTCGTGCTGAGTCTGTTGGTTTCTCTGCTCGTCGCCCCGGTCGTCGAGGAAACACTATTCCGCGGCATCCTGTACCCGATACTGCGCAAGAAGGTGGGGGTTGTGGTTGCCGCAATGTTCAGCTCATTGCTATTTGCCGCCATGCACGGCAATGCTGTTCAGGCTGTGGCCGTGATTCCCCTAGGGCTCTTGCTCGCGCTGGTCGCAGAACGGACACACAGGATCTGGCCCTGTGCAGTATTACACCTGGCCTATAACTTTGCCGCCATGATGTTTCCGCAGCCGGCAATCCAGACGATGTCGACACCACCGTGCATCGGACTCTTCAGCGCAGCCTGGGCGGCCCTCTTTGTGCTATTGACCCGTCAGGTCCTGTTCGCCGAGTTCGCCGATTTGCCCGGTGAACCGCCAGCAGGGGTTGAGGCGGAGTAGCTCGACGGAAGAGCAGGAGTAAACCCGGACGTTGCCCAGCACAGCCTGGGGCGACGTCCGGGTTACTTGTGCCCGGGTGACCGGGGTATACCGGTCACCGGGAGTGGCTGAAAGAGGTGCTCAAGGGGGCCCCTGGAAACACAGACAACAGTAAAGGAGTTGATCATCATGGCCGTCATCGAACGCATCACATACACCGACAACGGTCAGATCAAGACCCCTGACTTACTGGCGACCCTCCGGGCGAAATCCCGGCTGGCCTTCCCGAGTGCAAAGTTCTTCCCGACCTTCGACATCGGCTACGCCCACGTCTTCCGTATCTCTGCCCACGGCCTGACCTTTGACGAAGCCCAGCGCAACGCCAAGCATAAGCTGGACCGCTTCCAGAATAAGATGCGCATAGTCGAGGGCTTTTGCGAGACCAATGTCAATAAAATCGAGGACTACATTCGCACCAACCAGAACTTCAAGGTCATCTACACCATCATGTACATGATCTTGCAGACTGGCTCTGGTACTCAGAATCCCGATTCCCCGTATCCGGAATACCAGCTGGACCTCACGAAGCTGCAGTTCTCGCCCGAGACAGCCGCTGTGCTATCCGTACAGTGAACCGCATCGCATTCAGCACCCACAGAGGATACGCAGAAGGACCAGAGCTTTCCCTTCCCACGGGGAGTGTCGCTCTGGTCCTTCTGTTTTTACGTTTCCATTCGGCAAACACCGGGACGACTACTAAAATCGCCTATCACACACATGAAACACTAGCAGAGTGAAAGGTCACTTCACAAGCTGAAACCACCATTGAAACTTCCTATCGAAAGCGACTTTGAATCATGAGTACCAACGACTCCGACCAACCCCAGTCCGAGCAGATCCATGACGCTGGCAACCAGATGCACCGGGTATCCAAGCAGCTCGTCGATGAGTCCAGCAATTTCGCCACAGGTGCCAAGGACTACCTCAATGCCCACATAGCACCGGCCGTCAAGAATACCGCGCGCTCGGCACGGAAGCGGATCGACGCACAGACCCGCGAGGTTGGCGGCCCACTGGCCCTGATCAAGCGTTATGCGCCCAAGACCATCCCGATCGCCGCACTGGTCGCGATTATGGGGCTCTACCTCCCAATCGCCTCGTTCCACGGCTACGGGCTCAGCTACATAGATGCTGGTTCGGACGGAAAAATCCTGCTCGTCCTCTCGATCCTCACAGGCCTGCTGAACTACTTAGTAAAGCCCAGCAACACGTGTCTGCGGTTGGCTGCTGGTATTAGTGCAGGATGCGTCGGCCTCAGCGCACTACTCGATGGCTTAGGAAACTTCGTTGCGATCGGCCCGTCGTTCGGCTCGGTCTTCCTCAGCCTTGCGGGCTTAGCGCTCGTGACTGCCGGTATGCTAACTCTGATCAACAAGCCGGGAGAACGCGCGGACGCCTCCGAATAACACCCATCAGCCCCAACTAGACCAGATCCGATGATTCGTTGGATACTTTGCCCGTCCGCGTCTGATGCTTGTGTATCAGGGTCTGTATCAAAACAGTGCACCCGCTGTGATACACGTGGTTTCCCAAGTCGCGACTAAGAGTCGGACCAGAGAGTACAAATACCTGCATCAAGGCCTTGATGCAGGTATTTCCCCAGGTTAGCCAAAGAAAAACGCCCCTTGTATCAAACGTATCAAGAATCAGCGGTTTAATTTCCATGCGTGCACGGGTGTGCGGTATACCACAACCGATCCAAAATGGGCAAGCCACAGGGAGAATCAAGGAGGGATCTCATATGTATAACCTCATTTATTTTGATACCAATGATACAAGCCCCTAAAAACCCTGTCTGACTAGGTAAAACAGGTGTATCAAACCTTCACATCGGTTTGTTACAGACTCGCTTCATGACCCAGCAAAAACCCTGTCTGACCAGGCAAAACAGTATGTATCAGGCGTTTTGATACATACTTCGATCCAAACGGGCAACAGAGGGCCCGCCACCATCGCAGCCCACCTCTCCTGCGACAACGGCTCATTCGAATTGAAACATTCGCTTCGGGCGGCTCACGCCGCCCACGGGTGAACCTCTGTGCTGTCCATTGCTGCTTCGCCACTCCGCTACAGAGGTCTCGATGTAAACAAGCTTCTGCAGCTGTTCCGCCGGATAGGCAGTTCACCCTATGCATCATTCTATTGATACAGGTCGATCTATCGACTCGTAAGTAGATTCATTCTGAATGATTTGTAATAAATGATTGAATTGCCATAGGCTTGCATCACACATTCCATTCAAATACGAGTCCCCTCGGCTTCCCACAACCGCCGCCGGTGCGACTCTCCGCAAGACGGAAAGAGACACGCATGAGCATTCCTGGCATGACTGACGGCTCTCGGGCCCCGGCGAAAGTTGTGCGGTCCTTTGCCGACCTCCAGGTTGATCTTCTCGATTTCTTTGACAACCGCCCCGGCGGAGGCGCTGTTGCAGCCCCGCAGAATCTTATCGTCACCCATGTAACCGACGAATACCTTGCGAGTTTGGATCTTTCTGCACCGCCGGCACCTCGACAGCTCGAGCAGGAGCTTCTTGCCTCTTGCTACGGGATCGTGACAAACGAGAACCTCAAGATCCCCAAGGCCGACGGTGCATACCCAATCCCGAGGCACCTCTCGACCTGGCAGGTCTCGCAGGTTCTCTTACGCCTGCACCACGTCGTGCGTATCGCTCCTACTGATGCCAACACTGACCGCGAATACGACATGCTCGCCATGTACATCAATCAAGGTCCGAGCCGCGGCATCTATACCGCCAGCGAAGACGATTTGCGGACCACAGCCCGGCGTTACAACACCCAGCTCACGACCAATGACTTCAGGGAGGTCGTCGCCGTGCTGCGCGAGGACGCTCCGCGGGTGTACCTGAACTCCCACCGCGATCTCATCGCAGCCAACAACGGCATCGTCTACTATGGCGCAGAGCCCTTAGACACCACAATCGGCGGTAAGCGGTTCCACTTCGAACCGAAAAAGGTCCACCCGTTCGATGCTGCGCTGGTCTTTACCGTCAAAAGTGCTGTCGACTATGTAGAGAACGCACCGAAGGTCAGAATCCCGTATCCCGACTCCGCCGACGGTGAATGGGAAGTAGGCGAGTGGATCCAAAACCTCTTCTACACGGAGGGCGATACAGAATTCAATGCCAGGAACGCCGGCCTGGCAGCCCTCACCTGGGAAGTCCTGGGTGCGCTCGTGCGGCCGCATGTCAACTGGAACAAAACTGCATGGTTCCACTCCGAGCAGGGCAACAATGGCAAGGGCACACTGTGCTCGCTGGGCCGGAACCTACTTGGGTCCGGCGCGCACACTTCGATCCCGATCAAGGACTTCGGCAAGGAGTTCGCGCTCGAGCCTCTCATCAAGTCCAACGCGATTATTGTCGACGAGAACCCGGTGGGGATTTTCGTCGAAGAGGCTGGCAACTACAAGACCGTCGTCACCAACGACACCTTGCAGATCAACCGGAAGCACAGGGTCCCCATAGCCTTCGAGTTCCACGGCTTCATGATCCAGTGCGTCAACGACCTGCCGAAGTTCAAAGACAAGTCTGAATCTTTGTATCGCCGGCAACTGATCCTGCCGTTCACGAAGAGCTTCACGGGAACTGAGAAGCGCTACATCAAGAACGACTTCCTCAAGCGCCGCGAGGTTCTCGAGTATGTACTCTGGTATGTCATCAATTGTGCCGGAGCCGCATTGCCTGGGAGCTATTACGAGCTTTCCGAGCCGCCTGGCACACAGGTCCTGCTCGCCGAATACAAGGAGACGAACGACCCCGTCCGCGCTTTCTGGAACGAGTTCCGTGAACTATTCGTTTGGGACCTGCTACCGTTCTTCTTCCTCTACGACCTGTACCGGGTGTGGTTCACGCGCGTTTCACCCTCAGGCAAGCTCGTCGGCCGCCAGCAGTTCATCACCGACCTGTTCGGCATTGTGCAGAACGACCCGTTGTGGCATTGCAATGACAAGTCCCGCACGCTTCGCCCTGGCACCAAGATGGCTGTCTCCGAGCCGCTCATCGCCGAGTACGAATTGAAGGATTGGTATACACCCGGCTATACCGGAACGGAACCGGCAAAACTCGGCATCCCTCTGCTCAAGCCGAATTATCGAGGCTTGCTGCGCATTGTCCCGCTCGGTGGCACCACGGTACCTGCGGCGTCTTGTCTCAACGGATGACTAACGAACCTCTGGCATGCCAGACTCACCCATCCGCATCACCGACCAGGAGGTCGTTTCCGCCATGTCCCGATTGATTACAGCCATCCAGTCCGTCGCTACAGCCCTGCTTCGTCTCGCTGAGGAGCAGGGCCAGATGGTCGACAGCCAAGCCGAGACCGCGAAGCAGCAGCGGGTGACTAACCTGATCGTCCGATCGCAGGTTGAGCCGGATCAAACCGAGAAGTCCCGCCTGCTCGCCGAAGCACGTTATCGCATGGACGCCCCAAATCGGCGCGGCCTGCGAGACCACAACCCATAATGCACAGGTATTCACCAGCGCACCCGACCCCTTGAAACGAAACGAGAGACCTATGCCTGCTATCACCGCCGCCGGCACCAAACCAAAGCCTCGTGTGCTCAGACCCATCACTGCTGACTCATCGCTCTTCAGCTTCTACGACATTGAGTCACTGTCGAATGTGTTCAGCGTCGTCGCCTACACGCCTCACCCCGGCGAGACCGTAGATAAGCTCGAAGTGTTCTATCTTGTCGATGACGCAGCGCTGATCCAGACTCTCGATCCCCATGCACTCGTCGCCGCGATCCGCGCCGGCAATCCGGGCCTACCGCCGGTTGACGTCTCGTTGCATGATCTGCACACCATCCAGGGCAACCTCCGACTTGCCCAGCTCATCGGACTCTCAGACGCCGAACAGGTCTGCGACCATAATCAGGAGTCCTCATTCCCCCGGGATCTCCGTCCCGTCTGTGACACAGATTCAGACTTCGACCCGGTAACACAGCATCCGTTCCTAGCCGGTTACAACTCGCTCAATTACGACACCACGATGCTTGCTCTATATCTCGCCGAAGTCTTCTCCGACATCGTCGGACACCGCCAGCGCCTAACCGAGGCACAGCAGGTCCGGAGTTTCGCTCGGACTTCGCAGCAAATTGTTGACGCCGAGGCGCTTCTGGCGCAGGTCCTCGCTCAGCGTCTGGTATTCCAGCCGGTCACAGCGAAAACGCTGCGGGCTCACAACGACATGCTTTTCGACGAAAAGAACATCGACTACATGCCGCGCTACATCGGCTGGGAGAGTTCCGCTGCGAAGATTCGGCGTGCCATGCTCCACTCAGGTCGCCACCTCGACGTCAGTCGGCTCAACGAACTGCAATCGAAAGTCGCACTCAAGCGCCTCCTCGGTATGCTCGGACGCCAGATCAAGGAATCCGAGAAGCTGGGCCACGATGCAGTGATTACCACCGTTGAGGAGCTCTATGAGCTGTTGGCCTATAACGTCGCCGACTGCCTTGGTCTTGCCCAGCTTTTCCGGCACCCGACATACTCAAGCGCCTTCGATCTAAAGGCTGGTTTGCTGGCGCAGTACTCCGAGACCGTCTTTACGAGGAGACAGACCGTGCGCCGCGACCGCCTCGCCATCGACTCGTCCTCGGCGAAGTTCGTGGGTAGAATCCTTGCCCCGTTCACGGCACTGAACGACATCAAGACTGTTTCATTCAACTATCCGCATCCCGAAGTCGCCAAAGAACTGAATATTGAGCCGGTCAACGTTCTCGACGAGTGCGTGAGCTTCTTCGAAGAGCAGGTCGCACCCGAACGGGCGACCAACACCGCCCAGGCCAAGGCATACGCCGACTTCATGCAGATCGTTGCGTACTACCGCTTGATCGAGGGTCAGAACTTCAACAACTCCGAAGAATATGCTGAACGATACGGCCAACCTGCTCAGGTGCTTGAAGAGATTCCGAAGGCACCGAACAACTTGCCGTACTTTCATTTGGATGGCAGGCCTTCTTCGTGCTTCGTGACATTCTCCACCGGCGGCATTCACGGTGCTGAAGCAGATATCGCGACCTTCGATCGGGACTCCGCAGCGCACCTTGAGGGTGCCTCCGTGCTCGAGATAGCCAAACTGTTCTACCCCGATGCCAAAGACTTCGTCGCCGAGGCAAAGCGCCAGCACAACCTACTTACTCTGCCCGACAGTACCTTTGTCGATAAGCGCCTGGTGCTGTTGGGGTCCGACCCGGAGAAGGTGAAATACCGCAAAGCCAAGAAGGACAATCAAGAACAGGTCGAGCAACTTGCACGGGCTCAAGCCCAGGTGCCGGATGCTGCAATTCTTCTGGCAACGCAGCGCCCCGACGCCCAAGCACTCGACGTGGTGTTCGCCGACAGTAGGAGCCCCGGCGGTGTGCGAGTGATCTCCGGCAAGCACGTGCTGGCCAGGAGCACTGTCACCGCGGCCGAGTATCGGACGGAACCAGCGAAACCAGCACCTGAACTATTCCCCGCCAAGAAGACTGATGCGTCCACGAAACTCCACCCGAGGTATTCACACACTTCGGCTGGGTTGGTTACGCACGAGGACTTCACCAGCTACTACCCGAACTTGCTACGCAACATGCGTGCATTCTGGAACCCGGAACTGGGGGAGGACCGCTATGCGACGATCTTCTTCAGCAAGGAGCACTACGGAAAGGAAATGAAGCAACCCGGTATCTCCGCTGAGCGCAAGACCCGGCTCAACACCCTCCGGAACGGTACGAAGCTCATCCTCAACGCGGCATCAGGTGCTGGTGATGCCTCGCACAAAACGCCTATTCGGATGAACAACGTGATCATCTCGATGCGGATCATCGGACAGCTTTTCTCCTGGCGAATCGGCCAAGCCCAGACGCTGGCCGGCGCTCGAATCATCAGCACGAACACGGACGGTCTTTACTCGATTCTCGACCCAAAGATCAACAATCGTGTTCTGGCCGAGCAGGCCGAGCTCATCAGAGTCGACATTGAGCCTGAGACGATGTTCCTGATCAGCAAGGACTCGAACAACCGTCTCGAGCTGCTGCCGCCGCGCGGCGCATCCGAGGATCTGCCCGTTGCACAGTGGGAGATTCACAGTGCCGGTGGCGGCACGCTCGCCTGTCATGCCGGCCCCCGGCCCGACAAGGCCCTGGCCCACCCCGCGGTCATCGATCACGCTCTGGCCAGATACCTGCAGGCCGTCACGGCAGCCAGGGGGGAAAGTGCACTGTCTGAGCCTTTCGATGCAGTACTGGGACGCAAGCTCATCGAAGAGGCCAGCGATCCGGAGAACCCCGTGCGCACCGCGTTGATGTTTCAGACCATGGTCACAGCCTCCCAGGGTTCGATCACCTACCCATTCGCCGCCGATCCTATGCCGCTCGGCGATCAGGAAAGCAGCAACGAGTCTGCAGCGATCGTCAATCCTCGACCGTTGCAGATGGTCAACAGAGCCTTCGTTGTACAGACTGGCGCGAAGGAGGCCGTGAGCCTGCACAACGCTGGTGCGTGGAAGGTCGCACCGGCCGTCCAGGCAAAGCGGCGCGAGAACGCCGAGTCGCCTGTAAGAGATGAGATCGCCAAATCGATCTTGGCTCACCACGGCTGGGCATCTGACAGCTGGGCATATGCGCAAAACCAGAAGATGCGTCTCATTCCCGAGGACCAAGACGTGACGACGCGTCGAATCAACGGCGTTGACCCCTCGTGGTCGATGGTCATCTGTAACGAAGATCTGCACTCCATGGATATCTCGAGGCTAGTCGGGCTTATCCGCTCGTTCGACCTCGAGGTGTACACGCGAATACTCAGCGAGACATTCACCAAAAACTGGATGAACGTCGCCTGATCTGCAGATCAGCAACATGTCGCCCCAGGGGTGGGCACCAAAAGGTCGGTCGGAGTATTCCGACCGACCTTTTGCACGCCTCCACCACATATCACTGCCATTCAATAAACAATCAAATTGCTTATGGAATGGCAGCGAAAAAACAATTCAACTGCGACTCGGAATAATCACTTATTGAAATCACAAAGGAGCACTGACCATGTCTACTGTAACAATCGAAAGCCCCACATCCCTCGCCGTACGCGCTGACGACCCCGACACCTCATATGAGGCGGCGATGAAGGCCGCGCTCGGCGCGTCCAAGGTCCGCCCCGTGGTTCTAAAGCTCGTCCGCGAACACGGCCCACTCACGCACGACGAGCTGATCAACAGGTACCGCTGCCTGCTCGCCTTCGAAGAGGGCACCCCGCGCGCCTCCGACTCCGGCATCCGCACCCGGCTGCGTGAGCTCGTCAAGGCCGGGCTCATCGTCGAAGACGCCGAGGAAGGTGAGTCCCTGTTTGGCAACCGCGCAAAGCGCTGGGTCTCCATCGACATGCTCGAAGGCCTCATCAGTGACGACGGCTACGACGAAAACGAAACCGGCGTTGACGACGCCTGAGCCCAAACGATAAGGAGAGTTAGACGCGACCTGAGCTCATCCCCGTGTGAACCTGGACCGAGTGGACGTCGCAGCTGAATGCCGGATGGCTGTCCAGCTCGGCCACGGCGACCTCCAAGCCCAGATGATCGTGGAGTACGCCCTGATGCGTCATCGCCGCGGCGCAGAGGCTGGGGCCGAACGCACCTGGCTTGCCCAATTCCCTCGCGACCTCGCCAGCTGGTGGGTAATTCTCGCCTACGCGGTCGCGAAGGCGGCTGAGTCATCGGCCTCCGGAGACCCGGCAACACGCCTGTCGCGCCAATATTGCGAGGCGATCTGGGACGAAGAACAGAATGACGACATGGGCTGCCGCTTGAGTGCCGATCATGAGAATGGTCGTCTCTGGTGCCGATACAAAGAGCTGGACTCCGGGCATCCTCGCCGAAATCAAGAAGAAAGCGACGCTGCAGATGGCTGATATCCGCGAAAACCCCGTTGAGTGCGACCTGCTCACCCGATGTCGTGACAACGATTGCCGACTTCAAGGTGCTGAACCAGCGATTGGTCGAGGAGATCAAGCAACTTCGTTCCTGGACAACAGCCGCTGAAGCGAAGATCTCGCTGCCCAAGGCAGACCCTCAATGTCTGACGGTGCTGAGTCTGTCCCGTACCTACAACCGAAGGAGCACAGGCGACATGTCCTGGCCCAAGAAGAACTCTACACAGATCAGATCACCGCATGAAGACCAGCAGAAGAAGCCGCTTTCTACCGCAGTGATCGTTGAGATCATACTCGCCGCAGTCGTTATGATCGGCGTCGGCTTGTGGCTGATGGCGGGCTGACACAGCGCCTCCGTCACCACCTCTGCACTGTCGCGTCCTTGAGCACTCAACAACATCACAACGCTGCGCATCCGATTATCACGAAAGGAGAGGGCGGCGCAGCATTGCTGCGTTGCTCACATCGCTTATGACTGTCACAACCACAACTGGTGCACCTCCTGTACCGCCGACCCCTCCGCCGGCTAGACCGGCTGTAGCCCCAGTCCCAGCGACTCCAGCTGGGACTCCGTCTCCGCTCGCCTTCTCATTGATGCCGCACCAGCAACAGGCCATTGACTTCATTGCAAGCCGTCCGGCCTCTGGCGTCTGGCTGGGTGTCGGTGCCGGCAAGACGATCACGGCACTCTCCGCGCTCCAGCTCATCCGTCCCCTCGGCCATATCTTGGTCATCGCTCCTGTCGCGATTGCACGGTCCACCTGGCTCGACGAGATCGAGGAACGGGGCTTCACCATCCGCACCCGTTCGCTGATTGTCGACGACCGCGACCGCAAGCTCAACAAGCAGGCCCGGCGCGAGCGCATCCTGCAGGTCTTTACCGATCCGCCGACGATGTACTTCATCAATCAGGAGCTGATCGCCAGGTCCCCGGACAAGCGCTGCAAAGTCTGCCACGGCGACGGGTTGAAGGACCGCACTTGCACTGCCTGCCAAACAGGACTCGTCGACCAAATGCCCATACAGAAGCTCAGGGGTGCTGACGGAAAGATCCGCGACACGATCATCTGGCCATTCCAGACAGTCATCATCGACGAATCACAAGAGTTCAAGTCGCACGCCTCGAATCGCTTCAAAGGGCTCAAGAAGGTCCGTCCGGCGATTAGCAGGTTTATCGAGCTCACCGGAACCCCTGCTCCAAACGGCCTTGAGGACCTGTGGAGCCAGATTTATCTGCTCGATCAGGGCCAGGCGCTTGGTGAGACAATCACCGAGTTTCGTCGTCGGTGGTTCACGCCGAAGATGATTCCGGGCACCACCACGCCCGCTGCATGGCTTCCGAACACCGGTGCCGAGCAGCAGATCCATCGGGTGATCTCACACCTCGTGATGAGCGCTCAGAACACTGCGGTCGTACTGCCACCGCTCACGATCGAGAACATTCACGTCAAGCTGCCCGTGCACCTGATGGATGCCTACAAAGCATTCAAGCGGGAGCTGGTTATCGACGTCATCAACGAAGCAGCACGGCGCAAGGCTGAATTGGCCTACGAACAGTGGATGCAACATTCGCCGCAGCCTGAGGCGCAGGTGATCCGCGACCATCTCGCGACGCTCACTGGCACTGCACTGTCGGATGCCTACGAAAAGTTCAAGGCCAGCAAGATCCAGGACTTCCTCCATGATCCCGACGCGCAGCTTATCAAGACTGTGATCGCCGAGAACCAGGCCGTGCTCACGAGCAAACTTATGCAATTCGCCTCGGGCACGCTCTACACCGCAGACCCCGACGATCCGTCGACCAAGGGTCAGTACGAGATCCTCCACGACGAGAAGGTCCAGATGACCGAGTATCTGATCCGCAACAACGGGGGAGACCCTGTGCTGGTCGCGTACCACTTCAAGTCAGATCGCGAGCAACTGATGCTCAAGCTCAACCGGGCTGGCATCAAGGCTGAAATCTTCGACGGTTCCCGTGAAATGAAACAGCGATGGAGCTCCAAGCAAATCCAAGTGATGCTGATCCACCCTGCTTCTGCTGGCGCAGGGTTGAATCTGCAGCACGGCGGTTCCACGATGATCTGGTACACGTTGCCGTTCTCGCTGAAGCACTACCTGCAGACGAACGGTAGGCTCTTCCGGACTGGTCAGACCAAACCAGTGCGGATCTACCAGCTGATCACCAAAGGTACGCAGGACGAGCGGATGCCGGTAGCGCTCCAGACCAAGGAGCTAACCCAGGATCGACTCATTCAGGCTGTCGACGTCGAGGCGAACCTCAAGATCGCCTTGATGGAGGAGATCGGCGATGACCTGAACGACCTCTGGACGACCATGCAAGTGTAAGCCTCACTCCGACGACGGCGGGACTGCGTTTCCATAGTCCAGCCGTCGTCTTACCTGATCCGCTAAAGGTAATCGGCAAAGCCGATTCGTGTGGTACACCAGAACAAATATCCAGGCGCAGCCTCACGCTGCATCAACCCAAAGTCAGGAGTACCATCATGGCTCGCACCCAGCACACTGTCCATCTCACCGACCTCGCCCGCATCGTCGATGATCCCGAACACGGAATCATCAGTATGGTCGGCGACCACGGCGGGCTGTCGCTCATCACCGACGGCATCGATTTGTCAGCGATCGTCCTCGGCACCCTCGTCGTCGAGACCGAGCACGGCTCGGTCTACCTCAACCACGACGCGGAGATCACCATCAGCGAGGATGACGGTGCCGACCTCGACCAGCACGCCACCGGTTCGCTCTTCGCTGTGAACGACTTGCTCACGGCTTTCCTGGCTGAGCGATTCGACTGGTACTCCACCGACAACATCAGTGACGAAGCGTTGAACGATGCCACTCATAGCGTCGCCGAAGTGCTTAGCGACCTTCTCTCGATTCTCCCTGTCAACCGAGACACAGCCACCACCAGCCACCGGGCGGCCTGATGATGCTCCCAAAACCTTCATTGCTGCCCTGGCCACCCTCGTGGCAGACGAGACGGCGCTAGTCTCGAATCGCCATGACAACTGCCGAGTTTCTGATCGAGACGCCGCCCTGACATCGGGGAATTAGCTGAACTACCCGGAAACGAATTCCACCCTGTCGATCGCACCTTCCCATGCGTCGGTGGGGCGGCCTTTTTGTGGCCACAATGCCGAAACACAGGCTCGGCAAAGCCGAGCCGGGTGTGACTCTGCAGTTGTTTCCCAGACGACTGCCTGGAACGAACTAAAGTCCTGAGCTTCACCATCAATATCACCACAGGAAGAAAGCAAGGAACTGACTATGCCTCCGCGCCTCGCCAAAACCTCTGCCGCGGACATCGCGCGCGTTTTCGATGATCTGCAGCAGATCGTCAGTCTCGTTTCACGCGTCGTGGCGAAATACCCATACGAAACGCTGCCCGAAAGGCTCAAGCCTTTCGTCGGGTTCCGTCAGATCAGTGTCGTCCGCCCGTCGTCTGACCCTCGATCCAACGAGCTCGTGATCCGTGCCGCAGCACCCTTTAGCGACAAGCAGCTTCGCATCCCCGGCGACTGGCTCACTATGCACCAGTCACAAATCATCGCCACTGTGCGAAAGATCTATTGGGACAGCAAAGAGGAGACGCTTCGTCGCAAGAGTGACTCGCTGACAAGGTCGATCCGATCGCGGAACGAGCAGATTGAGCGCCTGCAGCGCGCTCTCACTAAAGATCGTGTAGAACGCGACCGAATCAACCGCGCTGTTCGACACGCCAAACCCTGTCGAACGCTGCCAACGAGCGCTCACTAAGGAGACCTCATGAAAGTCTGGCAGAACCTTCTGCGCAGCTTTGCTGGGATCGGAATGTTGTTCCTCAGTTTCCAGCTCACCCCAGTGTTCGACGGCATAGAAATCACAGCCCCTGGACTCGTTATCGCAGTGGCCATCCTGCTGTCCTTCCGACTGTTTTTCAAAGGAATCTTCGGGCTAATCATGCCGGACGCACGAACCGTCACGACCATGCGCCCATCGCTCGACAGGATCTACAAAGGACACCAAAAGCGAGCTCAGCATGAAGCGGCACATGCCGTCGTTGCCTACGCACTCGGACATAGGGTACTGAGCGCGTCGATCGTCTCGCAAGGCATGATCGGCGGTCGGGTCGCTTGGCGGCACCACAGTGATGTTCTTGCTTCCGTGGACCACATCGCTGTGACCTTTGCAGGACCACTCGCTGAGGGCACCGGGGACGTGATCGAGCAGGGCATCCAGTACACCGACGATTACTCGGCGCTGCTTCGCACCGCGATCGCTGCCAGCATCACCGACCAGGCTCAGCGTACGCCGACACAGATCATCGACGACGGCACTAGGCTTGCTCGCTGTTTGGTCGAAGACCATGCTGGTGCGATTGAAGCTGTTGCCGCTGCGCTGCTTTCCACCGAGGCGAAGCACGACCTCGAGGAGGGCGAGCTCCGAGAACTGATGGAACGCCACAGCGTCAGACCCGACATCACCAGAGAAAGCCGGTAACCGCCACGGCTGTGGCCAGCATCATCGGCTAGCCCACCGATATGGCTGCTGGCTCGTGACTACCCAGCGTTGACTTCGGTAAAAACACAGACGCAAGGCTGAAGCGGTCGGCGCAGCCGACCCGGGTTCGCCATGGATCGTACGGGTTTCGCCCGCCCGGTCACCTGCAGAGCGGGTTCTTTGCCATGGACTAGTCTCTGCTGGCTCGCCGTCGTAGCTCAATTGGCAGAGCGCCCCCGTGAAGTGGGGGAGGCCCAGGGGTCGAACCTTCACGACTGTACCAGTCCCCGAGAGTACATCCGCTCTCGGCGACTGGTTATTCATCACTCACCCATTCCATCACAAAACCGACCTGAGCCTGGAGGGCTGATCCATGACCATTCGTGCACTGCACATCCCCGTCGACACCGAACAACCGCTCCGCATCGTGGAGATCCCCGAGAGCAAATCCCTTGCACAGCTGCAAGCTCTCGTAGAGGGTTATGTCGAGTGCATCGACCTACAGCTCGACATCACCAGCTGGCTGAACGAGGAAGGAAAAATTACCGGCCTGCAGTACAACCCCCGCGCCCAGCGGCTCTATCTCAAGACATACGGCCCGACAGACATCCTCGTCGGCCCCGCCGTGCTCACCGGTGGTACTGATGACCGGGGCTACACTCTCGGTCTCTCCGATGCCCAGCTCGACCACGTGGATCAGCTGCTCGGCCCGTACGCCCGCATTCGGATCGAGAACACCTACTGCGGCAGCCATGAATCCACCACTGAGGTCTGGGTTATACCTCCTGCCGACAACTCCACCAAGGATCTCGAGGAGTGGTGGCAGGACGAAGTCTTCAAGCACACCGGCGACGGCCACGGTACTGACGGCTCCCTTGGCTCGCTCCTGACCGCCACTGTGCTTTCTGGCCCTGCGCACTTGCTGGGGCAGTCCTTCGAGTGGAGCGATTGAGCTACTCATACGACCCAGAAAGGCACCACAGCCATGAAGACCCCTGAACAGATAGGCCGCGAAGTGATCGATTCCCACTACGGTATCGGCACCGACTGGGAGGAACCCAACGATCGCGGAGAAGAAGGCTTTACTCGAGCGCAGGCCGAGTCAGACATCGATGCCCACGACATTTGTGAGTTGATCGAAGAGGGCATCGCCAAGGATCACGCTCAACTGCGCGAGGCACTCCATAGCTCCGACGCGGTACCCGGCATCCGTCTGTTCTCCAGAACCTCCGTCAGTGCGCTCATCGACGCCTACGTCGAGTGGGACGGTGAAGTCGACACTTTCGTCCTCGCCTGGGAAAACTATACTGCCGGCCTCGACTTCCCATGTCCCCAGAACCCTGCCGGTATCCACAGCACGTACCTCACCTATGACGGGTCCTGCGACTTCTGCGGCGACAAGAACAGGAGCTGATCAAGCAGCAGTACAAAGCCGTCGGCGGCTTGGGGGGCGGATGCCTACAGGGACCTGGACAAGCAGATCGAGACCGCTCAAGAAGGGCTGTCCGGGACTCCGCGGCGGCCGTTCTGCCTGCCCGGAATCGACCCTCTCATCTGAGTATTGGACCGATAAGATGACCACGGAGAAGGTACAGCACAGCCATGCTAGAACAAACCAAGCAGAACAGGAACAGCTATCGCTCGTCCGATGAGCACTGTTCGTGCGAAAGATGCGACGCCAAGACCCGCGGGCACTCCTGTGGTCGTATAAAGTCCAATTGGTTCTTCCTGAAGGACGACCAGCAATTCTATCCTGAGCACACCCACGAATGAGTTGCCGGTTGGAGCGCCCGATAAGATCAAGAGCCCACCTAGAAAGCAGAAGAGCACTATGCCCAATCACATAACCACTAGGGTTAGCGGCCCAGCCGGCATTGTCGACGCCCTGACCCGCCGCCATACCGAGGCTGAGAGTGTCGCCCATGACGAGGCCGAAGCCGACCGCAAGCAGTTCCTGGTCGAAAACGAAAGAGCCGACACTTATGTCTACAGCCCACTCGACATGGACAAACTATTCATAGACTTCTCTATGCTCGTTCAACAGCCTGAGAACATCGAGACTGGCAGCTGCAGCGACTCGCACGAGCAGGGGGTCATCTGTTGGTACAGCTGGAACATCGCGAACTGGGGCACCAAGTGGAACGGCTACAAGTTTGACATTGAGCAGGTAGACGACGACGTCGCGCAGTTGCGCTTCGACACAGCCTGGTCGCACCCATTCCCTATCGTCAAAGCTTTGTCCGAGAAATTCTCTGACGTGCTGATCGAAGTCTCCTTCGCCGACGAAAACCTTGGATATAACCTCGGTCAATACATGATCAAGGCCGGCGAGACCATTCAGGAGACCAGCTTCATTCCTGGCAGCGACGACGCCTGCGAATTCGCGTCACAGCTAAAGTACGGCCAGTCCTATGCTCAGCTGAAATCTGAGTGGGGCGAGGACTGATTTGAGAAAAGCAGCCAGATCCACAGAGAGAAGGTCACTAGTGTCTACCACCCATCAGCCAGAGTAAGCGTTCTCACTGTACCCACTCGCTGTTTTCGTCCGCAACTGGGACGAGGGCCAGGCGCTCCGCAACAGGCAAACGAACCAGGAGTACTGATGAAGAACACGGCACAACTCGCTGAAGAAGCCGCGGCGAAAATTCTCGCCAAGAACGTCTTTCAGCACGAAGAGGGCGAAGCCGCCATCCAAGCTGTCGCGCTGGTTATAAACGGCAGATTGCTCGGTTATGAAGACGGTTTCGTTGCACTCGTCGACCAGGCGATTCAACTCGACCGTGCACAACGCCCGAGCACTCTCGTGAACGACGAGCGCGATCTCGAGGTCGGCATCTGGACAGCCCATCCCGACATGGCTGCCGACGGCGGTCCGGAAGCAATCGTCGTCCAAATCGACACCGACCACAGCACTAACCGGCTCCGCATCAATGTCAACGACGCTCCGGTCTGGGACGGCAACCCCCAAACTGATGAAGCACCCGGTCGATATTTCGACATCGAATAACGCCGGCTGCCTGGCGACAGAGAAAGAGACCATCGTGAAAGCACTCAACAAAAAAGTACGAGCCACCGTCATCGCAGCGGTGGCTTTCCTGTCTCTGGGCGCAACCCTCACGGCCTGCGCTCCACCATCGACAGATCAGACCAAGGCCTCGCTTGCGTCCATCTCGTTCCCGCTCAGTTGGGCGAAAGTCGCCGAAAGCACTAACGACGACCATGTGATCCGCACTTATCTTGTCCCGCCGGGCGAGGCAGACACGGAGCTAAAGAAGTCTCTGGTTGGCTTCGAAGTCATCGGCGAACGACCGGTCGACAACCAAAGCCAAGGTCAACTGATCCTCAGTAACGATGCTCACGACAACTTCTTTGCGAAGAAGATCGGTGACAGGCCGCTGACGATCACTGTCGGTGCAGTGCTCTCTCTCGCTCAGAGTCACCCCTACGACGGCGGCGAGTTGTGTGCTCGTACACCTCGTGGAAACGCAATGTGCGCCGAGTACGGACCAAACAAGACCTTCGCCGTCGACATCGACATCGTCACTACCTAAGGCCCACTACGCAAAAGCAATCGAACCATGTCCCGCTCCTAGCGCGACCAACGAGGCGGAAACACTAAGCATCATCTGCTCAGCTGCAAATGCTGCGTCGCCACCACAAAGCGCGATGCCTTCGGTTAACGCCGAGCTGAGCACCACCGGGCCATCGCAGAACAGCAAAGTGCACCTCGGTGGATTGGCGTCGTCGACGACCCTGTCGACCCCGACTACGAGAACGATCAGCACATCTACATCGATGGGCGCTGCGTTCGCTGCAACGCCTAAAGGCTCGACGTCGGGATCTATCCAAGTCTCGACCTCTGCCCAGGTAAGAGGCATGACGAGCCGATCACCTACTCCACCGAGACCGGTCAAAACCCGGTCTCTTCGCACGACGTCGACAACTGACGCATCCGTGCTTCACCCGCATTTTTGCTCAACCAGAAGGAAACCCAACCATGGGCTACAGCACCGACTTTTCAGGCACCTTGAACGTGACTCCACCACTCAACCAAGCCGAACGCGATTTCCTCGCAGACTTCGCCAACACTCGGCATACCAGCCCTGAGGGTTTGCTCTTTGTCACTCAGCCCGAAGGGTTCTATGTTAGCGGGAATGAGCCGCAAGGCGGCAAGCCCGGCATCTGGTGTCATTGGGTGGCTGGTGAAGATGGCAATCTCACCTGGGACGAGGAGGAAAAGACTTACAACCACGCTGAGTGGCTCGACTGGATCATCACCGATCTCTTCGGACCCGACTCGCGCGACTTTGTGCAGCAACGTTTGAGCGAAGACCCTCGGCTACAGCACTTCACCCACGATCACATCGTCAACGGCATCATCGAGGCCTCTGGCGAAGACTCTGGGGATCTGTGGCGCATCAAGGTCACCAACAACAACGTCCAGATCCAAAACGCTGAAATCACGTACCCCGAGACCTCCAGCATCCGCCAGGCTTCCAATAGATTGTCCAACCTGTTGGAGACATGAACAGGAACTGATCATGAACGTACCTGTTCCGGACTGGTGGATCGCCGCGACGGTCGATGGCATGCGGGCCGCACATCCTGGCGGGCCTCAGACTTACGTTACGGCCAGTAGAGTACTGACGGGACCGCGGGCATCGGCTGCAGCTGGCAAACCAGAGTGCCCCTGGGTGATGGGCAGAAGCTTGCTGGAATCTACCAGCGCCTAGCCGACGCAGGCTGTGCTCTGCTTAATTCTGGCAGGCGGGAGCCTCGAGCTTCACTCAGCAAAAAGGGCTTAACGATCATCATGAAGCCAAGAAAATAATTCTCGCTTCTTCCCTTTGCGACATTCCTTCGCCAAGGTGTGAATCATGTGAAGATCTTCAAGCCGTGTAGATCTTGGCGGCAGTGCCTGGGAGATGGTTGGAGCAAGACGATCATCTGTGGTCTCGCCATGGATGAGGAGCACGGCCACTTCTTGGACAGTTAACTGATGTTTCGTATCGACCCGCAAAGTTGACAGGGCATCTGAAATTTCAATGTAGGCTCTTTGCATGCGGGCTGAAGCGGGTAGCTGCATCCGGAGCTGGAGTTCAGAGGATGACAGATGACCTGAAACTTCCCACAGCTTGCCGAGTTGCCAAAGTCGATATCTCGTGACGATGGCAGCCCAAGCTCGCTCGCCAAATCCCAGTAGTGCCGCTCCGCCGACACACAGACTGAGGAATATGCCTGTTGGGTCACGAATAATGGCGACGTTTTGGTGAATCCCGATCAATACGGAACCCCCGAGGACGCTGTTCACCCAGATGAAACCTGCACACCCAAAGCCAACCATCACCAGGGCAACTGCACTGATGGGACGACGGCCGAACTCTCTCGGTACTCGCGAAAAGGACAACCTCAGCAACTGAAATAGACCCCAGATGATGTAGAGATGAAAAACAGCGATGTGGAGCACCACCGCCGGATTGAGTGGGTCGATCTTGGTCAGATCGCTGATCGGGGGAGCCCAGGCAAACCCTAAGGGCCACGTGGCAAACAAAACAAGGGTGACCAGCCCTGAACGTACCAGAGCTAACCGCAAGGTTAGCCGCGGAATCTGTTCAAACCGTAAAGTCAGGACAATCACCTCGAGGGCCCCGATGAGAATACCCAGCAGACCGTGCCACATAGCTAACCCGAAATTGTAAAAGGACGCGGTCAACGTCATAGTCCCATAGGCCGAGGCTGCGACCCCTATAGTCAGCAGCGTGACACTCATCGCCTGATGATTTACAGTCTCTCGCTGATCCTTGAGACGAACTGTCCTTTCGACGGCAAGAAATAGTGACACGACGGCCAAAGCGATGAAGATCCAGTTGACTTTATCGAGCATCAACAGGCCCCTTACTGCCAGCGCTCATCAAAGAACGTATGTCCGCCTCGAAGAACGCGTTCTCTCAGAAGGAACGAGAGATGCGTCCCCAACAACTCGGCATCCGATTCGGACCCTTTTTCATAAGTATCCCGAGCAGCGACAACTGATCGCACCAAATCCTCATCAAGTCCGGTCACCAGACCAGAATCCATGAGGGAATCAGCTAGGTCCGCGGTATGTGCATGCCCCAGTAAGGCGTGAGCCACTTCATGACAGACAATGGCGGCCGTCCTCTCCGGGGAGGTCGAAGAGGACACTACGATATAGTCTGCAGCTTCAGTTGAGATCAACAATCCGGACCGGGCTGAACCCAGATCCTCGGTCAGAAGTGTCAGCGGCCTCCCGCGATTCAGGGAAAGATTCTCCAAAAGATCAGCCACTTCACCGCTTGCCGGAAGTAGTTCCTCGGCAGCTTTCAGCGCCGGTCGCAGATGTGGTTCCCAAATGTTCCGCATTAGTTCCGAGCTGTCTACTTATGGTGCAGGTGTCTACCTATGGTATAGGAATAGCTAGAATCGCCTGAACAATCTGACGCCGCGCCTGCTTACCCTCGGGAATCGGTAGAAGCGGATAGACGTGAATATGGCCAGCCTCCTCATGGTACTCAACCTCAACCCCTGCCTCCCGGGCCATTTCGACAAAAAGTTGAGTATCCGGATTGAGAATGTCATGAGTTCCACTAAAGACCAGAAGCTTGGAGAGCCCCCGTAGCTTTCCGAGGAATGGATTGAGAACCGGATCATTAACATCGTCTCCGGCCCACATCTCAACCAACTCCAACTGGCCACGTTTCACAAGCCAGGGATCCAGAGTTTGAACAGCATCGATCTTAGGGTTAGTCATCCGCAAGTCAAATGCTGCGGAAATTAACACTGTGAGCGCCGCCGGAGAGCCCTGATCCCTCAGTAAAAGGCTGGCTGACATGGCGATAGACCCGCCAGCGGAGTCTCCCATCAGCGTCAGAGGTCCCGGGTGCTGCTGTGACAGCTTCGTAACGAAAGGAACAACTTCTGCTGCGGTTCCACCCTCATGTGCCAATGGGTACACGGGCATGATCACGGTAGAAGATGCCTCTTCCGCCAGCTGTTCGATCAACTTCCAATGATACGAGGTGGCCTCGTGAATCCACCCACCGCCGTGGAGATACATGATCGTACCTCGGGACGGACCCTTAGCAGGAGAGATAGTAAAGACACGCCATCCGCTAGCCATGTCCGCGGATACACGGACTCCAGGCCGATGCCGTTTAGGAGCACCGACCGATCGTGGATGAAGCGTCAGATAATCCAAGTGAAGCCGGACAGCCTCGCGCGTCAGGTAGTTCTTGTTCGCTTTCCGCCAGCGCATGATCGAGGGCATCAACTTGCCCAGAACACTCATCTTTCCTGAAGTCACGATCTACTGCTCTTTCTTTTCTTTATCGATTCCTTCGATCTTACGAATCTGATCAAGAACTGCCAACACAGAACCCAGACCCTCTTGCGACACCCCATGAGCCCGAGTCAGGAGTCTCTGGACCCCGGCGTCACGCATAGCAGTGATGACTTCGAGCGATTCCTGAATCTCTGTCGCAGCAGTGTCATCTGCGAAGTATGAAAGCGGGACATGGAATAACTCTGCCAACCCTGCCAGGAGTACAAACGACGGATTCCGGCGGCGACCAGACCGCAATGCTCTGATGTGGTTGGCCGTCACCATGATCCCTTGCGCCTGAAGCTCCTTTGCCACTGATTGCGAAGTATGGAAAGTGCGGTCTTCCAAACTCTTTGGCACTGTCCTAAATAGCTGATCTAGCCGCTCAGCGAGATGCGGCAACTCATCTGATCGGTGCTGGCCGGGATCAATCTCTGGATTCATAGGTATTCCTCATGGGGTCAACTCACACCAGCCTCTCCGATAGGAGTTGCAATTGCACCTCTATGGTACCGCGAAAGTGAGTCATATGCGTCTAGAGACGCGTTTAAATGTACAGACAGACTTTGGGGCGCGTCTGTAGATGCTACACTGATCTAAATTGTGTCTACAGAAACGATTAGGTCCAGTTGATGATCTGGACTTGAACCTAGTTATGGATTGGATTGAGCTGATGGTCAACAGCGACTCGATTGCAGATGAGTTCAAAGGCTTCAATGAAGCGCGACGAATCATGTGGTGCCACGAGATGCGCGCTCGCGTGATCGATCGCCTCGAGTTGACGAGCTTCCTCACCGATTTTTCCATCGCCGCTGTGCACGTTGACAACACCAGTCGAGCCGATCGGATCTACCTCACCGCGTTTGACTCTGGTGGTCGACAGCTGCGCGGCGACATGCTCTACATCGACGAACCCAGTGAGCATCTCGACATTGCACCCGAGTTTGACCATGATTTCACCAACTTGGCCGTCACGCTTGGATCCGATCTCGAAGCCGTAATCAACCGTGAGTACGGCTGGGTTATCAACATGCGGACGCTGCGTGCCTACGATCTCACCGCTGATCGCCACGCCACGCAGCGCGCAGTGCTGCTTGCGCACCTCCCCGATCTGATGAATCGAGGTGAGGCCCGAGGCTTCCTCTTTGGGCCAAGCGATTCAGGCAACGCTGACGCGGCCTGATCTCATATTCGTCATCTGCTAACCGCTAACCAGAACGCCCGTCAAAGATCCACTTCCAGCGGGGCATTCTGGTTCTCGTAGAGACCGTGCAGGTGGTGCAGGTGTTGCAAGGGTCGGGGACCGACTCACGTCGGTCCCGGGGAGAAGAGGTATGACGTGTTCTGAATCCGGCCAAAAACCGCATTCCCCAGCGCCACGAGCACATATTCGAACAACCTAAAGAGGCTTCAATGGCCAGCACCTTCGATCTGGCGTTCACAGAGTCGACCCATCTGACCAATGCCCATCCCGTCTACATCTACAAGGTTGGAGGGGACACTATTGGTCAGCGTGACGAGGGTGACCGGGTGAATCGCATCAAGCAGAACGGCAGGGTTGCCACATTTGGTGAAGACCTTCATGCCGACATGCCCAAGACATATGACCAGGTCGCAGCTCTCGCACTCCGGGTTTTACCGATACCAGCCGGAGCCGGACAATGACAACGGAAACGTCGATCCCGGAACTTGCAGCCGAAGTAATCGTTGACGCACATGCTCTCGACCGTCACGACGATGAGTCCGCGCTGCAGGCTTTCGCCTGGGCGCTCGGCTCCGACATCGACCATGAACAGGGTCTGCGCGAATTCGCAGACGTCATTCAGGGACAGCTCACCGTGATTGCAAGATCACTTGACCGTAAATCAATAATCGATCTGATCAACGCCAAGATTGAGTTAATCTCCAAGTACAAGCTCCAGCGCCCCCAGGATTACACGCCTGATGACATCACTGAGATGCGCGCGGAGATTGCGCGCCTGGGTGGACTTCGCGATCGACTCACCGCCAAAACCTAGAACATCACAGGACCCCCGACATTCTCGGCCGGGGGTCTTGATAAGCAGCTGACTTCAGCGACATCACACCGGAGGAATCAGCAGCGATGCCCCGGCATAAATCAGGTTCGGGTTTTCGATACCGTTTGCCGTGACCAGCTTGTTGATCGGAACGCCCTTCTGGGCCGAGACCGCAGCCAGGGTGTCGTTGACCTTAATCAGGTAGACCTCAGGCTCGGGTGGCGGGGGGCGTCTCTGTCAGTTTCGCGGGCATCGGTTTGCCCGTCGCTGGATCGATTCTTGTCACCAGACCGTCCTCGAAGGCGTCCGGGATGCCGTTGTGATTCACATCCGACAGCGTGACGGTGATCATGCCGTTCTGAACTGAATCCTTCTTCGGCGTCTGGGCTGCCGAAACTGCGATTCCAACCCGGTCTTTTCCGAGCGCCTGAAGGAGCTCACCGTTATCGTGCGTCACCGAACCAAAAGCCCAACCAGCGAAAAGTAGCCCACTAGCAGCCATCAGCCCCGCAACTAGCACCGGACCATTACTCAGATTTGCCTGCCCCGAACGTCCCTCACCACCGGGGTCACGCCCGGCCCTTATCTGATCGACCATGTCCACCTCTGCGAGGGTCGGGTCCGGCCGAGTCATAGCTCCTATCATCGCCGTGCGCCTCCTTTCGGCAATGGTGCTTCTGTCCATTGCGCATCCTTTCACCCATCTATTCTAATACGAATCTAACTTGATAGAATAATGAGTAAATAGACTATTCAACTAACCAATCACTCAAGACCTGTAAGACACTCACTCCAAAAGAAAGGGCCTCCATCATGGCCAACTACTCCGTTAACGCCGAGCAGCTCACCGAGGGGGCTCTCGTCCTCGTCCGTGGCAAACTGGGCTTCGCCCGCCTCACCCGCCTCATCGAAGGCGCTGAACTGCAGGCCTCCGACGCCCGCCGCGCACAGAACGGCATGAACCCTATTGGTGTACCCCACACGACCGCGACCATCACTGCTGCCGAGGTCATCTACAAGGACCCCACCAACCCGACGCTCGAGGAGCGCTTCGTCGCCGAGCGCCGCTACACCTCCAAGAAGAGGCCCGAAACCGGTGCGAACTACTCGATCGACTCCAAGGGTCGGAACCTCCCAGTTATCGCGATCCCGAACGGAGATGGTCAGGTCATCCAAGACACCTCCGGCCAGGAGCTCACCCAGGGTCTCGACGTCACGCTCGCGCTACGCGTCTACAAGCCGAAGACCTACAACAAACGCGGCCTTTCGCTCGACCAGGTCATCGTCAACGAAGAGGTGAAATACTACGGCGGCAGCACCAGCACCAGCACCAGCACCAGCGAGCTTGCTGCCCGTGGCATCATCTTCGCCGCTCCGCCGCAGGCCGTGCAAGCTGGCCAGAATGCTCCCATCGGCGAGGCAGCACCCATCGACACAACCAACGTCGCCGATATAGGTTCAGGCACAGTGATCGACGAGAATGGCTTCGCCTTCCCATCTCCCGCTGTGACCCCAGCGCAGACTACCCAGCCGGTTCAGGTTCGTGCACAACCCGTCGCCACCGCGGCTCCCGTCACGATTCAGTCGGTCGCACAGGCTCCTGTACAACCTGCTGAGACCACTGAGGAGCAGATCGCCCGTCTGATGAGCGAGAACGCGACCCTCAAGGACGCCGGCTCCGCCATCGGCGTACCCGTACCGGGCAACCCCTGGGCCAACGACAGCCACGACGCCCAGCCCGCCGGCATCACCTACCGCGCCTGACATAAGCGCCACGCCATGACCCCGACCGGACATTTGACTACGCAGACATCGCGCTTCATGCGACCCGCAACAGAATTCCGGTCGGGGCCATCCTCTTTCCCGCTCGCTCCCGACCATAAAGGCCACCGATGACCATCGCTGACCCCCGGGTGTATTTCCCCGACTTCTATAACAACCCTGCGATCTGTTCATTGGCCACGACAGCCCGCTGGACAGTATCGGGCCAGATAGGTGAACCCCACTCCGACGACCCTGAGATAGAGCCGACGCGGAAGGCTCCAATCGACATCCGTCACCTCCTCGAGGGATGCAGCCCCGGCTGCCGCCACGTCGGACCGCTTCGTGGCGCATGGGCGATCGACGAACGGTGCCTCCTCACGCTGCCGGAACTCAGCACACGACTTCCGGCAGCGGCGAACTGCGCGTTCTACCTACGCGCTGCGACCAACGGCCTCTTCGTCATAGACATCGAGAAGACGTGTCCACAGGAAATCGTGCAGCAGCTGCTTGCCTTGCCAGAAATCCTCTATACCGAGGAGTCTATGTCCGGGTTGGGTTACCACCTCGTCGCGCCATTGCCCGCCAACTTCAACGCCTTCCCGATCGGAGTCGGCAAGCGGAAACTCCAGGAAGAACACGGCTGGTACGAAATCCTGATCGACCATTGGTGCACGTTCACGCGTCACCCGGTCGCGACCAACGTCCTCAAACATGCGCGAAGCACCGCCGTGGTCGAACCCGAGTTCGCGACGGTAGCCGACCTTTACGCCTCAGTGGCGGAAAAGGCGAAGGCCAGTGCCGAGGCGGCCGCCGTTCGCACCTCAGTTGAGATCCCTGAGATCCCGCACGCCGGCACCATCGTCGCCAAGGCCCGGCTCAGGGCCCAGAGCCGCCTCAAAACACTCGACGATTTCCACGGAGACTATTCGCGATGGGAGTTCTCCGTTCTCGGCACGCTGTACCGCGAGATGCTCCCCCCGCTCATCCAGTTCTCTGGACAGATCGGTTATTCGCAGAATGATCGCGCCTGGCTGCTCTACCAGGCTGCTGTCGAAGAACTACCCCATCGCCCTAAACACAATGAGCGCCGGAACAGCCGTCCCTTCCTGCTCGACCGCGCCGCAGCGATGGTCGCCAGCCAACACGCGAAGTGACGCTTCTTCCTGCCTCACAGATTCTCGAAAACCGCACTACCTTTGCTTTCCATTCGCATTCTCGCCCGAACACAAGGACCCAACCATGCGTTTCAATGACACCCTGTCCGAAATCGTCCGCCAGGACCTCGAGATGAGCATCGTACCCGCCCTCATGGGCGAGCCCGGCATCGGCAAGTCCTCCTGGGTCGAATCGCTCGCCTACTCGATGAACACCAAGGCTTTTACCCTCGCGGTGAACCAGATGGCCGCGAAGGAAGACCTCACCGGCGCGCGCTTGGTGCCCTACATCAAGCCCGACGGCACCGAGAGCCACAAGCAGGTCTTCTACCCACACGACGTCGTCCAGCAGGCGATCGACTACGCGAAGCAAAACCCGCGCGAGTGGCCGATTCTCTTCTGCGACGAGATCAACCGCACGACCGCCGACGTCACCTCGGGCATCCTGACGATGATCACCATGCGCCGACTCGGCCGCGAGGAGCTACCCAACAACCTCCGCATCATCGTCGCCGGAAACGACAAAGGCAACGTCACCACTTTGGATGAGGCAAGCCTCTCGCGGTTCTCGATCTACCGGGTCGAGCCCGAAGCGGCCACGCTCATTTCCATCCTGGGTGACAACATGAACCCGTGGGTGAAGAAGGTCCTCACCCAGTTCCCGGCGATGGTCTTCCAGAAGTCGATCTCCGGCATCGTCGCCGCCGATGGTGCGGACGCTGACGACGAGAAAGCCACCGCCTCGTTCGCCGAGCTGTTTGATTCCGGCGAGGAGATGAACCAGCTCACTACACCTCGAACGATCGACAACCTCTCGCGCTGGCTCAACCGCGCCGAGCGCGACCAATTGGCCCGCTACCTTGCGATGCCGACCACGATCGGTGAACGCGAGACCACGGTGTTGAACGAGGTTGTAGAGTCGCATGTTGGTAACACCCCGTTCGCCATGCAGATCGTCGCGGCCATCGCCGAAGATCTGGCGTCCGGCTCCAGCCAGCACACGCTCAACCAGATTGTTGTGCCGAAACCAAACTGCTTCGCCGACCTCAAAGGGGCGCAGTCGATAACTGATCTCGCCGCTATGATCGACGAGCTGACCGACACCGAGAAATCCGGGTCGCTGCTCTACGCGCTCAAGGAGCATGAGGACAACACCCGCCTCATTGAGCAGCTCGCCGCGCACACACACCAGATCGAGGCTGCGCACACGCGCACACTCTTTGAGATGGTCTCCACTCAGCAGGTCGACACGCAAAACGTCGAGGTCTTCTTGAACAGCGGTACCCCCGTCGCGGACGCCGTGAAGCCGATGCTCTCGGCCTTCCTCTGATCCGCAACCCGCACTCTGACCTCTGAAAGGAGAGGACCGCCATCATGACGATCACCGTCACCAACCAAAAGCCGGCAGTGCTCGACCCGGTCCACACGATCACCTGCACGGGCACCTACGATCCAATGCCGGCGATCACGAGCACGATCGCAGATCAGCTGCGTACGCCGCTGACCACTGGGGCTCCGGCAAACATCACCGACGCCAAAGGGTGCGACCTCAGCGGCGGGATCGAGCAGGCGCTGCTGGCGTGTCTCGGTGACACCTTGGTGTACGGGGCCGAAGACTTCATGAAAGAGTTGCTCGGGCAGACGATGGTCAATTACGACCAGACGACACCGTTGCCCGTGGGGGAGCTCTTCGCCGCGCAGGCCGGCCGGAAGCATAAGCTTCCGGCCCCTGTGCCGGGCAAGGTCGTTTACACCGCGCGAGAGGATGTGATCCCCAGTGCCAAAGGGCTACTGTCGGGCTCCACCGACGCCGACCTGTTCTTCGCCTCGCTCGCCTACGCCTACCACCCCGACACCCTCGGGTTCTGGTTCCAGTCTGAGGTCGCGTTCGATGACTTCAAGGTCTGGCTGACACAGCAGGTGCAGGCGATCGGTTCGGCTCTGCCCGCTGGGACGATCAAGTTGCTCGGCGACTTCGCAGCTCTCGAACTCAAGAGTCTCACCGAGTCGCTGCTGCTGCGCCAGGGCGACACTGACAATAACGAGGAGCTCTCGTTCGCCCGCCTCATCGTGCATCTGCTCATGCAGTACATCGAGCAGCAGCATGTGCAGCAGGCCCAGCCCGGAGGTGCACCGGTTACCTCCGGCGTTCTGCCGTTCACCGTGGGCGAGCTGTTCTGCCCGAAGTCGCTGGTGTTCGTGAACGCCGAGGCCCATGCCCGCGCACGCCCCGGTAAGGTGACCGCCGAGTGGGGGATTATCATCAAGTCCCTATCGTCTCCGGTGAAGGTGGTCTCGAACAAGAACCTGTCGAAGCTCACCGCGATGCACCGTGCGACCGCCCGTGCCCAGGCACAGGCAGCCACCCAGCAGGCCGGCTCGCCGACGACGCGCTCGGCCCAGGTGGTGTTCCGCAAGCAGGCTCCGACAAAGCTTGATCTGTTCGCAGCGCTCACCCGGGTACTGAAGCGGATGGGCAAGGTCAATCGTTCGCAGAACATCTTCCGGAAGTCGAAGACCACGTTCCTGAAGGCGAATCGCCGTGACCCGGGCGACTATAACAAGCCTGGCCGGATCACCTCGGTGAGCTACATGCCGGACATCCACATCTACGTGGATACCTCCGGCTCTATCACGGAAGCGAACTATCAGGAGGCGGTTCTGATGCTCATCAAGATCGCCAAGAGGCTCAACGTGAATCTCTACTTCAACTCGTTCAGCCATGTGCTCTCCCAGGAGACGCTGCTGAAGGTGGAGAACAAGTCGGTCACGCAGATCTGGCAGGAGTTCCGCAAGGTCCCCAAGGTGGACGGTGGGACGGACTACAAACAGATCTGGGGTTACATCAATGCCAGCGCAATTCGAAAACGCCGGCTAAGCCTAGTCATCACCGACTTCGAATGGTGCGTCCCGAGCACTCGCGAAGACCACCCGAAGAATCTCTATTACGCCCCGTGCGGGGCCATGGACTGGGATTCGATGGTCCGCTCTGCGAAACACTTCGCCAAGGCGATGAAACACATCGACCCGACCGTCCCGCAGCGGCTGCTCGGGATGATCAGCTGATCAGCCATCTCTGAACAGCGGTGTTATTCATTCCGACAACGCCGCCGTTCCTACTCCATCACCGACGAATCTTTCACTTGACGCTCTGAACCGAGCGTCCAACTTCTCAAGGAGAATCCCGTGGGCTTGTCTAACTTCACCGGTCGTACTGACGACGACGCATCCTCGTCCAACGGCTCCGGCGGCGGGCCTGCGTTCCCTCCAGGTTTCTCGATTCCTGGCATGACCATGGGTGGGGGGCAGTCTGACGACGATGCCGAAGAGATGCTCGTCAACTACAACGCGCGCTACGTCAATGCCGAGCCAACGCTCTTCCGGGACCGGCTCATCGAACAGCTATTGTCCGTGCTTATAGGCAAGACGAAACGAAACGCGCTGCTTGTCGGCCCGGCCGGCGTCGGCAAGACCAAGATCGTGGAGGACATCGCCCGGCGCATCGCCCTCGGCGACACACTCATTCCGGACCAGCTGAAGCACCACACGGTCTATGAGCTGCCGCTCTCGCACCTCGTCGCAGGCTCCTCGCTCGTCGGCGCGCTCGAGCAGAAGGTGAAGTCAATCGTCGACTACACCTCGGATCCGAAGAACAAGGTCATCCTGTTCATGGACGAGGTGCATCAGCTCACCAGCGGCTCCGAGAGCGGCACCTATGGAAAGATCGCACAGATCCTCAAGCCCCCCATGGCACGCGGAGACATACAGGTCATCGGCGCGACGACCACACAGGAAGCCCGCACCCTGGACGACGATCCGGCGTTCAAGCGGCGCTTCTCACGACTGGTCGTCGACGAAATCACACCCGAGCAGACCATTGAGGTCCTGGGTAAAGTCCGCCCCGGCCTGCTGGCGCACTATACACATCAGATCAGCATCTCTGATGACGTGCTCATGACCATCGTCCGGGTCGCCGACGAGAACGTGAACTCAGGCTCCGGCTCACACCGTCCTGACAACGCCATCACGCTGCTGGACCGGGCGATGGCTGATCGCGTTCTCGAACAGAAGCGGCTCATAACCACGGCGCATGCTGCCGGCGATACTACCACTGTGCAGGCCCTGCAGGCGATCCCGTGCGTACCCCTCACTGAAGCCCGTGTCACCGACGTCGCCCGACGCATGCTCACCGGCAACACCATGAAGCACAGCTTCGATGTCTCGGTTCTCGCAACGACACTGTCCCTGCGATTGAAAGGTCAGGACTCGATCCTTGACGCTCTGGTTGACCGCGTCGCGCGCGAAGAGCTGAACGTCTTCCCGCGCACAGTGCCGATCGCCTGGCTGTTCGCCGGCGCTTCTGGTGTCGGTAAAACCGAGACCGCGAAGATCATCGCCGAGCAGATGACCGGGCAGGAGCCAATCATCCTGAACATGACCGAGTTCCACCACGAGTCGTCGATGTCCCGGATCGTCGGCGCTCCTCCTGGCTACATTGGCTCAAACTCGAACGCCGAGCTGCCGTTCGACTCGCTCGAGTCCAATCCGCACCGCGTGATCCTGCTCGATGAGTTCGAGAAGGCCGACCGCGCGGTCCAACGCCTGTTCCTGCAGGCGTTGGACGAGGGCTTCATCACCACGGCCCGCGGGAAGAGGATCGACTTCTCCAAGGCGCTCGTCGTCGCGACGACCAACGCCGCGCGCGAGTCGCTCGACGGCAAGCCGACGGGCTTCAGTGTCGGTCCGAAGACTGTCTCGCGCAGGAGCCTCAACACGGCGCTGGCGCAGTTCTTCGATGCCGAGCTGCTGGGCCGCTTCTCGCTGGTGGTCGGTTTCAACCCAATCGACGAGCAGATCTACGGTCAGATCCTCGCTTCACACTACGCACAGCAGCGCGAGCGGATCATCGATGCCCGGCCCCGGCTCACCCAAGCACTGCCGGCGAGCATTCCGGTGGATGAGCTCGTATCGTTGGTCGAGCAGACCTTCGTCCGTGAGCACGGTGCACGCTCAGCCGGGCGTGCGATCCGCACCTGGATTGAGGATCAGCTGCTCTCAGCCCAGGCCGCATCACGAAATTCGAACACGCTGCAGGCGACTATCACAGCCGCAGCCAACGGCACAGTCGACCGCCAAGGGGAGTAGCCCGCAGAATCCGGGAGTGGATCACCGCGCGCTGCCTCCGGCGCGCGGTGATCGGGGCCTGAAGGCCCCGACGGGTGATACCTGGAAAGCACAGAGGAGGCAGCGCCACCGACTATCTGATCGACATTCGGTGGCGTTCTTCGTCTTAGTCGACAGCTCCTTTTGTGGACTCTTCAAAGTCCTGTCAGATACACATTGCCCTCTCGTATCCGAGTGGGGTGGATGGGTATTCAATCGCCTTTCGCATCTCCTGTCCGGATAATGCGACATTTCATTCAGGCTCTACTTACCCCGATCCAGAAAGCGCGCACCATGCCTATCCTGCTCGACGACATCGATCTCACCACGACTCAGGCCACGACCAAGACCGTAGATCCCAAGTTCTTCTCCTCGAAGCTCACTGGCAACGGCAAACACAAGACCGGGCTGCTCCACAACGAGCTGCGCCCCGCTGACAAAGCCGGCAAGACCGCTTACAGCGCTTTGGCCATCGACCACATCACCAAGAAGACCAGCACAACCCAGCACGGGATCACCGTCGTGTCCCTGCCGTTTGCGCCGCTGCTGCGCAGCGCGCTGACCGAGGCAGGCGGCTCCTTCACAATTGCGACCCCGCAGACTGGCGACCGCTGCGTCATCGAGACTGGCTCGAATGATTGGGATGTGTTCTTCGACATGACCCCGCAGGGAGCGAAGCTCTTCGAGGACGCCAACGGCAAGTCCAGCGCCGGTGGAACTGCCATCTCCCGCGACTTCATCATCCAGTATCGGATGGAGCTGTTCTTCGTGAAGAAGGGCATCGTAGAGCCAGTGCGTATGCCGATCATCTCGGCCACCACGGGCCCCCGCAACCACGACGCGGCTGTGTTTCTCAATTGGGACACCGACCCCATGGGTCACGCACAGACCTACATCATCGAGGTGCTCCGTACCGCGGGGCTGACCCACCAGAACCCCGATGCTCTGGCTGACTGGCTGACGAACTGCTTCAACGTCCACGACCGCATCGCCTGGCAGGCTGAAATCTGGGACTCCGAAGGCATCGCCGATGAGGTGAACGCCTACATCGCCGGACTCCCGTCGAACCCGGCCGACCAACAGCTCAACGCCCTCGCGCTACAGCTGCGGTACCTGGAGACCTACAACGTCCCGCTCGAGGCATACCGTTCGATCCACAAGAAGATCGAGGCGGTGTTCTCCGAGGGCATCGCTGCGGCACTCTCCAAGCAGAACCTGAATCTGCTGATGAGCCACACGCTCTCGCACCTCGAGAGCATGAAGCCTCAGCTCAACACGCCGGCCCAGCCTCTGACGCCTCCGGCGCTGCGTCCGGAACTCTCGCACCAGCAGCTCTCCGGCGTCACTACGCATGAGCCCCTGGTGATGATGCAGGCCGGTGCCGGCACCGGCAAGAGCTCGGTGATCCTGGAGCGCATCAAATACCTCGAGGCCTGCGGTGTGCCCGCTGCGGACGTCACGGTCCTGTCGTTCACCAACGCGGCGGCGGACAACATCACTGCGAAGAACCCGAACGTCGGCTCGATGACCATCGCCCGGATGATCAACGACATCTACAAGCTGAATCACCCGACACACGAACTGTCGAGCATTGACACGATCATCAACTCGATCGACATCTTCTACCCAACGAACAACTTCGCTGCCGGGTTGCGCATGCGCCTGGTGGAGGTGGCCCAGAACAAGACTGGCGCATTTACCTCGCTGAACACCTATATCGAGAACCACTTCGACGAGATGATGTCACTGCTCGACACGATCAAGCAGACGTCCCTCGAGCTGGAAATTATCATTACCTACCAGCGGATCGACTCGATGCAGGAGCCGGCTCACGTGCAGAGCAAGTACCTGATCATCGACGAGGTGCAGGACAACTCGATCTTCGAGTTCATCTATGTGCTGAAGTACATTACCAAGCACGCACAGTCCCTGTTCATCGTCGGTGATGCAAGCCAGACCCTGTACGAGTTCCGTTCGGCGAACCCGCGCGCACTCAACACGCTGGAGGGCTCAGGGGTTTTCTCGACCTTCAAGCTCACGACGAACTACCGGTCGAACCAGGAGATCCTGGACTTCGCCAATGTCGTGCTCGGCGACCTGGAGACTAACCAGATCGCGGGTATCCAGCTGCAAGCGAATTCGCTCGTCGTACCGACGGCGAAGACCTTCCAGGAAAAGGTTACGCTCGACTACCGTGCGGTGCCCAAGCTGCGCGGATTCGTCACCGAGGAACTGTCGGGCATCGTGATGCATACGGTCTCCAAATACGTCGACGACTGCCTGGCCTGCGGTGAACAGGTCTGCTTCCTGGCCTACTCCCGCATCGAGGTCGCTCTCATCCAGCAGGCGCTTCAGCAGAAGTACCCGCAGCGGCACATCGCCTCGCTCGTGAGTGAGAAGGTCTTCTCGACCGACATCTTCTCAAAGTACATCAAGACCTTCTGGAATGATGTCCTCCAGGTCCAGCCGACCAACGCGGCCTTCGTGGTGGTCCAAGGTATCAAGGATAATCTGGACAAACTCACGCGCAACGCCGGAAACAAGAAGGTCGAACAGGCTGTGCTTCGCATGGTCTCTAAGTGGTGGACCAAGAACGCTCCGGCCATCCGTGGCTGGGAGCAGCTCTGCATGCAGGGTTCGTTGTCCTACAAGGAGTTCTTCGAGCGTCTGCGGGACAACCTGCTTTCGTTCGAGATCCGCCACAACGCGGTGCGGCAGAGCCTGACAAATCAGGCAAACCGTGAGCGCAAGGAGAATAATGCCGAGTCGGGTGCTGATCTGCTCGTCTCGACTATCCATGGTGCCAAGGGTATGGAATTCGATAACGTCGTGATCCTGCACAAGGATGATACCAAGATGTCACAGGCATCGCGACGTGAGTTCTACGTCGCTTTCACTCGCGCGAAGAAGACGGAGTACATCCTCTCCTACGGCACAGTGAAGAGCCCCCCGATCGAGTCGAGCTACGAGCAGATCGTCAACCTGCTCACCAAGCGCGACATCCAGAACGCCGCTCGCGCCGCTGGCATCGACCCTGACCTCCTCGACGAGGAGCCCGAGGACAGCCTCAAGAAGGACGCGGCGGCGCTCGTCACTGCCTGATCCGCGAACAGGGCCCGCCCGGGAGTGGCGACGAATTCACTTCGGATTCCGTCGCCACTCTCTGTTTGGACCATCTCTCCCTGACCCCTCACTCGAATCGAGTCCGAGCACGACTACCTCTTCTACTACATCCCTTTGGTTTCGCCCCAGAATTCCTCAAGTGCCGGGATAATTGATTCGATCTGAACAAGATCGTCCGGATTTTCCACCGTCGGGTATCTGCTGACCCACTCCACTTCTAGATTGCCGGACTTCCAGCCGCCGGGCTGTTCAATCCAGCTATTCGTGACGATGCCGACACCGCCACGGTGACGGTGAGTTACTGCTGATCCGATTGAAAAAGATTCCCCTTCTGCTTCCTGTTCCTGGTCGTTGGTCAGAGTCTGGGCTTCATTGTCATGCATGGGTCAATTATTCCAGTTATCCTGGTATAGTTCTTGTAAACCCCGCCAGGTCTTTAGAGACTTTGGTTCGACGGCTCCCATAGAGATGGGGGCCGTTTTTGTTTAGCTAGTGAACCCAGCTACGCTTTGCCGCTTCTCCCAGACCCTGTATGCAAGATCCCAGAGTGGATCATCGTCGCCTCCCTCCCGAACCTCGGAATCAAAGTATTCATCCAACTCCGTGATTGTGGCAGTTTGGCTGGAAACCACTTCTGCAGAGTAGATGCCACCAAAAACCGGTCTCAAATCAAATTGACATTCCCAACGAGCCCTACGCCATGGTCGAGTTCCATGACGAGACCTGGGGGATTTACCTTTCCTACGGTGCCGAGGTCCGACGTCTCACCGATGACGGCGATGCCAGAGGTTGGAGTGGTGTTCTTCCCATCGCGGGCGAGTTGATTAGAGTTAGCAACGATCTGCACTAGCCGACCTACCGACAGTCAGCACCCCTGTTTTGCCCCGGTGCGGCAGGGATGCCGACTGGAGCCGACCAACGCTCGTACACGATATCGCCTTCCTCGGCGAAGACCAGAAAGAGCCGATGTCATGTCCAGTTTCAGCACCGACCAAATCACTACCGCACTGAATCGCGCAGCCGACGAGGTGCTCAATGTTGTCCACGACGACGGCGACGAGTTTCTGAGTGACGCGATCAACTTTGTCGTGAACGCCGGACTCCACTTCTTGGAGCGCCCAGATGCTTCGATCGAAGATGTCGTCCATGAGAACTACGACGACGACTTCGCAGAAGAACTCCTGGATTCGCTGCGATGACCGCGCCGACTGGATCATCTGCCCGAACTTTGGGGAGACTGACAAACCATTTCTGCAACGCAGAGCCTCGAATCGACCATTCGTATGGCCAATTCGGGGCTTTCTGTTCATCTATGATCCTCTCTCGTAGACTAGTCAGTAAGACGATTCAATAGATAGCGATCCTGATTTGGATTCCGGGCAGACAAGAGGTTCTCATGTTTCACACCATTCGCCGCGGAGTCTCCACGGTAAACACCACGCGCCGGATCGTCGCGCTCTGCACCCTCGGCGGCATGAGTGTTGGCACGCTCGTCGGTTGGGTGACCGGCTTCTTTACTTGGATCACAGCCACCGTCACGCGGCTGTGGGCTGAGGTTATGACGTGGCTGCAGTCATCCTGGGGGATTGAGCACATCCTGGTGACGACGGCTGCCGTCGTGCTCGGGCCGCTGGTGCTCATCTTCATCCTGATTATCGTCATCTCCGATGACTGACCAACACCCTTCCTCCGAACACACAGAAACCCCGAGTGCAAATGCACTCGGGGATCTCTTTTTAGTTCCGCCAGGATCGTCACACTTCGACGAGCCGTCGTTCATCCCGCGGATAATTCGAATTCTGAAATTCATCGTTCATAATCAGCTCGGCATCGACGTCGTCACCATCGAGATGTCGATTCACGCTGGGCGACGCGGAGAACTTCAGTACCGAATAATCGTCGATGTCCTGCTTGCCAAAGCGAACTTTGTGCCCTTTGTGGGCCTGTCGATAGAAGCGGCCGAATCGCGTCAGCACGACCGTCTCTCCCTGAGAAACTGCCTCGGTCAATTCGCTGAAAATCCCTTCGTAGATCGAGCTGACTGTCTTGATCGGCCACCCGCTGTGAGCCGACACGCGGGCTATAAACTCCCGCTTCGAGATGCGTCGCTGTTGTGCGGTCATCAACATGCTCATACGTCCTGCCCCACTCTCCATCCTGTGTTGCTCAACCCTTGTAACCCAGTCTATCTGAATGATCTCTGGAATCGTCTAGTTGATAATTCAAGAGATCATTCATTTTAAGTCCGAGCTTAGTTCAGAACTCAAAGCCTGGATCCAGTTGATCCCTCAGGTCACGTTGCTCAATGTCGACCGTCTCGGCATCCTTGATCGTACGCCGGATGGTCTTTGCCGACGTCGCCTCGTGCTCCTCTTTGACCGCTTGCTGCTGCTCAGCCCGAAGGCGGGCATCGTTGAGCTTGCTCCGATACTCCGTGACCCCCGACGAGAATCCCTTCACGAAAGCCTTCGCTGCCGACTCTGGTCGGTGCTGAAGTTGCCGAGCTTGCTCCCACTTCTGTCGGTCCTCGACCGTCACGAAGCCAAAGCCACCGGCAACCTGGGGTTCCTTCGGAAGTCCATTCTTCTGGTGACCGCTCATGATACTCAGCCCTCCCTCTCGTAGGCGTTGTCCTCAATCGGTTGCTCGATAGGGATCGACGGCGCGCAGACGCTGGCCTTTGCTACGGCTTGATGTCGAGCCTTTACAGACTGGGCGGCATCGCTCGCCGACATCAAGCTCTTCACCCTAGTGAGTTGCTTGCCATCCTTCGGAACAACCCCCTGAACTTTCGCCCGTGCAGCTGTGGTGGCGAGTTGTTTCCGTGCTCGTGACTCAATCATGACTTCGTCCCTCTTTCGTTATTGGTGTCGTCCGACTCAGGGCTGATATTCGTGATCGACCGCCGGCTCCGGGGCCGGCTCACCCGCCTGGCGGCTCTGCTGCTGGCTGGCTGCGTCCCGCTCGCGCGATGCCCACTCGTTGTAGGCACCGACCGGATCAGCGGCTACCCTCGTCGAGAAGTGCCCGAACTTCTCGCCGTATTGTGTATTCCACGCCTGTGCGAACTCCGGATAGGACTCGTTGACCACATCCAGCGCATCCATGTAGGCGAACGAATACTGCTGACGCTGCTTCTCCTCACCCATCCCATCTGCAGTCATGCTCGCCTGCATCGTGCGAGCCTGGAACAACCGTTCCGGCATCACGCCAGGTAGCCCCTCGCCCTCGACCTCCTGAACGCGAGCCATGCAGCCGAGCATGTAGCCAGCCAGATCCTGGTTGAAGGCGTTCATGTCACCACGGGCCGCGGCCTCCGACATGGTCATCGCCATAACCTCACCCATGCGGTCCTTGTGCTCCTCGGAACCCATCTGCGACCGGAGCGTGAACGCGCCGACCACGCGCGGTCCGTTCGGCGTGTCCTGATACCTGGTCGGATCCACGGGCCTGCCGGTGTAGTCCTGGTAGTTACCTCGCCAGACGCGCTGCACTCGATCCGTCCCGGCAATCCGCTCCTTGTGCGGAGGGGACATTCGCTGGGCACCATGACTGAAGCCATCGACCATCACCTGAATGCGAGGGTCTTGTTGCATTCGCTCGCCTAACACCACTCTGGAGGACTCTGCAACTTCCTCGCGAGTCAGGCCGTCCTCTTCGCACTGCCGATACAAACGATTGATCATGGTGTTGTAGCTCTCCATGATCTCCTCTGCCTGCGCGCCAGGCTGCCGGAGTGTCGCGAACGCGTTTTCGGTGAGTGCGACCTCTGTCATACCCGCTGAGCGCGGCGTAAACATTTCACGATGCCCGCGTTCTCGAAACTTCAGGTCATTGTAGCGCTTTCGCCACCGCCTCGACACGTAATCTTGGGCCCGAACCTCCTTACGCGGTGTCTTACCCTGTGCGGCCCGTAGTTCGTTCTGTTCCTGAATGCCCTTGTTTCGCCAGTTGGCCCGACCCTCGGCCCAGTCATACGTTTTCTGAGCCTTCTGGTCGATCCGTTCCTGGATCGCGCCCTTCACTGGTGCAGCCTTGTCCTTCACGACCTGCCGGAACGTCGGGGACATGAGGTACATCGCTGAAAGCGTCGACATTACTCGGACTACGGACGCCGTATCAACACCCTCCTGCAACGGGCGCATCGCACTCGTGACCATCATTTGGCCATAAATTCGGTGCATCGAGCTGAGCTTCTCGGTGCGCTCAGCGTCGTTGAAACCCGGCACAAGAATGTTCGACCTTCGTAGCGACTCCATGTACTGTCCGCCGGCGGCCTGAATGTTCTCACGGAGCAACTTCAGTTCATCCTGCTTGCTTAGATCTTTTCGATCGTTCATCGCCTTGCGCGCCGCCGCGCGCCGCCGCAACTGTTCATCGCGCAGCCGCTGTGTACGAGTGTTGAAGAACCCCCACGCTTGCTCACCCCAGCCGTGGTCGGAGGACTGGGGCTGATCGCCCTCCCACCACTCGGCATCGATCGGCGGTTCAGTCCGTGCCGAGTCAGAATACTGTGGATACACCGGCTGGCGAACGAGTTCGCTCGTCACCTGGAGTGACTTGCGCCCACGTCCGGTACCCTGGTTGTGCTCATCCACCATGCAGCTCAACTCCCCATCTCGTAGTCAATGTCCGAATCCGTGTTTACGGGCTCGATGTCGATCGACGGCCGGTACGTCTGTGCCGTCATGCGTGCCTGTCGCGTGGATCCCACGGCAACTGCGTGCTGAGACCGGCGGCTGTCGCCGCGGGCCTGTGCGCCAGTGTGGCTCTCCGCCATGACGTCCCGCTTGATGAGGGTGTCAGCAATGGCCTGCTCGGCGTTGTGCTCCTGGTTCAATTCCTGCAGCGCCTTTGCCGAGAGCGCTCGCGCACGTCGAGTTGGAGTCGAACAGAATTGCTCGTTCTTCTCACCGTCGTAGAGATTCTCATGGTTGTCTGCCGCGGCAATCAGATCCCTCAGCGTGCCGCCGTAGGCCATGCGGTCCATCAACGATCCTTGCAACGACGTGTCGACTTCTAGGTTGCACACGCGTCCCGACTTAGGATCGGTGAGAGCCAGAGCCACCCGCTCGACGTACTCGGGATTGACTGTGACATTGAAGCCATCCTTCGCTTTATAGAATTCGATGAACTGCGCCACCCATTGCTCCTTGGTGGCCTGCACTGCCTCACCATTCTCGAAGACCGGACGCCACTGACCTGGACCAAGGTGTTCGAGCAGACGCCCGCGCCACAGATCCCGACCCGGACCTTGGAGCATTTCGTACTTGTGCTTGGCCTCGCTCGCGTCATGTTTGGCCTGGAGAATGCTCTGAGTAACCGGATAGGTCACCTCCAGCACAGCCTTGAGGTCCACATTCCTCAGCGCACGGACCGCTCGCTGCGAATAGGAACCGCCGAGACCGGTGCCATGGGACTTGATCGCGGTGGCAAACATCGACGCTTCCTGATCCTGCTGGTTGATACCGGAACAGCCATTGCGTCCACCCAGGTAGCGGGCGTAGTCCGTGAGCTTGGACATACTGCCTTTGGCCCCAGTGGTAACGCACACGTCGCGCACGCTGTTCAGATGGGACTGGAGATCCGAGAACGACAAAGCGGTGCCGAACTCTCCACGTTGTGCGCTCCGGTAAAAGTCGCTCAGCTGCTCAGTCACGTCTTCCTGCCGTGCACAGGTCGTCTCTGCTGGCTCTGAGCCTGCACCCCAGACAATAAGATTCGTCTCTCCGCTGAGGCTGTCCAGTTCTTGCCGCAGCTCGTCGCTCTTGGAGAGGGCGACCTGTGTATCCAGGGAGACCTGCATCGCGAACGGGTGCGTGCCACGGTCACTCCGCACGCCGGTGTCCAGGAGGTTCGCCGGTACGGAGAGCTTCTCCATCGCCTCCTGCTTGGCTGCCTCGCTGTGCAGTTTAACGACCGCAACCGCGTCGCCGTCGAAGTCGCCGTCGAAGCACTGGTCCATGACCGGATTGATCGCGACGCCCGTGAGGCGGTCGTCGATTGCCACGCGCATGTAGCGCAGGCCCGCGTCGCGTAGTACAGGATCGCGCCAGATCAGTGCGTGGTCACCTTCGGCGAGCCCCAGCTGCTCGGCCATGACCGGCGATAGTGCCACCTGATCAATGTCCAGACGTGGGTCCGCAGTCCACACGGCCGTGGCCGAGTCGGAAAGGCGCGAACTCATGAGCCCGGACTTGAAGGCGTTGTGTTTACCGGAGAACACGCGCTGCTCGAGGTCGGTCGTGATCGACTCGAACTTCCGCTGCGCGTGCGACGCCGCCTTGCTCATCTCCTCGGTCAGTTCCTGGCGCATACGCTGCGTCACCTGTCCGGCCGCGAGTTTCTCCTGCGCGGCACGGTACCGGCAGGCCTGCTCGTGGATGTCGAGGTAGCGGTTCGTGTAGTCGTGCGTGACTGAGCTGCCGTCCTCGAACTCCTGGCCGGAGCGAAGGTGCGAGGAGAGCACCGGCATCTTCCACGATGACGCCGTGACCTGTTCGGTCTGCTTGCCAGTGGGGTACTTCAGCGGGAACGGGATCTCTAGGTCGCCGCCCTTGTCTCCGATGAGCTGGCCGAAAGTCTTGCGCATCGTCGAGATGAGCACCACGCCTTTCTCGGTGCGCGCGAGCTCGGGCATCGGGAAGAACCGGCGCTCGGGCCGTTCGTCGATGGCTTCATGGCTCATGCCCGTGTGGTCCTCATCGCGGCCGACCACGTGTAGGGTGCCGTCCGACTCCATGTCGAGGCCGACGCTGAGCATGAACTCGCGCAGGTTCGCCTCGGCTCCGCTGTTGTGATCGTAGAACTCGCGCATGATCGCCGGGCAGTCTTGTGCGCCCAGCGCCCAGGCTAGTTGCGAGGAGGCTTTCCGACCTTTGCCGGAGAGCACCGCCTCGTCGTCGTAGACCTTCGTCTTCTCGTCGACGGCCATGTGCGTAACGATGAACTGCATCTGACCCAGCGAACCGGCCTGCGCCGCACCATCGGGTGCAACGAGATCTGAGACCGCGCCGTTCATTAGTTCCCGTCCCGATCCGGCGTTGCGGCGCGAGATCAGCGAGAACGGGCTCATCACTACGTCCATGTCAGGGTTGGCCTTGAACCATGCCACCTCCTTCTCTAGATCCAGCGCTTCGGCTTCCGTGAGCGGCATCTCCCGCTCAACGACTAGTGACACGACGCCTTTGTTGCCGTGCAGGTCCGAGAGCTTGTCGCCGACCACGAGGGAACGCAGTTCGCCGCTGACACCGCGGATCTGGTTCGCCTCCGCGAACTTGCGGCTGATGACGATTGGATCGTCGGCAGTCCACCCGCCGAAGGTCATCATCGCCGTACCAGTAGGTGTCGTGATCTTGGAGGACTGCATAAGCGTCGAGGCCGTCATCTGCTGGCGGTCGAACGGATCGAAACGCAGCGTCTCCAGCTCCGGCCGGTTCATTAGGGGAGCACGCGCGCCGGACAGTACGGTCGGGTCGCCCGGGACGATCCGGCCCTCGGGGGAGACCTGGGCGTCCTGGGTGAGGTAGCGCACAATGCCCTGGTTGGTCGCTCCGCCGGTCATCACCGGATCGAAGTAGCCGGCGGGCGCGGCGATGCCGTTCTGGTCGGTGCCCGTGAGTACGGCCATGTTGCGGCCGCCGGTCAGCTTCCATGCATCGAAGTGGTTGTCGTCAGCGGGGTCTGCCCTGCTCTTGGTCGACTGGTGCTCGGCGTACACGGTCGAACCTTGCTTGATGCCGTTGCTGTACCGTACCCGCTTCGCCTCGGTCGCCAGGATCGACGCCGTCCACGAATCGAGCTGCCCCCGGACATCCAGAGAACGCTCGATGAAGTCTAGGGGGTGCTTCGTACCATACAGCTGCGAGTACACGCGGTTCAGGCTCGAGCCCTCACCAGCCTCGCTGCGGTTCGTCAACAGATCGTTGGCGATTTGGTACTCAATGCGCTCGGTCATTGCCTGCTCGTAGCCACGCAAAAGCGTGCGCTCCTCTACAGTTTTCGTCTCGCCGGGCAGCTGGGCCGCGATGCGGGCCTCGTAGCCGGGCACGATGAGTCCGTTGTCGCCGCCGACGAAGCGCGTCACGATCTCGCCGTGCTCTCCGACGCCGAAGATCTGACCGATCTGGCCGGCTACTTCTGAGGTCGAGCCGTTGCGGCGCATCTTCTCTGCGGTCCAGCGGATGACACCTTGATCGTCGATGAGCACCTCCGTAGGCTCCGTGGCGTTGCGTGCCAGGCTGGCCCACACGGTCTCGCCGATCCGGCGGATGAACGGGGACTCATGTGCGTCGATTGGCGTCGCCGTCTGCTCGTCGAAGCGAACCAGGCGGTCCTTGAAGCGGTAGGTCTGGAAGCCGACGCCCATCATCTCGGTCGGATCGATCTCGGCGCGGCGTAAAGCCGCTGCGAGATCGTCGAGGTTCGACCATTGCCCCTTGGCGCTGGTCATGAAGCGGGCAACCCTCATCGGATCGAAGCGCTGGTTCAACATCTCGTCACCGACAACACGGATCTCCGGCTCCCAGGTGCCCACCAATTCATCGAGCACCTCATCCGCGTGCTCACGCACCGTCTCTTCCGGTGTGCCGCCGTAGACGAGATTGCCGGCATCGAGCGACTCGCTGCCATCACCGACTTGGAGCTCGCCGATCATACCTAGGCGCTCCTCGTACATCTCCTGGGTCGCGCCGGGACGCAGCAGGTGAGTGCGCTGTCCGACCAGAACGTCCCAGTAGGATCGCTGGATCGCAGCCACCTCGGGATCGCTGGAGAGCACCGGGATCTCAAATTCGACGATGTTCAGTCCTTCGGCACGCTGCTCCTCGAATGAAGCGATGAGCCCGTCGACATTGAGTGAAGACGCGAGATTCTCACGCGACGTCCGCACAGCCGAGGCCATATACTCCTCAGCTGCCGCCCGACCGCCCTCTGTCGGGTTGTAGAATTCCGCAAGCGTGCGCTCCTTACCTTCGCGCCGGAGCATCACCAGCGAACCTTCGCGCGGGCGCTCACCCGGCATGTGATATTCCTTCACGGCAAACATTGAGTCCTTTGCGCCGTGGTAGTTGTCTTCGACCTCCGCGGGCTCCAGTGGACTCTTCGCAGTTGCACGGATCATCTCCGTGTGCGTCGGGCCGAGCGTTCCAGCAAGCAATCCTGGCCGATCTTGCCGCGCAACGGCCTGACCCTGTGCGAAGCGTAGGAGGTCTACGGCCTCGGCAGGCGTGGGGGAGTAGACCGCTGCGTCCTTGCCGACCCTGCGATTCGTGGAATATCGAATGATCGCACCGTTGTCGTAGATCATCGCACCGGCGTAGTCTTCGCGTTCGCGCGGCTCAGTGAGGCGGATCTCCATGCCGGTGCTAGCAATCCGGGCTTTGAGCTGGCCCGGGTTCCGGTCGCGCAGCACTTCGTAGTCGAGGCCTTGAGCCTGCAGCTCACGCAGCATCGCCGTGGAACGCTCGAGTGCTGCCGTGGACATGAAGCGATTCCGGTCGATCCGATTGGTGCGCGGGTCACGTCCTCCATCAACTGCCCATTGGCGAACCTGCTCGTACTCCCTGATGCTCATCAAATCTCGCAACGCGGTGAGGCCAGAGGCGTCCTCGTCGGTCATCGCAGGTCCCACCTCGACCATTTGACCATCAGCGTTGACTGCCCACAGCATCATCTGTCCGTGCTCACCATCTGTAGCCCGGCTTGCCTCGCCGTCGAGGATCTTGGTGATCGTCTGATCTGGGAGGTACGCCAGCGAGGTGCCGACGTTCTTGACCGTCGCTCGCTGCGACCACTCTGGATCGTAGGGACTGATAGGTAGTGCCGCAGCAGCCTTAGCCTTTTCACCCAAGCCGACCTCACGCATAAATTGTGACTGCAGTCGCTGGAAGTACGGGTCAGCAACAGTGTGCTGATGAAACGTAGCCTCGGCGCTAGGCAACGTCTCCCTAATCGAATCATTCAGCGCCGACAGCAGAGCTGTAACGCCGAGCCGGTGGTCAGTCACCGACGTACCATGCTCAGAAAGACGCTCGTCCATTCGTTGACGGATTCGCTTGGCGTGGGAGATCGGGATGACCTGCCCTGTTTGCCCCCGCACCTGTCGAATAGCCTCGTATGTGACGTACTCGTATAAGTACCGTCGCAGGCCGTGTCCTTTTTTCATCTTCTATCGCCTCCATTGGAGTGATCGGATCATAATTGTCCTATAGATCTTATCTGATCATTCCGAATGATTCTAGCAATGGTATATGAATGCGAGCATAAAGGCTTTCGAATGGTAGTTAATCCCGCTCTGGTACAACAGCACCCCGTGACCGGCTCGGTCACGGGGTGCTGTTGTACCTGTTCGATCAGGCGTTGTTTAGCATCTCCTGGGCCATCGCGCGGTCGAAAGCGCCGTCAGCCAGATGTTCCCATGTCGGCAGCGAGGCCAGGAACTTGTAGAGGTGTGCCGAGATCTCCACTGTCGCCAGAGCCTGCAGGTCTTCGGCGTGCAGCTCATCATCGGCGTATACCCGCGAAACGTCATCCTCAGCTGCGTCGTTCAGTTTCGCCGCGGCTTCTGTGAACGAGACGGACCGCGTGGGTGTGATGTACACATACGCTCCGTCCGCGCTGCGCAGCGAGCCGTCGCCACCTACCGAGAAGTTGTCCCGGTCCTGCTGCAACTCCGTCAATGTTGCTTTATACGCCTCGGTGATCTGAAAGTCCAAGCTCTTGATCTTCGCCGCACCCGTCAGCGAGATAAGCATATCCTGGCTGACCGTACCCTCGGCATAGATCTTCTGTGCCTGTTGGGCAGCTAGCGCACCCATTTCGGAGACCGCCGCGGCGACCTCTACGTTCTCCACGACCTGGTCCTCATCGAACATCATTGCCGAGGCGAAGTCGTCGGAGTCCACCTCGATCGGTGCATGTGGGTCCCTGCCCTCCTTCACATTGGCCAGCATGTGCACGATCTCCATGACCGCGTCCGCGTAGGTGTCGGGGTCCAGACGCGCGATGTCGACCTCCTTGTAGCCGTAGCTCTCCTGGTAGATCGTCTTGGCGTTGGCTGCGTGCACCGACTGCCCCAGCCGCTTGTAGAACATCTTCTGGAAGTCCGGCTGGTTCATTCGTACGTCGAACTCCATTGCCGAGCTCAATGTCGGGATCGTCTGCAGCGAGTAGTCGTTGCCGGGATGGATCATCTTGGCATCGGTGCGCAGTAGCTTGTACGACATCGGCAGGATGGTCTCGTTCCTGTTCCAGACCGGCGCGTCGCCGGCACGGAAGACGATGCTGTTGCGCTCGGGGATGAACGCCATGTTGTTGTACTTGATCAGGGGCTCTTCCACGGTGCTCTTCGTGTACGAGACCCGGCCTTCGGTCCGGCCTCCAATCATCTTGTCGAGGTCCTGACTGATCTGCTTCGAGTCGATGTAGGAGACGTGAGTCTTGCCCGACATCTTCTCCAGCGTCTCGATCATCGAATCGTCGGTGCTCTTCAGGAACACGATGTTCGAGGTGTTGCCCTGCACGATCTTGTCGACCGATTCACCGTAGACGTCGCGCAGCTGCTGGAGCGTCTGCAGGATGAGTGTGAACTGCTGCTCCTGGCCGAGGCCGATTGAGAGCATCGTCTCGAAGCCCGAGATGCCTTTACCCTCCGACTGCAGGTTGCCCAGCTCGTCGAGCATGTACCGGGTCCTGTACAGCGGCTTCTGGTTGCTCTTCGTCATGTAGGACTGGTCGAACGAGACGTCGACGAGCTGCTTGACGAGGATCAGCACCAGCTTGGCGTACTGCATCAAGTGCGGCGGCGTCACCAGGAACACGGCCTTGGGTGACTCGCTGTAGCGCACCATAGTCTGCGTGATCGCACGCAGCTCGCTCGTGACGCGCTCCGGCGCACCGCCGGCAGAGAGGTCGAGGCGCTCTTCCTTGTAGGTCGTGTCGCCGGGCTTGTATCCGGTGATCGCACCGTCCCGCTTGCCGCTCTCTCGCACCGGACGCAGCTCTCGCAGCACGCCGTTCTTCACGATCTTCTTGCCGGTGACCGGCTCGATGACGTAGTGCCGACCGTTGAGGGAGAGCTGGTAGCTCTTCTGGAAGTGGAAGTAGAACGTACGCACAAGCATCTTCGTCTGCGGGTTGACCAGTTCCAGCTTGAGCCAAGCCTCGTCCGTGGGGAACTTCCCCTTGAAGTTATAGCGTGCCCAGCCCTCTCGGCCCACGATCTCTTCGTGGTCGAAGTCCTCGCCCAGGTTCTCCTGGAACATCGGGTCCGCGTATGCCGACCACATGGCCTGCTTGCCGATGAGGTGGTCACGTTTGACGTAGTTGTTCGCCAGATGCACACCTAGGCGACGCGGGAAAGACAGACCAGCAAGGTCCGTGTTCTGCGAGGGCTTGCCCGAAGTGAGCGTCGAGATCGTCGGGTCAGTGAAGAAGCTCATACCTGTGATGGCGATGCCGTAGACGCTCGCCAGCATCTTCTCGGCTCCGGCCATCGACCGAAGGGCGTTGTGCGCGTTGCCGATGAGCGTGCGCATGCTGTTCATCGGCAGGGCCTCGGTCGCGTTGAAGTAGAGCGTCAGCATGTCCTGCTCGGCCTTGCCCTCCCACAGGAATGCGTGGCGCTGCGCCTCCGCCTGAGCTTCCTCTAGCTCATCCTCGCGGTCTTCGAACTCGCCGGCCTTGACCTTCTTCTCCAGCTCGGCCTCGGGGTTCTTGATCTTTTTAGAGCTCAGCTGAACGAACATCTGGTAGGAGTTGTAGAGAGTGACCTTGCCCCACATGTCGTCGAGCTTCTGCTCGAGCGTCGCGGGGTCCATCTTGGTCTCCGCCGCATGCTTGCGAAGCTCGCGTTCTTCCTCCATGTAGAAGTCGATGAGGCCGTAGAGGATGCGCTTGAACGCGTTCGATGCCGCATTGGGCCACACCGGGTCCTCGCCGCCGTCGGTCGGGAAGAAGACCTCCGCAATGTTGCCGACGTACAGTGCTGCCTTGGTCATATCGCCTTCGCGCGCCTTGTCGGCAGCGAGGCCCAAGGGGTTGTAGATGTCGGTCTTCATGCTGTTGATGAGGTTGAACTGGACTGGCTCGAATCCGCGCATGACCAGCGGAACGTAGTTGTTGACGAGCAGTTCACCCTTGGGGTCGTTGATGACCATGTTGGAGGGTTTCTTCTCGCGCGACCAGATGTCGATCATCGGCTCGATGTATGTCTGGCCCTTTCCGCCTCGCGTGATCGCCAAGACCATCGTGTTCACCGGCGCGGTGTCCACGATGTACGCACCTCCCGGACGCTGAATCTCATACTCCGGGAACGTCCAGTCGTTCTTGATGAGGTCGGCCACCGTGCCGTAGCCCTTGCCCGGGGCCTTGAGCTTGTCGCGGTTCGCGTTCCCCAGGTTGTAAGGGATCTGCGTCGTGTCCCAGCATTTGCGTAGGGTCTTGTCATCGGGAATACCTGATGCCTCGAACAGCGCATCGCCGAAGGCCTCGTCGATGATCGGCTTCAGATTCGAGAGGATCTTGCCATCGTCGTCGACCATTACCTCACCCTTGTAGTAGAGGATATTGCCGTCCCGGTCGACGATGTCCGCTTCTGCCCGGCGGGACACCTCGACATTCTGAAGCCCCTTCCGTTTCAACATCATGTGGCTAATCATTGAACTGACCTGCACGTCCGAGTGCGCGCCGGAGTCCGGGAACCAGTCGAACTTACGCTGGATCTCCTCGGGCAGAGCGATATGCTGATCGTCATCGTGAAAGTTGATATCAGAGTCGTCGTGCATAAGATTCGCAGTATCAACCCGCTTCGCCGACCATGCACTGATCACGACACCGATCAGAAGACCCAAACCCGCCGTGAGGAACAGTTTGAAAAATGTGACGTCGGCCAGTTGTGCGCCAAAACTTGTGATGTTCGCAGCAGAAGCAACCTTCGAGCCAGACTTTCCGGTCTGACTCTGCGAAGTCTGCTTTGCCTTGTACCAGTCGGGGACCGGCACATTCGCGATTTCCGGATAGCACGTCCCCACGGGTTGTCCGTTAGAGGCGAGCTGCTGGTAGCACTTCTCTACTGCGCCACCCTCGACCGTCCGAGTCGACTCTAAGTAGTACTGCTTCGGACCGGCGTTCCCACCTGCGCCAACGCCGTCGATCGCCCCGGTCAGTCCTAGCAGCGCCATGGCGATCACCGAGTACAGGACCCAGGCCAGGAGCGTGATGAGCACACCCACGATGATGCCTACAACCAGACCCGGTGTCTTGGATTTCTTCATCTGACGGACACCGCGGTCCAGCTGCTGTGAACCGTGCACGTCCCGGTTTGTCAACGTCTGCCCGGCATCCCGAGCCAAGATCTTGTCCCAGCCGCTTGCCGACGGTCGCTGTGCCTTCCGCTTCTCTCGCGCCATAATGCGCTCCTTCGTCGCTGTGTGCTGTGTGTTCACCCGCCGCCGTGATGTCGGGTCGTTGATTAGAGGAGGGCCGCTCCGGCGATAAAGCCGGCACCGAGCATGACCAACCCGATCGCGATCATGAGCGTAGTCAGCAACTTGTTCTGCCGACCTTGCATCTGGTTCGACCGCTCCAAGTCGTTGATGTATACTTTTCGGTCGGCTTGCAGGTCGTTGACCCGGTCGTCGTATTGTTTTTTGAACGACTTGCCCATGTGATCCATCTGTGCGAGCAAATCGGTCACGCGGCTGGTCTGCGACGCCGTCTTCTCCTTCTCCAGGTTCAAGTTGTGCTGCCACTCCTCGTCACGGCCCCGCATCTGCTCGATAGTGGCCTGACGAGCTTTCTCGAACTCGTCCTCGGTGCGGCGTAGACGGTCGGCATGCTCGATGCGCAGACGCTCGACGATCTTCGTGTGCTCCTGTTCGAGAGCCGCGACCCGGTCGAAGCGCGACTGCTCCTCAGCCAGGGCATCGGCACGACTGATGTCGCTCTTACGGTTCTCATCGATGATGCGCTGGATCTCGCTCGTTAGCTCCACCAGCAATGCCCGCTCGGCCGCGAGATTCTCTTGCTGATGTTCTGCGAGTACCGTAAAGATGCGGGTCGTGCCGATCGTCATGCGGCGCTCGGCATCCTTGCGTCGCAGCCCGAGAATCTCCTGCTGAGTGTGGGCGTAGTCGTTCTCGATCTTCGCATCGATTGCGGCAACAGCTTCGAGCTGCTCGCGCTGGATTTTGGCTTTGTTCCGCTCGCGGTACTGGATCTCGGCCTGGCTTGCAGCCTGCTGCCCAATCTGGGTAATCGCCGCCTCGAACGCCTTGGCAATTTCTGTCTGAGCCTGTCGAGCGGTTTCGTCCTTTCCGGTCAGTGCCTCGCGGTACTCGGCCTTCGCTCCGTTGGTCAGCTCTTTGTAGACGCTGCCCTCACGGTCAATCGCCACGTCCCGCATGACCTGCTCGGCATGCAGGCTCATGAGGTTGACGAATTCCGTCTGTAGTTCTGCTTCACCGTCCGTGTGCAGCTTCGCCAACTGTGCGTTTGCTTGGCGGGTAAGCTGGGCGATTTGATCGCCCAGCCAAGAACTCGCACCATCCGGGACCGCGATCTGTACCGTCGGCGCGGCCACCCCGAACGAGGTGGCGAACTCGTCGAGACGTACCTCCAGGTCGAGATCCTCGGTGAGGAAGCGCCGGGCGATGGTGCTGCGCACCTGCTCCTGATCGGCCACAGGTTGGCCGTCGACTGGTATGGTCTCCGCAGAATCCGGACCAGTGTATCCATCGTCTTCGTCGCCGAAGATCACCGCGTGCTCGTGCTGAGTGTTCTCGTCCTCACTATCCTCCTCGGTGTATTCCTCGAACGCCGAAGTTTCAACCGACGCGTCTGTAGTCTCGGCGAACGCCGGATCCTCGTCAAAGTCGACTTCCCCATCAGAGGAACCCTCGAAGAGAGGGTCACCTTCGTCTTCTGCATTCGGTGCAACCTTGGTCTTCGTGGGTTCCACATCCCCCTCGGCTGTCAGCTCGTCTTCGGTCTCACCGCTGTGTGCTGCCCAAGCCTCGCGGCCGACAGCCTCCTTCAGCGGGATTGAGCCGGTGGAGACACCGAGTGCCATCACGAACGTGGCGTCCGCGACCAGATCGACCTGCAGGCCTTTTTGATCCTGATAGACAACTGCCCAGCTATAGAGCGGGGTTTTACCGTCCGCGGTCGTTGGTGCGGTCAGCAATGAGTACTCCTCCATACGTGTAAGAGACTCGATCGTTGGGATGATTCCGAAGACCTCCTCAGAGAGCATGTCCGCAGTTGCCAGCGTGCAGATCGAGTCTGCCTCGATGAGCTCGATGAGCGAGCCCTTGACCTCGTCGCGACCCTGTTTGCGGCTCAGCCCACCGATACGTTCAGCGGCAAGAACCAGGATGGCCCAAGCGGTGCCACTGGGGAAGGCGAACGGTGTGTTGCTACGCAACAGCTCAACGGCCGCGGGAACCGCGGTTTCACGCACGACTGATGCCAGGAGTTCATCTGGCTTCTTCTGCCGCTCCTTCTTCTCAGTCTTCTTCGGTGCTGTCAGAATGCTCATGCCTGTCGATCCCTTCAATTGTGAGTCACGATTCAGATCGTTTATTAGAATAGTGCGTAACACCTATCAAATGCAACAATTGAATGGTCTATCGAATTAGAGGAGGGCCCCAGTCGAATTAATCGACTGGGGCCCTCCTCGGCTTGACTTGACTCACAAACGTCACTGCATCGCGAAGACTACGACATGTGCGTTGGAAGTCCGCAAATCCTTCCGATCGCTGACCATCTCGCCCTCTATGTCTATTCCGATCCGACGTTCTGCCGGAAACTGATTGATAAAGGTTGCAACCTCCGTGGTGACCTCACTGGTCAGCCGAGCTACAGCCGCACGTGCACCGCCGGCATCGGAGTCTGTGTCACCACGATCCTCGATAAGATACTGCAGCACACGGGGGTTGATCGTTACGCGCACATTGTGCTTCACATGCACTTCCTGCACCAATTCACGCAACTTGTTCTTCACAATTTGCTGCTGCGTTGCCAGTGAGAGCGGCTGAAAAGGCACGATCGCGTCGATACGGCCCAGGAGCTCGGGCGGAAAACGATTGTCCGCCTGTGTCGTCGTGATCGAGCGCCGGATTAGCTTCTCGTACTCAATAAGCTCCTTACCCGAGCCGGTATCATCGGGGGCATAGTCTGCGATCGTCTTATAGACCTCGGAGGCTGCGTTCGTGGTGAGCACAATGTACGTATTGAGAAAGCTCACCTGCTGGTTGTTGTCGTCCGTCAGGCGACCGTCGTCGAGCACCTGCAGCAAGAGCCTTGTCACCATCGCCGACGCCTTCTCGACCTCGTCAATAAGCACTACAGCATGCGACCTGTCCCACACCCTCTTAGTCAGCTCCGAGCGGAACAGCTGCAACGAAGAGTCCTCAGCGAACTCAGACATGTCGAAACGGATCAGGTGGCGCTGGTCGTCGCCGAAGAGTAGTTTAGCCAGCTGCTTAGTCAGTTCGGACTTACCGACACCCGTGCTGCCTGTGAACAGCAGGCTGGCCATTGGTCGACCCGGGTTCTGCAGATCAGCCACCGAAAGCTGCAGACGGCGAGCCACTGCTCTCGTAGCCAAATCCTGGCTGAGCACCTTCGCATCAAGCTGCTTCTTAATCTTCGCACCATCGACCTTGAAGGAGACGTTGACATTGAGCGACTCCTGAAGCACATCGGCGAGAAGACCGCGATTCATCGACCGCCCACGGCGGTGCCAGCCCACCATCGCGTTCAACACCAGGATCGACTTTCGTGGCTGCGAGCTCGCAGGCATATAGCGCTCGGTGTACTCATAGATCTGACGGAAGAGGTGATCGTCGACGAACTGTTTGGCCACGCCGTAGCGGTCAGCCACACCCTGAAGAATCGTGATCGTCGTCTCCCGTCCTGGCTGGGCGAGACTGATGCGCTGAAGGCGCTCGACCAAAGGCTGGTTTGGTGCGATATGCAGGTGGAATTCGTTGTAGGTCGTCGCTGCAATTACGCGGATTCCTCTTGTGCCAGATGCTGCCAGTACCGGTTTGATCGCCTCGACCGCAGCGCCTGAGAGTTGCACGATCTGGTGGAACTCGTCGATGAACAAAACCAGCTCGTGATCTTCGTGCTTGACATACTGCTCTGCCTCGTCGAAGAAGCTCTTGAGCGTCGCGGCCATGAGATTGCTGTCGCCAGCCTCGGAGATCATACGAGCAGGGTCAACCTCAAGATAAAGCCTCTTCTGGTCCGCGATCATAGTGGCCTGGACCAAGGCTGTCTTACCCGAACCGGCTTCCGCAAGCAGAAGAATATTTGACAGCTCGGGTCGCTCCATGCCCGCCAATACCTGCTGGACCTCATGCTCGCGGCCGATGATCTCACGTTCCGCCGACTTCAGCGGTTCGGATAGTCTCCCCAGCAAGGGATAGTTCTCATTCAGTCGGGTATCTGCGAACATCCGCGATCACTCCTTAGTCTCATCAATTCCCATTCAAAGATCAGTCAAATACTATCATTATAGACCTATCGTTATTTGGTAAATAAGCATCTGATAGAACGATGTAGTAATCTAAGGAGCCTATATAATCATCACTCGTCTTATTCAAATTGTGGAGAATCGCTACTTTTCTCTTCCTCCTCACACTGATAGGGATGTGCGGTCGTTATGAGCGACTTTGGGGGAGTGGAACGCCCTACCGTTGCGGTGCCGAACCGTGCTCCAGCTGCCGCAAACGGGTTCGGGGGAGACTTGTCCTCGACAATCTCTGTTCCGATGACGTCTGTATCCTCAGCGATCTTCGCATCTGCTTCGTTGCCTGATGGTGAAAGGGAAGCGGAAAGGCCCCCGGATCGCGATCCAGGGGCCTTTCATGAGGAGTGCTTTGCTCTGGTTCAGTCCTATGCGGACTAGCCGACGCCGAGCTCCTGATCCTCGAACAGCGGTACGTCGGTGTTCAGCGCGGGAGCCTCCGCCTGAGTCTCGGCGGCAGGAGCTTCCTTAGTAGCATCGGCGGCCTCCTTGGCTTGTTTCATTGACGAAAATTGATTGTCCATTGTCAGGCCGTCGACCTTGAAGTCGGACTGTTCGAGTGACTTGGTGTTGAGTACTAGGCCGTTGCCCTTGGTCGATGGCATCACGTTAGCCTTGACGGCATAGATGCGGCCGATCTCCGCACCATCCTTGTTAGTGATGGGCTCGAAATTTGGGCCCGCGACCTTGACGATCTCCTCGAACTGACCAGTGCTATAGGCCGCACCGTTGTTGTAGCGGTTGTTGCCGTCCTTGTCGGTTACCCGCTGGGAGGTCAGGTGCAGGTTGGTCTGCGCCGGACCGCGCTGGTCGCGGGCATCGATCTGTGCATCGACGAAACGGAACTTGCCGTCCTTGGTCACACCGTTGTCGTAAACCTTCGCGAGAAGGTTTACGCCGGTCATCGATCCAGGACCCCGAAGCTGTGCCATGATCTGTCTCCTTAATTTCGTTGCCCGACTCGAGTAACGAGTCAGTAATGATCTGTCACATCCGCTTCTGCATCATTCGACTCATCCACGAATGATCTAAAGACTAATACTGAATGGAGTGAAATGCAATTCACAATGACGAATAGAATAGTTGGTCAATTGCCAGCAGGACTCGACTCGACTCCGTCTAGTTCGCGGTCCGCCTCGTAATCTGACGAATTCGTTACCTCGATCGCCGCCTGGTCGATCTGCCCCTGCAATCGAACCGCAAGTCCGGCATCTAGCGAAGTCACGGCGTGTCGTTGGGTCTTCTCGATCTCCTGTTGAGCACGAAGTTCTGCGAACCGACTCGGAAGAAGGCTGGTACCTGTCTCGGTTGCATCACGAGTCAGCTTTGCTGCCAGCTTCGTCATGCTCGCCACGTCGTCCACCGGAAGTCCAGCAATGGCCTCGGCTTGCCCAGATTCGTCCAAATAGGCCATCGCCCCGATGAGCAGCCGTCGACGGTATTGCGCCTCAAGAGCAAACGTCCGACGTGCCTTGCCCCCGATCTCGGTGTTCGAGAAGAAGTCGTAGCCCAAATGATGCAGATCCAGAGCCTTCACCTGGTCGAAGTCGTACGCCGCGCCCTTCTCAATCCGGGTCGCAAGAAATGAAAGTGCCTCAGCAGCGGTTGCCCGCACATTCTGCCCCTGTTTTCCGGTCTCGAGCGCCACGGGCCGCAACACCAGTCCCGAAGCGGCCAGATCCGCACGCAACTCATCCAACTGCGCATCATACGAGCGCCGCATCGCCGCAATGCGAAGATCGAGCACAGCCCGGCCACCTGCGCCCTCCGTGAGCAGCCGTCCACCCGGTTGACCATACATATCCCGGCCCAGACGCTCAGCATCCTCACCCTCCTTCATACGTTGGAGTGAGACATCCTGACGCAGGCTCATTAGCGACAATAGGCGCTGTCCATACTCCGAGACCTGCTTATGCTGCTCATACCAGGCATGCCCGTCACCGACGAATGGCAGGAAGTGCTGGTACTTAGCCATCAGTCGGCGCTGGTACTCCTCCTCGAAGCGATAAAAATCGTAGAGAGATCGTGAGTCCTCCACAGCCACGCCAGCGGCATCAGCCTTCTCCCACTGCCGGAGGAGATCCCGGTATGCCGCTGCACGCTCCCGATGATGATCCAATCGGGAGGCGTAACTACGCAGCCGGAATCCGAACGACACCAGATCGTTGTCCGTCTCCTGGCTGACAGCATCCTGCCGCTTACGCGCCAGCGCCGCCATCTGCTCATAGTCCATCCCCATGACCTCGAGTATGGGTGTGCGGATCCTCAGCTCATCCGGTGGCAGTGCGCGCACCAGCTGATAGACGCCGTTGACGGCACGCTCGATGATCCGAGTTCGTCCGGCATCAACCAATCGCTGCCAGGCATCCGTGGTCAGTGACTCCACCTTACGTCGCTCGTTCGCGTAGTCAACGATCTTCACCATCGCCGCAGGCATAGGAGACCCTGCGCGCCCGAGCTGCTCGGTGACCATCTCGGTGACAATCTCATTGGCCTTGCGCATCCGCATGTCATTCGTGCCGGCACGCCAGAGCCTGCGGTCCGCAGGCAGGCAGGCGAGTAAGAACTGGGGGAGAGACTCTGCGCGCATCCGCTCATGAGCCCAGCGCTTTATGAAGGTCGTAACGTTTCGCCGCTCGTAGCCGACGGCACTGGAGAGATGGGCCACCATCTGCTTCTCGTCGAGCCAGGCGTCGATACCCCGACGCAACCGGGACTTGTGCCTGTCAAAGAGCTTGCCCTTCTGCTGTCCATTGGGCATGAGACGACCGGGTCCCGCATCGACCATTGCGAGATGGCAGTGCACGTGCTCTGTGTCGACCTGGATCACTCCGACGTACCGCAGATCGTCGAACCCTCCGCTTCCCGAACTCATCCGATCGAGGCCATGCATGATCGCCATGCGCAGCTTCATCTGGTCGATGTGGCCGCGGTAGTCACCGCGGTTCTCGCAATGAAAGTCCGCATCGACGATGCCCTGCTTTTTCAAATAAACTTCGTCGAACGAGAGTACTGTCTTGAACACCGTGTGACCCTTGTCGAAGTGTTTCTGAAGATCCCGGCTCGCTGCCCGCAGCTGCTCATCCGACAGCGACACCGAGCCGTAGCCGAATGCGACACCACCGTCTCCTTGAGCCTGACGCATCTTGTCCTTCGCCACGCGCCGTGACGGCGCACGCTCAACCGCACTTTCGCGCGCCATGTAGCGAAGGATGAAATCGTCGGTGCGTAGTCGTTGTACCGGTGCCAGTGACTCCACAGCCTGCTCTCGAGCCATGTACCGCGTAACGTAGCTTCCAGGCGTCGCACCTCTCGACCCCGAGCCGTCAGGTTTCTTGACGCTGAATTCGTTGACGACGATCACGTCTCGCTTAAGACCCATATCCACTTCTCCTGTCCAACTGGTCCTATGAAGACCGCGACCCCGACGCTGGATTCATCCATGCGCCGGGGTCGCTTTTCTCGTGTGCTTCTGCTGGTTTTATTCAGGCTCAACGTTGGTGCGCGAGCTCGGTGTCAGCGTGCTCCAGGTCAGTAGCACGCTGCTCGACCTTGCGCTTCAGTTCGTCGTACGTCGGACGCGCCGACAAGCGGTCGTTCACGGCTGCGTTATCGTCGAAGAACAAATTCTCCGAGGCGTAAGCTTCCGCGACCGGCTCGCCGACAGCCTCCAAGACGCTGGAGACTCGCTCACGATAAACGTTCTCCGGAGTACCCTCCTGCGCAGCACGCTCCAGTCGAAGCTGCTCCTCTTCGGAGGCGAGCTCGGCAGCGACGGCCTGCAAGCGCACACTCATATTGTCCTGAGCTTCCAGCTCACTCTGCTCGGATGAAGAGATAAACGTAGCTTCCTGAACATGCTCGAAGTCGGCGTCGTCGAACAGTGTGGCCATCTCACCCGCATGCTGACGCAGGCTTTGTCCCTCGACCACACGGTGCTCCACATGCGGCGCGCGGTCGGTCGAGAAATCAGCGAAGTATTCGGCCAGGTCATAACCGGAAGACTCCATATCGACGTCGAGACTTCCGAGATCGTGAACCTTGACGAACACCACAGGAACATCCGGGGCGCTCTCGGTGCTGCGCGCCGGATCACCTGCCGGAGCCAGTACGATCGCATCTATCGTGGCAGGCAGCTCCCATTCGATCCCGATCACTTGTTCGGGCACCGTGAAGCCGGGGGAGAAGTACCCCCGCTTCGCCAGCAGCGCCAGCTGCTTGTTGTCGAACTCGTAGAACACATCCACAGTCTCCCCGCCCCCGGTGGGGAAGATTACCGCGTTGACGCCGTAGGGCAGTTGCTGATGCGGTCGCACGCCGCGCAGTTCGCCGTTCAGGTGCAGATAAGGTCTGAAGTTCTGTTCGGGTCCATGGTGTGCGAGCTCCATAGTCTCGACAAACACGTCAATGTCCGCCTGCTCGTTCTCGATGCGCATAGTTTCGACCCCTCGCTCGCGCAGTACACGGTGTGCCCAAACATCTGTCATCGCCAATCCTGCGATTCGCATATCTGACTCGCTTTCTCTTTTCTCGGTTGGTTACTTACCGGTGGTCTTCCGGGTTGCGTAGTGCCCGCGGATCGAGGCGATCCCACGGCTGCCAACGCGCCACAGCCAGCGCATAAGAGCGATCTCGGCGACGGCGAGCAACGTCACGACGAACAAGAGCGGGACAATCCACAGCGCCACAGTGCCGCTGGTCGTCAGCTCGTTCTGTGCTGCACCCGAAGCCTGATGCAGGTAGAGTCCAATCATTGGGATAACTCCGAGGGCGGTCACAGCGATCAACAGGTAGTCGGCGACTAAAATTGCTGCCCTGATCACGGTTGCCCAAACCGCTACCGGCAAGCCGGTCTTGACCCCCTTCCTCACAACAGTGAAAGGTCGTTTCTTCACCGGGGACTTCGCTGCGGTCGTGGCTGCTTTGGTCTTCCCTTGTTTTTCGCTGATCTTGGTCGTCTTGTTCGGACTGATAATCGTCGTCATGGGTCTGCTTCCTTCGTGTGGAGTCGTGAATGTGGTCACTTGGCGAATGCGTCTCGCGCGGCGTTCGAGGCCCGAAAGGCTTCGAGAGACAGGACCGCGCCGTCGCCAATCCAAAGCTCCGGTTCGGATACGTCTGCTGCGTCATACTAGGCCTCTTTCCGCCTTATCGGTGTTCAACTCAAATACGATGATAATCGTATCAATAGATGATTCTGAAAGGCGGTTGAATGACTAATTAATCATCCGGACTGACGGGTCGCGCCTGATGCCGGTAAACCGATCATCTGCTTCAGCTTGCCCTCGACATCGGTCGTCACGAAGATCAGCACACGTCGCGTCGCAGTCGGCTTCGGCATCGGATTGCCCTGTGTATCGATCGCCGAGGGACCGTTCGAACCCACCACGGTGTCAGCCATGACCGCATAGCGGTAGTTTGTCGCTGACACCTCGACCACCTCGATGTCGACATTGCTGCTGAGCTTCGAGTTCAAGCCGATCGCGTCCAGGTAGTAGTAGCGCTTGCCTGACTGGTCCTGGTTGAACTGTGCCGGTGGCATGAAGGACTGCAGGAATGCGTCCTTCTCGGTGAGATCGAAGCGGCTCTTAAGCGTCGCTCGGGCCGTCTCATAGGCGTCTCCGGAATTCCAGGTGAACGCCGTGGACAACAACTGCTGGATTTCGGCTGTGTCCTTCTCAATACGAGAGTCACTCACACCCAACGCCTGAGAAGCGTTCTGCTCATTCGACTGGTCAATCTGTGCCTGCCGGCTGGCGGCGTCCTGTTGAAGCTGCGTGATCTGCACAGTCTGTGCTGAGACCGCCTGAGACTGGCCCGCTACACTGATCCCTGTTAGACAGCCGCTGACGACTACTATCGCACCGAGCACCAGCACCCAGCGATTCCTTGACCAAAAGCCCTGCTTCTGGGCTTGTTCCTGTGTTTCAATCGTCTCAGTCATCGTCACTTCCCCTTCTCTGTTCCGGTCAACTCCGGCAGAAGCTCCGCCTTCGCCGCATCAGTCATCGACAAATGCTCTGCACCCTTGGCTGTGGTCACGACGTTGAGCTGGCTGAACGTGCCGACCTTGTCGGTGTAGTCGGTATAAATGGCGCTGGCCCAGGCAAGCACCGTGCTGTCCTGCTGCGCACACGCCCACACAACGCGCACGGTGCCAGGTGCGTCAAGCTTGGGCATCACTGACTTAACGTTCCAGGCGTATGTCTTCGGATCTGATGCCTTGAGCCCATCGAAGCGGACATACCAGGGAAACCGCGGATCGATCTGATCTCGCAAAAAGTATGGGACCGTGGTCCAGGCATAGGCGAGCTTGGGATCGACGACGAAAGATGCTGTATCCCAAGCCGCAGCCAGATCCTTGCGGTGTTTGGCTATCGCCAATGCCTCAACACTCGGTGTGCCGTTGCCTTTGCTCTTCACATTGTTCATCGCAGCGTACAGAACGGCATAAGCCTGCTGACCTTCGGCGACCTTGGTCGCTGCCTTCGAAGCGCGCGTAGTGAGCGCAGCGATCGCCGCTGCTTCGATCGGCTTCGCGCTCTGCTGTTCTTGGGCTTCCCCAGCGGTGGACTGCAATTGGGAGATTTCGGCGGCGTTCTTTACGCTCTGCTGATCTAAAGCACTGGTCGCGAGGCTGGTGAGCGCCGCCATGCCAGCCAGCACACAACCGAGACCCACTCCTATAACCCGACGTGCCGATCGGCTTTTCATCTCGGATGTACGAGCAGCTTTTTTCTCGGACCTTGCCTTGATCCAGCCGTCGAACTTCGCCTCGAGGATCGCGCCTTCGACAGGAGCCTTCTGCTCAGGCTTCTGGAAGTTCCATCGCTTCTTCGCAGGCTCCAAGGCACTATTAGTCCCATCCGTGCCGGCACCTGCACGGATTGTGCTCTTCTCGAGTTCAGTCGTTTCTTTTGTCATGATCTTCCTCGTTCAGTCTGTCGTGTCTTTGAAATCACACGTGTTTGGAGACGCAGAGGCGACGACCCAATATGACACCGGGCCGTCGCCTGGTCGCTATGTCCCAGGTTTTGGTGGATTTACCTGTCCGTGGGGTAACATCGCGTCGGACATATCCACGAACTGCCAGCCCTCCGCGGTCATCGCCGCCGCACTGTCTGTGCGCACGCGACCCATGTACATGCAGTAGCCCGCCTCGCCGAAGATGACCTTGTCACCCTGCACGCCGAGTACGACAAGAGTGTGGCCGGAAGAGTCCACTCCGGGTCCGGATCCGACTGAATACGGCGTCGGTGTCGAGCTGAGCTTTTTCCCCGTGGTTTTTGCCACGTATCCGGCGGTGCTGATGCCATCACCCACCGCGTATTGCGTGAATGTTGTGTACTTGTTCAGGAAATAGTTTGAGAACGACACGCAGTTCTCTGCGTGGTTATCACCACATGGGCCTGGGCCGCCTGTAGGACCGTACTTTTCATCGAGCCACTTATCGCCCTGCTGGTTATAGAGGTCGACGAGCTTCTGGGCCTCATCCTGCGTCATGCCCCCGTTCTCCGGGGTGATGCTGCCAACGCTGGATGTGGCGTTTGGCTGGCAAGCGTTGCCGCCTAGGAAGGTGCTGATGATCCGCGTCGCGTCCTTGATGAAGTCGCCACCCTTGTCGATAGAGACGACCAAACTCTGATCCACGGTCCATCCGCTGATGAGGCCGAACCACTGGTCGGCATTCGCTTCACGCTGCGAAGTAGAGCTGTCAGCCGAGCGCTCCCACTTGTCGTGGTAGTATTTCGCAGCTTCCCCTGGCGTCGACTCCGGCGTCGAGATCATGCCCTGAACCACTTCAACATCACTGGCGTTGTCACCGTTCTTGTCGAACATGAACGTCAGCTGCAGTTTGATGTCCCACCAGTCCGTACTCTTCGCCGTGGCGTACTTGCGCAGCAGAGTGTTTCGGCCGAAAGTCCACTGACCCAGACCTATACCGTTGTCGGTGTTGGTCGCGGCAGACTTCTTCTCGGAGGTCATCGTGTAGGTGCGCGTCGGAAAGTTCTGCACACTGGTCGGGTCGATTCCCGACTCCTGATCCCAGTTGCCGAGGATGCCCGCGATGTTCACATCCGACATCCCCGCGGACTTTAGCGTCGAGTAGACCGTCTTTGACATCTTCTCTGCGTTCGCGTCAGTCGGACCGGGATTTCCGATCGGGATGGTGTTACCAATCGATGCCGGGCGGCAATCTGCGGCCTGATATGCGTCATACCCTGCTACATTGACGCTGAATATACCGATGATGCCCGCCAGGAGCCCGAGGATCGTGAGACCCGAGACGGCCGCGACACCTGCTGCGGCAACCGACGTCGAAATCGCCGCTCCGCCAGTGACAAAAGCGATCGCGTTCGCCACCGCAGCGCCAGCTGCCTGGAAGGGGGCCGTAATAAAGTTCCAGACCGCTCCGCCGATACTCGCGACCCAGGCCAGGAACATCTGCAGGAGCGTCAGTGCCTTCGCTAGCAGCGCGAAGAAGAATGACTTCAGCCAGTTTAAAAAAAGCAACAGCATGGCGAAGAACGCGGCATTCGGTGCCATTGCAGCAGCACCTGCACCTGCTGCCGTCTTCCCGACACCCCCCTTCTTGTGATCGGTCTCGTCAGCCACACTTTTGTCCCGGTCTCTCGCATAGCTGGTACCGCCCGCCCCGAGCCGCTTCTCGTCGGGCTTCTGATCCTGCTCATTCGCAGACTTGGCGTTACCCGTCGACTTATCATCGTCAGACTTTCTGTCGTTCTTCTTCTCCTGCGCTTGCGTAGCGGTTTCCTTGGCCGCACCGAGGCCTGCGCCGACCGCTGCACCTGTCGCACCACCCTGAGTCACACCTTCAGCCGCACCCCGTGAGGCTGCGACCACGAAGCGCTTTTGATTACTATTCATCCGGTCACCGATGAGCTTGTTCGCAGCCACCTCGGCGGCAGCACCCGCGACCTGACTCTTCACGTCACCGGTCTTACCTGTCATACCGCCAGCCGCACCGGGGTTCGTACCAGCTGGCCCCGGCGAAGCGGAGGCCCGTGACGCATCCGCGTCTGGATCACGTTTCGAAAGCTTCGGCTTCTCGTCCATGTCCCCTTCTTTCTTCTCGTAGATGGGATTGTCGCCGCGCTCATCGCGTAATGACGGGATTCCCCGCTTTCGGCGGTCGCTTCAGATCAGCGATAGGTGGTGAGGAAGCCCTCGTCGGTATTGGTCGTGCTGTTCGAACGCACGTCCTTCAGATCGATATCGAGCTTGAGTAGTTCGAGCAGGAGCGTCCCCTGGTACTGCGCCTTGTTCGTGGCGTAGTCCTGATAAGCCTGTGAGAGGTTGTTCATCGCGGTCGTCAGCGGGCGCATGGTCACATCGGAAGTCCGGTAATCCTGCGTTAGACTCTTGCCGTTTGAGAGCGTCCACTGGATGTCATTGATCCCATTCGAATCGCTAGCGTTCGTACCCTGAGTCTCCGTGGCCTTGGACTGCAGGAACTCGATATAGCTCTGACCTTTCGGCACGATCCCATCCAGGTAGCCGTCGTAGACGTTTCCCGAGCGCCAGCCGAAGTTGAACCCGCCGCGCACAACACGCTTGGCGTTCAGCTCCAGGGTCGACATCTTTTCCTTGGTCTCCGAGGCGCTGTGCCCGGAGATCTCATCGCCGGCGATGATCATCGGGACGGTCGGCGGGCGCAAGAACAAACCATCGACCTTAGTCGTGGCCAGATCGTCCGTGTATGAGGAAATCTGCGTCAGATTCGCACGCATCTCGGCGAGCTTGGCGTCCAGCGCAGCACGGGCGGCGTCCTCCTTGGTTTTGAGCGCAACCTCGTAGAAGGCTTGGGTCGGATCAAAATTGGCAGCGTCCAGTGTGGCCAGCGACTTCGTCCCGGTTGCACCTGGGTTGATGAAGACCCGCCATTGGTCGAACTTGGCGAACGACGAGTCACCAACCACGTCTTCGTTGTTCGCGCCGGAGGCCTGCTGCTGGCTAAACGTGAGCTCAGCCTTCGCCCTTAGCGTGAGATTTAGCACCTGCTGCTCGAACGGCTGCTTCGCCTCTAGCAGCACCCCCACGTATCCGGTCGATCCGAAAACGTAAAACGAGCCGGAGACCCCTGATGTCGTTAGCTTCTCCGACCTGAGCTGCTCGTTCGAGCCCAGCAGAAATGCCTGATAGTCGGAAGCGCTGTAACTGATCTTCGCCTGATCATCGAAATGCATCATTACCAATGACTTGTTCTTCAGCTGGTTTGTGTAAACTCCATCAACGCTGCCCTTGAGCTGCGTCTTGGAGGTTGTGAAGCTCGGCGTCCACAGAGCCGTGTCGGCCAGCTGAGCGCGGCCAGCCACGAACGCCGAAGCACCCGAGGCCGTCAGCACGAGCAGCCCGGCGAGCGAGAGTACACCGAAGAAGAGGCCAAAACGTTCGATCGCATGATGCGAGTCGAGCTTGAACTTCTTTGTGAATTTGGTGAGTCGGTCCTTGATGCTCATGTCCTGTCGTCGCGTTCTACAGTCAGCGTGCGAGGGAGCCGAGAAACTCCGGGACCGCGCTGGTAGTTGTAGCGTTGCTCCATGGCTGGACGATGATGGTGCCGCCGTTGCCAAGATCTTCGATCGTGGTCTGGCCACCTGAACCAACCGAGCTGATTAGCGTCCAGCCGCCGGTGCCAAGTGCGCCGCCGACAATGATGAGCAGCAGAATCTGACCCCAGCCATGTCCTTGTCCACTCTGCTGGTTGCCCATGAGTTTCTTGATCAGAAGTACGCCGCCCCAAATCAGGCCTACCACGCCGAGCAACATCAGAAGCAGGCCACCCACGGTCTGGGCCCAGGTCTTGGAGTTGGTCAGAAGGTTCTTGATGTCCCAGGCTGCTGTCACACTACCCGGGAGGGTGGATTCTATGTGCACCAACGCCATGGTCGCGGTCTCGTAGATACGATTCATTGCTTATCCCCTAGTCTTTCAGTCTACGATCCGGCGAGTTCCCGGACTCGTTGACGGATCTTATATGAATAGTCTAGCGAGTCGTTACACAATCATCCATTCCAATCGCTATCGAATGGTGGCGAATTAGTGCTCATCCTTTCCTGGCGTTGATATTTAGGTGGCCCAACGCAATGCCAGACATGTTAGATCAGCTAGTTCCTGATACATGCATAGATTCATGTGTGTTCTCTATCGCGCCGCAATACGCAACGATTCACTAACGTTTGAGACAGGATTATGCTTGCCATTCGTATGCGAAGCGACGATATTCCGTCAAAAATGAGTCAGATCGAGCGCATACGATCACTGTGGATACCGCAGATCCGTGCCAGTAACGTATGTAGTGCGCAGATGCACAACTGCGTCACCCCTTAGACCGAACCACGAGGACCCGATATGAACCCACTGCCGGCCGACATCTTTGCCCGCCGCCTACGCGCAGAGCGTGAACGACAGGGTATGAGCCAGGTCGAACTGGCGCGCCGGATGGCTACCATCCTCGGTGCGAACGTCGATCCGACGGCGATCACGCGGATCGAGCAACAGACCCGGGCCGTCAGACTCGACGAGGCCGTAGCCATGGCCACGATCCTGGAGGTGCCTCTTTCCTCATTGATCATCGACCACGACGCTGAACAGAGCGAGGCGCTCCTGCAGCGGTATCTGGCCGATCTTGCGGCCGCCCATCATCAGTGGGAGCAGACGCGTCAAGAGATTGGACGGCTCACCCGAATTGTGCAGTCTCTCACCGGCGGATACAAGCTGCTGCACCCTGAAACCAATGTCGACCCGCAGAGTGACGAAACCTGACGCCGCGGAGTTGTGTTCTTCTGGGTCTCAGAGCCCGAGTCGCATGACGCTGTTTCGTGCTGCGGGATTGAACTCGCGGTCGTAGACGTTCACTGCTGCGTCTCGTAACAGGATATCCGCCACTGCGCAGTCCGATCGAGCTACAGCCTTCGGGCCCCGTACGGCATGTATCTCACGAAGAGGAGCTCCAGATCCTGGCTCGTGCCGACGAGCTGAACACCCGTGTCACCCGCATCATCGCAGAGTTCGGCTGAACTTTGGCATGATGCCACAGCCATCCGAGGAAGCCCTGATGGATTGGGAGCAGATTCTCGTCGACGACGGCAATGACCTCGACGCGGCTTACCAGAGGGCTGCCGCAGACGCCCTCTATCAAGATCGCCCGCGAGAAGTCCCGAGTCACCCTGTAGACCCAGGCAGCGAGGCGATGCGGCTACCGTTCGACGAAGCCTGAGACGCACCCGGCCGGCACAGGTAAAAACACCAATCCATCGCTGATAGCATTCACTAGCGTTGTTTGGTAGCACACCTCACTGGGTGTGAGGGGGTCGCAGTTTCAAATCCTGTCAACCCGATGCGGGGCGGCGGAAGATGTCAATCCGTCGCTCTTCTTGTGTCATGGTTGGATCAGTTCGCTGTGACGATGCGATTCTTCTGCATGTATGCCTGTAGATCTGCCAGAAGATAAGCCACTCGGCCGCGAGTCCCATAGCGCACATAGGACGGACCGACTCCATCCGTGCGCCAATTCGCCATGGTCTTGACTGCGACGCCCAAGAACTCCGCCGCCTGAGCGGGCGGAAGCGCTCCGCTCGGGGTAGTTGAACGGGGCAATGATGAGGTGATGGTCATGATGTCTTCCGGTGTCGTGTATGCAACGGTGCTTGCCCGACCCGGCGATGGCCTGACTAGTAGCGAACGCACAGCACTCGCTCGCATGCTGCGGAGAACATCGCATCGTCCTCGCCGGAGCGTCGAAGAAATTCATGCCTGACCGCCCGGCCACCCGTCCGCACCTTCAGTCCTGATGCGTCATAGATCATTCGAATTATCTATGATAGAGACTTGATAGGAGAATAGACCCCTATGAATCATCAGTCAACTCGCAGGGGCTGGAAGGTACTTGCAAACAGCGAATAGTCGCACGTACGCTATCGAAAGACCTGAGGAAAGAGCCAGCATGACCCGCGCCGCCACCACCCGACTCGAGATCGGGCAACATTCGATCGATCGCGTACACCCGTTCCCTTACCGTGGGGGCTGGGGGCTGCGTTGGAGAATACGAGTGCAATCAGGCAAGGTCATCGCCAAGACAACGCAGGCTAAGACCAAGGGTGAGCTCCGAGCACGAGCCAAGCGTGAAGCGAACGAAATTATGACTGGGCCCGGCAACACGATCTGGTCAGGAACATCCCTTGTGCTGGACTACCTCGAGAATGTCACCCTTCCCGCCCTCGAGAGTGAACGCCTGGCCGAGGCCACCCGTCGCCGCTACGCTCTGGCTTATCGATTGCTGCGAGGGGAGTGCCGGGTGGCACACAAGCACGCCCACTCCCTGGCCGGATTGTCGTTGCGCGATGCAATGCGACCGAGAAACCTCAAACTCTGCCTCGAAGAGATCGCCGAACTGCACGGCGCGGTGAACATGAAGCATGCCAAGATCGTTGCCAAACGATATCTTGCCGAGCCGCTGCGTGTTGACGAGATCATCGAGCACAACCCACTCACCGATCTCGCGCTGGACGCCACCAAAGCGAAGAAGCCCGACTACCGGCGCGGCGGACGGTCACTGACACTCACCGAGTACCAGGACGTGATCGAGTACCTCCTGGCAGCCGACCCCGAGGACGTCCTCGATCCGAAACGCGGTCGTTGGACACGCCAGGATCGGATCGTGGAGCGCGCCGGCGTCATCGACATCGTCCTCGCTCAAGCCTCCACTGGTATGCGAATCTCAGAGTTGTGCCTGCGTCCCGTCGAAGACTGTGTGATGGATGAGAGCGGTGTGTTTATCTTCTTCCTGGATCCCTCTGCGACCAAGAATCGCCGCGGACGCAGTGTCGCTGTCACCGACCCGCGAGTAAGCGAGCGGATGGAACGACGCAAGAACAGCGGCAGTCCGTGGATGTTCCCCATGCCCACCGACTCCAGCGGGCTCTGGCACCCTCGCAACCGTGACCGCAAGCTCGCGAAACTGTACAACGAGCTCGCCGAGAACCTGAAGATCGACATGCTCGAAAATGAACGTGGACATTCCTGGCGCACGACGTGGAACACGCTGCTGTACGACGCCCTCCCGGAGAGTGTGCGGATCTACCACCTTGGACACACAAAGGACGTCAACCGGCTCTACTACACCGGTGCCATGGACTCCCGCATCCTCGTCGAAGCCGCAGGTATCCTGCGGCGGAACCCGAAGTAAATGTGACCGCTGATGTGACCGCTAGATTCAGGATTTTACGGGTTCTGCCGGGATACTGAGGGGGCATAGCATCAGCCAGATACCCTTGCAATACAAGGGAAAAAGACCGGAACGACGCTGGTTCTCGGACTTGAGTCTGAAACTCAGGGGGTCGCAGGTTCAAATCCTGTCAGCCCGACCGAACAAAACCCGCGTCTTCCCTTTGTTTTCAAGGGGAATCGCGGGTTTTTTGATGCCGGAATCATCTGCGGGGACCACCTTAGTAGGGCCTCATAGGGCCTGATATGACCCCCAAACCGCCCCCAAACCTCCCCCGATTCTGGAGCACCCCGATGAAAAGAAAACTCATCGATGAGACCAGTCCGGGCTGTCGTGAGTACTGTGCTCGCTGCTGAGATTGGTTTCCTTGAAGGTGTAGCTGTGGCGACCTTCTGCCCGACCACAGAGACTTCCTGCCTGTGCGACTGGCTTGATTCGCTTTAATCCCGTCTTGTCGAACAACGTGTCAGTTGCTTTGGGTGCGATCCCTTCACTTGCTTGGTAGGTCGGTACAGTGAGCTGGCTCGACTGCACGACTAGGGGTTGCTTTTGCTGTAGGAGTCGGGGACCTGACGATGCTCTCTCGAACAGCGCCGAGGGATGGGAGCTCCGTACCTACCGTAAGGCCCGCTTTGAGAACTGCGTAGGCTGGGTCAGTTTCACAACCATGCAGCAGACCCTTGTGCCTTCGGTCGTCGGGTACGTACGTTTCGAGGGCCATTTTAGGCTGCCACCGGTCAGGGCAGCGGCTGTACGGTCGTGCCTTGACGAAGATCCTAGAAAGAAAACCGGGATTGCTAACCATCTGTGGGTAAAGGTGAGAGGAATTTTTGACGTCCATCTAAAACATCCGGTGTTAAATTCAGAACATTAAAGGATGAATTATCAGACGATCATCTGAAGATTTTAATTGACTACCGATGGGTAACTTCTGAGTGCTCAACGCGCTGTATAGTTTTTGCTTAACTAAGGCAACTTAAATCCGCTGGTCCAAATTTCTCATTACTTCTTATGGTATTTGAATCACGACAATTAATTTTTCTTTAAATGGGGAGACTATGGTCGCTTCGAGGGGGTGGCGTAGCTGGTTTTGGGCCAAGAATCCCTGAGGTGACGGCGTTTAGGGCTGATCCTGGCAAGTAGATCCGGGCGGCTTGCCCTCCTTGATGCCTGCGAGCCTGGAAAACACAACCGACTCAAAAAAGCCATCGAAAGAGACTCTTAATCTCCCCAGAGAAACCTGAAAATATCCTCAAAAAAGGAAGTCTTGAGCTTTTAGAATAAATAAAACGTAAGATACTGAAATTTTCAGTTGACTCTTCAACTCAGCTATTTGTACACTCTAGCTGGTGGATCAATCAGGCCTAGATGTCATGAAAAAGTTTCACTGTTGTTTTAGTGTATACATACATAATAAAATTCCTCGGAGGAAATTCATCATGACGTTTGAGTTCAAGAAAATTGCTCGTAAGGCGCTGGTTGCGTCGGTTGTGGCTGGTGCCGTGCTGGCGGTCGTTCCGGCAGTCGGTGCTTCGACTGCTTCGGCCAATGAGATCGGTTGTACTGACCCGAACTTCGTGCACTTCTACTGGCACACTTCCACTGGCGTTTACGGCACTTCCTGCTACGCCAATAAGAGCTACAACCGGGTGAATAATGTCTGGGCAGACCGGGTTGACACCGGCAACAATAACATCAACATCGTTGATGTCAACGGAACTTTTGAGTACATCCCACAGCACACCTTCCGGACCTGGAACGCCGGCCAGGAAATGCACGTCCAGGCTATTGATATCCTCTAAATAATTCTTTGGGGAGGGTAGCAGCCTGACGGTCCTGTCAGCTATCCCAGTCTCAAACAGTGTTTTCCCGAAGGGCGATCGAAGCCCGCAGAGTATGTCAATGATTAAAACGGTAAATGGTCCCCGACACCCAGAGGTGTCGGGGACCATACCAATTCAGCTGCTTTGGCTCTGCGCCGAGACCGATCCTTGTCGAGGAAGTCAATAGCACCGGGGGGAGTACTCGGCGGAATCGCGCTGCAAGATCTGAGCCTCCTGATGCTTCTCGCGGCGCCTGTTCTCCCGGCGGATCCGGTCAATGGCCTTGCGATTGGCCGTGCTGGTCAGCCAGGCACCCGGGTTGACTGGCACGCTGTCGTTCGGCCAGCGTTCGACGGCGGTCGCGAACGACTCAGCAGCAGCTTCCTAGGCTATCTCGAGGTCACCGAAACGCTTGGTCAGCGGGGCGATCATCCGAGCCCATTCTTCGCGGTGCGCTCGGATGATCGCCTCTTCAATCTGGAGTGCGCTGATAGGCCAGCTGGCTTAGAGGAAGGGCCGGACTTCGGTCTTCCGTTGACACGCTTGCGAGGCTTCGATGGCGAGCTGGAGCACCGTGTCGAAATCGGGGACCTCCATGATCCAGAAGCCGTTGACGAACTCCTTGGTCTCGGCGAACGGCCCGTCGGTGACCAGCGAGTTGCCGTCGCGGTTGTCGATCGTGGTGGCCGCATCGGGGTTGCTGAGGCCGCCCGCGAAGACCCAATAACCCTTGGCTTGGAGCTTCTCGTTGAACACATCGATTTCTGCTCCGCGGTCGTCGATCACGGGGTTGAGAGTGTCGTTGATGACTGAAACGAGGGACTGCATCGGGATCATCTCCTGTGGTTCGGGAAGCCCCTCTTAGGCATCCACTTACCCTTACTAGGAACGGCGTTGTTCCAATCCGACACCTTGGCGGGGAAAGTTTCAAGAAAATCTTAGGGAGAGCTTTGAGGCGGTGTGAGGGCAGTGATGAGACGACCGTGATTAAACACGACAGGACTTCGAGGCAACAGTCACTGCATCACCGCCTCAGTCCCCAACCCCGCCAACACACTCGCCGCCGGAGCGAAGAACGTCGTCCCGGTCTGTGGAGCCGAGAAGTCGAGGATCCTGTCGTGCAGCCCGGGAGGCTCTCCGATGAACATGCGTTCCAGCATCTTCTCCAGCACCCACAGCTTTCGTGTGTAGCCGATGAAGTAGGTGCCGAACTCGGAACTCCCGGGTCGGCCAAAGGGCATATTGTCGCGCAGGATGTCGTGTTCGCCCTGTTCGTCCTCAATGGTCGCCAGGGTTTTGTGCGATCGCTGCCCGCTCTCCGCGTCGTCGAGCTCCACGCCGTCGGCTTTGGTGCGGCCAATGATCGCCTCTTGCTCCTCCGTACTCAGCTTCTGCCAAGTCTCCAGGCTGTGCAGATACTTTTGCACCACCACGTAGCTGCCGCCCGTGAAGGCCGGGTCCTCTTCGCCTACCAAGGTGGACGCCGGAAGATCCGGTCCCACCGGATTGGCGGTCCCATCCACGAAGCCCAGCAGATCACGCGAGTCGAAATATCTGAAGCCGGAAACCTCGTCCACCACGGTCACCGCCGTTCCCAGCGCGTCCAGCAGGAGCCGCTCGAACTCGAAGCAGAAATCTTCCCGCTCGGCGCGAATGTGGAAAAGCAGGTCGCCAGGGGTCGCGACGGCGGTGTGCTTCTGTCCCACGATCTCCTGGAAGGGGTGCAGCTCGGCGGGGGAGGACGCCCCGACGACGTCGTGCCAGACTCTGCTGCCAATGCCCACGGTGCAGGAGAGCTGAGCCTCATGGTCTCGGAAGCTCACCGTTTTCACCAGGTCTTCGATGCCGGAGAGCACCTCGCGCACCGTGCCGAGCGCTGCTTCGCCGTCGTTGATCACGACCACGAGGAAGGTCGCCGATTTGGTCAGTAGGGCATCGATACTCTGCGGGCTGAGCGGGGCATGGTGCTGCCCGCCGCTCGCCGAAGCTGCCGACTCCTGCAAGGTCATCGAACCGATTCCTTCCTGAAACTCTCATCCAGGCCCCGCGGTGAACCAGGCACCCGATCTGAACTAACCGAAGAGCTGAATTAACCTGAGCGCTGGCCAAAATACGCTGGCCAAGATACTCAGAACATGGTCCTCAGAGCTAACGCTATGCCCAGATTAGAGTGCGAGTGATCGGCAGCACAAACGAGGTTTGCCCCCACGGATCGATCCGCAGACCCACCCGACAGGCTCACCTCACAGAGCAATCTCCCAGACCAACCCCGCAGGCCACCGAGAACTTTCACAAACTACCGCGTGATTAGCCCCCAATGGATACTCAGAGAGCACGGTTTAAAAAAATGGTGGGTGCTATCGATTGGATAGCACCCACCAAGAATCAACTAAGCAGCAGGATTAGACCCCTGCGACATTTTTGATCCACTGACGCACGGACGTCAGATTCGAGTATCTGGTAACCCCGTGGATATTAGTGGTCGGAGGAGTCGATGTATCTGCGCTTGAGCACACCCCGACGATTTTTCCGCCGATGAACAAAGGCCCACCGGAGTCTCCTGGGGCAGCTGCACCGTTATCTCCGCGGACCCGGTCAGCCGGACCGTTGTACACATCGGTGCTGGTGCCGATGACCACGACATTGGCCTGGTAAAGGCCGTCGGTGGCAACCGAGTTGTATCGTGCCCCATAACCGAGGATGGTGCCTTGATCATTGACCTTATTGACGTAGCTCTGCGCTACCGTGGGGTATGCGCTGAGCGGCTTTGCCGTGGAGAGATGAATCAGCGCGACATCGCCCTTGGTGGGAGTGTAGATCTTGTCCACGGCAATGCCCGGGCCACGGTTAGCTGTGCTGTTCGAGTAGTAAACCGTTATCCCGGTGACGCCGGAAACACAGTGGCTAGCGGTCAGCACCCAGGAAGCTGTGATAGCGCTGCCGGTGCAGGTATTAGTCGTGGATCCTACCTTGTACAGGATCTGGACAGCCCAGGGAGTAGCCGGCGATTTGGTGCCGCCGATGATTTCCGGAGCAGCCTTGCTGCTGCTGACAGGGGACGCCGTGGCGGCTCCGGTGCCGATCAGAGCCAGGCCCGCCGCCGCGACACCTACCAGAATTGATTTGAAGATTCTGTTCACAAAGATTCCTCCATCTTTGATGATGTCTTAGACATTGAAAACGGTCTTTGAGTAGAGATGGTTCTGGAAGATTGACCCGGTAGGATCAGGCGCCTGAGGTGTTCTTGATCCAGGGGCGAACCTCGGGGGTCGTTGCATTCGCGTACCTGCTGATGGCGTGGATATCGGCACCCGGGTTACCTACCTCTGAGATGGAGCCGATACCTGCGATGGTGCCACCGATGAACAAGGGGCCACCGGAGTCTCCCACATTCGAGGATCCGTTATCGCCCTTAATCCGGAAGGCCGGGCCGTTGAACCCATCGAAACTGGCCTCGACAACGGTGACATTAGCTTGGTAAAGACCGTCAGAGGCTACGGAATTTGCCCGATTGCCGAAGCCGAAGATCACGCCTTTGGTGTTGGCGGTTGGGGTACGGCCGGTGGCGACGACCGGGTAGCCATTGGCGAGCGGCTTGGGGGTGGCCAGGTGGATCAGCGCGATATCGCCCTTAGGCGAGGGGACAAGCCGGTCGGCTTTGATTGCGGTTCCCCGGTTAGCCGTGCTGTTCGAGTAGTACACCGACATATCGGTAACTCTGTCGATGCAGTGCTTGGCCGTGATGACCCAAGAAGCCGCGATCGCGGTGCCTGTGCACTTATATGATTTGCCGTCTTGCGTGAAGACCAGTTGAACAGCCGAGGGAGTAGGAGCGGATTTGGTGCCGCCGATGATCTCTGGAGCGGCGCCGCCGACTGGTGCCGCGGTAGCGGCTCCGGTGCCGACCAGGGCCAGGGTGGCCGCGGCGACGCCGACTAAAGCTGACTTGAAGATTTTGTTCACGAGAGTTCCTTGATCTTTGATTGATGTTTGATAAATGAGGTGGGAAAACGATCTAGATATAGCTGATTTTGAGGAGCTGGCTTTCAGAATCAGGCGCCTGAGGTGTTCTTGATCCAGTTACGCACCACAGGAGTTGTGGGATTCCCGTATCTGCTGGTGGCATGGATATCAGCGTTGGCATTTGCGGTGTCTCCCATGGAGCTGACGCCGGTGATGGTGCCGCCGATGAACAGGGCGCCGCCGGAGTCTCCGATGGTCGAAATTCCGTTATCTCCTCTGACCCGGAAAGCAGGACCGTTGTAGGCGTCAGTGGTGGCGCTGGTAACAGTCACATTGGCCTGATAAAGGCTGTCGGAGGGTACCGAGTTTCCTCGTTGGCCGTAGCCGAAGATTATGCCTTTGGTGTTGGCCACCGGGGTACGGCCGCTTGCTACGACCGGGTAGCCATTGGCGAGCGGCTTAGGGGTGGCCAGGTGGATCAGCGAAATATCTCCTTGAGGCGCAGGGTAGGACCGATCACCTTTAATTCCAGGACCAGGATTTCCCGAGCTGGTCGGGTAGTACACTCCCATATCGCTGGCTCCCTCGGTGCAGTGCCGAGCGGTGAGCACCCAGGAAGCCGCAATGGCGGTACCTGAGCAGCTTCTGATCTCGCCGCCCTGCTTGAAAATCAGCTGAACAGCTGAGGGAGTGACGGCGGATTTGGTGCCGCCGATGATCTCTGGAGCAGCTTTACTGCTGACCGGGGACGCCGTAGCGGCTCCGGTGCCGACCAGGGCCAGGGCCGCCGCAGCGACGCCGACCAAAGCCGAGGTGAAGATTTTATTCACGTGAGTTCCTTGATCTTTGGATGAGGTTTCAGAGATAAAAGAGATGAAGTCGAAAGTGCTCGCGGGTTAAATCGCGGGTTAAGCTGACTCCGGAAGAGTTAGACGCCTGAGGTGTTCTTGATCCACTGACGCGCAGGGGTGAGGTTCGAGTATTTAGTGCCGGTATGGATATCAGAGCCCGGATTGGCAACATCCGCGCTTGAACCCACTCCGACGACTTTCCCGCCGATGAACAGGGGTCCACCGGAGTCTCCGGAGTTCGCCCCGCCGTTATCGCCCTTGACGTGAATAGCCGGGCCGTTGAAAGCATCGGAATCCACGCCGGTCACCGTCACATTGGCCTGGTAAAGACCATCGGATAAGACTGCGTTGGCCCGTAAACCGTAGCCGTAGATGGTGCCTTTGTCGCCGGCTTTGGTGACGTAGCTCTGGGCTACTACCGGGTAGGAGCTGAGCGGTTTCGGCTTGGAGAGATGGATCAGAGCGACGTCGCCCTGCGGGGAGTTGTAGAGCTTGTCAGCGGTGATGCCGGTGCCGCGATTGGTGGTGCTGTTTGAGTAGTACGCCGTCATCCCGGTAGAACCGCTCACACAGTGATCCGCGGTCAGTACCCACGACGCCGCAATGGCGATACCCGTGCAAACGAAGGTATCTCCGTGTTGCGTGTACAGCAGTTGCACGGCCCAGGGGGTAGCTGGAGATTTGGTGCCGCCGATGATTTCCGGGGCAGCTTTACCGCTGCTCACCGGGGACGCGATAGCGGCTCCGGTGCCGGTCAGGGCCAGGGTCGCCGCGGCTACGCTGATCAACACTGACTTGAAGATTTTGTTCACAAGATTTCCTTGCTCTTTGAGGGGGTTTCAGGGATGAAGATGGAAACGATCCGATCTTCCGATATCGGAAGATCTGCCGACAGGTTCTAGGCGCCTGAGGTGGTCTTGATCCAGTTGCGTATTACCGTGGTTGTCGCATTCGTGTATCTGCTCTTGGCATGGATATCAGCACCGGGGTTCGAGACATCTCCTACGGAGAGCACACCGGCGATGGTGCCGCCGATGAACAGGGGACCGCCTGAGTCACCGACGTTGGACGCTCCGTTGTCACCCTTGATGCTGAAGGCAGGGGCGTTGTACCCATCGACCCCCGGGCCGGTAACGGTGACATTGGCCTGGTACAGGCCGTCGGATGCCACCGAATTCGCCCGCAGGCCGAACCCGTAGATGATGCCTTTGGTGTTAGCGGTTGGCGTGCGGCCGCTGGCGACCACCGGGTAACCATCCGCGAGAGGCTTGGGCGTGGCCAAGTGAAGCAGCGCGACATCGCCCTGAGGTGCGGGGTAAAGCCGATCGGCCTTGATCGCCGGGCCGCGATTTGTGCTGCTGGTGGAGTAGTAGACCGTCATATCGCTCACCGAGTCGATGCAGTGCTTAGCCGTCAGTACCCAGGAAGCCGCAATGGCGGTACCCGTGCAGCCCCGGTATGCACCACCCTGCTTGAAAACTAGCTGAACGGCCGAAGGCCTGTCTGCCGACTTGGTGCCGCCGATGATCTCGGGTGCAGCTTTACCGCTGCTGACCTGGGACGCCGTAGCGGCTCCAGTACCGATCAGCGCCATGCTCGCGGCGGCGACGCCGACCAATACTGATTTGAAAATTCTGTTCACGAGGAATCCTTAATCTTTGATGAGGTTTTGAGAGCCGAGCTGTGGCAGCGCCGCCCAGCGGGATCAGACGCCTGAGGTGTTCTTGATCCACTGACGTATCGGCGTGACATTTGTATATTCGGCACCGGCATGGATGTCTGCACCCGGATTCGCGACGTCTCCGAGGGAGAGGATGCCGACGATTTTTCCGCCGATGAACAGGGGTCCACCGGAGTCTCCGGCGTTCGCTGCGCCGTTATCGCCCTTGACGTGAATAGCCGGGGCGCTGAAGAGATCGATGCCGACGCCGGTAACGGTGTTGTTCGCTTGGTACAGGCCGTCCGAGGCGGCTCCGTTTGCTCGCTTACCGTAGCCGTAGATGGTGCCTTTGTCGCCGGCTTTGGTGACGTAGCTCTGGGCTACTACCGGGTAGGAGCTGAGCGGTTTCGGCTTGGAGAGGTGGACCAAGGCGACGTCGCCCTGCGGGGAGTTGTAGAGCTTGTCGGCGGTGATTCCGGTGCCGAGGTTACTGGTGCTGTTTGAGTAGTACGCCGTCATCCCGACTGAGTCACTCACGCAATGATCTGCCGTCAGCACCCATGAGGCTGCGATGGCGATACCCGTACAGCTGTAAGTTTTCCCATCGGCCTGCTTATATACCAACTGGACCGCCCAGGGGGTGGCTGGAGATTTGGTGCCGCCGATGATTTCCGGGGCGGCGCTTTGGCTGACGAGTGGTGCGGCCGGGGCGCTGCTCGCGCCGATCAGCGCCACTGACGCTGTGATGACTCCGGCCAGCACGGACGTGAAGATCTTGTGCATTTTTGGTCCTTTGTAATTTATTGGACATTTTTTGCTTTAATGAATGATTCGCAATGTCGAATTTTGCGCAGCGCGCAACTTTTTCGAATTCGATTAGAACACTACCTCAGGATTTTTAACAAAAAACTTAATTCAGGATTTTCCAGGGAAAGAGGAAGCCTTCTCCCAGGAATCCTTATTTAGGCGTGTTTCAGGTAAGTATTTCCGCTTATATAAGCGAGTTTCCTCCAGGGTGAGCCCGAAGATGGCCTATTTTGCGCGGTTTCGAAGAGGGTGATACGCTTCGCTCGCTTCTGTGAAATCTTGCAGAGATAAACCAAGAAGTCACGATACTTCGCTTATTCAATAGAAATTAATTACCGCATGAAACGGTTCATTTAAATCTGACTTCTGACCCACCCGTAAATATTTAGTAATGATTTCGTAAAGATTTCACACAAAGGGAGGAATCGGGGTGGTGAGGTCCTCTGGAGAATTTACCGAGAAGGTCCTGGCAGCGGCTGGCTGAGGCTTGCTGGCTTATTCCCAGCGCCGGTCCAGCTGGCGGAGTGCCGCCTCAGCTGGCTGAGGTTCTGGGTGTCCCACTGAAGGGACCACCCTCAGCGAAAGCGTATTCGGCGAATCGCTCACCGATCCGCCGATGAGCCCGGGTATCCGGATGCAGGTTGTCCGGCAGCGGAAGGTCAACGGCGTCCTGTTCTCCGTACAACGCCGTGCCATCGAGGTAATGCAGATTCGGATCCGCACGCTTTTCAACGATCGACTCAAGCTCTCTGCGGATTACCTTGAGATTGAGTTTCCCCCGGCTCACGTCGGAGGGATCGCCGGTGGCGATGAACTTCAGCGCGTTCGTGCCCAGACTGGCGATGTCAATGCTCCCTGGTCCGGGGACGTCTTCGTGAATGGGGCAGAGAATCGGTGAGATGAGCAGCAGAGGGGTCTGCGGGTGCCCTTCTCGGATGGTATCCAGAAAGCCGTGCACGGCGGGCACGAAGGCGCGCAGTCTCATCGAGTCGAGGTTGACGATGTTGATTCCGATTTTGAGGCTAATGAGATCGGCTGCGCTATCACGGATCACCCGAGCTACGAAAGGATCCAGTAGCGCGCTGCCGCCGAAGCCGAGATTTTGCAGTGCGAGCCGGGCGTGCTGCGCAGCTATCGCGGGCCAGATCTCGCTCGGACCGCTCGCATTCGAACCGTGGCTGATCGAACTGCCGTGGTGCAGCCATCGAGGGCGTTCGTCCCTGATGGCGTGCACCGGAGCATCAGTGCGTAGCTCAACCAACTCGATCGATTCGTTGTGTGGCAGCCAGAGCTCAAGGTCTTTATCGCCCGCGGGCAAGCCTTCAAAGCGGCAGAGATGGTTTTCGCCCGAGTGGAACTTCGTGCTGCCATCGATCACATCAGCTTCTATTAGATCGCCGCCGTCGAGAATGTCGCGTGCTTTGAATTCTCCATCGACGAAGAGATCGATGGCACCACGTGGCCGTGCTGCGCCGCGATAGCCGACCCGAGTCGGCTGCAGGACCAGCTCAATGCTGTTTGCCTCGCTGCGGAAGCGCAGCCTGACGCCGGAGGGCTGTGCTTCCACCATGAGCAGTTGCGGGTCGGGGAATCGCTTGCGGACTTCAAGGGGGAGCCTATGCGGGCGAAGTCCTCGGGCGGTGGTTTCCAGTTCGCTCGTGCCGTGGATGAGTTCTGTGAGATCAGAGATCACGTGCATCATCGGGAGTTCCTCTCTGCGCTGTAGCGAGGCCCCGCCGCCCGGTCAGCAATTACGCTCCGGCGCTTGAGCGGTGTGCTATTCACAGACTCAAGACTATAGCGTTGTGGCCCCAGCCGAAGGGGGGGCTGGTTGGGGCCACAACGAGGTTCAATTCGCTATCAGCTCGAAATCGTCGAGGTAGATCCGACTCCCGGCTGCACCGTCGATCCAGATCGCTAGTTTGACGGTGTCCCCTGAACTGACGTTGATGCTGCTGAGCACGGTGTTCGACCAATTCGTAGTGGGTTTCAGATCTGTCTGCGTCAGCAGAGTCGACCCTCGATAGGCCTGTAGAACAGCAGAATTCCAACTGCCCACTCCCTGGTGCCAGACCTTGGCGGTGTAACTTCCGGTCTTCGGGGCGGTCACCGAATTTTCCACCCATGTGGTGAAAGGGGTACTCGCACTGGCTTTCAGGGACACGCTCCCTGAGTGGGTGTTTCCGTCGCTGACAGCTGTTCCCGGGGCTGTGCCACTGGTGTACCAGCTCGTCAAACCGTTCTCAAAGCCAGGGTTAGTCAAAAGGTTTGCCGTTGAAACGAGGCGGATGAAATCGGTGGTGAGCGCATAGCCCGAACTCGAGATGTTCTTCCCGGTCGAGACGAACTGCACCTTATGCCTGCCCGAGCTCAGGCTGACCCGGCCGAGAAATGATTCCCCCGCGGTCTCAGCCGAAGAGTAAAGATCCTGCGGTGACCCGAGGTTCTGATCATCCAGCTTCGCTTGGAAAACGCCACTGCTGTTGTTCAGCTTCGCCGCCGCCCGCAGATCGTAGGTTCCGCTTTGCGGCACATCGATCGTGTAGCTGATCTGCTGACCGACCGCGGTGGCGTTGAAACGATCTCCCATACCCGAGCTGAGCGAGTTGTCGCGCACTTTGAGGTCGTGCTTTCCCTCGCTGAAGCTAGCCGGAGCGAATTCCGTCTCATAGATAGGGGAGGGGGTGCTGTAGCTGCCGGTACCGCCAACCGCCACTGAGTTGAGCAGCGGATACCAGCCGTTCGGAGTTTTGCCGGTGATCGCCAGGTTGTAAGCCGGATGGGCGGTCGTGCTATTGATATCGCCAGGAGTGCCCAGCTTGCTGAACAGCTCATTCGAGTTGAAGATCCCGATGGCCAGCTTGTAGTTCCCGGGTGCGACGTTGTTGAACATCAGATTGGTGGTCTCGTTAGTCACTCCTGGTGCCAGCCTGCCGGGGTTGGTTCCGGTCTCCGGGAAGTACTGGGCCTTCACTTCGTTGCTGGTGGGGTCCAAGAGGGCGAAGGCGGTGCGCATCGGTTCGTAGGAGTAATCGACGCCCTTATTGTTCCAACTCAGTGACACCGGGTAGCTGGTTCCGGTGGAGATGTTATTGGGCAAGCTCGCCGAACTCAGCACGAAGTGGTAGCCGATCTTGTTCTGCCACTGGTCGATCTGGCTCTGCTTGTCCGTCAGGAACTCCTGGGCGTCACCGTCCCACTGCCCCATTCCCACATAGCTGGGTTTGCCGAGGGCCACTTCGTCGTTGAACTGAGAGTCGCTCCAGTGCGATTTCAGTTCGTGGTAGCTGTGGATGAACTCGTAGACGCCGAGGGATTTTCCGTAGGCGCGGGTCACCTCGGAGCCGTCTGAGCCGCCGTCGTTCGGCCCGCCCATCATGCCGTCCCGCCGGATACCTATGCCGTTATTCACCGCCCAGTCGTAGCTGGCGTTGTAATCCTCGGTTCCCCAGGGCGTGATCACCGGGATTTTGTTGAAGGAGTCCAGGAACATCTGCAGGTGCTTGCTCCGCAGATCTGCATCGGAGATTTTCATCGAATTCTTGAGATTTCCGAGGTGCCCTTCACCCCAGTCCCCATAGGACCGTACATCGATGAAGGCAATCGCCGGATTGTTATCGAACTTCGCAGCCAGGGCTTTCAACATAGCCTGATAGCTCGCCAGGAAAATCGGATCGTTCCAGACCGGGGTGTGCCGCTGAGACACTGTGTTCTTTCCATCGCAGCTCGTGACGTTGCCAACCGTGGAGGCTGCTCCGGCGTCGAAAACCCATTTCGGGGTGAGATAGCTGCCCACTGAGCAGCTGTCTTCGGCCATGATCCCGAAGGCTATTTTCTTACCTTTCGCAGCCCATTCATCGATGTAGTTTGTCAGGGCCGTCCAGTTATAGACGCCCGAGGTCGGCTCGAAATCGCCCCAGACGAAGCGCTTATAAGCCACCGAAGCCCGAGCCATCGTCTCGGCCGTCTGGTTCGAAGGATCGCCGTAGACGACCCAGCCTTTGCCTGGATTGAGCAGCACTCCGGTCTGTTCGGTAGGCGTCACGGTCTGAGTGGCGGCACTGGCGGTGGTGACGAACGCCGGGCTCACCAAAGCGGCACTGAACAGCGCTGTCAGAACAGCGGAAGCTGAAATTTTTCTGATCAGGCCGTATGTGTACTTGGCCGACTTCAATCTCAGACGAGAGACCATCAGAGTTTTCCCCAATCCTCCAGATCACCGGATGCCCACCGCGATAGTTCTCGGTGATGATCCATCCGGTGATTCGTACATTTGGTGGAAGCATAACAGGAACGACCGACGGAAAAAGCCGCGGATCTTTCGGCTGACCGCGGTTGGCTCGGGGAAGCCCGGCGCCCACACAGCCAGCGGCAGCCTCGGCTGAAAGAACTCCAGTCAGCCGACGGTGCGCGGCAGAATCACCGTCAGCCGAAAGCCTGGCACCGCATGTTCGGCTTGCACATCACCGCCGTGAGCCTCCACGATTCCACGCACGATGGCTAAGCCCAGCCCTGCCCCCGAAGATCCGGGCTGCTGAACGGCGGACGGCTCCGGCCCCGGCGTCGTACGCTGTGGCCCCTGGGAATCAGGGGTGCGCGAAGCACTCGCGCGCCAGCCCACCTCGAACATCCGGCCGAGGTCCTCGCTCGCTACGCCATGACCCTGGTCGAGCACGCTCAGGGTGAGCCGATCGTCGTTCTGAGCCTGAGCTGAGACCAAGACTTCAGATCCCTCCGGAGCGTACTTGATGCTGTTCGTCAGCAGATTGACGATCACTCGCGTCAGCTCGTGTGGATCCGCCCAGAGCATATGCCCAGCCACTCCGGACTGGGTGATCCGGATATTCCGGGAGACCGCCAGTCCCTGCACATCGGAGACCGCATCGGAGACGACGTCGAGCAATTCCACCTCTTCACGGCGCAATTGCAAGGTCCCACTGTGCAGCTTCGAGAGCTCGAATAAATCATCAACCAGCCGACTCATGGTCTCGGTCCGGGCCCGAATCTGCCGGATATACTCGAGAGGATCTTCCACGATGCCCTCTTCGAGTGCCTCGGCGAGCGCGCTCACCCCGGTGAGCGGGGTCCGCAGATCGTGCGAGATCCAAGCGAAAAACTGGCGGCGGGAGGCATCGAGTTGCTCGAGCTCGCCACGCGCTGCCGCCAGACGTTCGGATGCTTCGGCCAGCTGAGTCGAGACCTCGGCGAACTCTTTCCAGCTCGCTGAATCGGCGTCGATCACTTCGCCTTGGCCGATTCGCTTAGCCGATTCCCGTAGTGCGATCACCGCATTGCGGGCTGGCCGGGCGGTGAGCAGGGCAGCGATCAGGCTCATCACCGCGGAGATACCGATAACCCACAGCAGGACCTGCAGATCGTGCTGAGAGAGGTACATCTCAGCGGCGATGGCCACCGTTGAGCAGATGATGGAGAGGATCGCGGCGATCACCACGATGGCGAACTGGGAGAAAATAGCTCCTCGGCGGTTCAGCCGCAGTATCAGGAAGGTCAAGAGCGCGACCACCGCAGTGCAGCCGGCCGCCGTCCCGACGATCAGCAACAGGTCAGCAGCGCTCAACATCTCGCCTCCTCACTGACCGTGAACCGGTACCCCTCGCCCCACTCAGTGAGCAGAAAACGAGGGAACCGCGGTTCGGATTCGATCTTCTCGCGCAATCGCCGGACGTGCACGGTGACAGTAGAGGCTTCGCCGAAACTCCAGCCCCAGACCTCGCGCAGAATATCGTCCCGGCTGAGTGTGCGGTCCGGGTTCTGCAACAGGAACAGGAACAGCTCATACTCCCGGGTGGTCAGCGAGATCTCCTGCTGCTCCAGCCAGATCCGGCGATGCGCAGGGTCCACCCGGAAAGGCCCGACCGTGAAGGGAGCTGAGGAGAGATGGGCGGTGCGGCTACGACGCAGCATCGCCTCGATCCGCAGCTGCAGTTCACGCAATGCGAAGGGCTTGGCGATGTAGTCGTCGGCGCCGTGCTCCAGCCCGTCGATCCGCTCTTCCACGGCGTCCAAGGCGGTGAGCATAATGATCGGCAACTGCGGTGACTCCGCCCGTACCTGGCGGCACAGTTCGTCTCCGCTGACTCCCGGTAACATCCGGTCGAGCAAGAGGACCTCTGGTAGTTCGGTGCGGAGCGCCTGTTGCGCGCTCAGTCCATCCGAGAACTGCGTCACCGTGTAGCCCCGCGCTCGCAGATAGTCGGAGACCACTCGGAGCACGGTCTGATCGTCTTCCACGATCATCACCTGAGCGCTCTTCACCATGTTTTCAGAATAGCCCCGGTGCCTCCCGCCGTTGCCGGAAAAGTTCTTACGGTCTTGAAATCTCTGGTTTTCGGGCAGCTGTCCGCTGTTACGTTTAGCGACGTCGAAGGCAGCTCATGCACTCGACTGAACCACACCTCCAGAGAAGGAATTCAGATGCGAAAGATAGCAATTACCGGTGCCGCAGTGTTCGCCGCAGCCCTCACCCTGAGCGCTTGCGGCGGCGGAACGAGCAATCAAGCCTCCAGCCAAGGCCCAACTACCACTACCTCGCAGAGCTCCTCCTCGGCTCAGCCGCAGGCCGCTGACCGGATGGGCATGTTCAACGGACTCAATGGCAAGAAGGTCTCCGGTACCGTCAAAGTAACGGGCAGCGAGATCACTCTCACCGGGTTCTCCTCTGACGAGGGCCCGGACCTGCACGTCTATCTGACCAATGGCAGCGATGAAGCGGCGGTGACCGCTGGGAAGGAGATCTCCTCGGTCGCCTTCGATAAAGCGTCGCAGAATTTCACGGTGAGTGGCATCGACGCAGGTTCTTACACCACGGTGGTCATCCATTGCGATAAGGCCAAAGCCGTCTTTGGCGCCGCCAGCTTGTCATGATGACCTCCCGCCAGGTCCTCACCCTCGCCGCCCCCGTTTTGACGGGAGCGGCGAGGGTTGCGCTCGGCATCCTCTGGCTCAATGAGGGGCTGCTGAAATATCGAGCGCACTTCGGTGCCGCAGACATTCTGCTGGTGGCCGAGAGTGCCGCTTCCAATGCCAGGGTGCCGGATTTCTTCAAGGCATTCACCGGGTCGGCTTTGCAGGGATTTCCCGATTTCTTCGGCTTTGCCATGCCGCTCATTGAGACGGCTCTTGGTGTGCTGCTCATTCTCGGAGTATTCACCCTGCCGGCAGCCTTAGCGAGTGTGTTCACCCTGATGAGCTATTGGCTGGCGGATCAGTTGATCGGACAGTACCCGATCATGGTGCTGCTCGGTGTGCTGATCGTCCTGTGGCCGATGGCCGCCTCGCGACTCTCGCTCAGTACCCTGGTCGAAAGAGCCGTTCGACGACGGCGTCCAGCCTCGGTTTGGGGGCGGCAGCCGATCCGCCGCTGGCTGTGATCTCAGCGGCCGTGGTTCTGATGGGATCATATCGACGCGCACGCGTTGCGGAATCGGGCGGGTGGCGCAGACGCGAAGCAGCGCGCTTTCGGTGGCCAGCACGCCCAAGCCGGCACCGGCCACCAGGGTTCCTCCGGCTTTTTCGGCTACCGGTCCGAGGTTGAGCACCTGCTGGAGGGAGGCGTATTCGTTTGAGACATCGACATAGTGAGCACCCGCGGGGGAGGCGGCGATCACCTGTGAAGCCGTGTGGCTGAACGGCCCAACAGTGTTGACCACGACGCCAGCAGTGCTGTTCGAGAGCTCTCGCAGCACTGCCTCCAAGTCCCCGACGACGCAGCGGACATCGCTACCCAGCCCAGCGGCGAGAGCGGTGAGGCGCTCAGCCGAACGACCCGTGAGCACGAGGCGCTGCCCCCGTTCGTGCAGGCTTGTCGCCACCGCTGTTCCGACGCGCCCGGTTGCGCCCAGAATCCAGATTTCCCTTGTCATAGCGCCTCGTTCTGTAGGTGACTTCATCCCTGATGACATTTGATGACATCCCTCTAAGACTCAATGTCAGTAACTGTTGTTGCTGAGCTGAAAATCGGAGCGGGCCAGCCAGCTGTCTGCCCGCGAGCCCATGGGTAAGTCTCGCAATCGCTTGTCATACCCCCGCGAATCTGAGGCTAAACCACGAACTCTCAGTAGGAGGGCTGAATGAGACTGTTAGTAACAGCGTGGTTCAGCTTGTGACGGTATCTTGTTGCCCTAGATCTAAACGAGATACCTGAGGAAGGTTATGACTGGTTTCGGAGTGCTTCCAGGAAGGTCTGTATGAGCTGAGCGAGCTCTGGTTCATCTACTGGAATAGCAACTACATCGCCAGCAGTCCCCTTGCGTTGGAATTTAGCCTCTGAGGCAGAGACCAACTGCTCACCAGGATCAAGTCGTCGCCATGGCTGGGCATTAGTGCTGATTCGATCAAATACAGCGCTATAAATCACACTGAGATAGTTTTCAGGTGTGGAAGCTTCGATGTCTCGCCGTAGAACGAGCATTCGGACTTCGTCCAGGGAAGGAGCCACGGCGAAAGCTTCTTTGACCGTGACGAGGACTGTAGAGCCAAGGGCTTTCACATAGAGGGCATTGCGCTCAGTTTTAGTTCGCTTCCTTGTGGTCGCTTTACCGCTAGGTGTCGTTGATGGGGTACGTTCTGGAATGACTGAAGCTGGGCCAAAGATAACTACAACGGTCGCATAGCGTTTGTTTTCTTCAACACCCGCATCAATGCAAGTAGCCTCGGAAGAATTGTCTGAGAAGGCTTGATCAAGCACAGAGACTACGGTTTGAGGTTCGTGTGCCAGCAGAAGTTGCCATTGATGATTTGCTGCTGCTAGTTGGCGCTCGTACTCCTGTTGATTCGCGGTGTCCACGCGATGTGCTTCAATTCGAGCAGCTTGATCTGCTTCGAAGCGGGCAGTCTTACGAGCGCTACGTTTAAAGAAACTGATCTTCTTAGCTGCTGTATTTTGCCATTGCCGTGACAGCAACTCTGCATCGGTGAGTAGCGGAGGAGTTACCTGATGGGGTGCTGCACTAGGGAACTCCTCAAAATGCAGGGTAACTAGTCCGTGTTCAATAGCAGCAAGTTTGTTGATCTGCGCTTCGAGCGTCGCTGCCCTCTGGGCCTTTTCAAGCTGGGCGATACTTGCGCGCGAATTCCCACCACGAGTGACCTTGCCACTGCTCGAATGATACTGAGATATCCGAATACCTCCCACTTTCGCCGAGGTGTAGGTGGCCCCGGCGCCGAAAGAAACTCGACCGGAGTTGTTCCCGATACTTGTCCGAAGCCCGCGACTGGATGCGCTAATCCGGATCCCTGGGGCTACCTTAAAGCTGATGCGTCGACGGGCCATTATAGATTCTTTCTCTTCGTTTGTGGCTCTTATCATCTCCTATGGGGCGCCTGTTGAAAACCTATCGAGTTTCGCTTGTTGACATGACGGTTTTAACACCCCGGGTCTTTATCTAAAGTCACAGGATTTGTCTTCTTAACTTATTCATATTGCGCAGATCTATGATCCTGAACTCGCCGTGAAGCGCAGCGACGGTAGGAAAGCCGGTGCTAACGTTGGGGGCATGCCGGGGATTCACCACGTGGAGATTTGGGTTGCCGATATTGACGAGGCCCGCCAGGAGTGGGGCTGGCTGCTGATTCGGTTGGGCTTCAGTGCGGAGCCGGAGTGGCCAGGAGGCCAGTCCTGGGAAGCTGCGGGAGCGTATCTGACCTTGACGACTTCGCCGAACCTCTCTCAGCCAGATCACGATCGGCGACAGCCCGGGATGAACCACCTGGCTTTCCACGGCGGTTCCCGGGACGACGTCGACGCTGTGATGGCGGAGGCTCCCGGACACGGCTGGAGACCGCTGTACCACGAGCGCTACCCCTACGCTGGGGGAGAGTTGCACTATGCGGGGTGGCTGGAGAACAGTGCGGGATTCAAGGCCGAGATCGTCGCTGAGCAGTCGGTAGACCAGGCGGATTGAGCGCCTCCTCCGCGGAGTTCAAACACCGTTCGCTGCCAAGTCTGCATCCTGCCCGCTGCGCCGCAGCGATTCCGCAATGAATCCGCTCGTTTTCAGTTCCTCAACAAAATCAGCGAGGAAGCGAACTGTCTCTGCTGCGGCGTGCCGGGAGATCCCTACCGCCTGCCTGATTTGCATAAATCGCTCCTCAATCACCCGGTACTCAGGGTGTCTGGTGGCGAACTCAACTACCGGCTGGCGAATTCCTGCGGCAACCTCCAAACCTGCCTGATGGAAGACCGAAACGCCGTCCGTCCCTCTCACCACGGTGGCGTGCTGCAGAGTGCGGGAAAGGAAAAGATCGTAGGCGGAGCCTTCCTTCACACCGATTCGGAAGCCCTCGCGATCGACGTCGCCCGGGGCATCGAGCGGAGAACTCGCCGGGACCAGATACACTCCTTCGATTACCAGATAAGGCGGGCTGAAAGCGATTTCAGCCTCCCGCGCGGGTTCGATGGCCAGGAACGCCAGGCTGGTTTCTCCTGAGGCGAGCGCCTCAAAGGACTTCCGGGCGGCGTCGAAGCAGTGCAGTTCCACCGGGACGCCCAGTCGTCTGCCGAGCTCCTCGGTGATATCCACGGTGACGCCGGCCGGGGCTTCGGGTGTTCCCTGAGCGAGCACCGGATTGCCGAGATTGATCGAGGCATGCAGACTTCCAGTGGCTGCCAGGTCTGGGAGCACGGTCGTAGGGCTGAGGCTCATAGCGTCATTCTAGGCAGGCCGGGGCAGCCTCCGAGTTACAGATGCTCCTCAGCGTAATTGCGAGAGAAGCGAATGGCTGTAGTCCAGCAGCTGCAGCACCGGCATCGCGATGCAACCGTACATCAGGCCGAAAAACACCGAATGAGTGAGGACGAAGACCACGGTGTTCCCTGCTGTCCCGGGCTGCCGGAAGTGCGCGATGGCCTTTCGCAGCATGCCCAACGGATGCTTGATGTCCCAGCTGTTGAAGCGCAGATATCTGCCCAGATACACCCCGAAACTGACTAACACGATGAGTGCACCGACGAATACCGCGGTCAGCGGTGTATAGAGCCCGGAGAAGTCGTTGAAGACGAGGGCCACGAAGAGCAAAGTGACGAGGAACAAATTGGCGATCATGTTCACCACGCCCGACATGGCCAGGGTGAGCACACTGACGATGTCGTACCACAGCGGAGTGGTGTCGTTTTCCACCCGGTGGTTCAGGTTGAGCTCAGTGATCAGGTACGCCGAATTAGGCAGCAGCAGAAGCCAGGCCAAAACCCCGCAAATGATCACTATCGCACTGACCACCTTGCCCGTCGTCCCAAGGTCATGGGTCAGCGCGACCGTGATGATCGCAGCCAGTGCAGAGAAGATCAGCACGAAGACCGGAAGTACGGAGAGCCAGATGTTCCACAGCATAGGTCGGTACACCGGCTGTTTGTAGAGCACAGCGCGAATCAGTACCAGGATCAAGGCATAGACGTTGAGCCCGATGGTGGAGAAGATGAGTGCTGAGAACCCCAAATGATTCCTCCTACTCAGCTTGACTCTAGCTGGGATCGATATGCAGTGAGCGGTCGCCTTTTCTCGGGTGCCCGCTCAGGCCTTCCACTATAGCCCTAGCTCAGTGGCCCGGGGTTTCAGGGCTGAGCGATATTGGCCACCAGCTGCTCGATAAAAGCGTCACGCCCTGCTCGGCTCGAAGGCCGGCCGGGTATTCCCGGACGCTGCTGCCAGGGCAGAGGTCCGGCGGCGTGCCGATACTCCACTCCCACGGCATCCAGCCGGGCCAGATGATCGGCTAAGCGAGGTTCGAATTCGCTGAAATCCCGTTCCACGGGGCTCCACAAGGCTTCGGCGATGGCGGACAACCTCGGGAAGGCGAAGTAGTCGATGGTGCGGGGCGAGTCCATGTACTCGGTCCAGATATTGGCCTGACCGCCCAGCACATGCTGCGCCTCCTGCGCGGTGAGCTCAGCTGGCACCGGTTCGAAGGAATAAGCGTCCTCCACCGTGACCGCAATCGCCACCGGGATCGGTTCCTCGGCCAACTCGGATTGCCGGTAGTCCAGGTACACCACATCGTCGGGGCAGGAAATCACATCATGGCCGCGCTTCGCCGCAGTGACCGCGCCGGTCATGCCACGCCAGGAGGCGACAAGCGCCGTCTTCGGAACCTCGCCTTCGAGGATTTCGTCCCAGCCGAAAATCCGTCGTCCCCGGGCTGTCACATGCTCGGCGAGTCGCCCGATGAACCAGGCCTGCAGGCCTTCGCCGTCCTCGACGCCGAGTTCAGCCATCCGCTCTCGGGTGTGCGGATCGGCGAGCCATTGCTCCTTGGGGCATTCATCTCCGCCGATGCCGATGAAGGGCGAGGGAAAAAGCTCAATCACCTCGTCAAGCACGTTTTTGAAGAACTCAACCGTGGAATCCTCGACATTGAGCACATTGGGGTTGACGCCCCAGCGGGTGAAAACGGGTAGCTGCTGGCCGCTCACACCGAGTTCAGGATAAGCGGCCAGCGCTGCCTGAACATGGCCGGGTGATTCGATCTCCGGCACCACGGTGATATGCCGTTGCTGGGCGTAGCGGACGATCTCCCGAATATCGTCTTGGGTGTAGAAACCGCCGTGCGGTCGGCCATCCGAAGGAGCGTCCTCACCCGCGCCCAGCTGGGTTTCGCGGCGCCAGGCGCCGACTTCGGTGAGTCTGGGGTAGCGCAGGATCTCGATCCGCCAGCCCTGATCCTCGGTGAGGTGGAAGTGCAGCACGTTGAGTCGGTGCATAGCCATCAGATCGATGAAGCGCAGCACATCGTGCTTGGGCTGGAAGTGCCGAGCGGTGTCCAGCATGGCGCCGCGCCAGCCGAAGCGCGGGGCGTCTTCCACCAGACAGGCAGCTATCGACCAATCAGCCTCTGGAACCAGCGACTTGCGATAGACCGCTGCAGGCAAGAGCTGCAGTAATGCGACGCAACCGTAGAAAACTCCCGCCGCATCACCCCCGGCCAGTTCTATTCGCTCCGGGGTGATGTCCAAGTGAAAAGCCTCCGGGCCGAGTTCCTCGGAAACCGTTAGGCGGATCGTGCCGGCATCCCGTTCGGGTAGCGGAAAACCTGTGGCCGGACGGAGCGCAGATTGCAACCAGGCGACTTCATTGAACAGCTCTTCGGGGGCTGAGACAGTGGTGTCTGGACCGAGCCTGAAATAACCGCTTCGAGGCAAAAAGGTCTTAGGGCGGGGGAGCAAGCTTGGCATCTTCCCAAGCTACCGGTTTCATTGCAGCGCCGGAACCTTTCCGGTCGGCAAAGTTCCGCAGGACCTCCAATGGCTTGAAATGTTACGCATTAGCAGCGCCTGATCGAGGGCGATAGCGGAAGCAGGCAGGCTCTCGAAGAAGGAGGAACTCAGGCTTTGCAGCTCAGCTGCTTCAACTTTCCATTGCCCGGTCTGCAACCTGACTCCTTCGACGCTGCGGCCATCCGAGGCGGGGGACCAGGCCACCGCAGCTCGCTGATAGAAATTCGAGGCCGCCGTCAGATCGTTGAAAAGCTTGCTGCGCCAGGGAACTGAACCGGAAGCGGTGACTTGAGCGCTCAAACGCGCCTGCGCTGAACTCATCGAGACGGCGACATGAGACCTTGTTTCATCCGCCGTCTCACGCACCGTGAAGCTAGCCTTGCGATGCACCGCGGGGAACAGCCGGCCACCGACGAGCACGGGTAACCAGGAAGAACTGTGCCGCAACGGGATGAAAACCCCGCGCTCCAGGCCGGAATTGCCGGGCCATTCCACGGCGATTCGGTGCGCCGCATTTTCGGCCCGCCATCCCCACCGAGCAAGGCCTGCGACATCGCTTTCCCGGCTAAACGGCCAGGCAGCTGGACGCAGCTGGCCGAGTCGGATCAGGCAGATGCCAGCCACCGCGCTACCCTCCACCAATTGCACTCGAAAGGGATCCGGCACCATGCGCTGCGCTAGCTCGGGGTCCATGCGGTAATTGATCAGCAGACGACGTTCGATAGTTGCGTTCAACGAGAGTTTTCTTAGGGTCAGGCTCATGCTTCCCAGCGAACACTATTCCGCCCCGCATTTTTGAACATCTCCGGCGCGGCACTCGGCGGTTCAACAGAGCCCTATCCAACGATTCATCGGGGGAGTTGGTCTCGCTCCGGCCCGGAGGTAGCCTGAGCCGGTGAGCGATGCTGATTTTGCTTCAATCGTAGCCAGGTTGCGTGCTGCCGGGTGCGTCTTTGCCGAAGAAGAGGCTGCGCTGCTGATTGAGGCAGTGGCCACGGGAACTGAGCTGGCAGAGTTGGTGCAACGGAGGGTCGGCGGGTTTCCACTGGAGTACCTGCTCGGCTGGGCTGAATTCTGCGGGCTGCGGATCTCAGTTGCTCCCGGCGTCTTCGTGCCTCGACGGCGCACCGAATTCTTAGTTCGGCAGGCACTCGAATTATTGTCATCCAGTCAGGGCTTGGCTGATAGATCACTGGACAGCGCGCCGGTGGTACTGGACCTGTGCTGTGGCAGTGGTGCAATAGCTGCCGCCATCGCTGCGGTGCGCGAGGACGTGGAACTGTATGCCACTGATCTTGACTCCGCAGCGGTGAACTGCGCCCGGCAGAACCTTGCACAATACGCCCCGGGCGCGCAGGTGTTTCAGGGAGATCTCTTTGCGGCCCTGCCCACTAGGCTGCTCGGCGAGATCGACGTCCTCATGGTCAATGCACCATATGTTCCGACCGCTGAAATCGCCTTGATGCCTCCGGAGGCGCGACTCTACGAAGCTCCGGCTGCGCTCGACGGCGGTCAGGACGGGCTCCGCTTGCAGCGCCGGATAGCCGCTGAGATACGGCGCTGGCTGAGGCCCGGCGGGCGGATGCTGATTGAGACGAGCCTGCCCCAGGCCGCGCTGACCGCTGAGATCTTCGCCGCCAACGGACTCAGCACGCGGGTTGCCAGTTGCCAGGAATCCGGTGCCACAGTAGTGCACGGGACTTTTGCGGCCTGAGCTGTCCATTCAACTGAGCTGTCCATTCAACCCGGCTGTCCGTCCAACCCGGCTGTCCATTCAATTGAGCGGGCCATCGGCCTTAACTGGCAGTCAGAATTGCTTCCACTGTGGCGTCAAGGTCCTCTCGCCAACGCACTGCCAGCCGGCAGCCGTCATCCATCGTTACTAGCTCCATCAGGCCTCTTCGGGTGAGGGAAGAAAAATAGTGTTCAGAGTGAGCATGCTCAGGTCGCTCGGTTCCAGGATAACTGTCTCCGGGAACTCGAGGTGCTTCACGGCATCGTTATACTCCGACACCACCGCACGAACCAGCGTTCGCAGGGGAGGCGGTTGGACATCGTCCGGAGCTTTGAATGGCACTCAGCAGCAAGGGCCCGACGTTTTCTCTGAAGTGCAGGCAGCATTCCGAAAGGGTCTATGGCTGCTGTGGCGTCACGCCATCCCAGGCAGGTGCGTTCAGGTCCTGCCCTTCGGCGGTCTCCTGGACGGAAGTCTTCTTCTCCTTGAAACCTACATCGGCCAGGGCTGTCGCTGATCCTAACCCCAGGATCAGGCAGCAAGCGGTAACTGCTGAGATCGTCGCTCGGGAAGTGGATTTTCTGAATGTCATATTTTCCTTTAAGAACCGATGGGGGGAGAGGGAGTTCACTCGGGAGCTCGGCGAGAAACAGAGCCAGTGCAGGAACTTCAGCGGAAGAGAGAAACTTGTGAATTGCTGTGAATGATTGGAAACCTTGTGAGTGGCCGGGTTTTGCGTATAGAGGTGAAAGAAAAAATTTCTTCGAGAGGGCGAAATAAGACATTCGAGAGAGTTGGTGGCTGGTGATTCGGGGGGTCTAGGACCGGACCGAAGTCGTCGGATAGCAGATCCTTAGTGAGTTCATAGCCTGGCGCGCTTCACCGCGGAATCTCGGCGTCGTGGTTTCACAGGGATCTGACCGGGCACCTTTGGCAGGCCGTTATCAATTTGTGATCTTGGAAAGTTCTGCGTAGTCTCGCTGGATGGCTTCGGGCAGTGCCCGGCCAAACTAGCTGTTCTCCGCCCATGCCGCCGAGGGGACAGCCTCAAAAAACCACCGATGAGGAGCGGTGGGCGGCGCAGGATTCGCCATTACTGTGGAGGATTCTTGCGGGCAGCCGAAGTTAAATACATGATGAACACCAAAATCACCCGAACCACCGGCCGAGTCTTAGCTATCGCCGCCATCGCGGGGGCCGGCCTGGCGCTCAGCTCCACCTCGGCGCAAGCCGCCGACGGCGCCACCTGGGACGCGCTGGCACAGTGCGAGTCCGGCGGCAACTGGGCCATCAATACCGGCAACGGCTACTCAGGCGGACTGCAGTTCACCCAGAGCACCTGGGCTGCCAACGGCGGAACCGGAAGCGCTCAGAGCGCCAGCCGCGAACAGCAGATCGCCGTCGCAGAACGTGTAGTTCACAGCCAAGGATGGGGTGCCTGGCCAGCCTGTTCGGCCAAGCTCGGCCTGAGCGGCACCGCTGGGGCCGCCCCGCAGAAGGCTAGTGTCCCGCAGTCGGCTGTTCAGTCCGTACCGCAGGTGCAGACTCAGCAATACGGTCAACAAGCCATGACTCAGCAGCCTGCCGTTCCGGCGGCTCCCAGCCATCTGGGGACCGTGAAGCTCTCCGGCGAAACCTACACGGTCAAAGCGGGAGACACTCTGAGCAAGATTGCTGAGGCGCTCAAGATCTCCGGAGGTTGGGAGAAGTTGGCTGATGCCAACGCCTCAAAGGTCTCCGACGTCAATTTGATCTTCCCCGGACAGGTTCTCGACCTTCCGGCCTGAGCCATCTCGAAAGTTCAGCATTGAGGTCCGCGGCGGATGAAGAGCAAAGCTTTTCATCCGCCGCAGCCGGTTTGAGCCGATTCTTGCGGCAATGTGAGATCCGGGCTGTTTCCGCTGAAATCAGCCTTTCAAAGCCTGATACCCGGGGGAGGGGTAGTAGTCATCCCAGCGGATGGAATCAACTGTCCCACCGGATTCCACCGCGAGCAGACGATCTAAGTAGTACTCCCAGCCCGGCCCGATCTCGGCGAGTTCAATGCCTTCCCCAAGCCGCTGTGCGAACCGCAGCAAGCTGCCATCAGCTGATTCATCCAGGGTGAGCGCCAGGTGCCAGACGGAGCCCATGAAATCCGATTCAACGACCAGTTTGCCCGGCGCAGTGCACTCGATAATGCGGTAACTCGAAGCTTCGGTTGACCCTTCCGCCGTCATGAAGAAGCTCACCTCTCCACTGCTCGGATCACCCTCCCAGCGCCCGATGAACCGGTCCAACAGAGTTGACTCGGTCAGCGCCTGCCAGCTCCTCCGCTGGTCGCCCGGCAGCCGACGTTCCAGGACCAGCCAATCGGCTCCACCTTCAGCCTCGACTCTTCCGCTGAGCTTCGCTGTCATCTGCATACTCCTTTGTTTGCACCTTGCGATGAATTCTCTGTTTCGCTACTTGCCTGATTGGCACGCTCACTGTTGACTGGGTGAAGCACCATGATGACACCGAAAAGACTCAGAAAGGCCTCCGATGAGCAATATCCCCGCAGATTTTTCGTATACCGCCGAACATGAGTGGGTTTCCCAACCCGATCAAGACGGCGTGGTCCGGGTGGGCATCACTGATTTCGCCCAAGATGCGCTCGGCGATGTGGTGTATGTGCAGGTTCCGGAATCCGGTAGCTCAGTGACCGCCAATGACGTCATCGGTGAGGTGGAATCAACGAAGAGCGTCAGTGATATCTACGCCCCCTTGAGCGGTGAAGTGGTCTCCCGCAATGAAGCTCTTGACGACGACCCGGCCTTGATCAATTCGGATCCTTATGGCGAAGGCTGGCTCGTGGAGATTAAATTGGCCGATACTTCGGCTCATGAGACTTTGCTCAGTGCGGCGGAGTACGAACAACAGGTAGGCTAGTCGAATACCCGCTGCAGCTTGGCGGGTTCCTAAATGCACAGAGCAGCTGAACGAAGCAGATCAATTGAATGGAGACAAGCGACATGGTTGGCAATGAGGACGACGCCGTGAACGCGACGCCGGAAGAGGGGCGAACGCCCAACGCCTCGGAGACCACGTCGATACATTTCCCCTCGGCGGCCGCTGAGCAGACCATCCCGGTGAATCTCAGTTCCGAGGAGCTCTCCGCGGTTGAGGCCCTGCCCTCCGGCTCCGCGCTGTTAATCGCTCATGCCGGGCCCAATCAGGGTGCTCGTTTCCTCCTGGACTCCGAGGTCACTCTCGCCGGTCGGCACCCCGATGCGGATGTCTTTTTGGATGACGTCACGGTTTCGCGCAGGCACGTGGAATTCCGACGTGAGGAGAAGGGTTTCCGCGTGGTCGACGCGGGGAGCCTGAATGGAACATATGTCAATGGAGATCGAGTCGACTCCCTCTTGTTGCGCAGCGGCAATGAGGTGCAAATCGGTAAATTCCGCTTGACCTATTACGCCAGCCCAGCCGCTTAGGAAGTGCCGATGAGTGTGCAAGGCGCAAGGAACTTCAGTAGTCACCGCGGGGTCACTTCCCGCCCGGTGATCTTCAATATCGGTGAGGTCTTGGCTCAGCTGAGTGAAGACTTTCCCTCGGTGACGGCGTCGAAAATTCGCTTCTACGAGGAGAAAGGCCTGGTCACCCCGCAACGGACTCCCGCGGGCTACCGGCAGTTCACCGAATCCCATATTGAGCGACTGCGCTTCGTGCTCGCGCTGCAACGCGATCATTATTTGCCCTTGAAGGTCATTCGTGACTATCTCGAGGCGATCGACCGGGGAGGGGGTCCGGAGAATGTGCCGCCCGGCGTGAGCGCCTCGATCGCTCCGCGGATGGTCAATCAGGAATTGGCTGCTGAACTGACTGGTCGTGCCCGAAAGCTGACCGTCGATCAGTTGCGCAGCGAATCCGGTGCCAGCAAAGAATTGGTCAACGCTTTGATCAGCTATGGCTTGATCGAAGGCCTCGACGGCTATTTCGACGACCATGCCCTGCGAGTGGCCAAGGCCTGCGCCGCCCTGGCGGCTCACGGTTTGGAGCCTCGCCATCTGAGGCCGTTCCAAGCGGCTGCTGAGCGAGAATTCGGCCTCGTGGAACGTGCGGTCTCGCCGCTCGTCTCTCGTCGGGATGCTGCTTCTCAAGCTCGCGCGGCGGAAGCAGCCAGGGAGATCAGCGATTTATGTCTCTCGCTGCATTCCGCCCTGGTGCAAGGGCATATTGCCAGGATGGACAGCTGAGGCGTCCGGTGAAAAGCCGCACAGCGAGTGAAACAACGGTTGAAGCGCTCAATGATTGAAATGGAATTGCTGGGCGTGCGGATCGAAATGCCCTCTAGCCAGCCTTTAGTGCTGCTCAAAGAACTCGGCAGCGATAGACATCTGCCGATTTGGATAGGCACGCCTGAGGCTTCCGCCATCGCGATTGCGCAGCAGGGTCTCAAACCGCCTCGCCCGCTGACTCACGATTTGCTCTGCGAGGTGATCGCCGCACTGGGTCGTAGCATCTCTCACGTCATGATCTCCTCGGTCGAGGACGCGGTCTTCTTCGCCAAACTGGTGCTGGACGACGGCACCTCGATCGATTCCAGGGCTTCAGATGCACTCGCCCTGGCCCTGCGGGCAGAATGCCGTATCTGGTGCAATGAGGAAGTGATGGAAGAAGCCGGCGTCGTGATCAGCGATGACGACGAAGAAGCTCCGCAGGACGCCGAGCAGGAAGTTCAGCGATTCCGCGCCTTTCTAGACGGCGTGGATCCTGAAGATTTCGCCAATTGAGCCAAAATCTCAGCTTCAAGCTGAACCTTAAACTTTCGACACGCCAGAAGAATTTTCCGCAGGTCTTTGACCAATCACTTTTGCGGTTCTAACGTCGAATAAGACAGTTCCCATTGCATGTCCGCAGATGTTTCGTCACACTGGAGTGAGAAGTTACACCGATGAGCTTTCATCACAGTAGCGACGAGACCCGGATATGCCTTCCCCGGGAGCTTTGAGCGAGCTTTAACAATGGAGGGTCCGATGAGTCCGAAAGGCGAGGCTGGCGAGCTGAAAGAAGCCGTCAACCCCAGTGCGGTCATACCGGCCGGTGCTCAGGGGCTACTTTTCACCGAGGATTTACCTGTTCTGGATGAAGATGCAGGTTATCGCGGTCCCACCGCTTGCAAAGCGGCGGGGATCACCTACCGCCAGCTCGATTACTGGGCTCGGACCGGACTGGTGGCTCCCACTGTTCGCGGCGCCGCTGGCTCCGGCTCTCAGAGACTCTATGGGTTCCGTGACATTCTGGTGCTCAAAGTAGTGAAGCGCCTTTTGGATACCGGGGTATCTCTTCAGCAGATCCGGGCCGCAGTGGATCACCTACGTGAGCGCGGTGTTGACGATTTGGCTCAGATCACTCTGATGAGCGATGGCGCCTCGGTGTATGAATGCACCTCCGCCGATGAGGTCATTGACCTCGTGCAAGGTGGTCAGGGTGTTTTTGGCATCGCCGTCGGCAAGGTCTGGCGCGAGGTCGAAGGAAGCCTCTCAGATCTCCCCAGCGAGCATGCAGAAGATCAGTCCTTCCCAGATGATGAACTGAGTAAACGCAGAGCGGCCCGGAAGATCTCCTAGTCCCCGCCGAAGACTCACGACATCGGGGAGTCCATCAGATCACCCCCGGACTCGGGATGGCTCACCGACCTTGCGATAGCCGGAAGGGTTATCTGGACGATCGCGAAATCTGGGCCCATGAGTCCGAGGGCCCCGACGCGAAGAATGAGCGTTGGGAGGACGTGGGGCCTATCGCGGATGGGGTTTCTTCTCGCTTTAAATAACTGATCAACCGCGTCTGCGGTGCTGCCCGCCGTCGAGGACCTTCTTCAGTAATTCGTCGAAGGATGCTGCCGCAGTCTTAGCCGCATCACCGGGCCAGTGATGGATCGCCCGGGCCGCCCCCTGAATCTGCTGCCAATTTGATTGCTCGGCGATAGTGGGACTCAACAGCAGCGAACCGAACATGGTGGACATCTCGTTGAGCCGGTAGGTGTGCTCCGCTGAGGCCGGACGGACCCGGTTCGCTACGATCCCCGCAGCTGATAGCCCGGGAGCGAATTCGTGACGGAACAATTCAATGGCGCGCAGCGTGCGTTCGGTTCCGGCCACCGAGAAGAGACCCGGTTCGGCCACTAGCAGAACCCTGCTGGAAGCCGTCCAGGCAATCCGGGTCAGGCCGTTGAGCGATGGCGGGCAGTCGATCAACACCAATTCATAGCGCGGTTTGCTGCTGATGGTCCGTTCTTGGCGTTCCAGCCCCGCTAAGACGGCGGAGAGCCGGCGTAGATCGCGACGGCTCAGATCCGGGCGGTCGTAGATCCCTGAATAAGCTGAGCCCGCGGCGACATCTAAAATTGCTGGCTGCGTACCTTTGCGGGCGGCCGAGAATTGTTCGATCCAGCCACTGGGCACCACCTGTGATGCCAGATCAGCCTTGCGCGGATAACGCAGCATCTGGCCGACGTCCTGCTGTCCGCTGGCATTGACGCTCAAACCGGTGGTGGCATCCGCGTGCGGGTCAAGATCGATCACCAGGGTCGGAATCTCCGCGGCGAGCGCCGCCGAGGCCAGCCCAAGGGTCACCGAGGTCTTGCCCACGCCGCCCTTGAGAGAGCTAATACTGACTACCTGCACACGAGATCCTGTCATCGAAATCAACTTCACACTGCGCATTGCGTGCCCGAGGACACTTCGGCTCCACATAGAATACTGTGGAAACTTCGCGCAGCCTCTTCTCATCATATGTTGAGCGCTTGCGGATGCCGGTATAGCGCTGAGGGGAAAGACATGTTTTCCAAGATTCTGGTCGCCAATCGCGGTGAAATCGCGATTCGTGCTTTTCGAGCGAGTTACGAACTCGGCGCTAAAACCGTGGCGGTGTTCCCCCATGAAGACCGGAATTCCATTCACCGGCAGAAAGCTGATGAGGCATATCTGATCGGTGAAGAGGGGCATCCGGTCCGGGCTTATCTCGATGTCGAGGAGATCGTCCGGGTTGCGCAGGAGGCCGGTGCCGACGCTATTTACCCCGGCTACGGCTTCCTCAGCGAGAACCCCGATCTGGCCCGGGCCGCCCAGGCGGCGGGGATCACCTTCGTCGGCCCTCCGGCCGAAGTGCTGGAGTTGGCCGGAAACAAAGTCTCCGCGCTCAAAGCCGCTAAGGCGGCAGGCGTTCCGACCTTGAAGTCCTCCGAGCCGTCGAAAGATCTTGATGAATTGATTGCGGCAGCGGATGAGATCGGCTTTCCCATCTTCGCCAAAGCAGTAGCGGGCGGCGGTGGTCGGGGGATGCGTCGGGTGGAGACCCGGGAGGAACTGCCCGAGGCGCTCAAAGCAGCGATGCGTGAGGCGGATGCAGCCTTCGGTGATCCCACGATGTTCCTGGAGCAGGCGGTGCTCCGTCCGCGTCACATCGAGGTTCAGATCCTGGCCGATGCGCAGGGCAATGTGATGCACCTCTTCGAGCGGGACTGCTCTTTGCAGCGCAGGCACCAGAAGGTCATCGAGATCGCTCCCGCTCCGCAACTCGACGATTCGATTCGCCAGGCCTTGTACCGGGATGCCGTCGCCTTCGCCAAAGCGCTCGGTTACGTCAACGCGGGCACCGTGGAATTCTTGGTCGACACCGCCGGAGATCGTGCCGGTCAGCATGTCTTCATCGAGATGAACCCGCGGATCCAGGTCGAGCATACGGTGACCGAGGAGATCACCGATGTGGACCTGGTGCAGGCGCAAATGCGGATCGCTTCGGGAGCCACCCTGGCGGAGCTGGGGCTGAGCCAGGACACCGTGTTCATCAAGGGTGCCGCCTTGCAATGCCGGATCACCACCGAAGATCCGGCGAACGGGTTCCGCCCCGACGTCGGGAAGATCACCGGTTACCGTTCCGCGGGCGGTGCCGGAGTGCGACTCGACGGCGGTACGGTCTACTCGGGAGCGGAGATCTCCCCGCATTTCGATTCCATGCTGGTGAAGCTGACCTGTCGCGGTCGTGACTATCCCTCCGCCGTCGCCCGAGCACGTCGGGCGCTGGCAGAGTTCAGAATCCGCGGTGTCTCCACGAACATCCCCTTCTTGCAGTCCGTGCTGGACGATCCGGACTTCATCGCCGGGAACGTGGCAACCTCCTTCATCGAAGAACGCCCGGAACTGCTCAAAACCCATGTCTCAGCGGATCGTGGCACCAAACTGCTGAGCTGGCTCGCCGACGTCACGGTCAATAAGCCTCACGGTGAACTCAAGGTCCACGCGGATCCCGCCTTGAAGTTGCCGAAGCTCGACGGTTCGGAACTGCCGGCCGGCTCTCGTCAGCGGCTCTTGGAACTGGGTCCTGAGAAATTCGCTGCTGAGTTGCGCGCTCAACAGGCCGTGGCTGTCACCGATACCACCTTCCGTGATGCTCACCAGTCGCTGCTGGCCACCAGGGTGCGCACTAGGGACCTGGTGGCTGCCGGTCCCGCGGTCTCCGCGCTCACTCCTCAACTGCTCTCAGTGGAGGCCTGGGGTGGTGCCACCTACGACGTCGCCCTGCGGTTCCTGGGCGAGGATCCTTGGGAGCGGCTCAGCGCGCTGCGCCAAGCGCTGCCGAACCTCTGCTTGCAGATGCTCTTGCGAGGCCGCAACACCGTGGGCTACACGCCCTACCCGGAGGACGTCACGGAAGCTTTCGTTCAGGAGGCCGCCGCGAGCGGCATCGATATCTTCCGGATCTTCGACGCGCTCAACGATGTGAGTCAGATGGCTCCGGCGATCAAAGCGGTCCGGGATACCGGCACAGCTGTTGCCGAAGTGGCTCTGTGCTACACCTCGGACATGCTCAACCCCGAGGAGAAGCTCTACACCCTCGACTACTACCTGGAATTGGCCGAGCGAATCGTTGACGCTGGCGCGCATATCCTGGCGATCAAGGACATGGCCGGGCTATTGCGCCCTGCGGCGGCAGCGAAGCTGGTCAGCGCGCTCCGAGAGCGCTTCGACCTTCCGGTGCACTTGCACACCCACGACACAGCAGGCGGTCAGCTAGCCACCCTGCTGGCTGCCGTTGAGGCGGGAGTGGACGCCGTGGATGTCGCCTCGGCTGCCTTGGCCGGCACCACGAGCCAGCCCTCCGCATCGGCGCTCGTCGCCGCGCTCGCCCATACCCCGCGGGACACCGGTATCTCGCTCGAAGCAGTGAGCGCACTGGAACCCTACTGGGAGGCGATTCGCCGGGTGTACGCGCCTTTTGAATCAGGGCTTCCGGGGCCGACCGGCCGGGTTTATCAGCACGAGATCCCGGGTGGGCAGCTCTCCAATTTGCGCCAGCAGGCCATCGCCCTGGGGCTGGGGGAGCGATTTGAGGCGATCGAAGATATGTACACCGCCGCCGATCGGATCCTCGGGCACCTGGTCAAAGTCACGCCGTCCTCCAAAGTGGTGGGCGATCTGGCGCTTCACCTGGTGGGCATCGGCGCCGATCCAGAAGATTTCGAGCAGAATCCGCAGAACTACGATATTCCGGATTCGGTGATCGGCTTCCTCTCCGGCGAGCTGGGGGACCCACCCGGAGGATGGCCTGAGCCTTTCCGCAGCAAAGCCCTGCAGGGCCGGGTGATCAAGCTGCGTGAGACGGAACTGACGGCGGAGGACCGGGCAGGTCTCGCCGCGGATTCGGCAACTCGCCGGGCTACCCTCAACCGACTGCTCTTTGCCGCCCCGACCAAGGAATTCCAAGCGGTGCGGAACAACTACGGCGATGTCTCAGTCCTGGATACCAGGGACTACCTCTTTGGCCTGCAGCGCGGCCAGGAGCACGTGATCCCGCTGGGCAAGGGCGTGCGGCTGATCGCCTCCCTTGAAGCGATCTCCGACCCCGATGAAAAGGGCATGCGCTTGGTGATGTGCACGCTGAACGGCCAATCCAGGCCGGTCAACGTCAGGGATAAGAGCATTGAGTCGAAGGTGAAATCCGCGGAGAAGGCCGATCCTCAGGTGCCGGGCCAGGTTTCCGCGCCCTTCGCCGGGGCGGTGACGCTGGCAGTAGCGGCGGGCGATACCGTAGCGGCGGGCGATACCGTAGCCACCATCGAAGCGATGAAGATGGAAGCCTCGATCACCACCCCGGTCGCCGGGAAGGTCAGCCGGATCGCCATCTCCCAGGTGGAGCAGGTGCACGGCGGAGATCTGCTCTTGGTGGTTGAATCCTGAGGATCAGCTGTTTTAGCGCTCAGCAGCCCTTGTGCGTTAGGGTGAATGCTGGTTTAAGCTGAGCGTTCTGCGCGGCTGATGAACCATTGAGCCCAGGGGGAAGATGAGCATGGCACTCGAAACAGAGAAAACCGAGCCTACGCACGGAGATCTGAGCAACGACAGCGTTGCCGATCCTTCCAGCACGGGCGTGTTGAATACTTTGACCGAGGTTGTGCTTCCCGCTTCGGAACAGCAACCCGAGGCAGCCACAGCCGACTCCGAGCAGTCCGCCTCTGATCAGCCGGATGAGCCCGCTCAGAGCCAAGCAACCCAGGATCAGTCAGTCACGATCGAGGCTGTTGAATCCGGTCGGGAAGAAGCCGGTTCGGAGGCGGCGCCGCAGTTCAGCGCTCAAGCTGTCGAAGCCATCGAGCCGGAGGCGCCGTCCTGGCAGCCCAGCGGAGGCAGCAGCAAGGAACAAGTCCCTGCCGCTCAGGAGACTGAGGCGAATAAGGCGAGCGCACGTCGTGGTCAGGACAACCAGGGCAAACCGGAACCGGCAGCTGCGCTGACCGCCGATCGATTGCTGCTCGGCCAGCAGACCCCGCCGGTCTCCGGCTGGCGCCGCTGGCTCTATCTGAGCTCTTTCGGCTATATCAACGTCGGAGATTCGGATAAGGTCCGACTGCAGCGGGTGATGAATCATCGAATCGCTGCCCGGCTGGGCCAGCGGACCCGCTATGTTCCGGTGCTTTCGCGCAAGGGCGGGGTGGGTAAAACCACGGTGACCACTCTGCTCGGCATGGTCCTCGCCGATATGCGGGAGGACCGGGTGATCGCAATGGATGCCAATCCGGATCGTGGCACGCTTTCAGACCGTTCCCCGGGCCGTGCCGATTACACAGCGCGGCAGCTGGTAAGAAACCGTTTTTCCGTCAATAGCTTCTCTGAACTGGCGAGCTATGTTGCCAGGGACGGCTCACGCCTGGACGTACTGGCTTCCGATACCGACCCAGCGATCGCCGAAGCATTTGACGACGCCGACTACCGGGCAGTGACCGACATCCTGAGCCGTTACTACTCGATCGTGCTCACCGATTCAGGCACCGGCATGGTGCATTCGGTGATGAAGGGCACCCTGGAAAAGGCCGATACCGTGGTGCTGGTTTCCGGCGGTAGCGTCGATGAGGCCCGGCTGGCCTCTGAGACCCTGTCCTGGCTGGAAGCCCATGGTCGTCACGACTTGGTGGCCAAGGCCATTGTGGTGATCAATATGTCCGCGGGGGAGGGGACCCTGGTCAACGTCGAAGAGATCGAAGATCACTTCCGCTCCCGGGTGAAGTCGGTGCTGCGGCTGCCTTACGACAAGCACTTGGCCGAAGGCAGCAGGGTCGATCTGGCCAGGCTGCGCCCCGCGACCCGGGCCGCAGTGATGGAACTCGCGGCACTCACCGTGGATGAATTGCAGGGCAGCTAATTCCTGCCGGGCAGTTCTGACAGCTTTTTCAGCAGCTACCTCGGCTGCGGACCCTTGAGCAGGCTTCCGACGTCACGGAAGCCTGCTTGTACCGCAGTTTGCTGCTCGGGTGAACTCGCCGCCTAGGCAGGCTTGGGGGCCGAGTAGATCTCTTCCACCACGGAATCGAAATCTTTGAGCACCTGGGCCCGTTTGATCTTCAACGAGGGCGTCAGATGACCGCTGGTCTCGGTGAAATCGGTCGGCACAATACGGAACGACTTAATGGCTTCCGCGTGGGATACCGAGCCATTGGCGCCGTCGATCACCTTTTGCACCGCAGCCAGTACGACGGGTTCCCGCGCGGCCGCTTCCACGCTGATATCGGCTGCCAGACCGTGATGGCTTGCCCATTGCGGAAGGGCCTCCTCGTCCAGCGTGACGAGTGCCGCGATGAAGGGTTTGCCTTCACCGATCACGAGGCACTGCGAAACCAGAGCATCGGCTCGGATCTGATCCTCCAGCTGGGCAGGCGCGACGTTCTTGCCGCCCGCGGTGATGATGATTTCCTTTTTGCGTCCCGTGATGCTGAGAAAGCCGTCCTCATCGAGCTGGCCGATGTCCCCGGTGCGGAACCAGCCGTCGACGAAGGCTTCAGCGCTCAGGTCCTCGCGCTGGAAGTAGCCTCGCATTACGCAGACGCCCTTGGTGAGGATTTCGCCGTCCTCGGCGATTCGGACCGCATTGCCCGGTAAAGGCCTGCCCACCGTGCCGATCTTGATCAAATCTGGACGGTTCACCGTGACCGGAGCAGTGGTTTCGGTCAGGCCATAGCCTTCCAGCACCGTGACACCGATGCCGTAGAAGAAATTCCCAAGGCGTTCGCCCAATGGACCGCCACCCGAAACGGCGTACTGCAACTGACCGCCCATTGCGGTGCGCAATTTGGAGTACACCAATTTGTCGAAGAGCCCGTGCTTGAGGTTGAGTACGAAGGGCACCTTGCCCTTTTGACGAGCCTTGGAATACTGGATCGCGGTCTCCGCCGCGATTCCGAAGATCTTTCCCTTGCCCTCGGACTCAGCCTTGAGGGCCGCTGAGTTGTAAACCTTCTCGAAAACGCGGGGAACGGCCAGGATGTAGGTGGGCTTGAAGCTCTGGAAGTCGGAGAGCAGATTCTTGATGTCTGGTGTGTGACCGGTGCGAGCGCCTGCGGCGACATTCAGAATCGAGATGAAGCGGCCGAAGACGTGCGCTAGCGGCAGGAACATGATCGTCTGAGCGCCATCGGTGGCCACCGCTTCGGAGAGCACGCCGAGCGCGTTCTCCGAGAGTTCGACGAAATTCCCGTGGGTGATCTCGGTGCCCTTGGGGCGGCCAGTGGTGCCCGAGGTGTAGATCAGGGTGGCGATATCGCGCAGTCCAGCCGCTGAACGGCGCTGCTCGAGTTCCTCATCGGAGACGCCCTGGCCTGCTTCGCGCAAGACGTCCAGACCGCCGTCGGACATCTTCCAGAACTGGGTAGTCGCCGTGAGATCCTCGGATTCCACCGCTTGATGGATGCTGCTCAGGTGAGAGTCAGCTTCACCGAAGACCGCGACAGCGCCAGAATCGGAAAGGTTCCAGGCAATTTGGCTAGGCGCGGAGGTTTCATAGATCGGCACCGAAATAGCACCCGCGTACCAGATGGCAAAGTCGACCAGGGTCCACTCATAACGGGTGCGGGACATGATGCCGATCCGGTCGCCGGGGTTGATGCCACTGGCAATCAGGCCCTTGGCGAGAGCCCGCACATCGGTACGGAATTCACTTGCTCTGATGTCTTGCCAAACGCCGGACTGGTTCAGCACAGCAAAGAGCGCACGATTCGCCGGATTATTCGCCTGTTTTTCCAAAAGATCAGTGCAATTGCTCTGCTCTGGAATGCTCACGACGGCCGGTACGGAAATTTCTTGCACGATAGCTCCCTCGATATCTACTGACCAGTAACTTTACTGTGCAAAACGGAGTTTCCCAACTACTCCTAGAATAATGCTGTGAACGCGCAAACACCTGATCCATCGAAGCCAGGCCTGGCGATCGGCATTGATATCGGTGGAACCAAGGTCGCCGCGGGGGTGGTGGACGAGCACGGTGCGGTGCTCGCCGAGCAACGACGGCGAACACCTGGCCGCGATCCCCGGGCCGTTGAGGCCACCATCGTCGAGCTGGTCTCCGAGCTGGGCAAGGACCATCAGATCGATTCAGTGGGCATCGGCGCCGCGGGCTGGATGGATCTCAGTGGCGGCACAGTGCTTTTCAGCCCGCATCTGGCATGGCGCAATGAGCCGCTTCGGGAGAATCTGGAAAGGCTGCTGCGGCGTCCCGTGATGCTCACCAACGATGCGGACGCCGCCGCCTGGGCTGAATGGAAATTCGGTAAAGCGCGTGGCGAAAGCCGCTTAGTCTGCATCACCCTGGGCACCGGAATCGGCGGAGCCATGGTGATGGACGGCAGGCTAGAACGGGGCCGCTTCGGAGTCGCGGGGGAGTTCGGCCATCAGGTGATCATGCCCGGTGGTCATCGCTGCGAATGCGGCAACCGGGGCTGTTGGGAACAGTATGCCTCCGGCAACGCGCTGGGCCGGGAAGCCCGGGAACTGGCGCGAGCGAATTCCCCGGTGGCACAGGAACTGCTTCGGGTGGTGGACGGCGAAATCGACTCGATCACCGGCACCGTCGTCACCGAGCTGGCCCAGCAAGGAGATCCGGCGTCGATCGAGCTGATCGAGGACATCGGCTCCTGGCTCGGCTTGGGCCTGGCTAATCTGGCCGCCGCCTTGGATCCCGGGATGTTCGTAGTGGGTGGTGGCCTGTGCGGTGCGGGAGAGCTTTTGCTGACGCCGACGCGACGCGCTTTCAAACGGAATCTGACCGGGCGTGGTTTTCGCCCCGCGGCTCGGATCGAGCTGGCCGAACTGGGCTCCTCTGCCGGGCTCATCGGGGCCGCCGACCTTTCTCGTTCACCAAGAACGAGCTGAGCTTCCCAGCGGAATCGCGCTAGACCTGGGCGCCGTCGTCGTCATCGCTGCGCTGGCCGGGCAGCCGGTACACCAGATAGCCCACCGAGACCAGGAAGATCAGGATGGCGGCAATAATGACCAGCAGCGGCGCATCACGCCAGAAGATCGCCGCGCAGAGCAGCGCTATCGGAACTCCTGCGGCACCGATCCAGGCCAGTGCGATGGAGGGCTCCACACCGGCCAGTGAGGCGGGCTCCTGCGGAACGAATTCTTCCTCGTCCTCCGGCGGGCTGTAGTCTCGTGGCCCTTGCGATGGCTCCGAGAGGCGCCTGACATTGAGTGGATCGAAGTCCCCGAAGCCACCGGAAGGCTGCGCGCTTTGAGGATCGTTCTGGCTCTTCCCGGAGCGACCGGGCTGATCCCCGAGCAGGGTCTGATCGCCCAATAAGGTCTGATCGGCGTCCTCTTCGAGGCGAGAGACCAGGTCCTGCCAGATCTCCTCCTCATTGGGCTGCGGGGACTCCTTCGAAGGTTCAGACACCGGCGATCTCCCGGAAGAATGCTGCGGACTCCGCGAAGATCGTGGGCGCATCATGGTCCAGGGTGGCCACATGGTAGCTATGGGAAAGCTGCACGAGCCGCAGGTCTTTACTGCTGACCCCGTTCTGAATGGCGGTCACTGAGGAATCCGGCACCACATGGTCAACGGTGGAGCGGAAGAGAATGGTCGGTGCTTTGACTCTGTCTAGGTGCTTTGTGGTGTCTTTGAAGAGTTGGTTCAGCTGATGAACCGCGGCGACCGGGGTTCGGGAATAGGCGTGCTCGTCCATTCCCGGTTTGATGATGTCATTGCCGATAGCGGGCACGCTTTTGACGAAATACCGCATGATTCCGGCTAATTTGGCCCGCGGGTCGGCGGCCGTCAGAGCTGGATTGACCAGGGCGAGTCCAGCCACCGGATGATGCTCCGCCAAGCGCAGGGCGAGCGCGCCACCCATTGAGAGCCCAGCGACGAAGACCTGTTCGCAACGACTGGAGAGTTCGAAATAGGCTGCCTCGGCACCCGCATACCACTGCTGCCAAGGAGTGCGGCTCAGCTGTTCCCAGCTAGTGCCATGCCCGGGAAGCAGCGGCATATTCACGGAGAATCCTTGTTTCGCCAGATTTTCTGCCCACGGGCGCATACTCTCCGGCGAACCGGTGAAGCCATGTGAGACCACAACGCCTATTTTTGCCAATTCACCGTGCCCGGTGCTGATGAATGGTTCGTGCATGCTGCGCCTCATCGTCTGCTGCTGTCGTTGCAAAAAGATCCCTTTTAGCAGGTTATCTCACTAGAGTAGTCTTGCAGAATGCCCGGCCATAGACCGGCAGAGTCGGCGAGTGCTCACCGGCTGAGGCGGAGAAAAGGCGAGACGTGTTTTATTGGGTATTGAAGAAGATCTTCTTGGGCCCTTTGCTCAAGTTGCTCTTCCGGCCATGGGTCAAGGGCCTCGACAATGTGCCCGAAACCGGGCCAGCGATCATTGCCAGTAACCACTTGTCCTTTTCGGACTCGATCTTCATGCCGCTGATGGTGCCCCGGCCCGTGGTGTTCCTGGCGAAATCCGAATATTTCACCGGCGCGGGGCTCAAAGGCAAGCTGACCGCGCTGTTCTTCAGACTGACCAATCAGCTACCGATGGACCGTTCCGGTGGGGCCGCCTCGGCGAATTCGCTCAGCACTGGAGCCGATGTGCTCGCCAAGGGAGGACTCCTGGGCATCTATCCCGAGGGCACTCGAAGCCCCGACGCGAAGCTGTATCGAGGCAAAGTGGGAGTGGCTAAATTAGTCCTCAGCTCGGGGGTTCCGGTGATTCCGGTGGCGATGATCGGTACCGATAAGGTGCAGCCGATCGGCCGGAAACTGCCCAATATCCGGCGGATTGGGATGATCTTCGGTGAACCGCTGGATTTCAGTCGTTATCAAGGGCTTGAAGACGACCGATTCGTGCAGCGCAGCGTGACCGACGAAATCATGTATGAGCTGATGAGGCTGTCAGGTCAGGAATACGTTGATGCCTACGCCAGCACCGTCAAAGAGCGGCAGTCATCTCGCAAGGAGGGCGAAGCGGCGCCCCCGGTCACCCCGGCTAGTGCGAAGAGCCCCTTGCGCGACGAAGAGACGGAAGTGCCGCCTCTGAACCCGGCGAGTGACGCCACAGCAGAGCCAATGGGCAGCGAAGAAGCCGCTAGCTGAAGCGCTCGGCGATGAATTGTTATCCGCCTGCAGCGTAGATTACGCCCCGAGGTCTCATTGAGCGTGCAGAACAACTAGGCTTATGGCGTGCAAGATCTGACTCATACCACGCCGCAAACCTTCGACGACTCTGCCGCCCGGCTCGGCCAGGCAGGCGCAGCGAACTACCCAGGCCTGGATGCCTGGCGCTCGCTGCCCATTTCGCAGCAGCCCAGCTGGCAGGATGAGAACGTCTATCAGGCTTCGATCCAAGAGCTTTCGAGTCTGCCTCCTCTGGTTTTCGCCGGCGAGGTCGATGTGCTGCGCGAGCGGCTGGCCCAGGCCGCTCAGGGCAAGGCCTTCTTGCTGCAGGGCGGCGATTGCGCTGAGACCTTCGAAGCTGCCACTGCGGATCGGATCAGCGCCCGAGTGCGCACCATCCTGCAGATGGCGGTAGTGCTCACCTACGGAGCTTCGCTTCCGGTGATCAAGATGGGCCGGATGGCCGGCCAGTTCGCCAAACCCCGCTCCTCGAACGATGAGACACGGGACGGCATCACATTGCCCGCGTACCGTGGCGATATGGTCAATGGCTACGACTTCACCCCGGAATCCCGGGGTCATGACGCTGCTCGCCTGGTCAAGGCCTACCACACCTCGGCTTCGACCTTGAACCTGATCCGTGCCTTTACGCAGGGCGGTTTCGCCGATCTGCGGCTGGTGCATCACTGGAACAAGGGCTTCACGCAGAACCCTGCGCATGCACGCTACGAATCGCTGGCCGGTGAAATCGACCGGGCGATCCGTTTCATGGAAGCCTGCGGCTCCGATTTCGAGGCGCTCAAGCGCACCGAGTTCTTCGCCAGTCACGAGGCTCTGCTGCTCGATTACGAGCGGGCGCTGACCCGGATCGACTCACGAACCGGCAACCCCTACGCGACCAGCGGGCATTTCCTGTGGATCGGTGAGCGCACTCGGCAGCTGGACGGCGCCCATGTGGATTTCCTCTCCAGGGTGCGGAACCCGATTGGCGTCAAGCTCGGGCCCAGCACGACGGGGGACGACGCGCTCCGCTTGATCGATACGCTGGATCCAAACCGGGAGCCGGGCCGGCTGACCTTCATCACGCGGATGGGGGCTGCCAACATTCGGGAGAAACTGCCGTCCCTGGTGCAGAAGGTCACGGAGTCCGGAGCTCAAGTGCTCTGGGTGACCGATCCGATGCACGGCAATACGGTGACCTCGCCCAATGGCTACAAGACCCGTCGCTTCGACGATGTGATCGATGAGGTACGCGGCTTCTTCGAGGTGCATCAGGGCCTGGGAACCTTCCCAGGTGGCATGCACGTGGAGATGACCGGTGACGACGTCGCAGAGTGCCTGGGTGGGGCCGATCCGATTGATGAAGAGGCCTTCCTGACCCGTTATGAATCGGTCTGCGATCCGCGGCTGAACCATATGCAGTCTCTTGAGATGGCGTTCCTGGTCTCCGGGGCACTTTCTCAGGCCTCTCGCTAGCCCCACTCGCGTCCTCCTGAAACCAGCTATCCCATCGAGTGTTGCGCAAGTTACGGATGATGCCGGATTATTGCCACATCTGCATCATCCGTAACATTCAGTGGGACGGGTGGTTTTGCGTAGCCGGTCTCCGTCTTGCCCTCGGAAGTGCGGCCTCTAGACCACGGTGAGTTCGATCACGGTGCCCTCTGGGACCGAGGTGTTGATCGGGTCCTGGGCTCGCACCGTGCCGAAGAATCCGCCGAGTATCTCGGTGACGTGGTATTTGAGCTTCAATTGCTTGAGCTGAGCGATGGCGTCGTTGACCTGCTTGCCCACGAAACTGGGGACCTGAACCATCTTCGGACCCTTGGAGATCACCAGAGTCACGGCGCCTCCCTTGGTCAGGGTCCCTGATTTCGGGGTCTGTGAGACCACCGACCCCGCCGGAATATCGGCGTCGAAGACTTGATCTGGAGACACCGTCACCTTGAGGCCGAGATCGCTGATCGCCTTAGTGGCGGCGTCCTGGCTCTGGCCCACCACCGAAGGTACCGGAATTGGCTTCGGACCTTGAGACACCACCAGGTCCACCGGGGTGGCTCCGCGTTTCTTCACCCCGGTGGCGGGATTCTGACTGAGCACCTGGCCAGCCGGTACTGTCTCGTCATACTGCTGGCTGACCTTGCCGAGCCCGAGATGGTTTTGATTCAGCAGGGATTTCGCATCGTTCAAGCTCTTCGCGGTCAGATCTGGTACATCGTAGAGAGTTGGCCCCAGCGAGACCTGCAGCACCACGATCTGAAACTTGCGTTGCTGAACATAGGCTGCCGGTTCGGTCGAAATCACGTGGTCGACGGACACCGTTTCATGATTGAGATTCTCAGTGGTTGAGTTGAAGCCCAGGCTCTGCAATTCAGCTTGAGCTTCGGTGACGGTTTTGTTCCGCAAATCCGGCACCGTGGCGAGTGCGCCCGGGCCCAGTCCGAAGAACCAACCGGCGGTAGCCCCGAGTAACGCCAGGATCAGTACCAGCACAAGCCAGATCAAGCCTCGACGGCGAGGGTTCCCGCGCCGCAAATTGGTAGTGGGAGTCGCGGCGGTACGGGCGGCTTCGCGTTGCGCGGCTTTGTCCGCTTTCTTAGCCGCAGCGCGGGCGGCCCGTGGGCTCAGCCTGGGCTCCTCCTCATCGACTTCCATGGCCAGCGGCGCATGACGATCCATCACCGTGGTGGGATTGACGCCGCGATTCAGGAATTCGGTGGGCCGGGAAATCGCCTGAGTTGGTTGCGCCGTCAGCGCTTCGGTGGGGTGTTCAGTTTCGCTGTCAGCCGGTGGCAGAACGGTGGTCGGGGGATGCAGAGGAGGGTTCGGAATTCCACCGGAGGGCGCGGAGTAGTCGAGTTGTTGATCGCTCAGCGTGGTGCGGATATGCCGTAATTCCCCGAGCAACGCATCGGCGTCGTGAGGACGGTCTTCAGGATCGGCCTCGGTGCACCAGCGAACCAGTTCATCGAGATCCGGGGCCAGCCCTGGCAAGACCACTGATGGCGGAGGCACGCTGGAATTCACATGCTGATAAGCCACCTGGATGGGCACTTCACCGCGGAACGGTTGCTCTCCGGTGAGCAGTTCATAGAGCATGATGCCGACCGCATAGATATCGCTTCGGGCATCGGCTGTCCTGCCCATCACCAATTCGGGGGAGAGGTAGGCCACGGTGCCGATCAGGGTGCCGGTGTTCGTCGAGGTGGTGACCGCGCGAGCCAGACCGAAATCGCCGACTTTGATCCGTCCGTCGTCGGCGATTAGTACGTTCTCCGGTTTCATATCGCGATGCACCAGGCCAGCGCGATGCGCCGCTGCCAGACCTTCGACGACGGCGTCAAGGTAAGCCAGTGCCAGACGCGGGCTCAGCGAACCGTGCTCGCGAAGTACATCGCGCAGGGTACGGCCGGGGATGTATTCCATCACCAGATAGGCGAGCTGGTGATTATCCAGTTGTTCTTCGCCCTGATCGAGAACGCCCACCACATGCGGATGTGACAGCTTGGCGGCGGCTTTGGCCTCACTGCCGAGTCGGCTCAGAAAGGAATCGTCCAGGCTCAGGTGAGGGTGCAGCACTTTGAGTGCCACTTGCCGGTCCAGGCGCAGGTCTATGGCAAGGTACACGGTGGCCATTCCGCCCCGCGCGACCTTGCTCAACACCTTGTACCGCTGATCGACTAGTGAGCCGATGAGCGGTTCCTGAACCCTGTCCTGCACTCTTCGATCCTAGGTGGTGTTCCTAAAACTCGTAGGATTCAACACCCATCAACCAGGGGTTTAGGCCCAAAATAACTCAGCGGAAACGACTTTGCAGGGCCAAGACCGAAGCGACGTACTGTTTGGTGTCATTGAACATGCCGTAGCGGGACACCGAGTACTGACCTTGGTAATAGCCAGCGATAGCCAGTTTGAGCGAGGGCGAGGTGCGGACCAGGGCCCGGATGATCGCAATGCCTGCCACCACATTGTCCTGAGGGTTGAGCAGATTGAGATGCCTGCCGACCAGCTGGGAAGCCCATTCCCCGGAAGAGGGAATGACCTGCATGGCACCGATCGCATTGGCGGGGGAGACCGCTTGAGCGTTGAAGCCCGATTCCTGCCAGGCGAAGGCCAAAGCCAAAGAAGGGTCCACTCCCATTTGCCGCGCTGTATTGGCGATGATCACCTTCATCTGAGCCGGGCTGGGAACCGGCGCGGCCATCAGCGCAGCCTTGTTCTTATTGGCTTGCGAGACAACGGCTTCGGGGTAGGTGTAATGCAAGAAACTGCTCGGTACCGAGGGCGTCGTTGCCGGGGTTCCAGCTCCCGGGATTTTGAGGGTCTTGCCGGGGTAGATAATGCTGTTCAGGCTGAGCTTATTGGCTTGGAGCAGGCTTTGCAGGCTGATCCGATAGCGGGCTGCGATACCGCTGAGGGTGTCTCCCGCCTTGATCTTGTAGCTGCCAGAGGCCGCCGGTGCGGCTGCAGGCGGGGCCGCCGCTGGTTTCTTCGCCGGAGTGGGTGAGGATGCACCTGCTCCCGGGATCTGGAGGGTCTTGCCGGGGTAGATGATGCTGTTCAGGCTGAGCTTATTGGCTTGGAGCAGGCTTTGCAGGCTGATCCGATAGTGCGCTGCGATGCCGCTGAGGGTGTCTCCGGCTTTGATCTTGTAACTGCCAGAAACTGCAGCGGCAGGCTTGGCTGCAGTGGGTTTCGCAGTCGTTGGCTGTGCTGCGGCGCTTGCAGAGGAACCACTGAGCTTGATCTTCTGTCCCGGATAGATCAAGGTGGCTGCGCCGAGTTTGTTGAGCTTCAATAGGCTGTTCACGTTCAGGCCATAGCGGGCCGCGATGCCACTGATGGTGTCACCGGAGCGAATGGTGTAGCTGCTGGGCAGAGCCGCAGGTTTGAGTGCGGGAACCCTGCTGATCAGCGCCGACATCGGAATGAATGAACCACTGAGCTGCGCGTCCAAGATGGCCTGCGCCTTCAGACCGAGACCCAGTTGATGAGCACTGCCGTTGAGCGGCTGCTGTGGTGCAGGGGCAGCGGTGGCGGGCTGGGCGAGGGCCAGCGAGGAAAGCGCGATGACCGGCAGCGCAGCGGTTCCGGCGAGCGCTAGCTGTTTACGCCTGCTGTTTTCGTTCTTGAACTGACGGGGCAAGGTCATATCCTCAGGTTTGTGGCTGAAGTTGCCAGAGTTATTTATGTTTCTTATGTGACTAATGTGAATTTACACTAAATTTCCCATAGCACAAGGTTTGGGCTTTATTCAGTATTGAAAATGCGGCGTGTCTTTTTGTGTGATATGCGGCCGTCGGGACGCGCAGAGAAAGCAGAAATATGGCAGGCTTGTACCGTGAGTACCACTGAAAGCACCCCGAACCAAAAAGATCAGCTGACCGAATCAGCTGATCAGAGCAGCGCTAATCACCTTTCGCCCCTGGAATCCTTGGTCACCGAGTGGTTGCCGCTGCCTGACGTCGCAGCGTTGCTGGATATCCCGGTCACCCGTGTCCACTCCCTGATCAGTGACCGCTCCCTGTTGGCCTTCCGGATCGGTGAGCGTAAGATCCGCTCGGTGCCGGCTGAATTCTTCGTCGAGAACGACGTCCTGGACAGCCTCAAAGGAACTTTAGTAGTGCTTTCGGACGCTGGGTTTAGCGATGAAGAGGCCATCTCCTGGCTTTTCACCGAGGATGAATCGCTGCCGGGCCGGCCGATTGACGCCTTGAAGGCCGGGCGGAAGACCGAGATACGACGTCGAGCTCAAGCCCTCGCTTGGTAACCCTCTTCGCTCAGTGATTTCAGGAGCGCTTCAGGCGCTTCGCTGCACCGCTGCCTGTGCCATGGTGTGCAGGGCCAAGCTGGTGAAATCGTCGATCTGAAGAGCTTCCAGAGCGGTGAAGGCCTGACTGCTGTAGCGCTCAATCAGATCCTCAGTGGCAGAAACAGCTCCGCACCCGGTCATGATGCGCCGGATCTGGGCGATATCGGTTTCAGAGAGATCAGGTATGCCCAGGCGCTGATCGACGAATTCGGCATCCTCGGCTTCAGCTAGGCGGAGCGTGTAACCGATCAGCACGGTGCGTTTGCCCTCGCGCAGGTCATCACCTGCGGGCTTTCCCGTACTCTGCGGATCGCCGAAAACGCCCAGCATATCGTCCCGCAATTGGAAGGCTTCGCCCAGCGGTAAGGCGAAAGCGGAGTACCCGTTCAGCAGTTCTTCCGAACCACCCGCCAGTGCGCCGCCTAAAACCAGCGGATGTTCTGTCGAGTACTTGGCCGATTTATAGCGGATGATCGATTGCGCCCGTTCAACTGCGCCAGCTGGTCCCCGAGAGGGGCCGGCTACTTCCTCGAGGATATCGAGGTATTGACCTGCCATCACTTCGGCGCGCATCGTGTTGAAGGTGCGGCGTGCTCGGTTGGCGGCCGAGGTCGTGACGAGGGAGGACATGCCAGCGAAAACCTCTTCGCTGAAGGAGAGACAGAGATCTCCGGCCAAAATGGCTGCAGCATGGCCGAAGCGTTCCGGGTCCAATGCCCAGCGCTGGCGCTGGTGGAGCTGGCTGAACTGCCGGTGCACGCTAGGCGCACCGCGGCGGATGTCGGAACGATCGATGATGTCGTCATGGATCAGCGCTGCGGCTTGAAAGAGTTCAAGTGACGCCCCTGCCGTGGTGATGGGAGTGTTGGGGCTCGGGTCTCCGCCCGCTCCGCGCCATCCCCAGTAGCACAGTAGAGCCCGCATTCTCTTGCCACCGCTTGCCAGATCGGCAATCGTATCGATCAGGGCTGGGGTATCGGCAGAGATTTCGCCTAACTCGGCTCGCTTCAGGGCAAGGAAATCTTGGAGTTCAGCCCCCAGAGTCCGAATGAATTCTGCCTGGGTTCTGCCGAGCAGAGGAGCAGATTCTTTGGGCTGCATCACTTCAGTGAAGCCGCCTCAACGCTGGCACCCAGGGTGAAGGTATTGGTTCCGTTGTCAGAGCTAATCGACAGATTGATGTTCTCTTTGCCGTCCTTACGAACGAAGTCCTTGCTCACGACCGAGCCGACATTGCCGCCGGGCAAGAGGGTGAAGCCCTGGGCTTGCAGAGCCTTGGTGTAGAAATCAACGATGTCTTTGCTGCTTGAGCTAGTGCTCCCGACGAGTGAGGCAGTCGCCGGGTTGGTTGATTTATCTACCACGCTGAGCTTGACCTCGGCGCCGGGCATTAAGGGCAGCAGGGTTTTGGGGAAATCCTGGATCAATGCGCCGACGGTGGACTTCGTATCTGAGGACGGGGCATCGCTCGCATCGGCTGAACTGGCGCTATCCGTCGCGGAAGCTGAGGCGGAACTGGTTCCGCTGCTGCTAGCAGGGCTGCTGCCGCTCGGTTGCGCGGTGGAATTTCCACAGCCAGTCAGGGCGATGCCGCAAAGCAGGATTCCAGTGGCGGTGAGGGTGGCGCGGGAGGCCTTGGAAAGTCGGATCACCCTTCTAGTCTAAGCGGATCAGGGGTAAAGCCTCACAGTATAGGACAGAGAACCGGTGTGAGCGGACGACCGAGCACTGGGCGGCCACCCGGTGTCCAGGCTGTCGGTGGCCGGAATTATGATGAAGAGGCGATGACCAATCAGGAAGCAGCTGCGGCGTCTGCGGCTCGGCAAGATTTCCGGGACTGCACGATCCTGCATGTCGACATGGACGCCTTCTTCGTAGCGGTCGAACAGCTGGAAAACCCGAAGTTGCTCAACATGCCGGTGATCGTGGGGTTTCCGCAAGGTCGATCTGTGGTGCTTTCTGCGTCCTATGAAGCCCGAGCCTTCGGGGTGCGTTCGGCGATGCCGATGGCCGCGGCGATGCGGCTATGCCCTCAGGCGATCATCGTAGAACCCAGACATCAGAGGTATTACGAAATGTCTCAGGTGCTGATGGAACTGCTCTCTTCGATCACCGACGCCGTTGAGCCGCTCAGCGTGGATGAGGCGTTTCTGGATATCGCCGGGGCGATGCGGCGGCTCGGCGGCCCCCTCGAAATAGCCCAGTTGATTCGACGGCGGGTGAAAGCCGAGTTAGGGGTGACGGCGTCAGTGGGGGTGGCTGCCAATAAATTCGTCGCCAAGATCGCCTCAGCGCGATGCAAGCCCGATGGACTGTTGCTGATTCCTCAAGAAGATACCGTGGCCTATTTGCATAGCTTGCCCGCACGAGCGCTGTGGGGAGTGGGGGCGAAGACCATGGAGGTTCTCTCCGGCTTGGGAATTCACAGCGTGGAACAGATCGCCAGGACGCCGGTGGCTGTTTTGCGCCGCGCTCTGGGGGCGACCGGGGAGCATGTGCATCGCCTGGCCTGGGGCATAGATCCCCGGCCGGTGACCCCGGTAAGGGTGGAGAAAAGCATCGGTGCGGAGGAAACTTTTGCCGTGGATACCGCCGATGAGGCTTCGCTTCGCCGAGAACTCCTCAGGCTCTCCCATCGCACCGGCGGGCGGCTGAGGACTAGCGGGTATGTCTCCAGGACCATTGCGATTAAGTTGCGTTATGCGGATTTTTCCACCATCAGCAGGTCCCGAACCCTGGCTGTTCCGGTGGACAGTGCTCAGTTGATTTACCAAACCGCGCTTCAGCTGTTGACCGGACTCGGAGAACGGCCCATGGCCGTGCGGTTGATTGGCTTGAGAGCTGAAAGCTTGGAGACAACTGCCCAAACTCCCGTGCAGCTCAGTTTGGAAAGACGAGACGACAACTGGCGATCAGCGGAAATAGTGATCGACCAAGTGGGCGAGAAATTCGGAGCCTCCCAGGTTTTACCTGCCCGACTTCTTAAAAAGAAGCCAACCGAAGAAGGCTGAGCGGCGATCTCGGGTGCAATAATTGCTGAGCCGCTCAGGGCTTTCTCGCTGCGGCTTTTAGTTCTGGCTCGGGAAGCCTATTCTTAAGGAATTAGAGCGATGATTTAATAATTTTCGCCAACGCTGGAACCAGAAGCATGCGGGTATTCGTTCATAAAGCGAGGCCAAGACATATGGCATGTCGATGGCGGGACCTGAAGGAGGTCGTGATGCCACTGTCGGAACACGAACAGAGGCTGCTCGATCAGCTAGAGCAGCAGTTGCATGACACTGACCCCAAATTTGCCAGTGCCCTGGGCACTGATGGAGCGCGCAGACTTTCGGCTCGGCATATTCTGCTGGGCGTAGTGATCGGGGTAGCGGGCCTCTCCGTGATGCTGCTCGGTATCGGTATCCAGCAGATCTGGCTCGGCGTCCTGGGATTCATTGTGATGGGGGCCGGCGTCTTCATCGCCACAATGCGAAGCCGCGTCACTAAAACTCCTGCCTCCGCGGATGGCGCCAAAGTTGCCGGTGCCAAGAGCAGCTTCATGAGTAATCTGGAGGATCGTTGGGACGAGCGCCGCAGAGGCGAATGACTCAGGAGTGTCCTTGATTCCCAGTCGGTCCGGATCCTGTCGAGGCAGAGCTGGCTGATCTTCCAGACCGCTCAACCAGAGCCCTTTGACCCGTTATCGTCATAGCTATTCGTGCTGTCCTGTCCCTTCTTGTTCTATACGTCGTTCACCTCACCCGTTCTGACCCCTGGCCCCTAGCCCAGGGGTTTTTCTATGCCCAATCCCAGCTTCTCTTACAACCAGCTGTCCCACTCAGTGGTGCAGAAGTTATGAATGAGTCGATAAAGCCGTAACTCTGGCCACTCCAGTAACACTCAGTGGGACAACTGGATCGTGAGGGAGGGGTCCTCCACATTCCTCCACCGCTCGGGTTGGGCGGCTCTAGCAGCTCGCGACGGGGCTTCTGGCGGGAATATCTAGCGCTTTTTGACCGCGAATAGGTGGCCGTCGTCTTAAAAAGCGAGCGGCTGGGCGGTTTGAGTCGGATTTTCCCTCCACTTCCATCCCCGCCGATTCACCCCTGAAATCACGCGGAAAACCGCGGAAAAATTCCTCCGACACACGGGAATAAAAGCGCCGAGCAGATTGACGGTGGGGGATTGTGGGGTAAAGTGGAGCGAGTAAGAGGGTAGTGGTGGAGGAGGTGGTGAGGTGTTCCTTGGAACTCATTCGCCGCGCCTCGATGAGAAAGGTCGTCTGATTCTTCCCGCCAAGTTCAGGGATGAACTGGGCAACGGTCTGGTCCTCACCAGAGGGCAGGAGCGTTGCATCTACGTTTTCAGTCAGCGCGAATTCGAACGCATTCACGAGCAGATGCGAGAAGCACCGATCTCCAGTCGGCAAGCCCGTGACTACATTCGAGTTTTCCTCTCTGGAGCCTCTGATGAAATGCCGGATAAGCAAGGCCGCGTCACCATTCCGGCGGCGCTTCGGGCTTATGCGGGTTTGGATCGGGAACTGGCTGTTATCGGAGCCGGTTCTCGGGCCGAGATCTGGGACGCCACAGCGTGGGCGGACTACTTGGAAGAGAAGGAGAACTCCTTCTCTGAAACTGATGACAACGCAATTCCAGGACTTCTCTAGAGCTTCTTGAATGAGATCTCCAGCCGCCCTACACCACCTGACTCACCTTCCCCGGAGCCAGGCGGAATGTACGGCGCGGATGGGGATCTGGTTCAAGGAACACATTGAAGGCAAAGCAGGCAGCGAATCGAGGGGGAGTGCAGTGGCAATACCACCATCCGCAGCGGCTTCCCGGCATACTCCGGTGCTGCGGGATCGCTGCGTCAACCTTTTAGCTCCCGCCTTCGAAGCCGCAAATGCTCGTGGTGAGCGGGCGGTAGCGATCGATGCCACGCTGGGAATGGGCGGTCACAGCGAAGCCATCCTGCAGCGCTTCCCGAACTTGCACCTGATCGGCATCGACCGAGATACTCAGGCTTTAACTCTGGCCGGCGAACGGCTTGAAGCCTATGCCGATCGCATTGACTTAGTGCACGCCGTCTATGACGAAATCGATGAGGTGCTCGAAGACCTCGGCCTTGAGCCTCAGGGCAGCGTGCACGGAGTGCTGATGGATCTGGGAGTTTCTTCCCTGCAACTTGATGAGGCAGAGCGCGGATTCGCCTATTCATATGATGCTCCGCTCGATATGCGGATGGACACCAGTCGCGGGCAGAGCGCTGCGGAGGTCGTCAATAACTATTCGGAAGCCGAGCTCGCATCGATTATCCGCCGTTGGGGAGAGGAGAAATTTTCAACTCGCATTGCCCGGCAGATCGTTGCGGCAAGGCAGCAGGCCCCGCTTCTGCGCACGGGCGAGTTGGTTGAGGTGATTCGACGCGCTGTTCCCGCCGCTGCCGCGCGCACCGGTGGGCATCCTGCCAAGCGGACGTTCCAGGCTCTGCGGATCGAAGTTAACGAAGAACTTGAGGTACTGCAACGCGCGGTGCCGGCCGCCGTCGACTCCCTCGCCATCGGCGGTCGAGCCGTGGTGATGTCCTATCACTCTTTGGAGGACAAGATCGTCAAAAAGGTCTTCAGCACTGGCGCCAACTCGAGTGCCCCGGTCGGCTTTCCGGTGGAACTCGAGGAGCACAAAGCCGAGCTGAAGATCCTCACCAAGGGCACCGAAGTGCCCACCGAAGCTGAGATCCAAGAGAACCCCCGGGCCGCATCAGCCCGCTTGCGAGCAGTGGAACGAATCAAAAAGAGGAGAACATCGTGACTCAGTCTCAGGCCACAGCAGCGCCACGCGCTGAGGCCTCTTCCTCCCGACGGACGCCCAGAGCTCCTTATATGAAAAGGACGGCTGCTCCCTCCGCTCGCGCCACGGCGGAACTCAGCAGTGCCACCCATGGCTCTGCCGCTCGTGTACTCAATCCGCTGAGCAGCCCAAAAGCCAGCACCGAATCAACGCCTGCGCGCACTCCGCTCTCACTCGTCGCGGCACTACCCGGCCGGCGTCGTGCGCCCTTTGTGGTTTTCTGCTTCCTCGCATTGGTCGCCGCCATGGCGACCGTCTTGGTGTTGAATATCTCAGTCTCCTCGGGCCAGTACGAACTGGTGCAGCTGAACAGCAAAAAGGACACCCTGGTCAAGCAGAACCAGGTTCTGACACAGCAACTGCAAGATGCTCAGGCTCCGCAGAATCTTGCGCAGAAGGCGCAACAATTAGGTATGGTCGCTGCAAACTCCACGGGACAGATCAACCTCGACAATCAGACGATCTCCGGATCGCCCAAGCCAGCGACGAAGCTCGCCAACCCTTTGCCGTTGATCGCCGCCCCAGAAACAGGGAACAGCCAGCCGGTGAGCAATAACATCCCGGTCGCGACGAGCCTGCCGAGCGGCCCGCTCGCCCCCGGCCAGCTGATCGGGGGCATTCCCTTCGCTGGGCAGCACTCGGACACTCCGGCTAGTCCGTCGGCCACTCCGGGACCGCAAGCCGATCTGCACGGTGGCAGCATCCCGTCACCGGACCAAAAGTCCCCGAGCGGAAACTGAGCAGGCTTCCACGAGCTAGTATCGTCGACAGCCGGAACGTAACGAGGCCATATTTTGAAAGCACAGCCAGTGAAAACGCCATCGACCAAACAAAGCAAGATCTCTCTGAAAGCCCGCAGACGACTGCGGGTGGGTGTGGGCTTACTGCTGGCTCTGCTGCTCATCGTCTCCGGCAAGCTCGTGCTGGTCCAGGGGCTCGACTTGGGCGGTTACGCGGAGGCCGCCGTCAACCAGCTCACCCAGACCCAGAAGCTGGCCTCCAGCAGAGGCGAGATCGTCGATGCCAATGGCAAGGTGCTAGCTCAGTCAATCGTCCGTTACGACATCGTGGTGGACCAGGTCAATAACACCAAGGGCCTGACCTATAAACGGGTCGGCGCAGACGGCAAAGTAGCCGAAGTCACCAGGGATACCGGCATCTCAGAATTGGCATCGGCACTCGGGATGGACGTCGAGCAGGTACGTAAACTGGTCACCGGCACGGCTCGCTATAACGTGGTTGCCAAGTCGGTCACTCCGGAGTTGGAGGATAAGATCGCCGCGCTCCGGGTGCCGGGCATCGCCTCCCAACCGATCTCCAAGCGGGTCTATCCGCTCGGTCAGGTGGCCGGAAACATCGTCGGTTTCATGGGCCCCGATGGCGGCGGATCCGGGCTCGAGCAGACCATGAACGATCAATTGAGCGGCAAGGACGGCAGCCGGACGTTCCAGATGGGCAGAGACGGCATCGTCATCCCAGGGGCTCCCACCACCGTGACTCCCGCGGTCAACGGGAAAACCATTAAGCTCACGATTAATGCGGATCTTCAGTATTACGCCCAACAGGCGATCGCCAACCAGGTGAAGCAGCAGCGCGCCGAATGGGGCAATATCGTTATCGTGCAAGTGAAAACAGGCAATATCATCGCGATGGCTGAGAACGCGACGGTAGATCCCAATAATCCCGGCGCAACCCCGGCCGCTGACCGTGGCTCCAGGATCGTCACCAATGCGATTGAACCTGGCTCCACTGAGAAGTCGGTCACCGCCGCAGCTGTCATTCAAGAAGGCAAAGCCACTCCGCAAACCCATCTGACCATCCCTCCCACCTACACCATCGATGGTCAGACCTTCTCAGACGCTGAGGACCACGGCACCATCAATATGACGCTCTCCGGGGTGCTCGCTGAGTCTTTGAACACCGGAACCGTGATGATCGGCTCCAAGCTGAGCCCTCAGCAGCGCTACGATTACCTGCAAAAATTTGGGGTCGGAAGCAAAACCGGCATTCCGCTTCCCGGCGAGAGCGCGGGCATCCTGGCCACTCCGGACAAATGGGACGGCCGCCAGCAGTACACTGTTCTCTTCGGTCAGGGCGTTGCTCAGACCCCGTTGCAAACCGCGATGGCATATCAGGCGATCGCGAATGACGGTGTGCGATTGCAGCCCAGGCTGATTGATTCCTACACCGATGCCAATGGTGTGGAGACCAAGACCCCGCAAGCTCCCGGCACTGAAGTTATTTCCCCCTCAACAGCCCAGCAGGTCAAAGGCATGCTCGAGGGCGTGGTGACGGCGGCGCATTACAATGACATCAGCGTGCCCGGGTATCGAGTGGGGGGTAAGACCGGCACCGCTGAATCTCCTTCAGCCGGTGGATTCAGCGGATACACCGCCTCCTTCGTGGGGATGGCACCGATGGAGAATCCGGAATATGTGGTGTTGGTGACCGTGCAGCACCCGCAAGGTAACATCTACGGTGTCACCCAGGGGCCGGTCTTCAACTCGGTGATGGGACAGGTTCTGCAGACCTATCAGGTTCCACCGTCGACCACTCCGCCCTTCAAACCGCAGACCACGTTCTAGACGGCACGGAGAGAATCAAACGTGAATGAAAGCCAAACTCCGGCTGCCGGTAGCTCGATCGGCCTGCGGCCACTGCACCCTGCTGGCCTGCTGCTCAGCGAATTAGCCGGGATAGTGAACCTGGAGCTGAGCGGGGCAGCCGCAGTCGCAGCGGGCACGAGATTGAGCGGGGTGAGCCTGGATTCCCGAGCGATTCGACCGGGGGATCTATATCTGGCCCTGACCGGTCTGACGAGTCATGGCGCCCACTATGCCGGGGCTGCCATCGCTGCCGGTGCGGCGGCGGTTCTGACCGACCCAGCGGGCGCCGAGCTATTGGCCGGAGCAGCCCTCGACGTTCCGGTCCTAGTGGTCGCAGAACCGCGCTCGGCAGTGGCCACCATCGCTGAACGAATCTACCGCTCGGAGCTGACTGACGGAGCATCCGAGATGAAGCTCTTCGGCATCACCGGAACCAACGGCAAGACCACTACGAGTTATCTGATCCGTTCCATTCTGGGTGCTCTAGGCCGCGGCAGCGGATTGATCGGAACCATCGAGACCCTGGTGGGGGAGCAGCGGGTCCCCTCGACCCTGACAACACCGGATACCACCGATTTACACGCGGTGTTCTCCACCATGCGTGAGCATGCCCTGGACGCCGCAGTGATGGAAGTCTCCTCGCACGCTCTGACCCTGGGCCGAGTGGATGGGGTGATCTTTGACGTCGCGGGATTCACCAATCTGACTCAAGATCACCTGGATCTGCACGGCGATATGGAAGAGTATTTTGCTGCCAAAGCCTCATTGTTCAGCCCGGAGCATGCCAAATCCGCGGTGGTCATCGTCGATGACGAGTGGGGGCTGAAAATGGCGAAGGCCGCGAGTGTGCCGATCATCACCTTGCGTACTACCACCGATGACTCCTCTTCCGAGGCTTCTGATTCTTCCGACGTCGCTCAGTGGAGGGTGCGCAGCGCGCTGCCCCGTGAACTGGGCTGGGATGTCGAGCTGAGCAGCGACCAGGGAGACCTGAGGTTCCACACCTCTCTGCCGGGCGGTTTCAATGTCTCCAATGCGGCCCTAGCGGTGCTGATGGTGCATGCCTCTGGTGTAGACCTTGAGACGCTGCAACGCGTTCTCGATGAATTCGATCCCCTCGACATCGAGGTGCCCGGGCGAATGCAGCTGATCTCGCGGGAACCGGTCGCTGTGGTGGATTTCGCACATAATCCTGATGCGCTGAGGCGAGCCATGGAAGCGGTTCACCCAGCGCGCGGTGAACTGAGGGGGCGACTGATCGTGGTCTTCGGCGCGACCGGACAACGAGATCAGGGCAAACGTCCGATCATGGGTGCGCTGGCATCCAGGCACGCCGACGTGGTGATCATCACTGATGACGATCCGCACGATGAGGACCCGGCTCAGATCCGCCAGCAGGTTTTCGACGGCGCGCAGCACAGCGCCTGGGATGACACGCAGGTGGAAAACATTGCGCCCCGAGCTGCCGCGATTGATCGTGCCGTTGAATTGGCCGGGCCTGCCGACACCATCCTGGTCGCGGGTCGCGGCCACGAAGTCTGGCAGGAAGTACAAGGAGTGAACCTGGCTCTGGACGACAGAGAAGAGCTTCGGGTGGCTCTGGTGAAATACGGATTCACCGTTGAACCGGTTCCCGAGATAGAGTCCTAAATCGAGATGATAGAACTTTCTGCTGCCGAAATAGCTTCGTTGACCCAAGGACACCTGAGCCGCAGTGCGCCTCACCAGCTGTCCGTCGATCTAGCGGCAATTCGCACCGATTCACGTGATTGCGCACCGGGTTCGCTCTATGTGGCAAAGCCCGGAGAGCACGCCGATGGGCACAGCTTCATCGCCGCAGCCATCAGGGCTGGTGCGGTTTTAGTGCTTGCCGAACGTGAAGTCCTCGATGATGACGGCACGCCTTATCCCGCGGTGATCGTGCCGGATGCCGTGCTGGCGATGGGTCAGCTTGCGGCAGAGGCGGTACGACGCATTCGTTCGCAGGGTGAATTGACAGTCATCGGCATCACCGGCTCGGCGGGCAAGACCACCACTAAGGACCTATTGGCTGGAGTGCTCGAAACTGCCGGGGCAACCGTGGCTCCGGAAGGTTCCTATAACGGCGAGATCGGCGTTCCGCTCACGGTGTTCCGGGCCGATCTGGACACCCGCTTCCTGGTGATCGAAATGGGCGCCACCGGCATCGGGCACATCAACTACCTGGCCTCCATGGTCGAACCGGATATCGGTGTAGTGCTCGGTGTCGGCACCGCCCATGCCGGTGAATTCGGCGGGGTGGAGAATATCGCGATCGCCAAAGGAGAGCTGGTCGAGGCGCTGAGCGCTGCCGGAACCGCAGTGCTCAATCTCTCAGACACTCGAGTGGCAGCGATGTCTTCGCGAAGCACAGCGCCTGTGCTGTGGTTCGGTGAAGCAGGTACCGGCAATGCAGCGGTGCCGGAAGCCGCTGACGCCGTCCTGGCCTGGAATGTGACTACCGATTCAGCCGCTCGCCCGATCTTCGATCTCGAGTTCCCCGCTCGGGGCGGCGCCCCCGCGCAGCGCTTCTCAGTGCACAGCGGGCTGATCGGCATTCATCATCTGAATAATTTACTGGCCGCCGCGGCGGCTGCCTGGGCGGCTGGACTGCCCGCTCAGCAAATCGCTCAGGGACTGGATGGCCAAGGTCCGAAGAGCCGATGGCGGATGGAGGTCACCGAGCGTCCCGACGGCGTCACGGTGATCAACGACGCTTACAATGCCAATCCGGAATCGATGCGGGCCGCGCTCCGCACCCTGGCTGAGCTCGGGCGTGGCGTCGGTGCGCCGGAACGACGTACCTGGGCGGTTCTCGGCGGGATGTACGAACTCGGTGAGGATTCCATCAGGGAACACAACGCACTCGGTCAAGTGGTGGTCCGGCTGAACATCTCACGGCTCGTCGTGGTCGGGATGGAAGCCAGAGCCATGCATATCGGTGCCATCAACGAAGGCTCGTGGGGAGACGAATCGGTGTTCGCCGCAGATATCGATGCCGCGTATGAGATTCTGGAGAAGGAATTGCGATCAGGAGACATCGTCCTCTTCAAGTCTTCACGCGATGCCGGGCTTCGCCTTTTAGGCGATCGGATAGCATTAGGCGCAGCGAAGAGCCATTCGAACGAGCGAGAAAGGCTGGGTGAACAGTGAATATGATTGCCATATTAATGGGCGCTGGCTTGGGTCTTGCTCTGGCCATGATCGGCACGCCGCTTTTCATCCGGCTGCTGGTCCGTAAAGGCTACGGACAGTTCGTCCGCGACGACGGACCCACCTCGCATCACACCAAGCGCGGTACTCCGACGATGGGCGGCGCCGTCGTCATCGGTTCGGTGATCCTGGCTTATCTGCTCACTCACCTGCTGATCTGGCTGATGAACCCGAGGTGGAGCGGCCCTACGGTTTCCGGCTGGCTATTGATCTTCCTGATGGCGGGTATGGGCCTGGTCGGCTTCCTCGATGACTTCATCAAGATCTCCAAGCAACGATCTCTCGGGCTCAACGCCAAGGCCAAATTGATCCTGCAAGCCGTCATCGGCATTGCTTTCGCGATCCTCGCGCTGAACTTCGCAGACAGTAAGGGGCGCACCCCGGCAAGTCTGAAGATTTCCTTCTCTCGTGATATCTCCGGTCTGGACTTGGCTTTTGCGGGGGCCGGGCTCGGCGTGGTGCTTTTCATCATCTGGGCCAATGCGATTATCACCGCCGCCACCAACGGGGTTAACCTGACCGATGGTCTGGACGGCTTGGCAGCGGGTGCTTCGGTGATGGTGTTCGGCGCATATACGCTGATCGGAATCTGGCAGTCCAACCAGAGTTGCGGCTCACTGCGCGGCAATGGCTCTCCGGCGTGTTACGAGGTGCGCGATCCGCTCGATCTGGCTCTGCTCTCGGTGATCATCTGCGCCGCCTTGATCGGTTTCCTGTGGTGGAATACCTCCCCGGCCAAGATCTTCATGGGTGATACCGGAGCCTTGGCTATCGGCGGTGCCATTGCAGGCTTCGCGATCCTCTCCCGCACCGAGCTGCTGTTGCCCATTATCGGCGGCCTCTTCGTGATCATCACGCTCTCGGTGATTCTGCAGGTGGGCTACTTCAAACTCAGCGGTGGTAAACGAATCTTCAAGATGGCCCCGCTGCAACATCATTTCGAGCTGAAGGGCTGGGCTGAGGTCACTGTGGTGGTCCGGTTCTGGATCCTCTGCGGGCTCTTTGTGGCCATTGGATTGGGAGCTTTCTATGCTGAGTGGGTCGTCCAGCTTTGAGTGAAGAAGAACTGACCGGAGCCTCATCGAATCTTGGTGAGGACCGGTTCTCCAAGCTGACCAGCTGGGATGCGGACTGGTCAGGATTGCGTGCGGTGGTCGCCGGGATTGGTAAAACCGGATTCTCCATTGCGGATACCTTGATCGAACTCGGTGCCCGGGTGATCGTGGTGGCGGAATCGGATGACGACGCCGCCCGGCAAGCCGCGGACACGCTGAAGATCGTGGGCGCAGAAGCCGTTTTGCTGGGCGCCGAAGCGGCTCAGCAGTTGCCGGATTTTCAAGGCTTGCCCGCCGAACTCGTGCTGACTTCTCCCGGGTTGCGGCCTAGTCATCCGCTGTTAGCTGAGGCGGCCGCTCGACGGCTTCCGATCTGGGGAGATATTGAACTCGCCTGGCGGGTCCGGGAACGAGCCGGCCGCAAGACCGCGGACTGGATCAGCATCACCGGGACGAATGGGAAGACCACCACGACCACGATGGTGGAATCAATTCTGCAGTCCGCCGGTTTGCGCGCCATCGCGGTGGGCAATATCGGCACACCCATTCTGGACGCGGTGCGCGAGCCCGAAGGCTACGACGTCTTTGCGCTGGAACTCTCTAGTTTCCAGCTGCACTGGACGGAATCGGCGTCCCCGGTGGCCAGTGTCTGCCTCAATCTTGCCGAAGACCATGTGGACTGGCACGGCAGCATGGAAGCCTATGCCGCCGATAAGGCGAAGGTCTACCAGCACACTCAAAGAGCCTGCATCTATAACGCCGAACAGTCCGAGACCGAGCGGATGGTGGAAGAGGCCGACGTCGTTGAAGGTTGCCGAGCGGTGGGTTTCACCACCGGAATGCCATCGATCAGCATGGTGGGCGTGGTGGAGGGACTCCTGGTGGACCGGGCTTTCATCGCGGAGCGTAAGGATTCCGCGGCCGAGCTGATGCAGCTTTCCGAGATCGGGAATCTGGTGCCGCAGCACCTGGTGGCCAATGCCGCTGCCGCGGCCGCCCTGGTCCGGGCCTACGGCGTCGCACCGACAGCGGTTCGAAACGGATTGCGGAACTATGATCAGGGAGTCCACCGGATTCAGCCGGTCGCTCAATCTGATGGCGTGCTCTGGATCAATGACTCCAAAGCGACCAACCCGCACGCTGCTGCTGCATCCCTGGGCTCCTTCAATTCGGTGGTCTGGATTGCCGGTGGTGACTCCAAGGGCGCCAATTATGAAGAACTCATCCAGCAGCATCAGGGAAAGCTCAAAACGGTCATCCTGATCGGCAAAGACAATCAGTCACTGCTTTCGGCCTTGGCACGACACGCACCGAATGTGCCAGTGATCGAGCCGGGTCCGGGCGAGACTGGAAGGGTGCAGCAGTCATCCGCGGCCACGATCGAACAGAATGAATCCGCTCAGCCGGTCTTCGAAGGACCGGCTGTGATGGCTCAAGCTGTCAGGGCAGCCGCGGAAGTGATCACCGACGGCGACACCGTGCTGATGGCTCCGGCTGCTGCCTCCATCGATCAGTTCTCTTCCTACGCTCAGCGTGGTGACGCATTTATCGCGGCCGTGCGAGAGCTCCTGGAAGGGCAGGCGGACAAGCGGATACGCGAAACCGAAGGGCAATAGGTAGCTGATGGTCAACGCGCCAACTCGCCCGACGTCGAAGAGCCCCAGACCAGTGGTTGAGGGGGCAAAACCGATGGTGAGCATTCGACAGCGACTGAAGAACTTCAACGAGCGCTTCTGGCCTCGGCTGGAGGGCAAAGGCGGTTCGCGCAACTCCAGTTATTACTTGATTCTCGGTTCCAGCCTGGCGCTGACCTGCATCGGCCTGATGATGGTCTTCTCCGCTTCCGCCGTGGAACAGGTCTCGCAGGAGACCAATCCCTTCACCCTGGGCATCAAACAGACTGTCTTTGCAGCCATAGGCTTTGTCGCCATCCTGGTGCTTTCCCGCTTCCCGGCCCGTTGGTTCAAGGTTCTCGCTTGGCCAGGGCTCGGAATCTCGCTGATTCTGCTGGTCCTGGTACTCGTGGTGGGCAGCACGATCGGCGGCAATAAGAACTGGATCGTGGTCAGCGACTCCTTCTCCTTCCAGCCCTCGGAGATCGCCAAGCTGATGATCATCCTCTGGATGGCTTCAGTGCTGGCGCAGAAAGAACCGCTGCTCGGCAAGATGCGGCACCTGTTCATCCCGGTGGTCCCGGTCGCCGCGCTCGTGGTGCTGCTGGTGCTGTTGGAAGGCGATCTGGGCACCGCGACCATCATGATGGCGATCGTCGCGGCCGGGCTCTACTTCGCCGGGGCTCCTGGCAAGCTCTTCCTCGGTGCCGGCGTCCTGGGTGTGGTCGCGGCACTCGCGATGGCACTGACCAATAGCAACAGGGTCGGTCGGCTGACCGCCTGGCTGTCCTGTGGAGACCCTAACTACAAGGACCCTTACGGGCTCTGCGACCAGGCCACCAACGGCATGTACGCACTGGCCTCGGGTGGCTGGTGGGGAGTCGGCCTCGGGCAGGGCAAGCAGAAATGGAATTGGATTCCTGAAGCGCATAATGACTTCATCTTCGCCATTATCGGCGAGGAGTTCGGCCTGCTCGGCACCATTGTCATCATCGTGCTCTACGCCGTACTGGCGATCGGCATCTTCCGGGTCATCGTCCGCTCCAACAGCCTCTTCGTCAGGATTGTCTGCGGCAGTGTGATGACCTGGATGATCGGCCAGGCCTTTGTGAATATCGCCATGGTCACCGGGATCCTGCCGGTGATCGGCGTGCCGCTCCCGCTGGTCTCCTACGGAGGCACCTCCCTGACCATCAGCCTTGCCGCTATCGGCATCGTGCTCTCCTTCGCCCGCAATCTGCCGGAGAAGACCCCTCAAAAGAGAAAAAACGTAGCTTCATGACCATAAAACAACCGCTTTCCGTGGTTTTGGCCGGTGGCGGTTCCGCTGGCCATGTCGCACCACTTCTCGCCATTGCCGCAGCGCTGAAAGAGCGGGATCCACAGGTCAAACTGCTGGCGGTGGGAACCGCAGAGGGTTTGGAGACCAGACTGGTTCCGGACGCCGGGGTCGAGCTGGTGCTGATCGACCGGGTTCCGATGCCGCGTAAGCCGAGCGCCGACGCCTTACGGTTCCCGGCCAGAATGCGAGCCGCGATCCGCAGCTCTCAGCGCATTCTGGAGGACGCAGAGGCCGATGTCCTGTTAGGGGTGGGCGGTTATGTCTGCACCCCGATGTACCAGGCAGCTCGAAAAGCCGGTATTCCGATAGTGATTCATGAAGCGAACCTGCGTCCCGGCCTGGCCAACCGCTGGGGAGCCCGCTACACCGAATGGATCGGTACCGCGTTTCAGGGCACCAAGCTCGCCAAGGCCCGCTGGGTGGGGATGCCGCTGCGCCGTCAGATCGCCCGCCTGCAGCGACCGCTGCAAGGTGGCAGAGTCCAGAACGGCCCGGCTAAAGAGGAATTGGGCTTTGACTCTGGCAAGCCTCTCGTGGTGGTCACCGGCGGTTCGCTCGGCGCACTCCGGATGAACCAAGCTCTGGCCGCTTCGCTTCCCGCTTTTGCCGAGGCCGGAGTTCAGATCCTGCACATCACCGGGACCGGAAAGGCCCTCCTTGATGACGCCGGAAGACCGGTGGAATCCCCAGGTTACCGGCAGGTCGAGTACTTCGACGGCATGGAACGTGCTTATGCCGCCGCCGATCTGCTGATTTGCCGTTCCGGGGCGGGAACGGTCAGTGAGGTGGCCGCTGTCGGAGTGCCAGCGATCTTCGTGCCGCTTCCGGTGGGCAACGGTGAACAAGCTCTCAACGCCGCCACCCTGGTCGATCAGTCTGCGGCTCTTATGGTGGCAGATCAGGATTTCACCCCTGAGTGGCTCAAGCACAACGCCTTACCGCTGCTAAAGGATCCCGCCCGACTCACAGAGCTGGGGCAACGTGCCGGGCAGGCCGGCATCCGGGACGCTGCGGAGAAGATGGCTGACATGATCGTGCAGGCGGCCCGATGAGCGGCCCATTAGATGACCTGGGAGCGGTCCATTTCATCGGTATCGGTGGTGCCGGGATGTCTGGAATCGCGCGCATCATGCTGGCCTCCGGCGTGCCGGTGAGCGGCAGCGATGCGAAGGATTCCGCCGCCGTGGCAGAGCTTCGCGGGCTCGGGGCACGAGTGTTCATCGGTCAGGCCGCTGAGAACTTAGCCGATGCCGCTACCGTTGTGGTCTCAACAGCCATTAAGGCTTCGAATCCCGAGCTCGCCGCGGCTCGGCAGCGCGGGCTGAAGATCTTGCACCGGTCCGAAGCGCTCGCGGCTACGATGGCCCAGGACGCCGTGGTGGCCGTTGCCGGAACCCACGGTAAGACGACGACCACCTCGATGATCACCGTGGTACTGCGCGAGGCAGGGCTCGATCCTTCCTTCGCGATCGGCGCCACTGTCCCCGCGCTGGGCGTAAACGCTGCGCACGGCACCGGGAAGATCTTCGTCGCCGAAGCCGATGAATCAGACGGCTCTTTTCTCAACTACCGGCCGCAGCTTGAGATCATCACCAATGCTGAACCTGATCATCTCGATCACTACGGCACCGCCGAGGCCGTGATGCAGGCGTTCACGGATTTCATCGCGTTACTGCCTGGCGATGGCACGTTGGTGGCGTGCGCGGATGATCCCGGCAGTGCCGGACTGGCAGCCGCTGCGGCCGCGCGGGGGACCAGGGTGCTGCGCTACGGTCGCGCTGCCTCGGCCGAAATCCGGTTGCTCGGAGACTTCCTGGAATTCAGTGGTCAGCGGCATGAGCTTCGACTCGCTGTTCCAGGCGAGCACAATAGGCTCAATGCCGCGGCTGCTTTTGCCGCCGCCGTGGAACTCGGAGTCGCCCCTTCGCTGGCGATCAGCTCGCTGGGGACCTTCACGGGAGCGGCACGGCGCTTTGAACTCAAGGGCGAGAGCTCCGGCGTCCGAGTCTTCGACGACTACGCACATCATCCCACCGAGCTGACCGCAGCGCTCACCGCTGCCCGGACGGTGGCCGCTGGGCACCGGGTTCTGGTGCTTTTCCAGCCGCATCTGTTCAGCCGCACCCGCGAGTTCGCCCAAGAGTTCGGCGCGGCGCTCGACCTGGCGGATCTCGCCGTCGTCCTCGACATTTACCCAGCCCGGGAAGAACCCCTTCCCGGGGTGACGAGCGAACTGATCACCGCGACTGCCGAACGAGCGGAATACACCGCTGATCCACAGCGTGCCATCGAGCGAATCGTCGAGCAGGCCGGACCGGGCGATATTGTGCTGACCATCGGCGCCGGCGATGTCACACAATACGGTGCCGTGCTGGTCGAGACCCTAGCCAGCAGAGCGGAAGGGGAGCAGCGCTATGCCGACGGGTCGTAAACCCCCGATGATCCCCAGCGGTGGAGCTCGGGCAGATCTCACCTCGCAGAGCGACACCGAGAACTCTACGAATTCGGACAGCACGGTCTCCAGTGCCGGCAGCGCCAAGGTCTCGGTGCTGCCGCTGACCGCCGGGGAACAAGAAGGCCCTGGCGCCACCGTACTGAAGTTCCCCGGCGCGAGGGAGACGAAACCCAGGCTGCGGCGCTGGCTGCCCTGGATCGCCGGCGTCGTAGTGCTGGCTGTGGTGGGGGTGATCATGCTGGTAGCGCTGTTCTCTCCGGCCTTGGCGCTCAAGACGATCACCGTCGACGGCGTGAAGCTGGCTAGCGATGCCTCGGTGCAGACAGCTCTTGCCGGGCTCAAGGGCAAACCGCTCACCCAGATCGATCAGTCAGAGGTGCAGCAGCTTTTAGCTAAACTGCCCCAGGTGCAATCGGTGAGCATCGAGGCCCGCCCGCCTTCGACTCTTCTGGTGCACGTGGTAGAGCGCGTTCCGGTGGCGGTCTTGAAGAGCGGGGATAAGTTCATTCTGGTCGATCCCAAGGGCACTCAGCTGGGCGTCACCGCTACCCCGGCTTCAGCCAAGCTGCCCTTGATAGACGGTGGCACGGCCGCCATCGGGCAGGCCACTTTTTCCGCGATGACCGCTGTGCTGGCTTCATTGCCACCGGCGGTCAGGGCGCAGTTGCAATCAGCATCGGCGAAGTCTCCCAATGCCGTGGAACTGCTCTTGCTCAACGGTAAGAAAGTTATCTGGGGAGACCCTTCTGAAATGGCTCTGAAATCTGAGGTGCTGCAGACTCTGCTGAAGAACCCACCCCAAGCGCAGCCTGGAAAACCGGCGCCCGCGCCGGTCAATGTCTACGATGTGAGCTCTCCGCGGCACCCGGTGACCAGATGATATTTTCAGCCGATTCCCACGACACGCGGCGATGGTTATTGAAAGAACACCCGATGACCCATAGCGTCGCAATCAGGAATTACTTGACATAACTATAACCCTCAAGTAGAGGGTTAGGGTCGAAAAGCTTCAAGCAGGCAACGAACAAGGGACAGCAACCGTGGCAGCACCGCAGAATTATTTGGCCGTCATCAAAGTCGTCGGCATCGGCGGCGGCGGCGTGAATGCCGTGAACCGGATGATCGAAGTGGGGTTGAGAGGCGTTGAATTCATCGCCATCAACACCGATGCGCAGGCGCTACTGATGTCTGACGCCGATGTGAAGCTCGACGTCGGGCGTGAACTCACTCGAGGGCTCGGCGCTGGTGCTGACCCCGAAGTGGGCCGCAAAGCGGCAGAAGATCACGCTGAGGAGATCGAAGAGGTGTTGCGCGGCGCGGACATGGTCTTCGTGACCGCGGGTGAGGGCGGCGGCACCGGAACCGGCGGCGCTCCCGTGGTGGCTCGGATCGCTCGCTCGCTGGGCGCCTTGACCATCGGCGTGGTGACCCGTCCCTTCACCTTCGAAGGCCGTCGTCGCTCCAACCAGGCCGAGACCGGCATCGAGGGGCTTCGCGATGAAGTCGATACCTTGATCGTGATTCCGAATGACCGTCTGTTGTCGATCAGCGATCGCAATGTCTCGATGCTCGACGCCTTCCGTTCCGCTGATCAGGTGCTGCTCTCCGGTGTGCAAGGCATCACCGATCTGATCACCACGCCTGGTTTGATCAACCTCGACTTCGCCGATGTGAAGTCGGTGATGCAGGGTGCGGGCTCTGCCTTGATGGGCATCGGCTCTGCGCGGGGCGAGGATCGTGCTGTGAAAGCCGCGGAACTCGCGATCGCCTCACCGCTGCTGGAAGCCTCGATCGACGGCGCACACGGCGTTCTGCTCTCCATTCAGGGTGGTTCAGATCTCGGCCTCTTCGAGATCAACGAAGCAGCCCGCCTGGTGCAGGAAGTCGCTCACCCCGAGGCGAATATCATTTTCGGTGCGGTGATCGACGACGCTTTGGGCGACGAAGCGCGCGTCACGGTGATCGCGGCGGGTTTCGACAACGTCGATGCCACCAGCGCTCCGGCAGGAGATCCGGTGGCTCGAGCTGCATCGAAACCGGCTGAGGAAGAGGCGACGAAGCCCGCGCCGAGCAATCTCTCCTCCTGGAGCCAGGGGAGCGGTTCCTCCACTCCGGAGAACGGCTTCGATCTGGAATTGCCGGCCGTGGTCGAACCCGATCTCAGTAGCGCCCGGCAGGACGACCTGGATGTCCCCGACTTCCTGAAATAGGCACCGTTGAGCTAATGATTTACCGGCACAGTGTTTTACTGGCGGAGTGAGGCCCGGCACGGCTGGCAGATCGCGTTTAGCGATCTGCCAGCCGGTTCGCTGAGCCAGAGCGTTCCAGAGGATTCCCGAGCGTTAGAGAACCGTGAGTCGCTACGTCTCGAATTGGGTTTGAACGCCGGTTTTCAGTTCATGAGCCAGGTGCACGGGCGAGACATCGTCGAACTGAATGAGCCGGTAGATCAGCCCGTTGCCGATGGCCTGATCTCCGCAGAACTGTCGCTCGCCGTGATGGTGGCCGATTGCCTGCCGGTGATCTTGCTCGCCGATACTCCGAAGGGAACCCTCGCTGCGGCGGTTCACGCCGGCAGACGGGGAGTGCTCAACGGTATTCTGCCGCGCGCCGTCGAACGCTTGAGAGCCAGAGAAGGCAGCAATATCGAGGCCTGGATTGGGCCGGCTATCTGCGGCTCCTGCTATGAGGTTCCGGCTGAAATGCGGGCCGAATCGACTGCGTTTCTCCCCGAGCTCTGGGCCGAGACGAGTTGGGGGACGCCGTCCCTCGATCTCAGGGCGGGGGCAACCGCCCAATTGCTCGACTGTGGGGCTCGGGTGAACCAGGTGGCTGTGTGTACCTTTGAAACCCCCGAGCTGTATTCGCATCGGGCCAGCGGCCACTCCGGACGAGCTGAGGGCCGCTTCGCAGGTCTGGTCTACCGCACACCAACCGAATCCACGACTCAAAGCGCAGAAGCGGGAAGTCGATGAATGAGATGGCTGAGATAGCTGAGCGTCGAGCGCAACTCACAAGCAGGCTCACGGAGCTCCGGAAGCGGATCGAGCGGGCTGTTTCGGCCGCGCACCGCTCCCAGGCTCCAGAGCTCATCGTGGTCACAAAATTCCATCCCGCCAGTGATGTTCTGCTGCTGGCTGAACTCGGAGTCACCCAGGTCGGGGAGAACCGAGATCAAGAGGCTGCGGCGAAGTCCGCCGAGGTCCGTGCGCACGGAATTTCCTTGTACTGGAATTTCATTGGCCAACTGCAAAGTAATAAAGCGAAATCTGTGGCTGCCTATGCTTCTGCGGTGCACTCCATCGACCGTCCGTCGTTGGTCGATGCACTGGCCAAGGCTGTGCAGGGAACGGAGCGGGAAGCGCTGAGATGCTTTGTGCAACTCGATCTGGCAGAAAACCCCGGCGGTCCGCGAGGCGGAGCGCAACCCGCGGACTTATTGCCGCTTGCGGAGCGCATCGCGTCCGCCCCCGGCCTCGAACTCGCCGGGGTGATGGCGGTCGCGCCACTCGGCGAAGCGGGGCGCAGTGCTGACCCTGAAGCAGCCTTCGCCAGGCTCGCTCAGCTCAGTTCTACGCTGCTGCGCGAGCACCCTGAAGCTCGTGCAATTTCAGCCGGGATGAGCGCCGATTTAGAACAGGCGATAGCTTACGGTGCGACACACCTGCGTGTCGGTTCGGATGTGCTCGGTGCGCGCGCCGCGGTGCGGTAGCGTCAAAAGTGCAGCAGAACTTTCAATCGAGGAGCAAAAAATGGCTGGCGCTCTGCGCAAGACAATGGTTTATCTTGGCCTCGCCGACGGCGAGGAGCACTACGAGGCGGAATTGGAATCCAAACAAGCCCGTAATGTCCCGAAAGAAACCCCTAAGAATGAGGATTACTCAGTGGAATACGACAACCGTCATTCTGAAGCAGAAGCACGCCCCGCAGAGGAGTACCGTGCTCCGGTGACTCCGATCAAACGGGCTGCCTCCAATCGTGACGAGTCCGCTGGCCTGCGCCAGATCACCACGGTTCACCCGCGTTCCTACAACGACGCCAAGCTGATCGGCGAGAGCTTCCGCGATGGCATTCCGGTGATCATGAATGTCACCGATATGGGTGAGGCCGACGCCAAGCGCCTGGTTGATTTCTCCGCCGGCCTGGTCTTCGGCCTGCACGGTTCGATCGAGCGGGTGACCAATAAAGTTTTCCTGCTTTCTCCCGCATTCGTCCAGGTGCTGGGTGCTGATTCTGAGGCCAGCGAAAACCAAGCCAGCTTCTTCAACCAGAGCTAGCGCATAAGCTTATCCTCGTGGGATTGATTTTTACGCTGCTTTCAGTGTTGCTGCTGCTGTTCTATCTGACGCTTGTGGTGCGCCTGATCTTCGATCTGGTGCAGCAGTTCGCGCGGGACTGGCGGCCCAAGGGTGCATCTTTAGTTGCTGCTACCGGGGTGTACTCGATCACGGATCCGCCGTTGAAGTTACTGCGCAGATTGCTGCCTCCGGTAAACCTGGGCGGAGTCTCCCTTGACCTGGCCTGGATCATCCTCTGGGTAGCCATTTGGATCGCCATGGTGATCGTGGGAAATTTCGCTGCTTGAGCCAGAGTTAGTTTTCGTGCACGAATAGTTATACTGTGTTTCACGAACGTAATTGAATGACCTGATTTACCAATAGAGAACCTATTAGGTATCGTAGTTGAGCTGGCCAGCAGTGGCCGGAACTCATTAACCCAACGAGGTGACTAGATGGCTCTGACGCCAGAAGACGTTGTCAACAAGAGATTTCAGCCGACGAAATTTCGCGAAGGCTACGACCAGGACGAAGTCGATGACTTTCTCGATGAGATCGTTGTTGAACTCCGCCGCTTGACCCAGGAGAACCAGGACCTCCGTAAGAAGGTCGCTGAACTGGAATCGGGTGCCCCTGCCTCCTCGGCACCTGTCGCGGTGAGCGCTCCCGTCGTCACGGAAGAGAAGCCTGCTGCAACCGAAGCCGTCAAGGAAGCCGAGCCGGTTGTTGAAGAGAAGCCTGCGGCCAGCTTCGCAGCTGTCACCCCGGCGGCTAGCGCCGCTCCGGTGACCTCCACGGTTCCCTCCGCCGCTGCGGCTCCTACCGCTGAATCGGCCGCCGGGGTTCTCGCGATGGCGCAGAAGCTTCATGATGAATACGTCAACGCCGGTGTTGAGCAGCGCGACAAGATCATTGCCGAAGCCCAGATCGAAGCTTCCAGCTTGGTCAACGACGCTCAGGAGAAGAGCCGTAAGACCCTCGGTGCTCTTGAGCAGCAGCGGTCCGTGCTGGAGCGTAAGGTCGAGCAGCTGCGCGGATTCGAGCGCGACTACCGCTCGCGGCTGAAGAGCTACATCGAAGGACAGCTGCGTGACCTGGAGTCCCGTGCTTCGGTCGCTGCCCCCGATGTCTCGGATAGCAATAGCAACGCTGATTCCTAAGTTTTAGATACATCACACCGAAGCCGGTGGCCGGGCCCGCCCAGCCACCGGCTTCGTCGTTCCCGGCGGACCCGAAGGCTCATGACTGAAATTCCCTCACACGCTGCTTCCGCAGTTGTTCGAAAGCGTTCCCGCTGGAGCTTGATCTGTTGGCTCGTGGGGCTCGCGCTGCTTGCCTATGGCCTCGACCAGCTGACCAAGTACTGGGTGAGCAGCACTATGACACTCGGGCAGGTTACCGAAGTACTGCCTCCCGTGCTGCGCTGGTACTACATCACAAATTCCGGGGCGGCTTTCTCCATCGGTGAGAACTTCACCTGGGTCTTCTCCATCGTGATGGCAGTGGTTTCGATCGGCATCATCGTGCTGGCGCGCAAAGTGGGTTCTACCTGGTGGGCTATCGCGATGGGACTGGTACTCGGCGGAGCACTGGGGAATCTCACCGATCGGCTTTTCCGGCCGCCCTCTTTCGGGATGGGCCATGTGGTCGATTTTATTTCGGTACCCAATTTCGCAATTTTCAATCTGGCGGATTCCGCGGTGGTCGGCGGCGTGATTCTGATCTGCGTGCTCACCTTAGTGGGCATTCCTTTCCGCGGAGGCCCCCGCAGGCTTCCGGAATCGAAAACCGAGCCGGCAGCGGCTGAATCACCGTCGTCGCCGTCGGAGCCACACGATGACTGAGGTCGACGGATCCTCGGCCGAGCGGCTGCGGGTACAGGTCCCAGAGGAACTAGCGGGCAGCAGATCGGATGCTGCCCTCTCAGTGATGCTCGGACGATCACGTTCAGCGGTTGCCAGCTTGCTTGCCTCAGGCCGGGTGAGCCACCGGGGAAAGCCGATCGGAAAGTCCTTCAAAGTGGATTCCGGGATGGCTCTCGAGGTGGAGTTGCCAGCGGAGCGAGACCCGCTTGCGGTGAACCCTGAGCCCGTCGAAGACCTGCAGATCCTGCTGGACGATGACGCTTTCGTGGTGATCGACAAACCCGTCGGAGTCGCCGCTCACCCTTCCCCGGGCTGGGTAGGACCCACCGTGGTGGGTGCCCTGGCCGCGGCAGGGTACCGGATCTCGACGTCGGGCGCGCCGGAGCGAGCGGGAATCGTGCACCGACTCGACGTCGGCACCTCAGGCGTGATGGTGGTGGCCAAAACCGAGCAGGCTTACACCGTGCTGAAGCGTGCCTTCAAGGAACGCACCGTGGAGAAGATTTATCACACCGTGGTGCAGGGCCTGCCGGACCCCTTGAAAGGAACCATCGATGCCCCGATCGGACGGCACCCCGGCCACGACTGGAGATTCGCGGTGATTGAAGGTGGCCGTCCTTCGGTGACGCATTACGAAATGCTGGAGGCCTTCGGGCGAGCCTCGCTGCTCGAAGTGCATTTGCAGACCGGCCGGACCCACCAGATCAGGGTGCATTTTTCGGCCCTGCATCACCCCTGCGTGGGGGATCTGACCTATGGAGCAGATCCCAGGCTCTCCGCAGAACTGGGACTGACCAGGCAGTGGCTGCACGCCCGGACCCTCGGTTTCACTCATCCGGTGAGCGGTGAATGGCTTGAAGTCAGCAGCGAATATCCAGCTGATCTGGACTATGCCTTGGACGTATTGCGAGGCTAGCCCTGACCGGTCCTGGTCGTCATGGGGTGCACTGAATACTTGAAGCCATCGGAATATCTGCTAATTTTTCTTTAGCAATAGTGATTCGCTTTTTAGCCTGGGGAAGTGCATGAGTTATCAGAGTGGAAACTTTTCAGCCGGATACCCGGGCGCCCAAGCTTCTTACAGCTACGGCCGATCCTTGGGCTTAGTGCTGTGGGCGGCCGTCGGAGCGGTCTTCTTCGGGGCGATCGTCACCGTGATCGGGCTGGCCTTTTTACCCACCATCAGCATTCCGATGCGGCAGAACCGCCCGTTGATCAGCACTTTGTCCTTCGGGGCCGGTGCCTTGGTCCTGCTGTTGGTGCTGCTGTTCGTGGTGTGGCGTAATCAGTTCAAAGTAATGCTCGACGGTTCTCAGGTGACCATCGTGAAAGCTTTTCGGCAGGTAGGCCGGTTCGATGCTCGTCAGGCTGTGGTGACCAGCCATGTGCTCAAGCAATCCACGAATGGCATTCCGACGTCCACCACTCGCACCCTGATCATTCAGCAGAACGGCCTGGAACAGCGTTTCGTCTGTAAGCAGTTCAGCCGGAAGACCTTCAGCGAAATGGTCGCCCGATTGCGCTCTTTCGCCCCCGTTTTCGCGGAAACAGGCTCACCAATGGCCAATCCGGAACCTGTTCAGCAGTTCGTGCCACAGGTGTTCAGACTCGATCCGGATGCGCTACGCGGCAGGATCCGGGCTCTGCTGATCGTCGCTTCCATCGCTCTGCTGGTCGCCGTGATCTCGGGCATCATGGTCTTCAACGGCGTTGGACTGGACTCCGATGCTTCACTGCCCCTCATGCTGGTTCTGGCAATAACCGGGGCATTGGCTCTGGGCCTTTTCATCGCGTTAATTCCCTTGGCACGGCTCCGGAGCTCCACTCCGCGTCAACTCGCCGTCGATCCCCACGGCATCGGTATCGACGATCAGTACTTCGCTTTTGCTGCCCTGAACCGGGTGCAGGCGACCCCGTCGAACTATGGCATCAATCAGCGCAATAAGCTGCGCTTGCAAGGCTCCGATGGAAGGAACCAGGAATACACCCTGGGCATCAATCAGCAGAGCGGCAGGCTGGTTTTTGCCGAGTACGGTGCTTTTATCGCGGCGCTGCAAGCCGCAACTGCAACCCGGCCCGGTTTGCTGATCATGGATCTGCAGTGATTTCCGGATTCTGAATTCCCCGCTTCACCGAGTGAGTGCCGCGTCGTCCCACCATCGGCTCCAAGCAGTCCTAGAATGGTTGGGTGGCTGGCACTGATTCTTTCGTTCATCTTCATAATCACACCGAATATTCCATGCTGGACGGTGCAGCCAGATTGACTGACCTCTTCTCGCATGCCGCAGAGCTCGGTATGGACTCCTTGGCGACGACGGACCACGGCTTCGTCTTCGGAGCTTTCGATTTCTGGTCGAAGGCCAAAGCGGCGGGTATCAAGCCGATCATCGGCGTGGAAGCCTATTTGACCCCGGGGACCGCGCGGCAAGACCGCACCCGTGTGAAATGGGGCGACGGCGGTCGCAACGACGTCTCGGGCGCTGGTGCCTACACCCATATGACCCTGTGGTCTGAGAGCACCCAGGGCATGCACAACCTGTTCAGGATGTCCTCGCTGGCCTCCCTGGAAGGCTATCTCTACAAGCCCAGAATGGACCGCGAGCTACTGCAGACCTACGGTAAAGGGCTGATCGCCACCACTGGCTGCCCCTCGGGTGAAGTGCAGACCAAGCTCCGGCTCGGGCTCTACCGGGAGGCCGTGCAGGCCGCGAGCGATTTCAGGGATATCTTCGGTGCGGAGAACTACTTCTGCGAACTGATGGATCACGGCCTGGATATTGAGCGCAATGTGCAGGCGGATCTGATCAAGCTCGCCAAAGAACTCGGCCTGCCCCTGGTGGCCACCAACGATCTGCACTACACCCACGCCGAGGACGCCGCGAGCCACGCAGCGCTGCTCTGCGTGCAGTCCGGCTCCACGATGGCCGATCCCAAGCGGTTCAAATTCGATGCCGATGAGTTCTACCTCAAATCGCCACAGGAAATGCGAGCGCTGTTCAGCGATTACCCGGATGCCTGCGACAACACGCTTTTGATCGCTGAGCGCTGTGAAGTCAATTTTGATACCTCGGCTAGCTATATGCCTCGATTCCCTGCCCCCGAGGGCGAGAACGAACAGTCCTGGTTCGTCAAGGAAGTGGAAAAGGGTCTGCACTACCGCTACCCGAAGGGAATTCCTACTCAGGTTCGTGAGCGGGCTGACTTCGAAGTTGGCATCATCACCCAGATGGGCTTTCCGGGCTACTTCCTGGTGGTTGCCGACTTCATTAACTGGGCGAAGAACAACGGCATTCGGGTAGGGCCGGGGCGTGGTTCCGGTGCAGGGTCCATGGTGGCCTACGCGATGCGGATCACCGACCTGGATCCGATCCAGCACGGTCTGCTCTTCGAGCGGTTTCTCAACCCAGATCGGGTCTCGATGCCCGACTTCGACGTGGACTTCGATGATCGTCGCCGCGGCGAAGTGATCAAGTATGTCACCGAGAAATACGGCGACGAGCGAGTCGCGATGATCGTCACCTACGGCACGATCAAGGCCAAGCAGGCGCTCAAGGACTCTTCACGAGTGCTCGGCTACCCTTACTCGACGGGGGAGCGGCTGACCAAGGCGATGCCGCCGGACGTGATGGGCAAGGGCATGCCGCTCACCGATGTGCACAATAAAGAAGCTAAGCGCTATTCGGAGGCCGAGGAACTGCGCGAGCTGCTGCGTAGCGACGCGGATTCGCAGAAGGTCTTCGATATGGCTCTCGGCCTGGAGGGCCTGAAACGGCAGTGGGGCGTGCATGCGGCCGGCGTCATCATGTCCTCCGACCCGCTGATCGACATTATCCCGATCATGCGCCGCGAGCAGGACGGCCAGGTGATCACCCAGTTCGATTACCCCACCTGCGAGGGCCTCGGCCTGATCAAGATGGACTTTCTCGGGCTGCGAAATTTGACGATCATCACTGATGCGCTGGAGAACATCAAGCTCAACCGAGATGTTGACCTTGAGCTGGAAACTCTCGCATTGGACGATAAAGAGACTTACGAGTTGCTCGCTCGAGGCGATTCCCTGGGAGTATTCCAGTTCGAAGGGGCTTCGTATCGTCAACTGCTTCGCCTGATGAAGCCCGATAACTTTGAAGACGTTTCAGCCTTGGGTGCTATTCACCGCCCTGGGCCGATGGGTGCTAATGCGCATATCGACTATGCGATGCGTAAGAACAAAGTCCAGGAAATAACGCCTATTCATCCGGAGCTTGCTGAGCCTCTGGAAGACATCCTGGGTACCACTTACGGTCTCATTGTCTACCAAGAGCAAGTGATGGCCATTGCGCAGAAGTTGGCCGGTTATTCGCTTGGCCAGGCAGATTTGTTGCGCCGTGCGATGGGTAAGAAGAAAAAATCCGAACTGGATAAGCAATACGAAGGCTTCGCGCAGGGTATGCGGGACAACGGCTACTCGCAGGAAGCCGTGCAGAAGCTCTGGGATATTCTGCTGCCTTTCTCCGACTATGCCTTCAATAAAGCGCATTCTGCCGCGTATGGATTGGTCAGTTACTGGACGGGCTACCTCAAGGCGCATTACCCCGCCGAGTATTTGGCAGCTTTGCTCACCTCAGTGGGTGACGATAAAGACAAGATGGCCATCTACCTCAATGAGTGCCGCCGAATGGGAATCACCGTGCTGCCGCCGGATGTCAACGAATCCGCCTTGAACTTCACTCCAGTCGGCGGTGACATCCGATTCGGCATGGGAGCTGTGCGCAATGTTGGAGCCAATGCGGTGGCTGCCATGGTCGAGGCCCGCGAGGAGAAAGGCAACTTCGAATCCTTCAGCGACTTCCTGCTCAAGGTGCCCGCAGTGGTCTGCAATAAGCGCACTGTTGAATCGCTCGTCAAAGCCGGTGCGTTCGATTCCCTCGGGCATCCCCGTCGGGCGCTCGCCATGGTTCACGAAGAGGCGATCGATTCAGTCGTGGTGCTCAAGCGCAATGAGGCAGCCAACCAATTCGACTTGTTCAGCGCCTTCGACGACCCCGCTGAGAACACCAGCCTCGCCGTCGAAATCCCTGATCTGCCGGAGTGGGAGAAGAAAGACAAGCTGGCCTTCGAACGGGACATGCTGGGCCTCTACGTCTCGGATCACCCGCTGCGCGGACTGGAAGGTGTGCTGAGCCAGCATGCCGAGCACACCGTGAGCTACCTGATGGGTGACGACGGCCCGCCCGACGGCGCCATCGTCACCATCGCGGGAATGATCACCTCGCTCTCCCGGCGGATCGCCAAAGCCAGCGGAAACGCTTATGCCCGAGCCGAGGTCGAGGACCTGGGCGGCTCAATGGAAGTGATGTTCTTCGGCCAGGTCTACGGTCCGATTGCGAGCGTGCTCGCCGAAGACCTCATCGTCACCGTCAAGGGACGTTTGCAGAAGCGCGATGACGGCTCCACCACGCTGAACGCCATGGAGCTCACGGTACCCGATATCACCGAGGACGGTTCCGGGCCGGTGGTGATCTCGCTCGTGGAACACAAGGCCACCGAGCCCGTGCTCAACGCCCTAGCGGATGTGTTGAGCATTCACCAAGGCAACTCCGAGGTGAGGCTGCACCTGACCGGCCACTCCTCGGTGAAGGTGATGAAGCTTCCCCTGCACCGCCGGGTCAATCCCAATCCTGCGCTCTTCGGTGACCTCAAGGTGTTGCTCGGCCCAGCCTGCCTGGAGGCCTGAAGATGGGTCGATTTGCCGCTGAGTCGTCCCACGAGCATCCGCCCTATGGCTCGCAGCAGCAAGTCTACGGACCGAGCGCCCCGGCCGGGCTGACCAGCGGCCCGCCGGCGTCGCTCTTCAGATGGTTCAGTTCTACCGCCGCCGCGGGGATCGTGGTGGGCTTGCTCTGGTGGCTGCTAGCACCCGGCGGCGCTTTCTATGGCAAGGGCACCGATACCTCAATCTGGTTACCGAGAGACCTGATGCTCGGCTTGCTGTGCCTGCTGGCAGGTATTGTGACCGGAGCCCTGCTCATTCCGCAGCGTAAGCACAGAGGGTCCTGGGTGAAGCTGGTGGCTGCCGTGCTCGGCGCAGCGCTCGGCGGGGTCGTGGCCTGGCTGCTCGGTACCTTCGCTGGAGTGCTGTGGGGGCCGAGTACCTCCGGGAGCGTCAGTGAGTCAGTGGCCTTCTCCCTGAGAAGCTACGCGGTTCTCGTGCTGTGGCCCTTTGCTTGCGCCCTGGTGTTCTTCGTTTTCACCCTTGGTTCCTTATTACGTTCCCCTCCGGCCGACAGCATCGCGGACGACTAAGCTGGACGACTAAGCTTGGGGGTGTGAGTCAGCAAGCTACAACCGAGGAACTGTTGCGCACCATCGATCTGCGCGGGCAACAACTGAGCCTTGCCCAATTACGCCGTGCGGTGCCCCGAGCGGCCGTCGAAGACACCGCCCAGGTGGAAGAGCGCGTGCGCGAAGTGCTGGAAAAGGTCCGTGATCAGGGCCGGAGCGCGCTGACCGAGTACGCGGCCGCTTTTGACGGCGTCGAGCAACCTGATCCGCGAGTGCCGGCCGAGGCATTGCAGCAGGCCTTGGACGCCTTGGACCCGCAGATTCGGCTCGCCCTCGAGGAGTCCATCGCGCGAGCTCAGCGCGTCGCCCAGGAACAACGGCCGCAGAATATCCCGGTCCAGGTCTCTCGGGGAGCCGAGGTGACGCTGCGCTGGCAGCCGATGCGCCGGGTGGGGCTTTACGCCCCCGGCGGACTCGCCGTCTATCCATCCTCAGTCGTGATGAACGTGGTGCCCGCCCTGACCGCGGGAGTCGAGTCAATAGCTCTGGCCTCTCCACCGCAGAAGGCCTTCAACGGGCTGCCGCACCCCACGATCCTGGCGGCAGCCGCCTTGCTGGGTGTTACCGAGGTCTATGCGATCGGCGGTGCCCAGGCCATTGCTGCGTTCGCCTATGGCGTCGAGGAGGTCGGGCTGGAACCCGTTGATCTGATCACCGGACCAGGAAACCTGTACGTGGCCACCGCGAAACGATTGGTCAAGGGCCTGGTCGGCATCGACTCCGAGGCCGGGCCGACCGAGATTGCCATTCTGGCCGATGACACTGCTCCGGCGAGTTTCGTCGCGGCAGATCTGATCAGCCAGGCGGAACACGATCCGGCGGCTGCCGCAGTGCTGGTGACGCCGTCGGTGGAGTTAGCTGCCGCGGTGCAGCGGGAACTGGAAGCTCAGCTCGGTCAGACTAAGCACCGGGAACGAGTGGCCGCCGGGCTGAGCGGCCAGCAGTCTGCCGTGGTACTGGTGGATTCTCTGGCCCAGGGCATCGACGTGGTGAATGCCTATGCCGCGGAACACCTTGAGGTGATCACCGCCGATGCGGCATCGGTTGCCTCGCAGGTTCGCAATGCGGGGGCGATCTTCGTCGGACCGTCCGCTCCAGTGAGCCTGGGGGACTACTGCGCCGGTTCGAACCACGTGCTGCCGACCAGTGGAACCGCGGCTTTCAGCTCTGGACTGAGTGTGCAAACCTTCCTGCGCGGCATCCAGGTCATCGACTATGACCGGGCGGCTCTGGCGCAGGTCTCAGAACACATCATCACGCTGGCTCGGGCAGAGGATCTGCCCGCCCACGGTGACGCGGTGTCGATCCGTTTCCGCGAAGAGTGAGCGGTTCAGCTGACCCATCGAGAATCCCTCTAAAACACTACATATGGTAATTACCTTCTTGTAATTCTGCTATATGTAGTTGTACAGTATCCATATGTATTGTCCGTTCTGTCGTCATCCAGATTCCCGGGTGGTTGACTCACGGGTTGCTGACGATGGTTCGGCGATCCGTCGTCGTCGCCAGTGCCCGGCGTGTGAACGCCGTTTCACCACGGTGGAGACGACGAGCCTGACGGTGATCAAGCGTTCTGGAATTGGTGAGCCGTTCAGCCGTGGCAAGGTGATCAACGGCGTTCGTAAGGCTTGCCAGGGGCGCCCGGTCACCGAGGACGATCTGGCTCTGCTCGCTCAGGAAGTCGAAGAGAGCATCAGGGCCGCGGGCAGCGCCGAGATCGAAGCCCATGAAGTCGGCTTGGCGATCCTCGGCCCCTTGCAGAAATTGGACAAAGTCGCCTATCTGCGATTCGCCAGCGTTTATCAAGCCTTTGAATCGCTCGATGATTTCGAGCACGCTATCGCCATCCTGCGGCACGAGGCCGATCTGAGCTCGGCCGCTGCCGAGAAACCGGCAGAAGCGCGCACCTAAGCTCCGGTGGTGGTCAGGGAGGGGAAGCCCGGGCCACCACCGGTACCACTTCAGGATCGCTGAAAAAGTTTTTAGCGTCCACCGCTCACCGGAAGAATGCTCCCGGTGATGTAAGAGGCCTGATCGGAGAGCAGCCACAGCACGGCGTGGGCCACCTCATCGGGGCTGGCTGCCCGGCCCAGCGGAATGCTCGGACTGAGCCGCTGCACCCGATCCGGCATTCCAGCCGCCGCGTGCAAACCCGTATCGGTCAGCCCCGGAGCCACCGCATTGACCCGGATGTTCTGGGCCGCTACCTCGCTTGCCAAACCGCGAGTGAGCACATCAATAGCTCCCTTGCTTGCCGCATAGTGCACCCATTCCCCGGGAGACCCGGCTATGGTTGCGGTGGAGGAGATGTTCACAATCCCCATCCGTCGGGCGGGAGAGCGTTGCCAGTGCCGTATCGCCGCCTGGCAAACTCTGATCGTGCCCAGCACGTTGGTGCTGAACGTCTGTTCCAGAACCTCGTCGGGCAACTCCGAGAGCCGACCGGGCGAATTGCCCGTGGTGGCCGCGTTATTGACCAGGGCGCTCGGTTCGCCCAGTGACTGCGCCGCCTCAAAGAGCCGCTCGATCTGGTCCGGCTCGCTGATATCCGCTTGGACCGCGAGGGCCCGGCCACCGTGGGAACTGATCTGCTCCGCCACCTGCTGGGCGCCAGCGGCATCCTGAGCGTAATTGACCACCACCGCATAACCGCTTGCCGCGGCCTGAAGCGCAATGCTGGCGCCGATCCCACGGCTTGCCCCGGTGACGATGATCACCGGGGAAACCATGGAGCCCGAATGCCTCACTTGGTCTTGAAGTGCCTAGAAGCCTGGAGCGCCGCACCGACGATGCCCGCGTTGTTCTTCAGCTCAGCCGGAATGATCTTGGTCCGCAGCTTCAACTGGGGGAGGAAATCTTCACTTCGCTTGGAGATGCCGCCTCCGACGATGAACAATTCGGGGGAGAACAAGAATTCAACGTGCGAGAAATAGCGTTGCAGCCGGACGGAGTACTCTTCCCAGCTCAGCTTGTCGCGTTCTCGAGCGGTGGCTGAGGCGCGGCTTTCGGCGTCGAAACCATCCAGTTCCAGGTGCCCGAGTTCGGCGTTCGGTACCAGCTTGCCGTCGAAGATAAAAGCAGAGCCGATGCCGGTGCCCAGGGTGATCACCAGCACGGTGCCTTTTTGATCCCGGCCAGCGCCGTACTTGGCTTCCGCGACTCCGGCGGCGTCGGCGTCGTTCATCACATGAACCGGGCGGGAAAGCACCTTAGTGAGCAGCGCGTCGGCATCGGTGCCGATCCAGCTCTTATCGACATTGGCCGCTGAGCGGGCCACTCCGTGAGAGATGATTGCCGGGAAATCGACTCCGATCTGGCTATCAGCATCTGGAGCCTCGGGGCGGCTCATCAGCTCGTCCACAATCTGCTTGACGACCTGCGCCACTGCTTCGGGGGTGGCCGGCTGAGGGGTGTCGATCCGGAATCGATCGCCGACCAATTCGCCCTTTTTCAAGTTGACGATGCCGCCCTTGATCCCGGTGCCGCCGATATCAATGCCAATGGCGTGTTGGGAATTGCTGCTGTTCTTCGACATTCGGGCTCCATAGCTGATCTGAGAGGATTATTTTAAGACTATTTGAGATTAGGGCAAGGTGAGGATTTCGGCACCGGTCTCGGTCACCAGCAGGGTGTGCTCGAACTGTGCGGTGCGCTTGCGATCGCGGGTGACCACTGTCCAATCGTCGTCCCACATCTCCCAGTCGATGCCGCCCAGGGTGAGCATCGGCTCGATGGTGAAGGTCATCCCTGCTTGGATCACCGTATTGTAGGCCGGGGCGGCGTCGTAGTGCGGAATGATCAGGCCGGTGTGGAAGGCTTCACCGACGCCGTGGCCAGTGAAATCACGGACCACACCGTAGCCGAAGCGCTTGGCGTAGGACTCGATGGCCCGGCCGATCACATTGATCTCGCGGCCCGGTGCCACCGCCTTGATCGCCCTGCGCAGCGATTCCTCGGTGCGTTCCACGAGCAGTCTGGAGTCCTCATCGACGTCGCCGACCAGGAAGGTGTAATTCGTGTCTCCGTGCACGCCGTCCTTGAAAGCGGTGATGTCGATATTGAGGATGTCGCCGTCCTGCACCACTGTCGAATCGGGGATGCCGTGGCAGATCACTTCGTTGAGCGAGGAGCAGAGGGACTTGGGAAAACCTCGATACCCCAGGGTGGAAGGGTAGGCGTCATGGGCGATCAGGAATTCGTGCCCGACCCGATCCAGCTCATCCGTGGTGACGCCCGGCACGATGTGCTTGCCTACTTCAACGATGGCCTGGGCCGCGATTTTCGAGGCCCGGCGGATCCGTTCAATGGTCTCCGGACTCTTCACCTCTGAACCGGTGAACTTGGCCGGGCCCGGCTTGCCGACATATTCGGGACGAGGGATTGAAGCGGGTACTTCGCGGCGCGGACTGAGCGTGCCGGGGACCAGGGTTCCGAGTGGTGCAGAGGACATGATCCCATCCTAATCAACAGTGGGCGGCCTTGACGCACTCAGCAGTTCCATGGTGCGGTTTATGGAGGTAACACCGGAGATAGGTTCGATCAAGACAAGGCTCACCGGCAAATTTCAACGTAAGTTTCAAGGAGCGAAGATGCCACAGTTCTGGTACAACGTGAAAACCCATGAGGTCGAAGAGGACGCACAATCTGACTGGACTCAACTGATTGGACCCTACGAGACCAGGGCTGAAGCCGAACAGGCTCTGGAAAGAGTCAGGGAGCGCAATGAAGCCTGGGACGCCGGCGACGAGGACTGAAGGGCTCGGCAACCAGGTGATCCTGGTTAATGGCATGAGCGCCGCCGGTAAAACCACATTGGCTCGCGCTCTGGCCAGCGAATTGCGGTTGCCTGTGTTCAGCAAAGACGACTTCAAAGAGGCTTTTTACGATTTTGGACCGCACCACCCCTGAATCCGCTTCCAGCTGTCCCATCCAATGGTACGGAAGAGACAAAAGTATAGCTCCGCAGCTCACTCCAGTAACTTTGTTAACACTCGGTGGGACGGGTGGAAAAATTGAAGGGTTTTGGGCCGGGATCTGGGGCTTAGAAAGAGTGTTCCGGCCCGGGGAAGACACCGGAGCGCACGTCCTCCGCGTAGCTTTTCGCCGCCTCGGAGAGCGTGCCTCGCAACTGGGCGTACTGCTTGACGAATTTAGCCACCCGGCCATCGCGCAGTCCTGCCATATCCTGCCAGACCAGCACCTGACCCGTGGTTCCATTGCCTGCACCGATGCCCACGGTGGGCACTGTCACCGCGGCGTCCACGGCTGCTGCGACACTGGCGGGCACCATTTCCATCAGGACGCAGAAGGCCCCGGCTTCAGCCAGCGCCACGGCGTCGTCGACAATCGCCTGGCCGCTATCGCCTCGGCCCTGCACCCGGTAACCGCCGAGGGCATGTTCACTCTGCGGAGTGAAACCGATATGCGCCATCACCGGAATACCGGCATCCACAATGGCCCGCAGGTGCGGCGCGAAACGGCGACTGCCTTCCATTTTGACGGCGGAGACCAGCCCTTCTTTCAGCAACCTCACCGAGGCCGCTACTGCCTGCTCGGGGCTGGCCTCGTAGCTGCCGAAGGGCAGATCTGCGACCACCAGTGCACGATGGGCGGAACGGGAGACCGCACGGCACAGCGGAAGCAACTCATCCAGGGTGATCGGGATGGTCGTCTGATAGCCGTAGACGTTATTCGCCGCGGAATCACCGATCAGCAATACCTCGATCCCCGCCTCATCGAAGATCTGGGCGGTGTACTGCTCGTAGGCGGTCAGCATGGCGAATTTCTCGCCGCGGTCCTTTGCCTCTTGCAGGTGATGAATACGAATTTTTCGCACTCCGGCGGTGGCAGGGGATGCCCCCGTTGTGGCGCCGGTTCCATAGGGTGCGGGGATTTCGGGCGTGCTCATGTCTTTGAGCCTACTGGAATTTGCCAGCCTGAGCCCGTCCAGCTCCAGCTCTCGGTAGAGTTATGACAACAGAGTAGTCATTGTCGAAGACCCCGAGGGTCAGCCACAGTAGAAGGAATCTCGATGGATCGCCAGCAGGAATTTGTTCTCCGCACCATTGAAGAACGCGATGTTCGTTTCGTTCGCCTCTGGTTCACCGATGTGGTCGGCTCTTTGAAATCCGTGGCACTGGCTCCGGCCGAAGTGGAAGGCGCTTTCGAAGAGGGTTTAGGCTTCGACGGTTCGGCCATTGAGGGGCTGGCCCGGGTCTTTGAATCGGATATGCTGCTGCAACCCGATCCCTCCAGCTTCCAGATCCTGCCCTGGCGAGGGGAGACCGAGCCGACGTCGAGGATGTTCTGCGATATCCTCACTCCGGATGGCAAGCCTTCGATGGCCGATCCGCGCAGCGTGCTCAAGCGCACGCTGGCCAAGGCAGCCGATATGGGCTTCACCTGCTACACCCACCCGGAGATCGAATTCTATCTGCTCAAATCCGAAGAGCTCGGGGCCGATGGCATTCCGGTGCCGGTCGACCGGGCCGGCTATTTCGACCACGTGCCAGGCGGAGTGGCCCAGGACTTCCGGCGCACCGCGGTGACCACCCTGGAAAATGTCGGGATATCGGTGGAATTCAGCCACCATGAGGGCGGCCCAGGGCAGAACGAAATCGATTTGCGCTACGCGGATGCCTTGCAGACCGCGGACAACATCATGACCTTCCGCACGGTGATCAAAGAGGTCGCCCTGCAGCAGGGCACCTACGCCACCTTTATGCCGAAACCTTTTTCGGACCACCCTGGGTCCGGCATGCATACTCATTTCTCGCTCTTCGAAGGGGATTCCAATGCCTTCTACGAGGCGGGTGCCGAATTCCAGCTCTCCACCACAGCCCGGCAATTCATCGCCGGAATCCTCAAGCACGCTCCCGAACTGACAGCGGTGACCAATCAGTTCGTGAATTCCTACAAGCGGCTCTGGGGCGGTGGGGAAGCACCGAGTTACCTCTCCTGGGGGCACAATAACCGTTCCGCTCTGGTGCGGGTACCGCTCTACAAGCCGGGCAAGGGCCAGTCAGCCCGGATCGAATACCGCGGCATCGACTCCGCCACCAACCCCTATCTGGCCTATGCGGTCTTGCTCGGCGCAGGGCTCAAAGGCATCGAGGAGGGCTACGAACTGCCGCCCGCAGCCGAAGACGATATCTGGGCGCTGAGCACCGCAGAACGCCGGGCTCTGGGTCACTATCCACTGCCCTCCAGCTTGCACGACGCGGTCAGGATCATGGAGGATTCTGAGGTGATGGCTGAGATCCTCGGCGAGCAAGTGTTTGAGCATTTCCTGCGCAATAAGCGCGCAGAATGGCAGGATTACCGCCTTCAGGTGACGCCCTACGAGTTGCAGCGCAACTTGGGAATTCTCTGATTCTGACGCCGTGAAAAGCCTGCAGCGCACCCTGATAGCCAATGGCTTCGCTGATCTGGAAAAGAGCACACGGTTCCTGGATGCCCCCGAGCTCAAAGACGTCGATCAGGATCTGCTGTTCGCCGGACTGAGTTTTTCCGCCGACCCGGACCTGGCATTGCAATCGCTGGTTCGGATGCTCGCCGCGAACGAGCCGCTTTGCGGCGCTGTGCGTGCGCTGTTGAGCGAGCCGGTGGAAGAAGCTGAGGCGTTGTTCAGGTTGCTAGGCGCTTCCGAGGCGCTGGCTGACTTCTTGATCCGCAATCCGCAGCATCACCAGGTGCTCCGCACCCCAGTGTCTGCGGAGCCGATAGGCACCGATCCGGAAGTGTTGCGCCGTTCGTTGCTCAACAGCGTGGCTGCGGATCCGGAGCATCGGAATCCGATCGCAGGTATGGCACCAGCCGAAGCCGTCTTGAACCTGCGCAGGCAATACCGCCGCCACCTGGCAGAGCTGACGATCCGGGATCTTTCGGCCGCTTCACCGACCGGGGTGATGCCGATCATCGCCGCTGAGCTGGCGGATCTGGCTGGTGCTGCACTGGATGCGGCTCTCGCGGTAGCGCGTGCTGAGCTGTCTGCGGAGAACTCAGGCTGGTCCGCGGAGGAGGTTGAAGCGGTCGAGCTCGCGGTGATCGGGATGGGAAAGTGCGGCGCCCGGGAACTGAACTATATCTCCGACGTCGACGTCGTCTACGTGATTGAATCCACCGAGCTCAACGAGCGCCTGGCGATGCGGATCGGGGAGTCCTTGGCTGCCGGTATCTCACGAGTCATCAACGCTCCGGGCCGGGAACCGGGGCTCTGGGAGGTGGATACCAATCTTCGCCCGGAGGGCAAGGACGGGCCTCTGGTGCGCACCCTGGAATCCCACCTGGAGTACTACCGCAGGTGGGCTTCCGGATGGGAATTCCAGGCCCTGCTCAAAGCGCGTACGGTGGCCGGCTGTCGAGAGCTCGGCGGACGCTATGAGACGGCGCTCGCTCCGATGATCTGGAGTTCCTCAGAGCGGGATGGCTTCGTCGAGTCAGTTCAGACCATGAGGCGCCGAGTGAGCGATCATATTCCGGCGGGGGAGCGGGACCGCCAACTCAAACTTGGGATCGGCGGGTTGCGGGACGTCGAATTCACCGTCCAATTGCTGCAATTGGTGCACGGAAAAGCCGATGAAACCCTTCATCTTCGGGGCACCACGGGTGCTATCGACGCGCTTTCCTCAGCCGGTTACATCGCCCGCAGCGATGCCGCTGAACTGAACGCCGCCTACCGTTATCTGCGGGTGCTCGAGCACCGGATTCAGCTCGTGCAATTGCGCCGGACTCACTTGATGCCGACGGCGGAACCGGCGCTGCGTGCCCTGGCTAGGTCCTCCAGGGGATCGATGGAACTCGGCAGGCCGAGCGCGGAGGCTCTGCTGACTGAATGGCAGACGGTGAAACGCAGTGTTCGGGCTCTGCACGAGCGGATCTTCTATCGGCCACTGTTGAACACCGCAGCTCATTTGAGTGCCGCAGAGGCTTCGCTCAGCCCGCAGGCGGCACAGGCTCGGCTGGCCGCCCTCGGTTATCGGGACGGCGCAGGAGCGATGCGGCATATCGAGGCGTTGACGGCCGGAGTGTCCCGGCGAGCCGCTTTGCAAAGACAGCTGCTTCCGGTGCTGTTGGGCTGGCTCGCAGACGGCGTCGATCCGGACGGCGGGCTCCTGGCCTTCCGCAGGCTGAGCGAATCGCTCGGCACAACGCATTGGTATCTCGCGATGCTTCGGGACTCTCAGGCGGCGGCGGAAAGGCTCTGTCACGTGCTTTCCAGCTCCCGGCTGATTGCTGATCTGCTAGAGGTCTCACCCGAGGAAACCGCTTGGCTCGGCTCCGATAAGGATTTGCAGCCGCTGAGCTTTGAAACGCAGTGGCAGGAGATCCAGTCCAAGATGTCCCGGCACCCGGTGGCCACGGAATCGATCCGGCTGATCAGGCTGATCCGGCGTCGGGAGATCCTGCGAATCGCGATCGCTGACGGTGCCGGACTGCTCGATCAGCAACAGGTCGGACAGGCCCTGGCAGATGTGGATCGGGCTGCCGTGCTCGGAGCCTTGCACGTTGCCGAGGACGCCATTGCTGAGGGTGCTGGCGGCGAACTGAAGACCGAGATTCTGGTGGTCGCGATGGGCAGGCAGGGCGGCAGAGAGATCGGCTATGGCTCCGATGCCGATGTGATGTACGTGTGTCGTGCGCTACCGGGTGTCAGCGAGCCGGAGGCCCAGGAACAGGCTCAGGCGATCGTCGCGCACATCTCAGCTCTGCTGACTCAACCGCTCAAACCAGCGGTCATGGCGGAACGGGTGCTGCAGATCGACGCTGATCTGCGACCCGAGGGCAAGAACGGTGCAATGGTCAGATCCCTGGAATCCTACCGGGAGTACTATCAGCGATGGTCCCTGATCTGGGAAGCCCAAGCATTACTGCGGGCCAGGCCGATGGCGGGCTCAGACCAGCTGGCCGAGGACTTCCTGGCACTGATCGATCCACTTCGTTACCCGAAAAGCCTCAGCGCGCACGATCTGCGAGAGGTGCGCCGGATCAAAGCACGAGTGGAATCCGAGCGGCTGCCCAGGGGAGCGGACCCGGCCCGTCATCTGAAGCTGGGTCGTGGCGGGCTGAGTGACGTCGAATGGCTCGTTCAGCTGCTGCAATTGGAACACGCTCATCATCACCCTGAATTGCGGACCACCTCAACCCTGCCTGCCCTGGCGGCGCTCGCCGAGCTGGACCTGATCGCGCCTGAGGACGCCGAACTGCTGGCCAAAGCCTGGCGGCTGGCCAGCAGGATTCGCTCCGCGAATGTGCTGTGGAGCGGTAAAGCCTCGGACCTCCTGCCCTCTTCCAGGCGGGATCTGGAAGCCGTGGCCCGATGGTGTGGATATCGCCCCGGGCACGGCGGGGACCTGGAAGAAGATTATCTCCGGCTGACTCGTAAGGCCCGGGTGGTCTTTGAAAGATACTTCTACGGGGAGTGAGCGGATTCTGCCGGCCGGGGTGCGTCAACCATGGTTGACACACCTCCATTCGTCAACTATGGTTGACGGATGGAGGTAGAGCGAATGAAAACCCTGGTTGGCGATATGGATGCGGAGAATCCCACCGAGGCGCTTTTTGCGCTGGCTGAATTGCAGCGGGAAGTGAGTCGTACTGAGGCCGCTTTGGTGCGCCGGGCGCGTCAGTCTGGTTTCTCCTGGGAGATGATCGCGGTCTGCTTGGGAGTCAGTAAACAGGCGGTGCACAAAAAATTCGGCAAGGCCTAGCTCTTCTGGGGCAGGCTTGCTAGCTTGGGGGAATGTCACGCAAATTATTCGTCAACATTCCGGTCTCCAATCTCGATGCTTCCGTTGAATTCTTCACCGGGCTCGGGTTCAGCTTCAATCCGCAGTTCACCGATGAAAACGCCACCTGCATGCTGGTGGGCGAAGACGCCTACTTTATGCTGCTGGTCAAGGACTACTTCCAGGGATTCACCTCGAAGCCCGTCGCTGACGCGAAAGTTGCCGATCAGGCGATTTTCGCGATCGGCACCGACAGCCGGGAAGAGGTCGATACCCTGGTGGATCAGGCTCTCTCCAGCGGAGCCAGCCCGACCGGTGAGACCATGGATCAGGGCTTCATGTATCAGCGGAGCTTCCTGGATCTCGATGGTCATCACTGGGAGATCTTCTTCATGGATATGAGTCAAATGCCTGAGGGCTAAGCGCCCACCAAGAACTTATTTCTCTCCTCGATCAGCTTTCTCAGATAGCTCTTGAGGAAGATTTTTTCAGCGAGCCAGCCCAGTGGGCCGAGCGGTGCGGTGACCGTGAGCGTATCAGTCATCACGGTCATCGCACCCTGGCTTTCGAAGCGATGCAGATGGCGGAACTGTTTAAAGGGCCCGCGTTGCTGCTCGTCGATGAAGTAATGTGGAGCCTCCAGCTCGACGACCTTCGACGTCATGGTCCACCAGATGCCGAAGTGTCGTGCCCGCCAGCGAACCGTCTCGCCCAGGCCGATCTGCCCGCGGGTAATACCGCCGATAGCGGTTTCCTCACTCGCAGACATTGATTCAAGATGTGCATCAATACTGAGTGAAGCCTTGAAGAGTTCTTCGACGCTGCGCGCAGAACTGGTGTTGAGGACGAACTGGAAGGTCACGGTCCCAGCATAGTTGGCGGGGTGGCGGCCGATGGGGCTAGAGCGAGGAGTGGTCGGCTGGTACTCTTAGCTCTTATTAGAGATAGTAAATTTCAAATTAGTTGAGCGGGTCTGGGATCGCTCCGATGTGCAGCCGAGCGGCTTGAGCCGCAGTGGCCTTTCAAGCTCTCATCCCCGTGATCCAGCCCCTCGAACCCAGAGTGAAGAAGGTATCACGTGCCACAGAATCCAGCGCTCACCGCTCAGCTAGACACCGTTGAAGGCAATAAAACGCTCTTCGGCGGAGGACTCTTCGGCGGCCGCGCTAAGAAAGCTCAGGCGCTGTTCGCCCAGGCCACTTCGAAAGGAGTGGCCCCTGCGGCGCTGCTCGCGGAACGCGACTACGGCGATAACAATCTTTACTACGCACTCGCCTTCTCCACTGGAGAGGACATCGATCTGCCGACCCTTGAGAAGCTGCGCGGCGAAGCAGAAGCCATCGCTGACGGGCTGCGTGACCACGGATACCTCTACGACGTGCCGGTGGCCTGGGACGGCGGCGGCAAGATCTGGATCAAGGACCGGCCAGCTTTTCGCAATTTGAGCGATCCGAGTCGTGGAATCTACGTGATTCCCTTGCAACTGCTCGCAGGGGAGAGCTGGCCTCGTCACATCGCCTGGGGCATCGTCGGCGGCGGACTCCAGGTGGCAGCGGTTTATCACAGCTGAGCGGAGCGGAGCCGAGCCTCCGGGTTTGAAGACTTAAAGAAGCCTTAAAGTAGGACGGCGGGAGACACCGTGAGGTGCTCCCGCCGTCCTACTTTAAGCGAAGGCTCAGACGCCGTAGTAGAGCTCGAACTCATAGGGGTTCGGGCGCAAGCTCAGCGGCTTGATCTCGTTTTCACGCTTGTACTCGATCCAGGTATCGATCAGGTCTTGCGGGAAGACCCCACCGGCCTGCAGGAACTCATTATCGGCCTCCAGTGCGGCCAGGGCCTCTTCGAGGGACCCCGGAGCCTTCGGGATGTCCTTGGCTTCTTCCGGCGGCAGTTCGTAGAGATCCTTGTCGATCGGGGCGGGCGGCTCGATCCGGTTGCGAATGCCGTCCAGACCGGCCATCAACTGAGCGGCGAAAGCCAGATAAGGATTGGAGGAGGGGTCCGGCGCGCGGAATTCAATGCGCTTGGCCTTCGGGTTGGAACCGGTGATCGGGATTCGGATACCTGCCGAGCGGTTGCCCTGCGAGTAAACCATGTTGACCGGAGCTTCGAAGCCCTTGACCAAACGTCGGTAGGAGTTGACCGTCGGATTGGTGAAGGCCAGAATCGCGGAAGCGTGCTTCAGCACGCCGCCGATGTACCAGCGGGCGATGTCCGAGAGGCCGCCGTAGCCCTTTTCGTCGTAGAACAGCGGCTCGCCGCCATTCCACAGGGACTGGTGGCAGTGCATGCCCGAGCCGTTATCACCGAAGATCGGCTTGGGCATGAAGGTCACCGTCTTGCCCCATTCGGCGGCGGTGTTCTTCACGATGTACTTGAACTTCTGCAGATCGTCTGCGGCGTGCACCAAGGTGGAGAACCTGTAGTTGATCTCAGCCTGACCGGCGGCACCCACTTCGTGGTGGGAGCGCTCTACTTCCAGACCGGCGTCACCGAGCGCGAGGCAGATGGCGTCGCGCAGATCGGCCTGATGGTCCTGCGGGGCCACTGGGAAGTAGCCGCCTTTGAAAGGAGTCTTATTGGCGAGGTTTCCGCCCTCTTCTTCGCGGCCGCTGTTCCACGGTGCCTCAATGGAATCGACCTTGTAGAAGGAGCCCTGCGGGGAGGATTCGAACTGCACATTGTCGAAGACGTAGAACTCGGCCTCTGGAGCGAAGAAAGCGGTATCCGCGATGCCGGTGGAGGCAAGATAGGCTTCGGCGCGCTCGGCGACGCTGCGGGGGTCGCGGTGGTAAGGATCGCCGGTGCGCGGGTTGACGATCGAGAAGTTCAACGCCAGGGTCTTCTCCACCCGGAAGGGGTCGATGAAAGCGGTGGTGACATCCGGGATGAGCTGCATATCTGATTCGTGAATGCCCTGGAAACCACGGATCGACGAACCATCGAAGAGCTGCCCGTTGACAAAGAAATCAGCGTCGACGCTTTGCGCTGGCACGTTGAAGTGCTGCTGGACCCCTGGAAGGTCGGTAAAGCGAATATCGACGAACTTCACGTCTTCGTCTTTGATGAACTTGAGGACTTCGTCCGCATTCTTGAACATCTATGCTCCTTTTGGCACGTAGGCAAGGCAGGGGCGACTGCTAACTGTGGAACCCCAACTGTTAACAGCATAGTCAGGGAGGGTTTCTCGACGGTATCGTGATTGTTTCCGGCAGGTTACGGTCAGCACCGCGAACCTGCCGGAAACCCGCTGGAAATCTGATTGATCCTGCTGAAACAGCACCGAAATGCTGCCGAAGCAGGGGCCGCTGCCTTCGGAGTGGGCTGTGAGTAAGCGCCTTGAGCCCGGTAGCCTTGAGGAGTGGTAGATCGCAAAGACCTTGGCTCCTGGATGTCCGGACCGGACACCTCTCATATCTCCAAATATCCCGGTGAGCGGCTTGGCCTGCCGGAGACCGGGCCTGGGTCTATCGCTCGTGCCGGACGGCGGATTCTCGCCCTGGTGATCGACTGGGGTCTATCGATGCTGATCAGCTACTTCCTGTTCCAGGGAGCTGCCTTGGCCACACTGGGTATTTTCCTTGTGGAGCAGATCGTGCTGGTCGGCACTCTCGGTTACAGCATCGGGCATCGGATCGCGAAGATCCACGTGGTACGCCAAAGGGGAGCTGGGAACGCGGAGTTCGCGCCGGCCGGATTGTTGGCCGGCGTCGTACGCGGCCTACTGCTCTGCCTGCTGATCCCAGCGGTTATCACTGACCCCGACCATCGTGGTCTACACGATAAGGCGATGAACACCGTTTTGGTCCGACGAGCTTAGACAAATCGACGGTTATCGAGGAGGCATTCAACCTCCGGGAGCCATCTCAGGGAGCTCCCGATAGCGAGCCTGGCGCCGTCGTGACGAATTTAGCCGTCACTCGGGTTCACCTGCAGCCGACCCACTGCACCGCTGATTGAGCGGGTGGAAACGTCTCTGCCCACCGAATCAGTAGATTCGGTGGGCAGAGGAATAACGATTCGTGAACTGCGGCTTAGCGTCCGCGAGCGGCCTTGCGGTCCGGGCGAGCCTTATAAGGATCGATGCCCTTCGGGATCGGCAGCTTGGAACCCAGCGAAGCGATCCGCTTGCTCACCGCGCTGACTTCGGCCTTGGTCAGCTCGTTCTTCAGCTTGCGCACCTGCTTGGCCACTTTACCCAGCTCGACTTGGCCCTCTTCACGGCCGGATTGGATCACGTGCACTGAAACATTGGGCAGGATCCGGTTGAGCTTCTTGCGCTCAGCATCCACCAGGCTACGCACTCGATGGGGGGCGCCTTCGGTGACCAGAACCACACCGGGACGGCCAACCGCCCGGAAGACCGCATCCTGGCTGCGCGGATTGACGGCCACCGGCTGCTCTTCGACCACCCAGCCGCGGCGCAGCGTGTTCAGTGCGGCTCCGGAAGCTCCTGGCTTTCCCTCGATCTGAGCGAAAGCTGCCTTCTCCGCCCGGCGCGAGAGAATCAACAGCGCACCCAGCAAGCCCAATGGAATGCCCAGGATCAGCGCGGTGATCCAATTGTTGTTGAAGAAGAAGTAGGAGATCACCAGAGCCAGGGCGATCACACCCAAGAAGACCAGCAGCATCAGCCAGACCACGCTGGGATCGTAGCGCCGGGTCATCTTGAAGACGTCGAGCATCTGCTTCATCCGGCCGGGCTGCTTATTCGGCTTCGGAGCTTTGGGCTTGCGGGAGAACAGCGAGCGGCGCTCCTGAGGAGGATTGCCTGCGGAATCAGAGGTTTTGGCCATAATGCCAATATTCTATCTGTTCCTTCGGCCCTTCTGCACCGGAGGGAAGCCCTCTCTCCGAGAGCGAAATCCCTCCCGAGCCGTACCGAGTGACGCGAAAATGGCTGATCAGCCGACCAGCGAAGCGGCTTCCTGCCGGGTATTGCCGGAATCCTCGATGCCTTCGGCGATATGAGCCAGTTCAGCGGGGATCTCGCGGCCCTTCTTGCGCATTGCGGTGGCCCACAAGCGCCCCGCCCGGTAGGAGGAACGCACCAAGGGGCCGCTCATCACGCCCAGGAAGCCAATTTCCTCGGCCTCATCGCGCAATTCCAGGAACTCCTGGGGCTTGACCCAGCGATCCACCGGCAGATGCCGTTCGCTCGGCCGTAGGTACTGGGTGATGGTGATCAGATCACACTTCGCCTCGTGCAGATCGCGCAGCGCTTCGGAGATCTCCTCGCGGGTTTCGCCCATGCCGAGGATCAGATTCGACTTGGTCACCATGCCCAAATCGTGTCCCTGAGTGATCACATCGAGGGAGCGCTCGTAGCGGAAAGCGGGGCGAATCCGCTTGAAGATCCGCGGTACGGTCTCCACGTTGTGCGCAAAGACTTCGGGCTTGGCCTCGCAGATCGCCTGGATGTTCTCCGGCTTTCCGGAGAAGTCGGGGATCAGAATCTCGACGCCGGTGCCCGGGTTGAGTTCGTGGATCTTGCGGATCGTCTCGGCGTAGAGCCAGACCCCTTCGTCCTCCAGGTCGTCGCGGGCGACGCCGGTGACGGTGGCGTAGCGCAGGTTCATCTTGACCACGCTGCGAGCGACTTTGGTCGGTTCGAAGCGATCCAGCGGAGAGGGTTTGCCGGAGTCGATCTGGCAGAAGTCACAGCGCCTGGTGCACTGCGCCCCGCCGATCAGGAAGGTGGCTTCACGGTCTTCCCAGCATTCGAAGATATTCGGGCAACCCGCTTCTTCGCAGACGGTGTGCAGGCCTTCCTTCTTCACCAGGTTCTTCATCCCGATGTATTCCGGGCCCATCGTGACCTTGGCCTTGATCCATTCGGGCTTGCGTTCGACCGGGGTTTGCGCGTTGCGGGCCTCGATGCGCAGCATCTTGCGGCCCTCGGGTGCCAGGGTCACTGGTGCACTCCTTCTCTTTCGGCTGAAACAGCGGTGCCGATGAGTTCGGCTTCTCGGGCAATCAGTTCACGCCGGATCTTCGGTGCGAGCTCGGTGGGGCTGATATCTCTTGCGATCTCTTGGCTTATCGTAGTGGTTCCGGCGTCGCTAATCCCGCAGGCGATGATCTGCTGATAGGGAGCCAGGTCATTATTGGCGTTGATCGCGAAGCCGTGCATGGTCACGCCATTGTGCACTCTGATGCCGATCGCGGCGATTTTCCGATCGGGGCCCTTGCTATCGGCTGGCAACCAGATACCTGCCCGGCCTTCGACTCTCTGGCCTTGGATCCCGTAGTCGGCCAGCACCGCGATCAGCACGTCCTCGATCAGGTGCACGTACTCCTTGATGGCATGCGGGTCGCGTAGCGCCAGGATGGGGTAGCCCACCAGCTGACCCGGACCGTGCCAGGTGAGCTTGCCGCCGCGGTCCACCGGAATCACCGGAGTGCCGTCAAAGGGGCGTTCGTGATCTTCGGTGCGCTTGCCCGCGGTGTAAACCGGCGAGTGCTCAAGCAACAGGACAGTGCTAGGGGCTTCTCCAGCTACCACGTCAGCGTGCACCTTCTGCTGGAGATCCCAGGCCTGCCGGTAATCCACGAAGTGTGGTGCGAACCCGACTTCGGAGAACTCAAGGGTCATGCATCTAGCGTAGACCCGATGCCGGAGCGGGCTAAATTTGTGACCTGTGGAAAACTTCTGCACGGATTCAGTAAATCGGGTATCACTAAGAGATGGAGAGGCTTTTCCCGATCACCCCGCCCACCGTCGAGGGCCTTCAGTTCAGAGGACTCCTCGGCAGCAGTGGTGCCGCTCAGGTCTGGCTGGTCAGTGCGGCTAAAGGAGAGCTCTACGCTCTCAAGTGCTTTCGGACGTCGTCCACGGCTCCTCAGGAGGGCGTCGCTGAAGGCAGGCAGCTCGGGCTGCGGAGGGAGTTGCGGGCGCTCAAGGCGCTTCGGCACGATCACTTAATAGCGCTTCATGATGTGGTGAAACTCACAGCTGAGTGGCTGGGGGTCACCGGTGTGTTGATGGATTATGCCGCTGGCGGGTCACTCGCGCAGCTCCTCAGGCATCGTGGTCGGCTCAGCCCGGGGGAGACCGTCACGATTCTGACTCCGATTTTCCAGGCTCTGGGTTATCTGCACGCTCAGGGGATGCCGCACGGCGCGCTTTCCGCTGGAAATATTCTTTTCTCAGCCGAAGGGCTGCCGAGGCTCGCTGATCTGGGCCTGGCAGCGCTGTACCGCGAGTCCTCACCACAGCCGGCCGCTCACCCGGTGGACGGCGCCGCCGGTGCCCGGCTCACCGGTATCACGAGTGCTGCCTCAGTTCGGTCTCCGGTGCCGAGGCAGCGCAGTCAGTCTTTCGGTGACGATGTCTATGCCTTATCCCTGCTGGGCTGGTGGTGCCTCAGCGGGGTGCCGCCAATGCCATCCCGCCGGATGGCCGCCTTGCCCGATGGCGTTCCGCAGGCTTTAGAGTCGGCACTTCAAGCGGGCCTTCACCCGATTCCGGAGTTGCGTCCTCAGGCCGCCGGGCTGGCCAAGGAGATCTTCAAAAGCGCACAGGCTCTGCCGGTGGCATTGAGCACTGTCGAAAAACACGCAGAAGGGATCGCCGGAACAAAACACACAGCAACGGCGGCGGAGTGCTCTGCCGCGCCCGTGCGGGCAACCGGTGGGTTGAGCCGAGGGGTTCGTGAGGTCTTGAAGATCTCGCAGTGGCGGGGGAGCGCGCCGCTGCGCAGGCTCTGGCCGGTGGCCCTTGTTGTTGCGCTCGGGCTAGGAGTGGCGTTCTACGCAGATCCTATGATGCAGCTGCCGCTCGGGCGAACCCTGAGCGAAGCTCGGCCAGGTCAGGAGATACCCGCCGCGATGAGCCAGGCAACCTCCTCCGATGACCCATTGTTGGTGCTCAGGGCTCTCAGCTGGTGGCGCGCCGAGGCCTTTCGCAGTGGCCGGGCTGAACTGTTGGAGAAGGTCAATCTACCCGGCTCGACGGCGATGCTCAACGATCAGCGGTTGCTCCAGGAGCTAAAAAACCGCAAGCATCTGCTGCGGGGGTTCGACATCGTCGTGCAGGGGCTGAGCCGCGAGCAGGGCAGTCAGGCCGGGTGGCTCGTGGTCCGGGCTAGTTTCCGCTTCAGCGCCTTCCAGGAGCGTGGCATCGACGGAAGCCTGTTTTCCAGTCAGTCGATGCCGACCCAGCAAGATCTTCGGCTGGTCCTGAAACTGCATCAGGGTCACTGGCTCATTGCCCAGGTTTTCAGGATCTGAGACCTAGCTGAGACCCAGTCTGCCATTTCGGTGGTCCGCGGTGCTCCAGGCCAGAGCTCACTTTTCCTTGAGCTGGCTGGCAATCCAGTCAGCTGCGCCGGCGACCTCGGGGTGAACAAAACTGAAGCCGCTGCCCAGCAGGGCGGCAGGCCGGGTCCGGGTGCTGGTGAGCAGGACTTCATCGGCGGCTTTTTTGCCCAGGCCCAGCTCAAGTAAGAAAGCCGGTACCGGAAAAGCATGCGGGCGATGCAGGGCACGAGCGAGTTCGGTGACGATCTGGTTGAGGCTGGCATTCTCAGGGGCCACCAGATTCACCGGCCCGCTCAGTGGATTCTCCAGCAGATGGATCATCGCTGCGGTCAGATCGAGCTGAGAGATCCACGGCCATATTTGCTCTCCGTTGCCCAATCGTCCGCCCAGTCCCAGTCTGAGCGGCAGCAGCAGCTTGGCCAGAGCTCCTCCGCCGATTCCAAAAACCACCCCGGTACGCATTCGGACTACTCGTGCGGTTTCTTCGGCCGCTGCAGTGGCCTCTTCCCAGTGAGCGCATAAATCAGCCAGGATTCCCTGACCGAGCGGTCCGGATTCATCGAGCTCACCCTGCGGGTGCTCGCCGTAATAACCGGCGCCCGACTGATTCAGCAGCACCTTGGGCGGCTCGTCGGCCGAGGCGATAGCGGTCGCCAGGGTGCGGGTAGGGCCGATCCTCGAAGCGTAGAGTTCCTCGATGAAGCTGCGAGTCCAGCGTCGCGGCAGCTGAATGAGCGGTGCGCCGGAGAGGTTCACCACGGCGTCAAAACCCTTGAGGGCAGTGGGATCGAGCACACCTCGCGCTGGATCCCAGGATATTTCTGCGGGGCTGTCTGCTGCCCGGCGTACTAAGCGGACTACGTGGTGACCTTGACTGCGCAGCGTCGTCGACAAACCGCTGCCCAGCATTCCTGAGGCTCCGGAGATTAAAACTTTCATCCTTTATTTCACCACTCATTGGTCATTGTGGCGCTGTCGGTGGCTGTGACTAAGATCAATTCATGAGTGCTGAGAACTCCCAATACCTCCGTTTCCCACATCTGCACGGTGATTTACTGACCTTCGTCGCTGAGGACGATGTCTGGCTTGCGCCGCTCTCGGGAGGGCGCGCCTGGCGGGTCTCCTCGTTGGGTTTACCGGCCAGGAATCCCAGATTCAGTCCTGACGGCTCCAGGCTGTTGTGGACAGTGGTGCAGGGCTCCGCGCCGGAGTTGGTCTCCGTTGCGGTGGACGGCGGAGATTTCCGGCAGCACACCTGGTTCGGTCATGCTTCGACGAAATTCCGCGGCTTCACCGCGGATGGCTCCGCCCTGGTGGCGAGTTCCTTCGAGCAGCCGCACAGGTCATACACCTTCGGCTATGCGGTTTCGTTGAGTGATAACACCAGAAGCCCGCTTCCCTATGGTCCGATTGACGCCGTGGCCTATGGCCCCGTGGTGGGGGATGAGAAGCCCGTGGTGCTCTCTTCGGTGTACTCCCGTGAACCCGCCTGGTGGAAACGCTACCGGGGCGGTACCACAGGCAAATTGTGGATCGACCGGGATGGTTCCGGGGATTTCTCCCGGCTGGTTCCGGATCTCGACGGGAATCTGGTCGACCCGATGTGGATCGGTGACCGGATAGCTTTCCTCTCGGACCACGAAGGCTACGGGAACCTCTACTCGGTCAAGCCCAGCGGCAAGAAACTTCGTAGGCACACTGACCATGAAGGTTTCTATGTCCGGCACGCTGCCACCGACGGGCAGCGAGTGGTCTATGAATCGGCCGGTCATCTGTTCCTATTGGAGAGCCTGGACGCCGAGCCGGTGCAATTAGCGATCACGCTGGGTTCCGCTTCCACTGGGCGGCGGAAGTATCCGCTCAAGGTGGCAAAGCACCTCAATGAGGTCAGACCCGATCAGAGCGGCCGGGCGAGCCTCGTCGAGGCGCACGGCACGATTCACCTGCTGACCCATCGGGACGGTCCAGCACGCAGTATCGAGACGACTCCGGGGGTGCGTGCCAGGCTGCCCCGGTTGCTCGGCTCGGATCGGGTGATTTATCTCGCGGACCACGAGGGTCAGGAAGCTATCTATTTGGCTCCGCTCAGCCCACTCGCCACAGCGCCGACGCACTCTGCTTCCTCCCCGAGTTCCTCCTCGGGGCCGTCGGAGGACGCCGCTGCGCAAGCATCTGCTCAGGACGGGCTGCCGCAGCCGGTTCCGGCGAGTTCCTCGGCAGCCGCGGCAAAGCGGTCTCAGCAGGCAATTCCTGCCGAGCAGGCGGCAGGCCGACTAGAGCAAGAATCAACACCTCAAGAATCAGTGCAGCAGACCGATGACGGCGGTTCGACGCCCCCGACGCAGGAAACCTCCCCGGTGCGCATCGATTTCTCGAAGCCGAGCAGGACCGCCGTGTTGGAGACCAGCCCGGATGGCCGGTACGCGGCATTGGGCACCGAATACGGTGAAGTACTGCTTCTGGACGTCGCAGCGGGCAGCCTGCGCGAGGTCTCCAGCAGCGACCTCTCCAACGTCGAGGAGCTCAGCTTCAGCCCCGATTCGAAATGGTTGATCTGGCCTGAATGCGTCGGCGCCGGGGGTGGTCGAAGCAAACTGAAGCTGCTCGCCGTGACCGAGCCGGAGCAACCGATTCTGGAGCTCACGGACGGGCGATTCAACGATTTCTCCCCCCGGTTCACCCCGGATGGGAAGTTCGTCGCCTTTCTTTCGCGGCGCAGTTTTGACCCGGTTTATGACACTCAGCGTTTCGATCTGGCCTTCCCCAGTGCGGTGAAACCCTATCTGCTGGCCCTGGATGCCAAGACACCTTCTCCTTTCGGCCCCTCGGTGGACGGTTCGCCGGTCGCTGGAAGTGCGCAGACTGAACAGGACGCTGCGAAAGACCCGGAGATCCAGCTGGTGGTTGACGCCGAGGGCATCGCGGATCGGCTGATTGCAGTTCCCGTGGCACAGGGGAACTACCATGCGCTGCACGCGGTGGACGGCGGCCTGCTCTGGCTCAACCAGGAGCTGGAAGGCGAAACCGGGGAAGGTCGAGCTACCACCTCGGACCAGCCCGCTGCCCGGCGCTTGGAGCGCTTCGACTTCGAGAGCAAGGAAATCGCCGTCCTGGTCGACGAAGTGCAGCGTTATGCGCTCAGCGGCGATGGTAAGCGTCTCGTGGTGATCAATGACGGCAAAGTCAGCGTCGTGCCGAGCGATAAGAAAGTCGAGGCCAAGTCCGCGGATGCTATTTCGGTGGATCTCAGCCGGATCAGAGTTGAGCTCGACCCGGTTAAGGTCTGGGGACAGGCTTTCGATGAGGCATGGAGACTGCAACGGGACTTCTTCTGGACCGAGGATCTAGCGGGCTTGGACTGGCAGGGCGTTTACGACAGCTATCGGCCGATCGTGGAGCGACTTGGCAGCTATGACGACCTGGTTGACCTGCTCTGGGAACTGCACGGAGAGCTCGGTACCTCGCACGCCTATGTGATGGCCGAACCGGTCACCGAGCCCGAGCGAGGTGCGCAGGGTAGACTGGGGGCCAGCCTGCGGAAGAACAGTCAGGGCTGGGAGGTGCTCAGCATCCTACCGGGCGAGTCCTCCGACCCCTATGCTCGCTCGCCGCTGAACGCCCCGGGGAGCGATGTGCAACCCGGCGATGTGCTCTTAGCGATCAACGGCAGCCCGCTCGCTGACTCGACTCCGGATCAGCTGCTCGCCGGAAGCGGGGATAAGGTCGTGGAGCTCACCGTGCTCAACGGCCCCGCACATCAGCACGACGTCGGGCAACGTCGCAGGGTCGCCGTCGTCCCGATCAAGGATGAGGGGAAGTTACGCTACCAGAACTGGGTGCGCGCTAATCGTCAGCTCGTCCGCGAGGCTTCCGAGGGGCGTTTCGGCTATCTGCACGTGCCCGATATGGTGGCCAATGGCTGGGCGCAATTGCACCGCGATCTGGACAGCGAAACCGGATTGGACGCGCTGATCGTCGACGTGCGGCACAATCGTGGAGGCCATACCTCTCAGCTCGTCGCTGAACTGATCGGGCGCAAGGTGACGGCCTGGACCAGGTCCCGCGGCGGTGAAGACCTGCCCTATCCGGCGAACTCCCCGCGTGGCCCGGTGGTCATCCTGAGTGATGAATTCGCCGGATCGGATGGCGATATCATCACTCAAGTCTCGAAACTGCGCGGCATCGGGCCGGTGATCGGTACCAGGACGTGGGGCGGGGTGGTCGGCATCGACGGCAGATTCGATCTGGCCGACGGCACTGCCGTGACACAGCCTCGCTATGCCTTCTGGTTCACTGGCGGCGTCGGCTGGGGAGTGGAGAACTACGGGGTGGACCCCGATATCGAAGTGACCTTCCCGCCGCACGCTTACGGGGCAGGGGAGGACCCGCAATTGGAGTACGGTCTCGGGGTGCTGCGTGAGATGCTCAGCGAAATCCCCACCGAGCGGCCGCCCGCTCACGAGGGCTACCGTTCTCTTCGCCCGGCAGCACTTCCGCCGAGGCCGCAAGGCGAAGAATAAGCCCAGATCAGTGGAATAAGCCCAGATCAGCAGCTGCGAACTGGCTCTCAGCGGCTGCTCAGTTACTGGCTTCCCGGCGCCGTGGCGGGCTCAGCCGAGTGGCGACGCCGATGCGGTTCCAGGCGTTGATCGCGATGATCATCTCCATTACATGAGACAGCCCGGTGTCACCGAAGGCCTCAGCCGCGCGTTGATAGACGCCGTCGGGAACCCCGGCCTCGGGGAGCAGCGTGATGGCCTCGGTGAGCGCCAGGGCCGCTTGCTCTTGCTCGGTGAAATAACTCGGGGATTCGTGCCAGCCTGCCAAGATGTCCAGGCGCTGCTGGCTCTCTCCGAGAGCCCGGGACTCTTGCAGATGGACATCCAGGCAGAAGGCGCAGCCGTTGATCTGAGAGGCTCGGATCTTGATCAGTTCGGCGAGCAGGGGGTCGAGCCCCGCCGCGGCGGCATCGGTCAGCTGGTTCATCGCCTGATAGAAGGCCGGATCAACTTTTGGAATGCGGATGCGTCGGGCCGGGGAATTATTGTTTGAATCCATCCTTCTAGCCTAGGACCTGAGAGCCTAGCTCAGGACCTGAGAGCCGATTTTTCTGTCTAGCCGTATGACTACTCCCTCAAGTCCTCCCAATAAGCCATCCTGCTGTCCCATCGAGTGTTACTAAAAGGTACAGATGTGCCTGTTTTCCTTTCACTTCCGTAACTTTTGTCACACTGAGTGGGATAGCTGAAACTGGAGAGGTGGTTGAGACGTGGGTGAGGGCCGCCCCACTGCTGGAAACGGCCCTCGGCTGGAAAGTTTTGGTCTGAACAGTTTTAGCTGGATACCCTGCCGGCAGCATTTTCACCGAATGGTCTGGCCAAAACGTTGCTGCCCAAGGTCACTGACTAAACTCAACCGGTCAAAACGTAGCCGCTGAGAAATAAACTAGTTCGGCAGAAAATTTTTGGCGTCACCTTTTAAGCTTCTAGCGTGGCTTCCAGAGTGATGGTGGTGCCGGTGAGAGCAGCGGACACCGGGCATCCGGTCTTGGCGCCTTCGGCGATTCTTTGGAAATCCTCCTCGCTCAGATCCGGAACACTGGCCAGCAGGGTGAGGTGAATGCCGGTGATCCCTTCGCCGGGCTGGAAGGTGACGTCGGCCTTGGTCTGCACCTTGCTGGGGGTCTTCCCCTCCGCTCCCAGGGCATGGCTGAAAGCCATAGAGAAACATGCGGAGTGGGCAGCGGCGATGAGTTCCTCCGGGCTGGTTTTCCCTTCGGCCTGCTCGGCGCGCGCCTTCCAGGTGACATCGTAGGTGCCGAGGCCAGAACTATCTAGGGTGACCTGGCCACTGCCGGTGGGCAGATCGCCTTGCCAGACGGTGTGTGCTGAACGGACTGTCGCCATGATTGATCTCCTTGACTAAGCGGATGTGTTTCCTCGACCATCCTAGGCAGATTAGCCCGGTTGCTACCATGTGGAGGTGCCTGAACTTTCTTCCGTGATGATCAATGCGCAATATCCGCAACGGCTCGCTCAGTTCTGGGCTGAGTTCCTACGCACCGAGGTGGCCTTCGAGCACGAGGGCTTCATCTGGCTCACACCGGGTCCGGGGCAGACCCGGCTGGCCTTTCAGCGCGTCGAGCAGCCGAGTGAGGGACGTCGCAGACTGCACCTGGACTTCACCGCTGAGGATCCGGAAGCAGAGCTGGCCCGCGCCCTGAGCCTGGGTGCGAGCCAGCTGGAGGACCATTGGTCCGGGTCATTCCACTGGGTGGTGCTGGCGGATCCGGAAGGCAATGAGTTCTGCCTCTCGCAAGCCGGTTGAGCCCAAACCCACTGAGCCAAACTCCCTGAATCAGCGTCGAGTAAGTCACAGCCGGTTGGGTAGCCTGACGCACAAGCACTGATGCCTTGTATCACTGAGTTCAGCGATACAAGGCATCAGTGACTTCTCTGCCTTAGCTCAGTGCCATAGCGTAGCGACGGCGATATTGATCAGCGCCATCCCGCCCACTGCATGAGCGAGTCCGGTGGAGACCGCCTCGCCGCTGCGTGCTTTGCGGTAGCCGATGATCGCTGGAATCACCACTGCGACGGCGATCACCAGTTTCACGGTGATCTTGAAGTAGTTCAGCGGGTCATGACTCGCCCCGGCCAAACCGACCAGGGCGAGACCTGTGACCAACTGAGCTATTGCACCCCAGAGCTGAATAGGCAGCACGGTGGGTTTCTTGAAGGTGGCGAACCAGCCTCCGACGATCGCGGCCGCACCGAGAATGTGCAAGAAAATCAACAGATATTTGAGGAAATCCATGCACTTATTCTACGCCAGGTAGAACAATTTACTGACATTTAGTCAGTAAATTGTTAAGGGATGAACACCGCCTTGGCAGGCCCCCAATGACCGTCGCTATCCTTCATGCGGACGAACAGGGTCTGCTGACCCGCGGGGAGGTTCGCAATCGTGCCGGTGAAGGATTCAGTGGTCGAATTGGCCACACCGTCCGCGAGGCTCAGCGCGGTACCTGTTCCCGGGGCGGCCGCTGTGCTGCCCAGAGAATACTCCGCTTGCTGCACGACCTGCGCAGCGGGCTTGCTCTGAGAGGGTTTGGTGCCGTAAGTGTTGTCATTCCCGGTGGCGTTGACCACGGCGCCACTTCCGCTCCGAGTCGCGGTCAGAGCGGTCGGGGTTGGCCCGGCCGGAGTCTGATAGGGAGCGGCAGCAGCTTCCGCGGCATAGTAGATGCCGCCGCGATATTTCTGCCACATGGAGTCCACTCGCGAGAAGGAGGGGAAGAACCCGCCTTCGCTGGAGGAGCCGACTTCCCAGGTATAAGCGGGAACTCCGGTCTTCTGATAGATCCAGTCGATGTCTCCGCCCGCGGCGTTGTAGAGAATGTCTCCGGCCGCTCCAGCGGTGAGGCCGTTGTAGAAGCTCTGCCGGAAGCCGAGATCTTTGATCCCACTGATATTCGGCGGGATCACGGTGTTGTCATAGGCGTAGGGGTAGATCACCAGGCCCGCGTAGCTGTGCAGCGTCAGCACCGTGCCCTGGGTGCTGAGCGGTGCCGGATTATTGTTGCTGACCGGATGGGAGCCGAAGAGCTTGGTGAAGAACGCGCTCTGCTGCTGGGTTTCGGGCTCGGACATCGCCGAGGGGCCACGGTACTCCTGGGCGGACGGCGTTCCGGAGGTGCCCTGACCACCGAAGCCGACGCCCCAGTTCCGGTTGAGGTCCACCCCGGGGTGGTTATTGCTATAGGAGGAGCTTCCACTGCTCTGATAGCCGGTGTTATCAGCGTTCTTGCGCTGCCAGGCCTTGCTGCTGGAGGCTGGCACGGCGTCTCCGCTGGAGTTGGTGCCCGCCGTGCTGAGCCCGGATTCGGCGATCGCAGTACCATCGGGATTGCTGTTGAAGATCACCCAGATCTCGGTGGAATCCAGCAGAGCGGTGACCTCGGCGTCGCTGCCGTAGCCATTGAGCAGCTCGGTGGTGAAGCGGGAGGTGAACTCGCTCGTCACGATCTCGCGAGCGTGAATCTGGCCATCCAGTACGAAGCGTGGTTTGTGGTTGGCATTGTTCTGCCAATCGCTGCTCTGCTGCGCCCCCGAGGTGATCCTCAGCGCGAAGAGATCATGGCCGCCGGGCTTTCCCTTGGTCTTCAGCCAGGAGTCGCCGTAGTCAACGTATTGGGCGAGTTCGGGGTAGGCCGCTGCGATATCGGTGGCGAACTGCTGGTAAGCAGCAACCGTCTTATAGCCGCCGAAATAGGTCTGATAGTTCTTTCCAGCGAGCCGGCTGGGCAGCGGGGAGCTGCCAGCGGCTTCCGGCCTGGGGGCGAGCGGAGTGAAATCGCTGCCGTAGGGGGTCTCCTTGGTGATCACAAGTCCTTTGGCGGCCAGCTCCTGAGCGGTCTGATGAGTGCCGAGCAGGGAACCCGAGGTCTTGCTGATCATATCGACGTCGTATCCGGAGAGGGCTGATCGCACTGTGGGGGAGGAGAGATCAGCTTTGAACTCGATGTTCTGAACGACATTTTCGGAGGGGACGGTGACGCCGGTGGCGGCCGCGGAGACCATTGCACTGGTGCATACTGTCAGGGTCGCTGCCGCTGCCAGGATGCGGAAAGGGAAACTTTTCATGGCTGAACTCTAAGCTTCCTGAAGGGAAGTTCTCAGCTTAAATTCCTGGGAGTTTGCCCTTAAATCAGTGCTTCGCGCCGCGGGAAAAATTGCGTGAAGCTTGCAGGGCAGAGCCGCCATTAAAGCCTGGGGGCCCGCAGACCATGGTCTGCGGGCCCCCAGAGCGTGCTGCTGGAGATGCTGGTTTAGAGACCCAGATCGGCTTCGAAAGCGCCCTCTTCCAAACGTGCCTTGAGCGTCTGCAGGAAGCGACCGGCGTCGGCTCCGTCCACCAGACGGTGGTCGTAAGTCATCGAGAGGTACATCATCTGGCGGATCGCGATGGTGTCATCACCGTTGGCGTCGGTGACCACTACCGGACGTTTCACGATGGAACCGACTCCGAGAATGGCGACCTGCGGTTGATTGATGATCGGAGTGTCGAAAAGCGCGCCGACCGAACCGAAATTGGTGATCGAGAAGGTGCCGCCGGAGAGCTCGTCGGGGCCGATCTTATTGTTCCGGGTGCGGGAGGCGACGTCGGTGATCTTCGAGGCCATACCTGCCAGGTTGAGATTGCCCGCGTCGGAGATCACCGGTACCAGCAGCCCGCGATCGGTGTCCACCGCGATCGCCAGGTGCTCGGCGTCGTGGTACGTGATCTCCTGCTTCTCTTCATCGTAGGAAGCGTTGACCTTCGGGTGCTGCTTGAGCGCCTCGGCGACGGCCTTGGCGATAAACGGCAGGAAGGTCAGCTTGACGCCGCCATTCTGAGCCTGGAAGGTGCCCTTAGCGGCGTTCCGCAGTTTGGCGATCTTGGTCATATCGACCTCGTGGACCTGAGTCAGCTGAGCCGAGGTCTCCAGGGACTCCCGCATCCGACGGGCGATTACCTGACGGATCCTCGGGGCCTTTGCCACTGTGCCGCGCAGGGCAGCGGCCTCAGCGGAAGGCGCAACCGAAGCCACGGGGGCCGCAGCCGACGCCGGAACGCTGCTGGTTACCGGAGCGCTGCTGGTTACCGGAGCGCCAGCAGCCGGGGTGCTAACGGCCTGAGCCTTCGCTGCCTCTGCTGCGGCCAGCACGTCTTGCTTGCGGATTCGGCCGCCAACGCCGGTTCCGGTGAGGCTAGCCAGATCGATGCCCTGCTGGTGCGCGAGCTTGCGAACCAAGGGAGTGACGTAATTGGAATCGCCTGTGCTGGCTGCCGGGGCAACAGCGGGTACCGGGGCGGAGGGCGCAGCTGCCGGCGTCGGTGTTGCGGGTGCTGGCGTCGGTGTTGCAGGAGCCGCCGGTGCCGGTGCAGCGGGGGCGGGTGCGGCGGGGGCCGGTGCAGCTGGTACCGCCGGGGTCTCAACCACCGGTGCCGGTGCAGCAGGAGCGGCTGGCGCGGAAGCTGCTGGTGCGCCCGAGCCGATCACGCCGAGTACCCAACCAACTTCAGCGGTTTCGTCCTCCGCGACCTTGATCTCCAGAAGCGTGCCGGCTACCGGGGAGGGGATCTCAGTGTCGACCTTGTCGGTGGAAACTTCCAGCAATGGCTCGTCCAATTCCACAGAATCTCCGACCGCCTTGAGCCAGCGGGTAACGGTACCTTCCGTGACGCTTTCGCCGAGGGCTGGCAGCAGCACATCATGGCCTTCAGCAGCTGCCGGAACCGTTTCAGCCGGAGCCGCTTCAGCCTGGGCTGGTTCCGCAACGGGAGCTGCGGGTTCCGCCGGAGCTTCCGCCGCCGGGGCTTCCACGGCGGCCGGAGCCGCTGCTGCGCCGTCGCCCGAACCGATTCGCACCAAAGGAGCGCCGACTTCGGCGGTTTCATCCTCGGCCACCAGGATCTCCTCGATCACCCCAGCGATCGGAGACGGGATCTCGGTATCGACTTTGTCGGTGGAGACTTCGAGCAGAGGCTCGTCGACTTCAACCCGGTCGCCCACCTGCTTGAGCCAGCGGGTAACCGTGCCCTCGGTGACACTTTCGCCGAGCGCCGGTAAATTCACGGATTCAGACATGTCGTTCCCGTTCTCCTTGTTTTTCAAGAACACCAATTGTGCTTTTCACGCTTCTCTAAAGCCTAGTGCTTAGTGGCGATTAACCGTGCAGCGGTTTACCGGCCAGGGCCAATGCGGTTTCGCCGAGTGACTCGTTCTGGGTCGGGTGAGCGTGCACCAGCTGTGCGACGTCCTCCGGATAGGCTTCCCAATTCACGATCAATTGTGCCTCACCGATCTGCTCGCCCATCCGGGCGCCGATCATGTGGACGCCGACGATGGGGCCGTCTTTTTGGCGAACCATCTTCACCAGGCCACTGGTGCCGAGGATCGAGCTCTTGCCGTTGCCAGCCAAGTTGTATTCCTGAATCTGCACATTCTCCGCGCCGAATTTCTCTTCGGCGCCCTTCTGCGTCAGACCAACGGAAGCGATCTCGGGATCGCAGTAAGTGACCTTGGGGATATTCACGTCCTCGACGACTACCGGGTTCAGCCCGGCGATCTCCTCGGCGACGAAGATGCCCTGCTGGTAGCCGCGGTGCGCGAGCTGTAGACCGGGTACGATATCGCCGATCGCGTAGATATTGCCGACGCCGGTGTGCAAGCGCTGATTGGCCAGCACGAAGCCGCGATCCATCGGGATGCCGACCTCTTCGTAGCCCAGGTTAGCGGTGCTCGGGCCACGGCCCACCGCGACCAGCAGCACCTCGGCTTCGAAGGTCTTACCGTCGACCAAGGTGACCTTGACGCCGTCGTCGTTCTGCTCAGCGCTCTGGAAGAAAGTGCCGGTGGAGAAGTTGATGCCACGCTTCCGGAAGGAGCGTTCCAGGGTCTTGATGATGGTGGCGTCCTCATTCGGGACCAGGGAGGGCAGACCTTCGACGATGGTGACGTCCACCCCAAATGACTTCCAGACCGAGGCAAATTCGCAGCCGATCACGCCGCCGCCCAAGATGATGGCGCTCTTCGGGATGAAGTCGAGGTTCAGAGCTGCTTCGGAGGTGATGATGCGGCCGCCGATTTCGAGCCCCGGCAGGGTCTTGGAGAAGGAGCCGGAGGCCAGCACGATGTTCTTGCCGGTGTAAACAACACCATTCACAGTGACGGTGTTCTGCGAGGAGAGCTTGCCTTCGCCCTCGATCACGGTGATGCCCTTCTTGGACTTGATCAGTCCCTGCAGGCCCTTGTACTTTCCAGCGATGATTCCGTCTTTATAGGATTTGACGGTATTGATGTCGATGCCTTGCAACTCGACATTGACGCCGTATTTGGCGGAATCCCGAGCGTGATCCGCAAGCTCCGCCGAGTGCAGCAGTGCCTTGGTCGGGATGCAGCCGGTGTGCAAGCAAGTGCCGCCCAGCTTGTCCTTCTCCACCAAACCGACGGTGAAGCCCAGCTGGACCGCGCGCAGCGCAGTGGCGTAGCCGGCGCTACCGGCGCCAAGGATCAGAATGTCGAACTCTTGCTGAGCCGACTGTGCCGCATTTTCACTCACGTGAGCGCTCCCTCGCGTAGCGACTGCTGTCGATATTTGACCTATTTTTGATCTGAAAATTGTCGAATGCAGTCTTACTGAATACCTTCAGCATTTACCTTAGCGTCCGGCGCACTCTGTCTCCAGCCAGGGAGGCCTTGGAGGGTGTGGTTGTGTTACGACTCACGTGGTGATGTGATCCCTTCGCGCTCCCGGGAGGCCTAGCTCACAGCTGAGCTGTTTAACGCCGTTTAACGGAGAGTCCGGGGCCTTGGCTTGCGGCCAGTGCCCCGGACCCTCGATTTGGTGCTCGGTGATCTAGTGCTGAGCGATCTAGTGCCCGAGGCTTTCGATGTAGCTCAGCAGGGTGCGCACCGACATGCCGGTGCCGTTCTTCGGGGTATAACCGTAAGGAGCTGATTCGTTGAAGGACGGCCCAGCGATATCCAGGTGGGCCCACGGGATCTGTTCGCCGTTCTTGCCTTCGCCGACGAACTCGCGCAGGAAGACCGCAGCCGTCATCATGCCGCCCATCCGCTCACCGATATTGGCGAGGTCCGCGACGGGGGAGTCCAGGCTCGGACGCAGTTCCTCGGGCAGCGGCATCCGCCAGAATAGCTCGCCCGTCGCTGCGGCGGCGGCGGCGATTGCGGTGCTGACCGCTTCATCGCCCATCACCCCGGCGTAGCGGTTGCCCAGCGCGATCATCTGAGCTCCCGTCAGGGTGGCCACGTCGAGGATGACGTCGGGCTGTTCCGCTGATCCTGCTGCCAGGCCGTCCGCCATCACGAGTCGGCCTTCGGCGTCGGTGTTCAGTACCTCAACGGTTTTGCCGCCGAAGATAGTGATCACATCCGAAGGGCGTCCGGCAGTTCCGGAGGGCATATTCTCCGCAATGCACAACCACGCGGTGAGTTTCGTCGGCACGCCTAATTCGGCGGCCGCTACGGTCGCCGTCAGAATAGCTGCGGCACCGGCCATATCGCACTTCATCGTCATCATGCCGGTCGCCGGCTTGAGCGAAAGACCGCCGGAATCGAAGGTGATGCCCTTGCCGACCAGGGCCAGGTGCTTCTTGGCTCGGACCGGGGAGTACTCCAGCTTGACCAGCCGGGGCTGCCGCGAAGAGCCCTTGCCAACTCCGATGATGCCGCCGTAGCCATCCTTTTCCAGCCGCTTCTCATCCAGCACTGTGACCTTGATCGGCAGGCCTTTGCTAAGTTCTTTGGCTGCCTGGGCGAAGGTCTCCGGGTAAAGAAGATTCGGCGGCTCATTGACCAAGGTCCGAGTGGTATTGACGGCTTTTCCGACGGCGGTGGCGCGGTCTAGCACGGTCTTTGCCGCTTTGGCATTCACCGACGTCAGGACGCTGACCTTTTGAACCGCTGGTTTCACGGCTGTGGGATCACTGCGCCGGGCTTGGTAGCTGTAGCTGCCGAGAGCTGCTCCTTCGGCGATCGCGGCGAGTTCGGCCACCCCGGAAGCAGGCAAGGCGAGGGCGACGTGCTCCAGGCCGGCCAATTGACGGACCGCCGAGCCCGCTGCACGGCGCAGAGCCTCCAGGGCGGGAGCGCCGTCATCGAGCTTCCCGAGCCCGATCAGGACCAGGACACTGGCTTTCATCTTGGAAAGAGCGGGCAGCCTGCGTACTTCGTCAGCGGCACCGCTGACCCCGAGGATCTGCAGCGAATCGCTCAGCGCCACGGCTTCCTGCTCAGCCAGCGGATGCTCCAGCAGAACCGGTCCATCACTTCCCTGGGCGACGCCGATCACCAGGGCATCGCTCTCAAGCGTCCCTACGATCCCGGCTCTGGCACTCACTGAGTTGAGCGAAACGACACTGTTGGCAACCATGGAAGAGTTCCTCACTGCTGGGTTTGTGGTTACTTTTGATGGTAGTCGGTATCTGATGGACTCGTTCAAGTCGAGATGTTCGCTGCGGGAGAATTCGGCCTGTGCTCGGAATGATTTGAGCACTCGACTACGTTATGTAGGCAGCATAGTCGGCCGGCATCGCCATGATCCGGTCTGGGATGCGGTCATCGAAAGTATGGAGGAACCGGGATGAAAGACATTCAGTATCAGCCCTTTTTGGACCCGTCGACGCTGTACTCCACCAACGATGCGCTGCTTCATGACGCCGATCTGAAAGGACTGAACCTCTTGATGGGGTTCAGCGGCTTCGCCGACGCAGGTCAGGTGGTCAGCCAGATCAGTGATGAGTTGCTGGGCCAGCTGGAGGCCGAACCCGTGGCCTTCTTCGATATCGACCAATTGATCGATTACCGGTCCCGCCGCCCGCAGATCAGCTTCGTAGAAGATCATCTGACCGATTACCAGCAACCAAGGCTGGCGCTCTTCAAGCTTGTTGACGGTTTGGGGAAGCCCTTTCTTTACCTGACCGGAAACGAACCGGACCTGCAATGGGAGCGCTTCAGCGCTGCGGTGGTGGGCCTGGTGCGCAGGCTGGATGTGAATCTGGTGGCCTGGGTGCATTCGATTCCGATGCCGGTGCCGCATACCCGCCCGATCGGGGTCACCGTGCACGGTAACCGGCCCGATCTGATCGAGGGCATGTCCTCCTGGAAAGCCACCGTGCAGTTGCCCTCAGCGATCGGGCATCTGCTCGAGCTGCGGTTGGCCGAAGCCGGGCGGAATATTGCGGGTTATGCCATTCACGTGCCGCACTACCTCGCGGACGCCGAATATCCGCGGGCCGCTGTGGCTGCCTTGGAGTATCTGGGTGCCGCCGCCTCTTTGATGCTGCCGACGGACCGTTTGCGAGAATCCGGGCGTGAAATAGAGCAGCAGATAGCGGCTCAGGTGCAGGCCTCCGCTGAGGTGCAGACCGTGGTCAGCAAATTGGAGGAACAATACGACGAACGGCAGCAGAACGCCCCGGTGCGGTCTTTACTGGCGGGCGAAGGGGACCAGCTGCCGGACGCCGATGAACTCGGTGCAGCCATCGAGGCATATCTGGCGAATCAGGATCCCGAGCAGTAGTACTTCTGTACTTCAGCACCTCCCATACTTCGCGCTTGCCTCGCTGCGTCTCCAGGGAGCTTTTCCACATCGGGGATTTTCGGACGGCGGAGCGTGGCCGCTTTCTTCCACACTGGGAGGATGAACGGCTCAACACCCTTATCGATCACTAGTCCGGCCGATTTGCTGGCATACCTTCCCCATGCGCTGGGTTACTGGCCAGAGGACTCGCTGATGGCGCTGGGCTTGCGAGGGAAGGCCATTGGCCCCAGCCTGCGGGTCGATCTTCCGCAGCCTGGGGCCACCGCGGAGCAGTACACGGACTATGCGAATACAGTTCTCGACTGCATGCTGGCCGATTCGACTGCGGACTCCACGGTGCTGGCATTGTTCACCGGACGCGACTGGCAGCACACCGAAGACCCCGGGTTTGATCAATTGATTCGCTGCCTGAAGGACCTGTTCGGCAAAGCGGGCAGGCCAATCTGTCAGATCTGGTGGCTGGGCGCGAGCACGTGGCGGGACTATGAATGCCGAGATCAGAATTGCTGCTCTGCGGCCGGGCGTCTCTTGGAAGAGCTGAAAAGCAGCAGGCTGAGCGCCGAACTGGTTTTTCTGGGCAGCAGTTACGACTCCGATCTGGCCAGCGCGACCCGGCTGCCGACCGCTAGCCGCTCAGCGCGAGAAACTTGCTTCCGTGAATTCGAGCAGAGTCAGCAACGTTTTCGCACTGAAGACCCGGAACGGTTCACGGCCACAGCCGCGCTCACCGAATGGGAGTCGAAACTCCAGGAAATCATCACCTTTCAGGGCGAGACCGCTTTGAACCATCAGGTTTCCGGTGAAGAGCGCTTCTGGCTAGGACTGGGCAGCTTATTGGCTACGCTGCAAAGCCGTGGTTTGCGGGACGCCGTGCTGATGCTGGCACTCACCGGAAGACAGCGGGTGAGCGCTGAGGAAGCAGGACGTCTGCTGCTCGGTGATCGCTCGTTCAGCCCTCCTTGGCGGAGGCTGGACGCCTTGGCGCGCATGCTGCGCAGCATGACGGCGCTCCGGGAACCGCCGGATGTCCGAGGCGGGGTGCCGGGCGAGGCGCAGCAAGCTCTGAAGCTTTCCCTCGCCGCAGCGCTCAGCCTGCTGGGCTGGATTGAGTGGAGCCGGGGGAGAGGAAGCCGAGCCAATGCATATTTGCAATCGGCTTTACTGGAAGTGCCGGACTACCGGCTGGCTGGATTGCTCGGCCAAGTACTTTCCAGTGGGCTGTTGTGCCAATGGGCGCGTTCTCCCGCCACGGCGTGGCAACGGCCTGGGACTGCGGGCGGCAGCTGAAGCGCGGACTGCGTCGAGTTGCAGCTGATTCCAGAGGGTGTTCGATTCCAGCAGTCCAGAGGTTCCGTGAGACAATGTTCTAACGACCCGGTTGGGTCCGTGGAAAATTTGCAATCACCTGGGGTGCCATTGCTTGAATCCTTTGAGGAATCTGGGAACAAGCGGGGCGTTTCTGTAGTTATATTTCTAGAGACCCTTCAGGCCGTGATGGTGAATTTAACTGATCACGGACTTGACAGGGTCATAGTGGTGTTACGCGCAGGTGGCATCACAGCTAGCAGCAGAAAGGTATTCAGTGTCTCCAACCGCACGTAAGGCCAGCACAGCCACCGTGAGCGCTACCCCCGAAGAACCTGCCACAAAGCAGACCGCTACTCGCTCAGGTAGCACTCCCAAAGCTAAGGTCACTCCCGTGGTCAAGAAGGCGCCAGCTAAGGCTGCACCCGTAGAGACCGCTGAGGAGAAATTGACACCGGCTCAGAAACGAGCCGCCACAGCGGCTGCTAAAAAAGCAGCTTCTGCCGAATCCTCTGACGTAAAAGCTCCTCGAGGACGTAAGCCCAAAGCAGATCCGATCGCGGACGAAGCCGATGCCAAGGACGAGAGCGACCTCATAGAAGACCTCGACGAGTCCGACGATGCCATTGAACCTGCTCTGAGTGAGGTCGTCGAGGAAGCCGCAGAAGAGGCCACCGGCTCGGGTTTCGTCTATTCTGACGCCGACGACGATGACGCCCCTGTGCAGCAGGTGATGTCGGCAGGGGCCACCGCTGACCCGGTCAAGGATTACCTGAAGCAGATCGGTAAGGTGGCCTTGCTCAACGCCGAGCAGGAAGTCGATCTAGCGCTTCGGATCGAAGCTGGTCTCTATGCCGAGGAAAAACTCGCTGCCGATGACAGCAAGATTCCGGACAAGCTGAAGCGGGAGTACCAGTGGGTCATCCACGACGGCAAGCGGGCTAAGAACCACTTGCTCGAAGCCAACCTCCGCTTGGTGGTTTCCTTGGCGAAGCGCTATACCGGCCGTGGCATGCTGTTCCTGGACCTGATCCAGGAGGGTAACCTGGGCTTGATTCGTGCCGTCGAGAAGTTCGACTACACCAAGGGCTTCAAGTTCTCCACCTATGCAACCTGGTGGATCCGTCAGGCGATCACTCGAGCCATGGCCGATCAGGCTCGCACCATCCGTATTCCGGTGCACATGGTCGAGGTCATCAATAAGCTGGCTCGGGTGCAGCGTCAGATGCTTCAGGATCTGGGCCGGGAGCCAACTCCCGAGGAATTGGCGCTGGAACTCGACATGACCCCTGAGAAGGTCGTTGAGGTTCAAAAGTACGGTCGCGAGCCGATCTCCTTGCACACGCCGCTGGGCGAGGACGGCGATTCCGAATTCGGTGACCTGATCGAGGATTCGGAAGCGGTGGTTCCTGCCGATGCGGTGAGCTTCACTCTTCTCCAGGAGCAGCTCCACTCGGTGCTCGATACGCTTTCTGAGCGTGAGGCTGGCGTAGTCGCTATGCGGTTCGGCCTCACCGACGGGCAGCCGAAGACTTTAGATGAAATCGGCAAGGTCTACGGTGTGACGCGGGAGCGGATCCGTCAGATCGAATCGAAGACGATGTCCAAATTGCGTCATCCTTCGCGGTCTCAGGTGCTCCGGGACTACCTCGACTAAAATATTCGAGCATGAGTTCGTGCTTTGTTCTCGGGTTCGCCGGTCGTTACCGGCGAACCCGAGAACCGGGTAAGCATTAAAACGAAGGGCCGCACGCTGTAGCGTGCGGCCCTTCGTCGTGAAAAGCTTTAGTCGTCGACCAGGACCGGATCTTTTTCCAGGAGCCGGGAAGTCTCATCATGCCATTCAGAGGAAAGCGGCTTGAGCGTCGCTTCTACTGCGCGGGCGTGGTGCCCGCAGAACAGCAATTCGCCGCCGGAGGCTTCTAGGACAACCCGAACGTAGGCCTGCGCGCCACAGCGGTCGCATCGGTCCAGGGCATTGAGTTCACGACTGACGGTTGCGGTTGTCATGATCTTCCTCCTTCGTATCTTCGTGCGGTGCTATATATACATACAACCATTATTCGTTGCAAAACCGTCCCAAGCTGGCCTTTCTTTCGCTCTGCGCGTATTGCAATTTGATAACCGAATGGCGGCTAGCGAGTTCGCTTTCGGTGTTCCTCCCGAACCACGTTCGTTCCTCCCTCCCCACGCTTTCCCTGCCTTCGCAAGCTCAGGCAGGGGCCCTCAGCGTGTGGGCCCAGTTCCGGGGCCCTCGGAATGGGGCCATGCATCCGAGGGACCCGCGGCGAGGTACGAGCCGTAGGGAGGATGCGGGGATAGACTTGGGCGGTGGCTCAACAGAATTCTGACTACAACGCTCGGCACCTCTCTGTCCTCGAAGGCCTGGAAGCGGTGCGTAAGCGCCCGGGCATGTACATCGGCTCCACCGACTCTCGCGGCCTGATGCACTGCCTCTGGGAGATTATCGATAACTCAGTGGACGAAGCCTTGGCGGGATTCGGTCAGAGCATCAAGGTGATCCTGCACAAGGACCAATCCGTCGAGGTGCACGATGACGGCCGCGGCATCCCGGTCGATATCGAACCCAAGACCGGGCTGAGCGGCCTGGAAGTCGTGATGACCAAGCTGCACGCCGGTGGAAAGTTCGGCGGCTCCTCCTACGCGGCTTCGGGGGGCCTGCACGGCGTCGGCGCTTCGGTGGTCAACGCGCTCTCCTCGCGGCTCGACGTCCAAGTCGATCGCGGCGGGAAGACCTATCAGATGTGCTTCCGCCGTGGGGAACCCGGAACCTTCAAAGACACCGCTAAGACGCCGAGTCCGAACTCGGTCTTCGAACCTTTCGTCTCTAAATCAGTGCTCGAAGTCGTGGGTACCACGAAACGCGGCGTCACCGGCACCAGAACCCGCTATTGGGCGGACAGGCAGATCTTCACCGCGGATGCCAAGTTCTCCTACGACGATCTGGCGGCCAGGGCGCGGCAGACCTCCTTCCTGGTTCCCGGCCTCAAGATCACCATCAGGGACGAGCGCGGCCTCACCGGAACCCCCGGGGAGAACGGCCCCCACGAGGAGGTCTTCCACCATGACGGCGGCATCTCCGAATTCGTGGATTTCCTCTCCACGGACGCTGCGGTCACCGATATCTGGCGCTTGCACGGCACTTCCACCTTCAAGGAGACCGTGCCGATGCTCGACGCCAATGGCCAGATGGCGTCCACCGAAGTGCAACGAGACTGCGAGGTCGATATCGCCCTGCGCTGGGGGATCGGCTATGACACCACGATGCGCAGCTTCGTGAATATCATCGCCACGCCCAAGGGCGGCAGGCATCAAGAAGGTTTTGAGCAGTCATTGCTGAAGACCTTCCGTAAGGTGATCGAAGCGAATGCCCGCAAACTCAAAGCCGGTAACGACAAGATCGAGAAGGACGATGTGCTGGCCGGGCTGACCGCTGTCCTGACGGTGCGGCTCGCCGAACCTCAGTTCGAAGGTCAGACCAAGGAGATCCTCGGCACCCCGGCGGTGCGGGCGATCGTCGCCAAAGTGGTCGAGCAGGAGCTGACCGCCAAGCTGAACTCCTCTAATCGCAACGATAAGGCCCAGTCCGCACTGCTGCTGGAGAAGGTCGTCTCGGAGATGAAATCGCGGATTTCCGCCCGCGTTCACAAGGAGACGCAACGCCGCAAGAACGCTCTGGAAACCTCATCGTTGCCGGCCAAGCTTGCGGACTGCCGCTCTGACGACGTCGAACGCACCGAGCTGTTCATTGTGGAGGGCGATAGTGCGCTCGGCACCGCTCGCTTAGCGCGCTCCTCAGACTTCCAAGCGCTTTTGCCGATCCGGGGCAAAATCCTCAATGTTCAGAAGGCCTCGGTGGGCGATATGCTCTCCAACGCCGAATGCGCGGCACTGATCCAGGTGGTCGGTGCCGGTTCCGGACGTTCCTTCGATCTGGAAGCCGCTCGCTACGGCAAGGTCATTCTGATGACCGACGCCGACGTCGACGGCGCGCACATCCGGACCCTGCTGCTCACCTTGTTCTTCCGCTATATGCGGCCGATGATCGACGCCGGGCGGGTCTTCGCCGCCGTTCCACCACTGCATCGGGTGGAAGTGATCAACCCGGGTCAGAAGGCCAACGAGCTGATGTATACCTATTCCGAGCAGGAGTTAAAAACCCTGCTGGCCACCCTGGAGAAGACCGGGAAGCGCTATAAGGAACCCATCCAGCGCTATAAGGGTCTGGGAGAGATGGACGCCGATCAACTGGCGGAGACCACGATGGACCCACGGCACCGCACGCTCCGACGGGTGACGGCGGAGAACGCGGCCGATGCGGAACTCACGTTCGAGTTATTGATGGGTTCTGACGTCGCTCCGCGCAAGGAGTTCATCATCGCCGGAGCTTCGGATCTCGATCCTGAGCGGATCGACGCCTAGGCCTGCTCAGCTGATCGCTCAGCTGTCACCACCAGTTCTTTGCCCTGCTCGATGTCTTCACCGTGCCAGCCACCGAAGATCTTCGTCACGCTGAAACCAGCTGCCCTGAGATCCTCGGTGAGCCGCTGCGCAGTCCTGAAGATCAAAGTCGTGCTCTCGGTCTCTTGCGAGCCGTCCGAGAGAATCCGGTGTTCGGTGATGGTCACCAGACCGCGTTCGGCCACCCGGGATTCCAGCCAGGATTCCAACTCGGTGCCGTCCGAGAGCCGATACCGGTCCCGAGTGCTCTCCGGACTCCAGGATTCCCAGGCCTTGGCTTCTGGGTTTCTGGAGTCGAAGGCTATCCGGCCTCCCGGCAGCAGTGCACGACGGAGGTCTTGAAGGGTTTGCTGCCAGCCTGCTTCATCGCTGATGTGCTGCACAACGTGAGCGGTCAGCACGGCGGTATCGAAGCGTTCCCGATGGGGGATCTCCGCCGAGGTTCCGGTGATCCACTGAATATTCTCAGCCCCGGGCTTCCTGCGGGCTGCATCCAGGGCGCCGTCGTCCGGGTCGATGCCGGTGACCCGGTGGCCCGCCGCCGCGAGAGCCAGGGTGAGCCGTCCGGTGCCGCAGCCCAGATCGAGCACCCGGCTCCCGGGGGTCTGATTGACGAAGCTCAGAAAGAAATCGTCGTCAGCCGCCCAGACGTTTTCGGCGTCGTAAAGCTCGGCAAGTTGCTCTTTGGACATACTCATGGCCCTCAGTCTAGAGAACACCGGGATGAGTCGAGCCCGCGGGTTAAGAAACCGTCATGGAGAGCAAAGCGGGCACCACTAGAAGCGCGGTGGGTGCGGCGAGCAACAAGATGGAGACCACCAGGATGCTTGCCCGGGCAGCGAGGGATAGCGGAGGCTGTGGGTGGAGCAGTCGGTCGAGCCGTGCCGCGGTGGTGTCCTCAGGGGCTGTTTGGGGCGGACTAGGAGGCTCTGCTTCAGCGCCTCCCGCTGCCACCAGGGCGATGGAGCGGACCAGGGTTTCTTCTTCCACCACGCGGAGCGCGGCGTCATCAGCCAGCATCTCGATCAGCTCGTTGACCGCGCGCTGCGCCAATTTCGACGTCGGCAGCCAGGGCAGTGCGGATTTCCAGGCCGCGAAGGCCCAGAGCAACAGATGGTGGCGCTGCAATAAATGAGTATTCTCATGCGTCAGCACGGCGCGCAGTTCTTGAGGGGATAGCAGATCCAATAAACCATCGGAAAGCACCGTAACAGAGCGGGCTCCACCGGGAAGGCAGTAGGCCACCGGGGCGGCATGATTGATCACCACGGTGCCGGGACGTTCGGTGGGCGAGGACAGTAAGAGCAGTAATTCACGGTGCCGTTTGCGCTGCCGCGCGATCCGGAAATAGGTCAGGGCGAGGGTGAAGAGCAGATGGGCGCCGAGCAGTCCCGCCGCGCTCAGCGCAAAAGCATGCCAGAACAGTAAGCCCTCCACCGAGGCGTTGAAGAAGACGATACAAATCAGCCGATTAAGAGCCGAGAACAGATTGTCACCGAGCGGGGCAAGACCCCAGGTGAGCATGGCACCGATCATTGAAAGCCCGCCGGCGAGGCCGATAGCTTGCCAGAGGATCATCGCGGTGGCGGGGGAGCGCCGTGGCCAGCGAGACCGGGAGAGCACGATGGGGGCCGGCCAAGCCAGGACAATCGCGAGCGCGGCGAGCGCCCAGGCGGTGAAGGTCAGCGGGTCAGTGCCCATGAGGCCCGGCTTTAGCCCTGGCTACGGCCCAGGAGCTTACGCAGAGTGCTGGCTTCATCCGCTGAGACAGAGCCGATGAAGCGAGCTAGTACGGCCTCCCGATCAGGGGCGGAACCAAGCACTTCGTGCATCAGCTCCGCAGTGTGCTCTTCCCGTGTGGTGACCGAGCGATAGCGATGCGGACGGATATCCCGCTCCCGTTCCACCAGGCCTTTTTTCTCGAGCCGGGAGAGCACCGTGAGCACGGTGGTCACCGCGAGCTCCTTGCCCTGGGAAGCCTCGGAGTGGGAGAGCAGATCTCGCAATTCATTGGCGGTCAATGGTGATGGCTGTTGCCACAGCAGATCCATCACGGACCGCTCCAGATCACCAAGCGTTGCCATACCCATCCTTTAAGTTCACGAGAAATACACTTCCTGAGAATTCAAGGATAGCGCTTCATCGTAAGTTTCTACAATCCGTAGAAATCGTTCTACACTGTGTAGAAGAGTAGTTCTACACGACGTAGAAAAGTGAGATGATGGAAGCTCTCGATATCGCCCGCTGGCAATTCGGTATCACTACGGTTTATCACTTCCTGATGGTGCCACTGACCATTGGCCTCGGTCTGCTGGTCGCGGTGCTGCAGACCTGCTGGCTGCGCACCGGCAAGGCCGAGTACCTGCGAATGACCAAATTCTGGGGAAAGCTCTTCCTGATCAACTTCATTCTAGGGGTGGCCACCGGCATCGTTCAAGAGTTCCAATTCGGCCTGGCCTGGAGCGAATACAGCCGCTTCGTCGGCGATGTTTTCGGGGCTCCGCTGGCGATGGAAGCCCTGCTGGCTTTCTTCTTGGAGTCGACGTTCCTGGGGCTCTGGATCTTCGGCTGGAAGAGACTGCCGCAGAAGATCCACTTGGCCTGTCTCTGGATTGCGGTGCTCGGTTCGGTGGTCAGCGCTTACTTCATCCTGGTGGCGAACTCCTGGATGCAGCACCCGGTGGGCGTGCAAGTCGTCAATGGACGCCCTCAGATGGTCGATGCCTGGGCGGTTTTCACCAATAACACCGCCCTGGTGGCTTTTCCGCACACCATCTTCGGCGCGCTTGCCGTCGCGGGCGGGTTCTTGCTCGGTATCTCCTGGTACCACTTGTGGAAGCGCCGTCAGCTCGGCATCGACACAGTGGATCAGAAAAAGCGGGTGGTGGTCGGCGAATCCAGTGAATATCCCGGGCGCGATAAAACCGATCACCAGGTCTGGCTGCGCGGCCTGCGGATCGGTGCGGTGGTCGCTATGGTCGCCTTCGCCGGTACCGCGATCAGCGGCGATATGCAGGGGAAGCTGATGTTCGAACAGCAGCCGATGAAAATGGCGGCTGCGGAGGCCGCATGCCAGAACGGCACCAGCTTCTCGGTGCTCTCCTTCGGCGACGTCGCCAGCACCAACTGCAAGGACGTCGTCGCGGTGATCGAGATCCCCGGCCTGCTCTCCTTTCTGGCGCACGGGGATTTCACCACTGACGTGAAAGGGGTCAACTCTTTGATCCCGGAATACCAGGCGAAGTACGGCAGCACGCTGCCCGATCATCCGAGCTACGGCGACCGTGCCGGAAAGCCCATCCAGTACGTTCCGGTGATGGCGGTGACCTACTGGGGGTTCCGGATGATGATCGGCTTCGGCGGGCTGGCCGCGGCTGCCGCTTTGGTGGCTTTACTGATCACCCGCAAAGGCACCGTGCCTTCCTCGAAATGGCTGATGCGGCTCGCGGTCTTCGGCATTCTGGCTCCTTTCGGTGCTAACTCGGCGGGCTGGATCTTCACCGAACTCGGCAGACAGCCCTTCGTGGTGGCACCGAACCCGCAGATGGACGGGATAGACCCGGTCTTCATGTTCACCGCGGCCGCTGTCTCGCCGGGAGTGAGCGCGGGGGAGCTGATCTTCTCACTGATCGCCTTTGCCGTGGTCTACGCCGTCTTACTCGTGGTCGAAGTGATCTTGCTGGTGAAATACGTTCGCGGTGGCGTGCTTTCCGCGATGCCCGAACTGGCCGAGAAACCAGAATCGGATCAACCGAAGAAGGATGACGACGATGTGCTCGCCTTTGCTTATTGAGTTCGACAAAGCGGTTGCTGACGGATACCCCTGCCCACCGAATCAACTGTTTGAGTGGGCAGGGACGGCTCACTCCATTGAAACCGAGGATCCAGTGGGCTCTGATACCGAGGAGGAGAGCTAATGGACGCATTGCCCACCGTATGGTTCGTGCTCATCGCGGTGCTCTGGATCGGGTATCTCTTCTTGGAGGGATTCGACCTCGGCGTCGGCATGCTGATGAAACTCTTCGCCAGGGAGAATCGCGAGCGTCGAGTGTTGCTGAACACCGTGGGGCCGGTGTGGGACGGCAACGAAGTGTGGCTTATCACCGCGATCGGTGCCACTTTCGCGGCTTTTCCGCACTGGTATGCCGCGCTGCTCTCGGCGCTCTACCTGCCGATGATCCTGGTGCTGCTCGGACTGATCTTCCGGGCCGTCGGCTTCGAATACCGGGGCAAGGTCAGTTCTGAGCGCTGGCGAAGCTGCTGGGATTGGGCGATCTTCGCTGGCTCCTTGGTCGCTGCCTTCGGCGTCGGCGTCGCCCTGGTGATGACCACCACGGGGCTGCCATTGAACGCCAATGGGGACCGGGTGGGTGGTGCCTTTGCCTGGTTCAACGGCTACGCGCTCTTGGGCGGCACGGCCGTTGTGCTGTTCTGCCTGATCCAGGCACTCGCTTTCCTGGCTTTGAAAACCGATGGCACGGTGCGCACCCGGGCCCGTAGACTCTTCGCCCGCTGGGCTCCGCCGGCCCTCTTGCCCCTGCTGGCCTGGGCTGTAGTTGTTGAACTGGGATCAGCTAAGCCTTTGGGCTGGCTGCTCCTGCTGCTCGCCGGGCTTGCGGCCAGTGCCGCCATCCTCTGGGCCAGAAGAGGGCGTGAAGGCTGGAGCTTCCTCTTCCTAGGAGTCTTCCTGCTCGCGGTGATGAGCAGCATCTTCTACAACCTGTACCCCAGGGTGCTGCCGTCAACGCTCGGGGAGAGCTTCGACCTGACGGTGCAGAATGCTTCTTCCTCGGCTTATACCCTGGGTCTGATGAGCGTGATCGCCTGCTTCGGAGTGCCGCTCGTGCTGGCTTATCAGGGGTGGACGTACTGGGTCTTCCGGAAACGGATCAGCACGGCGAGCATACCCGGATGAACCTGACCTCCAGAGCAGAAGTTCCACCGAACCCAACCAGCAGAACCCAGAGGATGAAGCCCCTGGGCATCGCGCTCCCGGCGAAGTCCCTGCCCGGTTTATACCTGCTAGGCCTGCTGGGGGCGGCGAGGGCCGTCTGCATGGTGGCCTTCGCGGATGGGCTAGCCCAGGCCTCGGTCGCCGTCTTCATCAGGCAGGACGCCGCGGGCTGGATCGCGCTCGCCGCGCTGGCAGCAGTGCTGCGATCGCTACTGGTCTGGGCTACCCAGGTGCTGGCCCAACGCAGTGCGCTCGGTGCCAAGGAAACGCTCCGGGCCGCGTTGCTACGCCGGTGGATGGTGGATGGCACCGCGGACAGCAGCTCAGCGGTACTCGCTACTCGTGGGTTGGATGCACTCGATGGCTACTATACGCAGTTCCTGCCGTCCCTGATGAGTGCCGCTACCGTGCCCTTGATCATTGGGATCCGAATTGCGAGCGCAGACTGGGTCAGCGCCCTGATCGTGGTGCTAACGGTTCCGCTCATCCCGCTTTTCATGGCCTTGATCGGCTGGCACACGCAGGGCAAGGTCAGCGAAGCCTCAGGAGCGTTGCTCAGGCTCTCACAGCATCTGGCTGAACTGGCACGCGGCTTGCCGGTGTTGATCGGGCTGGGCAGATCCGCGGCGCAACGTGCCGCACTGCGCGAACTCGGCGAAGAATACCGGCGCAGCACCATGCTGACCCTGCGTACCGCTTTTCTTTCCGCCCTGGCCCTCGAACTGATCGCCACCCTCTCCGTCGCGGTGGTCGCCGTCTTCATCGGGGTACGCCTGGTCTACGGGCAGCTGGGCTTGGAAACCGGGCTCTTAGTGCTGATCCTGGTGGCCGACTGCTATCTGCCGCTGCGAGAGGTGGGCAATGCCTTCCACGCGAGCGACGACGGCCGCGAGGCGATGCGCCGGGCACACCAGGTGCTGGACCGGCCGCAGCGACGCAGTCTGATCCAAGGGGCCGAACCGGTCGAGGAACTGCGACCGGAACATCAGCAGGAAGCCCTCAGGCAGAAAGAAGTCTCCAGCTCCCGGATTCGTGTCTGCGGGCTGAGCGTATGGTTCCCTGCTCGGACAGAGCGGGTGATCTCGGATCTCAGCTTCGAGATTGAGAAGAATTCGCTCTGCGCTGTTTCCGGCCCCAGCGGCTGCGGAAAATCAACCCTCTTAGCGGTGCTGGCAGGTCAACTCAGCCACCCAGCTGAATTACCTTCGCCAGCGCAGCCAGCCGGTCCGAACAACCCGGATCAGCTGGAACTCAGCGGAATCGTGCAAGGGATCGACCCGGAACGACTGGCCTGGCTGCCTCAGGAACCACGGAGCACGGAGGCTACGGTACTGGCTGAATTGCAATTATGGGGTGCTGACCGGATCAGTCACTTGCTTGAAGCGGTCGGACTGGCCGGAAGGGAGGAACAGCACCCAGCGACCTTGAGCCCAGGTCAGTTTCGCAGGCTCGCGCTGGCCCGAGTGCTGGCCAGGGTGGAACAGGGAGCACAAGTGCTGCTGGTGGATGAACCGACCGCGCATGTGGATCGTGACTCCGCCCGTCTCATCGAGGATGCGCTGCTCAGCCTTCGCGGCCACACCACGGTGGTGATGGTCAGTCATGACCCAGAGTTGCTCGCCTTAGCTGACCAGCGGATAGTGCTGGGAGCCGGTCGATGAGATTGCTCTTCAGTTTGCTTCAGCCTTGGAAACCGGTCTTCATCCGTTCAGTGCTCTTTGGTGCGCTGGCCGGTGCGGGTTCTTTAGCGCTCAGTGCTCTGTCCGGCTGGTTGATCGTTCGGGCGAGTCAGCACCCTCCGGTGCTCTACTTGCTGGTGGCGATGGTAGGGGTGAGGTTTTTCGGTCTCTTACGCGCGGTCAGCCGGTACCTGGAGCGTTTGGCCTCGCACAGCGAAGCCTTCGCCGCAGCTAACCGACTCCGACTGAAACTGTGGGACGGGCTGACCAGCAGCCTGCCCCGGCGTCGTGAACTGCAACGCGGCGATCAGGTGCTGTCCACGCTGATCGGAAAGGTCGACGCGCTTCGCGATCTCTTGCCCCGCGTGGTTCTGGTTCCGCTCAGTTTACTGCTCACGGCCACCGGTGTCCTGCTGACCACGGTGCTTATTCTGCCGCAGGCCTGGTTGCTGCAACTGGCTGTGCTGTTGGTGGCCCTGCTGATCGGCCCGGGGCTCGCACTGCTCGCCGACCAACGATCAGCGAGCATAGAACAGAGCCAGCGAGAAGCAATGCTCAGCAGGCTCACCGTAGTGCTGGCGGCGTCAGCAGAACTTCGGGGCAACCGGGTGGAGAATGCTCCGCTGCATCAACTCGAAGAGGATGATCGTCGGGCGACCAAAACGGCTTCCAGAAGCGTCTGGGCCCAGGGCTCGGGAGTTGCCCTCCTGACCGCAGCTGCGGGTTTGGGGGCCCTGGGGGTCCTCGCCGTCGGCGCTCCTGCCGTCTCATCAGGGCAGCTACCCGCAGAAGCCTTGATGGCGCTCGTGCTGCTGCAATTGGGGCTGGTGGATGTTTTCAGCCCGCTCAATCAGGCTGCCATCGGCCTTCCCGCCGCGCTGAAAGCACTGCGTGAGTTCAGTGCCCAGAGCGAAGTGGCCGAGATCGTCGAATTACCGTCCGCCCCCTCGGGAGTGGCGATCCGGGCTGATCGGCTGAGCTTCGGCTGGGCCGGGCGGACAGTGGTCGAAGAACTCTCGCTGAATGTCCCACAGGGCAGTTGGCTCACCGTCACCGGCCCCAGTGGTTCCGGGAAGTCCACCTTCCTGGCCGTGCTGATGGGTTATCTCGAGCCCTCTTCCGGCCGCTGTGAAGTGACCGGGAGGATCGCTTGGTGCCCGCAGGAGGCTCATCTCTTCGGCTCAACTGTGAGGGGCAATCTCGCTTTGGCCAGGGACCGGGAAGATTCACCGACTGAAGAGGAACTGCTGGCAGCACTGCGCCGAGTGGGGCTCGGGCCTTTGTTGGAGGAACTTCCCGACGGGCTGGAGACCAGAATCGGGGCCGCAGGTGGTCAGCTCTCGGGCGGCCAGCGGCAGCGGCTCGCAGTAGCGCGGGCCCTGCTGACCAGAGCGGAGATCGTGCTGCTCGACGAGCCGACGGCTCATCTGGACCAGGCAGGGGCTGCTGAGTTGATGGCTGATCTGCACACCGCGCTGAGCGGGCGAACCGTGGTGTTGGTGAGCCATCGGGAACAGGATCGCGTTGCTGCCGAGCTGCTCCTTGAACTCGACGCCAGATCCACTGCCCTCGGAGGCTTAAAAACCACAACGATAGGCTGAGGTCATGAGCTATCCGTTGACTACCCTGGAACAAAATCGCTTCGGATTGACCTTTCGTCCGATCACCCTCGACGACGTTGACGAGTGGTACGCCCTAGTGCTCCGGATCGCCGAGGCAGAGAAACCTATCTGGCACGATCAGCGCGAGGACCTGCGCAATGTGTTTGAGTCCAGCAAGAATGACCCGCGCTTCAACTCAGTGATCGGTTTTGACCAGACCGGGACTGCCCGGGCCTATGGCAGGGTGACGAAGAACCGTGAGGGCGAGAAGGCTTACCTCTTTGGTGGCGTTGATCCAAGCTGGCAACGGCGTGGGGTGGGAAGCACGGTATTGCAATGGCAGCAGGCACAGGCGGTCCGCAGATTTGAAGAGGATCAGCAAGCTCCGGCAGTGCTGAGAAAGTTTGTCGATCAGGACAACGCGGCTGAGCTCGCGTTGAGCGACTCGGCTGGTTTTTCAGTGGTGCGTTACTTCGCAGAGATGCGACGACCGCTTTCGGAGGAGATACCGGCAATTCGGCTTGCCGCAGGACTGCAGATTGAAACTTTTAGCCCCGAACTCTCCGAACGGGTCCGTCTGGCGCATAACGAGGCTTTTGCCGACCACTGGGGATCAGAGCCGCGCGACCAGGAAGCCTGGGGGTTCCTGCTCGGGCATCCGCACTTCAGAGCGGACTGGAGCACGGTGGTGATTGACAGTGCCAGCGGGGAAGTGGCGGGCTACCAAATCGCTAACTACGACCCGGAAGTGCTTGAAACGCACCGCCGGGCAGAGGGATACACCGAACTGCTCGGCGTCCGACGGGCCTATCGTGGCCGGGGAATCGCTGCCGCGTTATTGGCCGATGCCATGCAGCGCTTCGTCGCATCGGGGATGAAGTGGGCGGCTCTCGATGTCGATACCGAGAATCCCAGTGGCGCTTACGGACTCTACGAGAAGCTGGGATACCGGCCTTATAACCGTTCGATGGCCTACGATAAAGTGCTCTGAGCGCTTGACTCAGCCGTCGACGTCATGCAGGTGATGCACCACATCGTGCAAGAAGTACCCGGAGAGGGTTTCCACGGTGAAGAGCGAGCCGTTGCTCCGTCTTCCGGTGCGCTGCCATTGCTCAGGATGAACCGTGGCGAAATTCGCCGCTATTTCCTGGCCTGCGGCGAGCAACTCAGCGCTCACTCGTTCCGGGTCCTGATGCGGATAATCGGCGTCTCTCGCGCTTTGATCCTGATCCCAGTTCTCAAAAAGCGGGTCGTTTTGTTGCAGCATCAGGCTCAGCCGCTGGTCAAAGATGATGAAGACATCTCGCACATGACAGGCGTATTCCAGATCTGACCAGCGTTGCTGATCGGATCGTTCAGCGGCCTCTGGGCGGCGCAATACTGCTCGCCAGCGGGGCAATAGCTCGGGCAGGCTGCTCGCCGCCGTCGCCGGGGTGACGCTGCCCGCTTCGAAACCACATTCTGGACAGGGGCGTTGCAGGACCCAGGTCCAGTCTTTCTCGTCCGGAATGATCGTCATAAAGGTAGTCTAGGCACAGTCCTACTGATCGCAGGAGCCATCCGATGCCTTATCTTTTTCTCGCCTTGGCGATCGCGAGCGAGATCGTTGCCACTTCGCTGCTCAAAGTCTCCGAGGGCTTTTCCCGATTCTGGCCTTCGGTGGGTGTGGTCCTCGGCTATGGAGTCTCGTTTTATGCACTGAGCTTGGCGCTCAAGAACGTGCCGGTGAGTACCGCTTATGCCATTTGGTCCGGCGTTGGCACCGCGGTGATCGCGGTGATCGGCTTCTGGTTCTTCAAGGAACCGCTGTCCCTGACGAAGATTATCGGCATCACCCTGATCGTGGCCGGAGTGGTAGCCCTGAATCTGGAGGGCGGTCACTAATCCCTCCCCACCTCAACCAGCCGTCCCATTGAATGTTGAAGAAGTTGCAGATGTGGCCGATTTCTCTGCACATCCGCATCACCTATAACACTCAGTGGGATAGCTGGATATGAAAGGGTGGGTTTTAGGGGGTTGGCTCGCTCAGCGAGGGGCCGATCGCCTCGATCGATTGGGTCAGCGGTATCCCGGAGCCATCACGACGGCCGTGTTCCACCGGCAAAGCCCTGGAGACCCCTGCACTCGAGGCGGCCTTGGCCGGCCCGTGACCCGCCCAACTCAGCAGCAGCACATCCTCGCCCTTCAGGAAACGATGCGCCCTGACTCCGCCAGTGGCTCGGCCCTTCGCCGGGTACTCCGAGAAATCACTCACCTTGGCGGATCCCGTCGAGGTGCCCGGGAGCGCCCCGGAGGTGCTCGCGATGGTGACCACGACGGCGTTCGGGTCTCCGGATGCCACCACGCTGAAGCTCGACACGGAATCTCCGGCGCCGAGTTTAATGCCGGCCATCCCACCCGCGGTGCGACCCTGTGGGCGTACCGCCGAGCCCGGGAAACGGAGCAGCTGGGCTTGAGTGGTGATGAAGACCAGTTCGTCGGAGTCCTCGGCGGGGGCGGCACCAATCACCAAATCGCGATCCTTGAGCGAGATGACCTCCCAGTCCTCGCGGTTCAGCGGATACTCAGGGCTGACCCGCTTGACCACGCCCTGAGCGGTCCCCAGGGCGATCACCTTGTCGAGCGGGACGAAGGTCACCAGGGATTCGCCCTTGAGCAACGTGACGAATTCTTTGGCGGGCACTCCGCCGGCCAGATTCGGCACCCCACCGGAAGGGGCGAGCGCCGGCATGTCAACGACTTGAAGTCGCAGCATCCGGCCGGCCGAGGTGATCGCGCCCACCTCGCCGCGCGCGGTGGCGGCGATCACGGCCCGGAAAACATCGTGCTTGGTTCGGGAACCGCTTTCCTGAAGGGGCTCCTGGCCGGTGGTGCGGGCGATCTGTCCGGAGGCGCTCAGCAGCACCCAGCAGGGGTCATCGGGGACCTCCAGAGCCAGCGGTGCGGCTTTGCCATTGGGCGCAGCCAGGGCCTTGACGGCATTGGCTGTGCTGGCTGAGATCGCCTCGGATTCCAGCAGCACGGTGCGGCGCGGGGTGGCATATTTGGCCGCGATCTCGCCCAGCTCACTGGAGACCAGTTCACGGAGCACCTGTTCCGAACCGAGGATCCGCTCCAGCTCGGCAATCGCCTGGTGCAGCTCTTCCTGCTCTTTCTCCAGCTCGATCCGGGAGAACCTGGTCAATTGGCGCAGCTGTAGGTCGAGGATGTACCGCGCCTGAATCTCGCTCAGATCGTAGATCGCGATCAATCGCTCGCGAGCCGCCGCGGCGTCGTCCGAGGACCTGATGATCTGAATGACCTCGTCGATATCGACGATGGCGATCAGCATGCCCTCGACCAGGTGCAAGCGGTCTTTCTTCTTGCCGAGTCTGAAAACGGTGCGGCGGCGCACCACGTCGATCCGGTGGCTGACGTAGACCCGGAGCAGTTCGAGCAGCCCCAGGGTCTGCGGCTGGCCGTCCACCAGGGTGACGTTGTTGATGCCGAAGGAATCCTCCATCGGCGAGAACTTATAGAGCTGCTGCAGGATCGCCTGCGGATTGAAGCCGTTCTTCAGCTCGATCACCAGGCGCAGCCCATGGTTCCGGTCGGTCAGGTCAACGATGTCGGAGATGCCCTGTAGCTTCTTCGAATTGACGGCATCCTTGATCTTCTCGATCACCTTCTCCGGCCCCACGGTATAGGGCAATTCGGTGACCACCAGGCCGGTGCGGCGCGCGGTGAGCTGCTCGACGTCGACCTTGGCTCGGGTCTTGAAGGAACCCCTGCCGGTCTCATACGCTTCCCGGATGCCGCTCAGCCCGACGATCCGCCCGCCGGTGGGCAGATCGGGGCCCGGCACGAAGCGCATCAGATCATCGAGAGTCGCCTCGGGATGTGCGATCAGGTGCCGGGCGGCGGCGATCACTTCGCCCAGGTTATGCGGTGCCATATTGGTGGCCATACCCACCGCGATCCCGGTGGCGCCGTTCACCAGCAGGTTCGGGAACGCCGCAGGCAGCACCTCGGGCTGGGTCAGCTGATTATCGTAGTTCGGGACGAAATCCACCACGTCTTCATCGAGGTGATCGGTCAGCGTGAGCGCCGCAGCAGCCAACCTGGCCTCGGTGTAGCGGGGCGCTGCCGGGCCGTCGTCGAGCGAACCGAAGTTACCGTGCCCGTCGATCAAGGGCAGTCGCAGCGAGAAGTCCTGGGCCATTCGAACCATGGCGTCGTAAATCGCGGCGTCGCCGTGCGGGTGCAGCTTTCCCATCACTTCGCCGACCACGCGAGCGCTCTTCACATGGCCGCGATCCGGGCGCAGACCCATTTCGCTCATCATGTAGAGGATGCGACGCTGCACGGGCTTCAGCCCGTCGCGGGCGTCAGGGAGTGCCCGTGAATAAATTACCGAGTAGGCATATTCAAGAAAGGAACCTTCCATTTCGCGCGAGACATCGATATCGATGATGTTCTCGGTGAAAGTCTCTTCCGGTGGCGTGCGCCTGGCCATTGCTGCATTGTCCTTAAAAGTTCTGATGTTAAAACCTGCGACCCCTCGTTGAGAGGTATCAGTAGAGTTGAGTCTATGGTGATTCAAGCCGAGGAAGACGGATATCCGCACCATTGGGAAGCCGATGTCGTGCTCAGGGACGGTGCGACGGCGCATCTGCGCCCCATCGCTGCCTCGGACGCCGATGCCGTGCAGTCCTTTCACCAGGGTCAGTCGGAGCAATCGATCTACCTCAGGTTCTTCACTTATCGTTCCACGTTGACCGAAAAGGAACTCCGTCGCTTCACCCAGGTTGACTATCGCAACCGGGTGGCTTTTGTGATCACGGTGGCCGGGGCGATCATCGGCATCGGCCGCTACGACCGGCTGGCCGACCCCAAACTCGCCGAGGTCGCTTTCAATATCTCCGACGCCCATCAGGGCAGGGGGCTGGGGTCCATTTTGCTTGAGCACCTGGCCGCTGCCGCTCGGGAGAACGGGGTGAGCCGGTTCACCGCCGAAGTGCTGCCGGAGAATCGGAAAATGCTCACCGTCTTCGCCGAGGCCGGGTACGAAGTGAGCCGGCATTTCGACGACGGCGTGGTGAGCCTGAGCTTCGATATCGACCCCACCGAGCGTTCGCTCGAAGTGATGGCCTCGAGGGAGCACCGCGCTGAGGCGCGGAGCATCGAGGGCCTGCTCTCGCCGTCGTCGATCGCGGTGATTGGCAGCGGTAGACTCGCCGAGCAACTGCTCGATCATCTGCGCAGCGGCGGCTATCGTGGCGCGATTGCTCGCGATCTCGCGCAGCCCGTCGACCTGGCGGTGATCGCGGTGCCCAAAGCTGAGGTCTCCGCGGTGATCGCGGAATGCGGCCGGGCCGGCGTCAAAGGCGTCGTGGTGCTCACCAGTGGCTTCGCCGATGACGGCGATACCGGTCTGGCCCTGCAAAGAGAACTCGTACTGCAAGCCCGGGAACAGGGGATGCGACTGATCGGCCCGGCGTCGCTGGGTGTGGTCAATACCAAGATCTCGTTGAACGCCTCGCTGGCCGCAGGAATGCCGGCCCGGGGCAACCTTGGCCTGTTCAGCCAGTCGGCGGCCATCGGGGTGTCGCTGTACACCGCGACAGCCCGTCGCGGACTCGGGGTTTCCACCGCGGTCTCCGCGGGCAGCCGGGCGGACATCTCGGGCAATGATCTCTTGCAGTACTGGGAGGACGACGCCGATACCGCGGTCTGCGCGATGTACTTCGAATCGATCGGCAACCCGCGGAAGTTCTCCCGTCTGGCCCGTCGTTTGGCGCGCAGCAAGCCGGTGATCGTGGCTAAATCTGACACCCTGGGCTTGCAGTTACCGCCAGGGCACGCGGTGCGCACCACCCAGGCGCCCGCGGGCGCGCTCGATGCGATGCTCAGGCAAGCCGGGACCATCAGGGTGAAAAACATCGACGAACTCGCCAATATCGCTCAGATCACGGTCAGTCAGGCACTGCCCGCCGGTCGTGGACTGAGTGTTTTCAGTAATTCCCTGGCGCTCGCCAGGGTGGTTGCTGACGCCGCAGCGCAGACAGGGCTGATCGTGGTGGAGACGGTGGCGGACCTGGCGCATCAGGAAGAACCCGCGGAGGCGCTGAGCAGCTTACGTGAACGCCTGCTCAGCACTTTGCACCGCAGCGATGTGCACTCGGTGATCGCCACCTTGATGCCGGTCCGCGGACTGGACCTTGAAGCGCTCGGGGTGGACAGCGTTGCCGAAGTACTCGCTCAATGCGCGCGGGAAACCGGGAAACCGGTGATCGCCGCGTTCAGCGGAATCCTCGACCCCACGATCACCGTAGAGGGACTGATGAAAACCGCTCACGGGGAACTGCCTTCCTTCTCGGGACCGGGCAGCGCGATCAGTGCCCTAGCGGCTGTGGTGCGTTATGCGGAATGGCTGCGTCGTGATCAGGGAACCTTCGATCCGCCGGAGAGCATCGATCCGGAGGCCGCCCACGACTTCTTAGAGAGGCTGCTGGAGCACGTAGAAGGCGCCGAATTGAAGACTCTCGATGCCTCGCAGGCTCAGCAACTGCTGAGCTACTACGGTATTTCGGTGCTGCCTTCGGCAACCTTCAGATCGGATCGGGAGGCTGTGGCCGCGGCTGGCCGACTCGGCTGGCCGGTGGCCCTGAAATCCTTCGACCCGGCACTCCGGCACCGCTTGGATCTGGGCGGGGTTCGGCTGAACATCCCGGATGCGGCAACCCTGAAACGTGAGATTGCTCAGATGCGTCAATCCTTGAAAGCCGTGGGCAGCAGCGAACTGGAAGTGCAGAGCATGGCGCCGCTGGGGCAGGCCTGCATCCTGAGGGCGATTGAGGATCCGCTGCTGGGACCCGTGGTTTCCTTCGGGATGGCGGGGGACGCCGTCAACCTCCTCGATGATTGGGCGCACCGGGTACCGCCGCTATCGACCAGCGATGTCGCTGAACTGGTGCGGGCACCACGAGCTGCCGCGAAGCTGTTCGGTTATCAGGGGCTTCCGGCGGTCAAGATCGCTGCTTTGGAAGAACTGGTGTCACGGCTGGCTGTTTTGAAGGACGAGCATCCTGAGATCGCGCTGATCGAATTCAACCCGGTGCTCGCCGGAGCTGAGGGCTGCACCGTGCTCTCCGTCACGGTGCAGTTAGGAAATGCCGCGCAGCGCACCGATAGCGCTCGGCGGGCGCTGGCTTAGCGGTCTTCAAGTGACCAGGGTTAGGCAGCGGGGCGGGTTTCTGGAAAAATAGCTAATATGAACGCTTTCCAAGGTGCGGGGTCGCATATCGTGCAAGGCCAGACCCTGGAGCAAGCACTCCAGCGCACTGGTTTCTACCCGCTCCTGGTCAGCGATGTGGTCAATGAGGCACTCGACGGCTGCCCCTGCATCGCGCATCTGGCGCACCTGGAAACACACTTCGATCAGACTGAGATCCATCGGCACATCACCGTTTTGGCCCTGACCGAAGAGATGCTGGTGATCGCGCACGTCGATGATCAGCAGCTCGATGAGCAGGGTGAGCGGATGGTGGCGCAGATCTCCACCGAAACCGTGCCGGTCAAGCAGATTCGTTCCGTGGTGCTGAATTACATGTACGCGCAGCCGCAGGAGTACAAATCCTCCGATCCGGTGCGCGAACTCACTCTCTCGATCGGCTGGTCGGGTGGGCAGCGCATCGATATCGGTCCTGCCTCCTGCGGGGACCCGCAGTGCGAAGCCGATCACGGTTACACCGGGAACATCGCCCAGGAAGACATCGCGCTGCGGATCAGCGCCGAGGCCGATGGCCCCATGGCAGTGCAGGACGCCAAGATCTTCGCCAGGGCGCTGCGCGCCATGAACGCCAGGGCTGCCGCAGCCAGTTCCGAAGCAGCCCTGCTCAGGGCGAATGCCCCGGGCCGGGGCGTCCGTTTCGGGCGCAATCAGCATCGCTGAGTCAATGGTCGATCTTGCGCCCTGGCCGGGGTATGGGCAATCAGGCCCGGGGTCCGGCTCCATCGCTCAGGTGCTCACCAGCAGCGCAGCGGCCTTAGGCGCTCCTGGTTTTCACAATGCGCTCAGTTTGCCGGCCAGTAAAAGAGTCGTCGTGGTGCTGGTTGACGGTCTCGGTGCTGCGCTGCTGAAACGTAAAGGGGCTCATGCCCCGTTCCTGCGCTCTGTGCTCAACACCAGCAGCAGCTACCGAACGCTCACCTCGGCGTTCCCCTCGACCACCGCCAGTTCGCTCGCCAGCCTGGGCACCGGGGTGGAACCGGGATTGCACGGCATGGTTGGCTACGATGTGCTCGATCCGGACCAAGACAAGGTGGTCAATCTGCTGGGCAATTGGGACTCCGCGGTGGATCCCTTGCGCTGGCAGAATCAACAGACAGTCTTCGAGCGGCTGGCGGGTGTGCTGCCCACCGCCACGATCAGCTTGCCGAAATTCGCCAATTCGCCGATGACGCAGGCCGCATTGCGGGGTAGCCGGTTTATCCCGGCAGCCACGGTACACGCCAGAACCGCAGCGGCGGCGGAACTTCTGACGGCTGAGAAACAGGTTCTGCTCTACTTCTACTGGTCCGAGCTGGACAAGGCTGGTCATCGGTACGGAGCCGATTCTCGGGAATGGGAATACGAGCTGGAAGAGCTCGATGCGGCGATGCGGCGCCTGGCCCAGCAATTGCCGCCCGACACCCTGTTGCTTTTGACGGCGGATCACGGCATGATCGACGTTCCGGAATCAGCTCGGATTGACTATTCGGCGGAGCCCGAGCTGATCGCTGGGGTGCGGCACACCGGAGGGGAACCACGCTTGGTGCAGCTCTATCTCGAACCTGATGCGGACGTGGAACGCCTCCGCTCGGCGTGGCTCAAAACCTGGGGTACTCAGGTAACCGTCTGCACCCGTCAGGAGGCCATTGCCGCAGGGTACTTCGGCACGGTGCGACCTGAAGTCCTGCCGCGGATTGGCGATCTGCTAATCGCGGCCCGAGAGCCGATGGCTTTTTACGACACCCGGCGGGTTCGTCCCACGGCGATGGAAGTCATCGGGCAACATGGTTCCTTGACCAAGGCTGAACGGGAAATTCCGCTACTGAGAATTCCGGTGACCGGAAGGAAGGGAACGGGAAGGTGAGCATTCATGGCTGAGCTGGTTTTCTACTCCGGCACGATGGACTGCGGCAAATCAACGCTCGCTCTGCAACTGAACCACAATCATAGTGCCCGGGGCCGGGCTGGTTTATTGTTCAGCTGTAATGACCGAGCGGGTGAGTCGATGATCTCCTCCCGCCTCGGGCTGCAGACCGAGGCGATCGAGGTGGCGGCTGAAACCGACTTCTGGGACGAAGTGGTCCTCAGACGTACTCATGGCGCCGCCCTCGACTACCTGATCTGCGATGAAGCCCAGTTTTACACCCCACTGCAGATCGAGCAGTTAGCGCGCCTGGTGGATGAAATGGATCTGGATGTCTTCGCCTTCGGGATCACCGCGGATTTCCGGACCAGGCTCTTTCCCGGTTCGCAGCGGTTGATCGAGCTCGCCGATCGAGTGCAAGTGCTTCAGGTGGAAGCGCTCTGCTGGTGCGGCCGCCGCGCGACTCACAACGCACGGACCGTGGACGGCGTGATGGTGGTCGAGGGAGACCAAGTCGTGGTGGGCGATGTGACCAGTTCCGCTCCCCAAGCTCAGGTCGGCTACGAGACGCTCTGCCGGCGTCATTACATGCGCCGCGTTACCGCTTACACCGCGAATCAACTGGTGGAAAAAGACCAGCTGCTGCCCTTCGACGTCTCAGATCTGGAAATCTGCTCGGTTCCGCCAAAGCCTTGAACCATTGTGTCTAAGGAGGCAATGGTTCAAGGAGGCATTCAGAATTCCATATTTTCCGTCCCTTAGCGTTCACGGACTTCCCTTACCTCGCTGCGCTCGGTTAGGGAACCCTGCCCGTTCTCTACGAGGCTTCGCGTGTCGGCTTCGCAGCCACGCGGGGGCTCGCGATGCGGGACTACAAAAATATGGAACTCAGAATCAGAACGAAAGCCCTGAGTCGATCTAGTTATCGGATTTAGTGCCGAAGACGATTTCATCCCAGCTCGGCACGCTGGAGCGCTTCGGCTTGATCGGTGGACGCCGTTCCACCGGCTCGGCTGCCGTTTCCGGTTCCTCCGTTGATGCATCCGCTGCGGAAGTAGGCGCTTTGCCCGGCTGAGCCGGAATGCTGATCTCCCGGGTGTTGGTGCTGATATCGCCAAAGAGCCCCAGCGGGTCGTCAGCGTTCTCAGCCTCGGCAAGCTTGGGGGCGAGGGCCAGAGGCGGGAAGACCGAGGGCTGAGTGGGCTCTGCCGATTCGTCCTCTTCTTCCTCGCTGGCCACCGCTTCCGTCTCAGGGTCTGCGTTCCGCGGGTGAGCCGCGGGAACGCCCTCGCTCAGCAGCAGAGCCAGCGCATCGTCGTCGTCCTCGGAAACCCCGAGTCGTTGGCCGCGCCGAGAACGGAGCAGGTCAAGCAATGATTCCGACCCGGTGCCTGACGTACCTGAGTCCGCGCTCAGCGCGCTTTCTTCCGGCTCCGCTGGGCGTTCGCTTTCAATGTCGAAGGGACGGTCCGCGACCGCGGAAAGCCTGCGGGAAGGCAGCGGTGAATCGAGCGGAGCGATCTCGCTGAGCAACTGGGCCCAGCGATTGGTATTCTGCAGGCTTTTCCGGGAGGGGTGGTAAATCCACTGTGCCGGCGCCGATTCGCCGATACCTGAGAGCTGACTGGGGGTTGCTTCGAAATCAGCTGTCACGGTCCAGCTGCCGTCTGCCCGGCGCCAGGCGTCCCAGACCACGGATTCTGACTCGATGCCGTAGGCGGTCAATCGGTGAGCCACCATTTCGCCCAGATTGGCCGGATCGTCGCCAAAGGCTGAGCGGTAACCGTCGTGACCGGGGATCGCATCGGCGACTTTGACCAGCCTGGCTTGCTGCGAGACGTATTCGCGTTCGGCCAGCACCGGACCCTCATAACGCTGGATGTGCTCTAAGGGGACTCCGGAGGCTTCGGCGATCTCTTGGGCGCTGGCTCCACCCCGAATGCGCTGTTGAATATCCTTGGGGGAGAGGCGATTGGCATGCTGTTCATCGTTCATCGTGTTCGCTCCGCGAGAAAGTGTGCGCGACGAGGCGACGCGCAACGCTTCATCGATGCGCAGTCGGTAAATCTCCCCGTCTGTGCCACTGAGCAGTAAATGCTCGCCGTCGTCATGAACTCCCACCAATCGCAGATCCCGCATAGCCTCATCACCCGCTTATTGTCCACCGCTGGAATCCAAGCACCAGCTCAGTTGAAACTCTGCCACCGAAAGGCTCGGATTACTACGACCCACGCAGGCGTGGCGGATGTTGTATGGTGGCTTAGTCCCAGTTGCTAGAAGGGACCGGTGGCCGGATCACGGGTGGGGGAAACCAGTGATTTTGCTGTGATTTACCCAGTATTTTGCGCACTGTGAGCGAAATCACCCACGATTATTGCGCTCTAGCTGGTGTTTGTGAAGAATATGCGCAAAAATCACCCCGTTACCGGGCACAAAATCGCACCTCATGACGTTTGATCTGTGAGGCACCAAGGGGGCCTGAATATCAGTGCGTATCACTACGCATGACTGAGCATTAACTACGTACCAAGACCGGAGCGTGAGCATAGAATTATGGCGACTGACTACGATGCGCCGCGGAAAACAGAAGACGATCTCAGCGAGGACTCAATTGAAGAATTGAAGTCCCGCCGTACCGATAAACAATCGGCAGTCGTTGATGAGGACGAGGCTGAAGCGGCGGATAGCTATGAGCTACCTGGTGCGGATCTTTCTGGTGAAGAACTGCTGGTGCGGGTACTGCCTGCACAGGCGGATGAATTCACCTGTTCTTCCTGCTTCCTGGTTCGGCATCGTTCACAGATTGCACGGGAGAAGAACGGCCTGCTTTACTGCAAGGATTGCGAAGGCTGATTCACTTCACATTATTCGAGGCGGTCAGGGCAGCGACAAGCTGCTCGGGCCGCCTCGTCGAGGTTAACCAGTAAGGAGTCGGATCGGTTTCGTCGGTGATCATTATTTTGACGACGGGGGAGATCCAGCCACGGAGGCAGAGGAAAGCGAGCCCATTGAGCTGCGGACCGCGCTGAGCGAAAGCAGCGTCTCCACGGTAAGCGGTGACCTCTCCGACGTACTGGCGTTCAATGCTCGCCCGGCCCACCGTGAGGGTGTGCTCCGTGACCTCGATACGAGGGGTGCTGCTGATCAGGAACACCAGTTGCAAGAGGAAGAGCACCACTGCGGCGATATAGCCGGCGAGCAGGCTGATCGGGGCCAGGATCAAGATTCCCGCAGCAGAAATGCCCGCCGCGATAAGCCAGATCCACGGTGTTGGCCAAAGTTTTTCGGTGTAACTGTTTGAACTCAGGTCCTGGGCGTTCTGCGGCATGATCCCCAGCTTGTCACTTTTCGCACTTTCCCGCGAATTCGGCGGGAAGCATCGGTCTCCGTCTGCATTGAGCACCCGCCCGGCCCCGGCGCAGCAAGTATCCGCCGTCTCGGGTGGAAATTCAGAGGGCGCTGAGCAGGCTAGAGTGTTTCGCATCAGAACAGTCCGCTCCCACTTCACGACGGAGGTCATTGTGTCCGAGCCAACGCTCCCAAGGCAGCCCAAATTGGCGGTGCAGCTCAAAATGCTCGATCCGGGACTCGAACCGCCGAGCTATGCACACCCAGGGGATGCCGGTGCCGATTTGCGGACCCGCATCGACGTGGTGATCGCCCCCGGTGAGCGGGTTCTGGTTCCCACCGGGGTTTCGATTGCCTTGCCTGAGGGATTCGTGGCTTTGATCCACCCCCGATCCGGGCTCGCCACCAAGCACGGGATCACCATTGTCAACGCCCCGGGTACCGTGGACGCCGGATATCGCGGAGAAATTGCGGTGACCCTGCTGAACACCGATCTATCGCAGCCCATCAGCCTGTCTCGGGGCGATAGAATTGCACAAATGGTGATCCAACGCGTCGAATATGCGCAGTTCCTCCCCGTCGAGGAGCTGCCCGACTCGGTGCGCGGTACCGCAGGCTTCGGCTCCACCGGCGGATTCACCACTACTTTTTTCGATAATCAGCCTGTTGGCAAGGAGTAACCCATGATTTTTGGGCGCGGAAAGCGATCCACCTCGAAGTCCGATTCGGTCACTGAGGAATCGGTCGCTGAGGAAACTGAAGCAGCAGAGACTGAGCCGACAGAAGCTAACTCCTCCGCCGAGGGCAGCACTGCTGCACGACGCACAGACCCCCTTGACGCTGTCTATGAACGGGAGCTGCACGGGCCCTTCGATATCGACGAAGTGGATGCTCCCGAGGGGTATGTGGATCTCGGTGCGCTGCTGATCGCTCCGCAGTCCGGCCTGCAACTGCGCTTGGAAGTGGAAGAGAGCAGCCAGCGGGTGATCGCGGTTACCCTCGATCTGGCCGGGTCCTCACTCCAGCTGCAGGCTTTTGCAGCTCCTCGGTCGAGCGGTCTCTGGTCTGAGATCCGAGAGAACATCGCTGCCTCGGTGGAATCCCAGGGTGGCAATGTGGAAGAGCTGGACGGCAGTTTCGGCCCCGAGGTGCTGGCCAAGCTTCCCGCTGAAGCCGCTGATGGCAGTAAGGGCTTCCGAGCCGCCCGGTTCATCGGAGTGGACGGGCCTCGCTGGTTCCTCCGCGGAGTGCTCGGCGGTCCTGCTGCCTTGGAGGCTGATGCGGCCAGCGAGCTTGAGGCACTGTTCCGGACTATTGTCGTGGTGCGCGGTGATGCGCCGATGCCGCCACGGGATCTGCTACCTCTGGCACTGCCCAAGGAAGCCGCCCCAGCCCCGGACGCCGCAGACCAGCCGCAGTCGGAGCAGGGCTTAGAACCCCCGAAGCGCGGCCCGGAGATCACCCAAATTGGGTAATCCGATGGCTAAAACGGAGCTGAAGACCATCAGTCAGCTTCCGGAACGCGGTCGAGCCTTGGGCCGAGGGTATATCGAGTCGATCACCATTCTTCCGGTCAATCAGGCCCCCGAATTCGCTGCGATCATCACCGATGCGGACAAATATGCTGGCCGGAACCGCCGGGCGAAACCGGCTGCCGCGGAGTCTGGAGCTGAGGCAGCGGGCGAAGGCAAGAGCAGACTCCGGCTGATCTGGCTGGGACGTCGGCAGGTTCCCGGCATCGAAGCGGGCACCGAATTGCGCTTCGAAGGCATGGTGGCACAACGAGACGGCCTGCCCACGATCTTCAACCCCCGCTATGAAATTATCGGTAAGCCAGAGTTCCAGGAGTATTCTTCGTGAGTGAAGCCCAGCAAAAGCCGGATGAGCCTGAAAAGAGCGAGGCTGAAAAGAGCGCTCAAGGTCAGCCGGAACCCAGTTTTGCGCAATTGGCGGAGAGCTATGCCGCCCGTTCCGGGCTGACCCGCAATGAGCACGGGCAGATTGATCTGATGAAGGCTGTCGGCGGTTGGCGCGGCTTGGCTGAGACTTTAGTGCCCGGCTTGGTGTTCCTGATCAGCTTCATGATCTGGCAGGATCTCACGGTCTCGGTGATTGCGGCGATCGCGGTGGGCGTGATTTTCACCGTGCTGCGTTTGTTGCAGCGGGGCAGCGTCGTGCAGTCCTTCTCCGGATTGGTCGGCATCGCCATTTGCGCTTTGTTCTCCCGCAGCACCGGAAACGCGCTGGACTACTATGTGCCAGGGTTCCTGACCAACGTGGTGGGCATCGCAGTGGTCGGTCTTTCTATGCTATTTCGTTGGCCGATCACCGGGCTGCTCTTCGGCTTCATCCGCGGCGAGAACCTGGAATGGCGCGCCAAAGCCGGGCGGCGTCGGGCCTATATGCTCGCGGCCTGGATCGTTCTGGCACTTTTCGTGCTTCGACTGCTCGTTCAGGTGCCGCTGTATTTCGCGGAGAATCTAGCCGCTCTGGGTGCCACCCGGCTCGCTATGGGGGTGCCGCTCTACGCCTTGGCGCTCTGGCTCGCCTGGATGATCTCGCGGCCCACTGTCGAGGTCAGTTCTGCTGAGTCTGACCCGGCTGAGTCCGACCCGGCTGATCCGGCGCAGGAGCAAGCAAAGCCCTGAGCTCGTCCTCGGCGGCGATGGTGGTGATGAAGAATAATTCGTCTCCGCCATCGATCACATCGTCGGTGCTCGGTGTGATGGGAGCTTCGTCTCGCAGAATCGCCACCAGGGTCGAATCCGCGGGCCAGTCAATTGAGCCCACGGTGGCACCGAGCAGCGGTGAATCCTGCGGCATGGTGAATTCGACCAGGGAGGAGACACCTGTTTGCAGGGTGAGCAGGCGGACCAGGTCACCGATTTCCACGGCTTCCTCGACGAGCGCCGTCATCAGCCGCGGAGTGTTCACCGCGACATCGACGCCCCAGGAGTCGTCAAACATCCAGTCATTCTTCGGGTTATTCACCCGGCCCACCGTGCGGCCCACCCCGAATTCGGTTTTGGCCAGCAGGGAGACCACTAGATTGACCTTGTCGTCGCCGGTGGAGGAGACCACGACGTCGGCTTCGTCGAGTTTCGCCTCACGCAGCGTGCTGATTTCGCAGGCGTCGCCGATCAGCCAGCGCGCGCCGCGCAGGCCGCTGCGGCCGATCACTTCGGGTTTGGCATCGATCAGCAGAACCTCATGACCGTGCGAGAGCAGTTCACGGGCGATGGATGAGCCGACGCTGCCCGCACCAGCGATAACGACTTTCATTCTGACTCCTTCGCTGGGGCGGTGCCCAGCACGTGCTCGACTTCGGACCGTTTGGCGACTTCCAGCATGACGTGCACCGTGTCGCCCTGCTGGTAACTGGTTTCGTGATTGGGCAGGATGCCCTCACCGAAGCGCGTCAGGTAGGCGACCCGAACACCGCTGAGCTGTTCCAGATCCTCCAGGCTGCGACCGATCCAGCCGTCGTGCAGCGGTACCTCACTGAGCATCAGGCGGCCGGAGGCCTCGCGGAAATCCCCGGCGATGCTCTGTTCCGGCAGAATACGGCGGAGCACTTGGTCCGCGCTCCAGCGCACTGCGGCGACCGTGGGAATGCCCAAGCGCTGGTAGATCTCAGCGCGACCCGGATCGTAAATCCGAGCGACGACGTGTTCCACATGGAAGGTCTCGCGGGCCACCCTGGTGGCTAGCACATTCGAGTTATCTCCGCTGGAGACCGCCGCAAAGGCGTAAGCAAGTTCGATATCGGCCTGTTTCAGGGTCTCCCGGTCGAAGCCGATCCCGGTGACTTTGCGACCGCTGAAATCCTTGCGCAGCCGACGAAAGGCTCGGTCGTCCTGATCGATGATGGCCACGGTGTGGCCGGAATCCTCCAGGGTGTGAGCTAGGGTGGCTCCCACCCGGCCGCAGCCCATGATCACATAGTGCGCCACTGGATCTCTCCCTATTCCTTCGATGTTCGTTCGGTCGGCTGATGGATGTTTCATCCACGGGTGCTCGAAGGGTCTGTTGCACCGCAGCCAATTGTAGGCACAGATATGTAGAGTAGGGACGTGCTGACCTTTCTCAACGCCCTGAAGCGGGTTATTGTGGGCCGCCCGTTCCGTAATGACCGGATGGCCCACACTCTCTTACCCAAGCGCATCGCGTTGCCAGTTTTCGCTTCGGACGCGTTGTCGTCGGTGGCGTATGCCCCGGATGAAATCCTGCTCACGCTCGCCCTCGCCGGTGCCGCTGCGGTGACCATCTCGCCACTCGTCGGACTGGCCGTGATGATCGTGCTGATCACCGTGGTGGCTTCTTACCGGCAGAACGTGCACGCCTACCCCTCGGGCGGCGGAGACTACGAGATCGCCAACGTCAATCTGGGCAAGACCGCGGGGCTCACCGTGGCTTCGGCTCTGCTCGTCGATTATGTGCTCACGGTTGCTGTCTCGATGTCCTCAGCAGCGAATTATCTGACCTCGGCGATTCCGGGTCTGCACGGCACCCAAGCCTGGGTTGCGGTGATCGGCGTCGTGCTGCTGGCGCTGGTGAATCTGCGCGGCATCAAAGAGGCCGGCAGCGTTTTCGCGGTGCCGACCTATATCTTCATGGTCTGCATTTTAGGTATGACGGCGGTCGGCATCTTCCAGGCGATCACCGGAAACCTGGCTAAAGCACCCAGCGCTGCTTTCGAGATCGTGCCGGTTCCGGAATACGAACAGGGCATTGTCGGCCTGGCCGGGGCGTTCCTGCTGCTCCGTGCTTTCTCCTCCGGTGCGGCGGCACTCACCGGAGTCGAGGCGATCAGCAACGGGGTGCCGAACTTCCGCAAACCCAAGTCGAAGAACGCGGCAACTACTCTGCTCCTCTTAGGAACCATCGCGGCCGCGATGCTGGCCGGTATCCTTTACCTGGCCAATGCCACCGGCGTGCATATCGTTCAGGATCCCAGCAAAGAGTTCCTGCTGGACGGCCATCCACTACCTGAAGGCTATGTGCAGAACCCCGCGATCAGCCAGATCGCGCAAACCATCTTCGGCCCCGGCTCCATCCCGTTCTTCATCATTGTCGCGGCCACCGGGGTGATCCTGGTCTTCGCCTCGAACACCGCTTTCAACGGGTTCCCGGTGCTCGCCTCGATCCTGGCCCAGGACGGTTATCTTCCCCGGCAGCTGCGCACCCGTGGGGATCGGCTCGCCTACAGCAACGGTGTGCTGGCGCTCGCTCTCGGTGCGATCATCTTGATCGTCGCTTTCAACGCAGACGTCACCAAGCTGATTCAGCTCTACATCGTCGGCGTCTTCATCTCCTTCACCGCGAGCCAGCTCGGCATGATCCGGCACTGGGGGCGCGCCCTCAAACTGGTCAAGGACCGGCAGGCAAAACTGCGGATCATCAAATCGCGCACCATCAACACCATCGGCTTCCTGATGACCCTGACCGTGCTGGTGATCGTGCTGATCACCAAATTCGAGCAAGGGGCCTGGATCGCTCTGCTCGCGATGGCCATACTCTTCCTGGTGATGGGCAGTATTCAACGGCACTACAGCAATGTGGCTCGGGAACTGGCGGTCGATGAAGATGCTTCGCCACGGGCTCTGCCCACCCGAGTGCACGCCGTGCTGTTGGTTTCGCACGTGCGCAAGCCGGTGCTGCGCGCGCTGGCCTTCGCCCGTGCCTCGCGTCCTTCGCAGCTAGACGCCATTACGGTGGATATCGATTCTGAGGACACCGAGAAAACCGTTCAAGCTTGGGCAAAGCTGGAGATCCCGGTGCCGCTGACCGTGCTGGCCAGCCCGTACCGGGAAACCGTCACCCCGATCATGGAGTACGTGAAGAACATCCGCCGGGATTCACCACGAGATCTGGTGGTGGTCTACATTCCGGAGTACGTCGTGGGCAAGTGGTGGGAACAACTGGTGCACAACCAGACGGCTCTGCGGATCAAGACCCGGTTGCACTTCGAACCAGGAGTCATGGTGGCCAGCGTGCCCTGGCAGTTGGCTTCCTCCGAAGCTGCTCGGCGCTCTCAGGAATTGCTTTAAATGCGGGGTCTCGAAGTCACTGTTGGAGCGGTGGCACACGGCGGGCACTGCGTCGCGCGGGATCAGGGCAGGGTCATTTTCGTGCGGCATGCGCTGCCCGGCGAACGGGTCCGGATTGCGCTCACCGATGCCGGGGAGGAAGCGCATTTCTGGCGAGCCGACGTCGTCGAAGTGCTGGAAGCAGCAGAGGCGCGGGTTGCGCATTTCTGGCCGGTCGCGGACTCATTACGGAGCTATGCCAGCGGTGCGCTGCCGGTGGGCGGTGCGGAATTCGGGCATATCGAACGCGCTTTCCAGCGTGAGCTGAAAGGCCGGGTACTCGCCGAGCAATTGCAGCGGCTGGCCGGTTTGGAGCGTTCGACGCCGGTCGAGGAAGTGCCGGGGGAGAGCCCCGATGGGCTGGGCTGGCGAACTCGCAGCGGTTTCGCGGTTGCTCCCGACGGTGTGCTGGGCATGCACGCACACCGCTCGCATCAGGTGCTTCCGGTGCGAGAGATGCCGCTCGCAGTGCGGGGGATTCGGGATCTGCCGCTCTGGGACTTGGACTTCAGCGGGATCGACCGGCTGGAAATCGCGGCGCCGACCTCGGGAGATGGGCCGTTGGTTCTGCTGGCTGGAGCAAAGGCTGCTGCTTCCCGGATCGCCCGAGAGCTGCCCGAGGGCGTGTCCGCTGCGCACTGGGATGCAGAACGCTCTCGGGTTTCCGCGCTGAAGGGCAGACCCTGGTTGCGGGAGGAAGCCCTGGGCCGGGATTTCCGGGTCAGCGGGGATGGTTTCTGGCAGATCCATCGTGGCGCACCGCAGACTTTGACGGCCGCTGTTTCTGAGTTTCTCTCCGATGTTTTGCACCCCGGATCGAGAGTTGCTGACCTCTATGCGGGGGCCGGGCTTTTCAGCTCCTTGCTCGCCGAAGCTGTTGGCGTGACTGGGGAAGTGCTCTCGGTCGAGGGCTCGCCGGTGACCTCGAAGGACGCGGCGCACAACTTCGAGCGGCAGCCTCAGGTCTTGGTGCGGCCAGGAAGGGTCGAACGGGTGCTCGCCGCTGCAGCGCGCTCCGGTAGTGAAGGTAGCCGGTTGGACGCCGTCGTGCTCGACCCGCCGAGGGCCGGGGCGGGGAAGAACGTGGTGCGGCAGATCGCGGCGAGCGGACCCCGTGCGGTGGCCTATGTCTCCTGCGATCCGGCGTCTTTTGCTCGGGATGTCGGGTATTTCTCTGCGCTTGGCTGGGAACTGGCTGAGCTGCGCGCCTTCGACCTGTACCCGCACACGCACCACCTGGAGACCGTGGCGTTGCTGGTGCCGAAGGGTTAGCTGGCTCCTTTTTCCGCCGGACCTGGGCCCACTGAATCGGGAGTTTCAGTGGGCCAAGCTGTCTCACCCCCGGTGAAACCCGGATTCGGTGGGCTGGGGTTCAGTTTCGGTGGGCTGGGGTTCAGTGGCCTCTCTCCGACGTCTCGCCAGCTAATCCAAAACATCCGTCTCCAGACTGAGGCGAGGCTGGCTTAGCTCGCATAGAGTGGTCAACATCATGAGCAGCCAAAAGACCATGCCGAGCCGTGCTGAAGTCAAGAACGAAACCAAGAACGCAGCGAGACTCGCCGCAATCTCCGATGCCAAACTGCAGCTTTCCCAATCGCCTGATGAACGCTCCGACAACGCGTTCTCCGATGCTGGCTTGACCGAAGCTCAGGTAGCCAGACGGTTTTCGCTGGGCCTGGACAACGCCGTCCCGAACGAATCCAGCCGGAGCATCGCCCAGATCTTGCGCGCCAATCTGGTCACCCTGTTCAATATCGTGCTGGGTGCCTGTTTCGTGGTGGTGCTCCTGGTCGGGGAGTGGAAGGATGCTTTATTCGGCGTCATCGTGCTCGCCAACGCCGCCATCGGCGTGGTGCAGGAATATCGGGCCAAACGAACGCTGGACAAGCTGGCGGTGCTCAATGCACCGCACGCCCGGGTGCTCCGTCAGGGCATGGGGCAGCAGGGCAGCCCTCAAAGTAGTCCCCGAGAGATCGCCGTCGGCGAGGTGGTGTACGACGATATCCTCGTACTGCGCACCGGGGACCAGATCCCCGCCGATGCTCGGGTGCTCAGCGTGGAAAGCCTGGAAGTCGATGAGTCGCTGCTCACCGGTGAATCCGATCCGATCGACAAGAAGCCAGGCGATGAGGTGCTCTCCGGCTCAGCGGTGGTCTCCGGGTCAGGAACGGCCAGGGTACAGCGGGTCGGCGTCGAGTCCTTCGCCTCCAAGCTCACCGCGGAAGCCAAGCGGTTCTCCATGGTCAATTCCGAGATCCGCAACTCGATCAATAAGATCGTGCTCTACATCACCTGGGCGCTGGTCCCGCTCGTGCTGCTGGTGGTCAATGGCCAGATGCAGGCCAAGGGCGGCTGGGCGAGCGCTTTGCAGACCGGTGCCTGGAAAGACGCGGTGGTCTCGGCGGTCGCCTCCATCGTGGCGATGATCCCGGAAGGGCTCGTGCTGCTGACCAGTATCTCCTTCGGCCTAGCCGCGGTCACCCTGGCCCGCCGACAGGTCCTGGTCCAGGAACTCCCGGCGGTCGAGGGCTTGGCGCGGGTGGATATCGTCTGCCTCGACAAGACCGGGACGCTCACCGAAGGCGAGATCGTCTTCGACGCCGAGCACTCCCTGGGTGAAGTGTCAGGCTTCCGCCGGGTGCTCGGCTGGATCGGTGCCGATCCGAACGCGAACGCCACCGCCGCCTGCCTGCGCCCGGAATACACCGAGCTGCCGGCCAGCCAACCCAGTGTCAAGGTGCCCTTCAATAGCGCCCGCAAATGGAGCGCGGTGGGCTTTACTACGGAGCCCAGTGAACCCGGACAGCCAGGTGACTTCGAAGAGCCCCGGGGCAGTTGGGTCTTCGGTGCCCCGGAGATGGTGCTCAGGCACGACGTCGAAAGTCACCAGTCAGCGTTACAGGAGGCCGGTCGGCTCGCCGAGCAGGGGCTGCGGGCGCTCGTGCTGGCACACAGCGACGATTCCGCGAGCGAAGTCTCACTCAGCAACGAAGAAGTCCCCACAGGCCTGCACCCGGTGGCGATTCTGACCTTCCGGGAGAAAGTCCGCCCGGACGCCTCCGAAACCCTCGCCTATTTCCGTGAACAGGGCGTCGATCTGCGGGTCATCTCGGGAGACAACCCGCGTACGGTGGCCGCCGTCGCCCGCGAGGTCGGCTTTCAGGACGTCGGTCAGGGCTACGACGCCCGGCAGCTGCCCGAGGACCTTGACGAACTCGGTGAAGTGCTCGAGAAGGAGCAGGTGCTCGGCCGGGTGACTCCCGAGCAGAAGAAATCTATTGTGCTCGCCCTGCAAAAGCGCGGGCATGTAGTGGCGATGACCGGTGACGGCGTGAACGATGCGCTCGCCTTGAAGAACGCCGATATCGGCATCGCGATGGGTTCGGGGGCCGCGGCGACCAAAGCGGTCGCCAGGCTGGTGCTACTGGACGGTCAGTTCTCCCGGATGCCGGGAGTGGTCGCCGAAGGGCGACGGGTGATCGCCAATGTGGAGCGGGTGGCGAACCTCTTCCTGACGAAGACCGCTTATGCCATTCTGATCTCGCTCTTCATCGGCATCGTGCTCTGGCAGTATCCTTTCCTGCCGCGCCAGCTCTCCATCATCTCCTCGCTGACCATCGGCATCCCGGCTTTCTTCCTAGCTCTGCTGCCCAATAAGCGTCGTTATCAGCCGGGTTTCCTGCGCCGGGTGCTGCTCTTCTCGGTCCCTGCCGGGGCGATCATCGCGGTGTGTATCGTCGCGGTCTACGGCTTCTCCCGGGCTTTCCCGGATCTCGCGCTGAGCCCGGAAGCCCAGCTGGAAGCGGGCCGCACCGCCACTACCGCGGCTGTGCTGCTGATCGCTCTCTGGGTGCTGGGGACCCTGGCCAGGCCCTTTGACCGCTGGCGTGCCGCGGTGGTCGGTGCAATGCTGCTCGGCTTGGTGCTGGTGCTCACGGTGCCCTTCGCCCGCGAGTTCTTCGCGCTTCAGGTGCCAACCGGAAGCTTGCTGGCAGTTACCATTGGAGTAGTTGTTCTAGGCTGTGCGGCGGTTGAAATTCTCTATCGGGTACTCAAGCGCCGTGGTGCCGTCTCCGAAAGGGAATAGGTTCAAGTTACTTGTTAGTTAGGGGCACCTAACTGGCAACCGGCCCCCCTCGAGACAAAGATTAAGGCGAGGCGAGAGGAGTCCTGTAGTGAGTAATGTGGACAGCTTCGGATCCAAAGGCGTACTGAATGTCGCCGGGACCGAATACGAGATTTTCCGTTTGAGTTCTGTTGAGGGCGCACAAGAGCTGCCCTTCAGCTTGAAGGTTTTGCTTGAAAACCTGTTGCGCACCGAAGATGGTGCGAACATCACCGCGGATCACGTCCGCGCACTGGCCGCTTGGGACCCCAATGCCCAGCCCGATACCGAAATCCAGTTCACCCCGGCCCGCGTCATCATGCAGGACTTCACCGGCGTGCCCTGTGTCGTCGATCTGGCGACCATGCGCGAGGCCGTCAAGGAACTCGGCGGCGACCCGAAGCGAGTCAACCCGCTGGCTCCCGCGGAACTCGTGATCGACCACTCGGTGCAGATCGACGTCTTCGGTAACTCCGGCGCGCTGGAGCGCAATATGGAGATCGAATACCAGCGTAATGGCGAGCGTTACCAGTTCCTGCGCTGGGGACAGACAGCTTTCGACGATTTCAAGGTCGTCCCGCCGGGAACCGGCATCGTGCACCAGGTCAATATCGAGTACCTGGCTCGCACCATTATGACCCGCACTGTTGACGGCAAGCTTCGTGCTTACCCTGACACCTGCGTCGGCACCGACTCGCACACCACCATGGTCAACGGCCTGGGTGTGCTGGGCTGGGGCGTCGGCGGCATCGAAGCCGAGGCAGCCATGCTCGGCCAGCCCGTTTCCATGCTGATCCCGCGGGTGGTCGGCTTCAAGCTCACCGGCGGCATCCCCGCCGGAGCCACCGCGACCGACGTCGTACTGACCATCACCGAAATGCTGCGCAAGCACGGTGTGGTCGGCAAGTTCGTCGAGTTCTACGGTGACGGCGTGGCGGCAGTGCCGCTGGCCAACCGGGCCACGATCGGCAATATGAGCCCTGAATTCGGCTCCACCGCCGCGATGTTCCCGATCGATCAGGTCACCCTGGACTACCTGCGGCTCACCGGCCGTTCCGAGGAGAGCCTGGCTCTCGTCGAGGCCTACAGCAAGGAGCAGGGCCTCTGGCACGACGCTTCCCGCGAACCCAAGTTCTCCGAGTACCTGGAACTGGACCTCTCCACCGTGGTTCCCTCGATCTCCGGACCGAAGCGCCCGCAGGACCGGATTCAGCTCAGCGACGCCAAAGAGCAGTTCCGCAAGGACCTGCACAACTACGTCAAGCCGGTTTCGGATGACGGCAGTGTGGACGAGGCACTGGAGGAGAGCTTCCCGGCCTCCGACTCGCCGTCCTTCTCCGGCGACGCGACCACCCACGTGCATGACACGGCTCGGCCGATGAATAAGGAGACCCTCTCCGCCGCGAACGGTGCTTTCGGGCGCCCCTCGCGTCCCGCTCCGGTGACGCTGGCGGACGGCCGGCAGTTCGAGCTCGACCACGGTGCGGTGACCATCTCCTCGATCACCTCCTGCACCAACACCTCGAACCCCTCGGTGATGCTTGCGGCAGCTTTGCTGGCCCGTAACGCCGTGGACAAGGGCCTGACTTCCAAGCCCTGGGTGAAGACCTCGCTGGCTCCCGGGTCCAAGGTGGTCACCGACTACTACGACAAGTCCGGGCTGACCCCGTACCTGGAGAAGCTCGGCTTCTACCTGGTCGGCTATGGCTGCGCGACTTGCATCGGCAACTCTGGCCCCTTGGAGCCGGAGATCTCGCAGGCGATCCAGGACAAGGATCTTGCGGTGACCGCGGTGCTCTCCGGTAACCGTAACTTCGAAGGCCGCATCCAGCCCGATGTGAAGATGAACTACCTGGCGTCCCCGCCACTGGTCATCGCTTACGCGCTGGCCGGTTCGATGGACTTCGACTTCGACACCGATCCGCTGGGCACCGACGATTCCGGCAAGGAGATCTTCCTCAAGGACATCTGGCCCAGCCCCACCGAAGTGCAATCAGTGATTGACTCCTCGGTGGACCAGGAGATGTTCATCTCCAGCTACGCCTCGGTCTTCGAGGGCGACGACCGCTGGAAGGCGCTCTCCACCCCGGAAGGCGATACCTTCGACTGGGCTTCGGACTCCACCTACGTGCGGAAACCACCGTACTTCGAGGGCATGAAGGCTCAGCCGGAACCGGTTGCCGATATCACCGGCGCCCGGGTGCTGGCCAAGCTGGGCGACTCGGTCACCACTGACCACATCTCCCCGGCAGGTTCCTTCAAGTCGGACAGCCCCGCCGGTAAGTACCTGCTGGAGCACGGCGTTGACCGCAAGGACTTCAACTCCTACGGCTCGCGGCGCGGTAACCACGAAGTGATGATCCGCGGCACCTTCGCGAACATCCGGCTCCGCAACCAGCTGCTGGCCGACGCTAACGAGGGCAACGGCGTTGAGGGCGGGTTCACCCGCGACTTCACGCTCGACGGCGGCCCGCAGTCCACCATCTACGACGCCTCGGTCAACTACCTGGCCGCTGGCGTGCCGCTCGTGGTGCTCGCCGGTAAGGAATACGGTTCGGGCTCCTCGCGTGACTGGGCCGCTAAGGGCACCGCGCTGCTCGGCGTCAAGGCTGTTGTCGCCGAGAGCTACGAGCGCATCCACCGTTCTAACCTGATCGGTATGGGTGTGCTGCCGCTGCAGTTCCCGGAGGGCGAGAACGCTTCGACCCTCGGCCTGGACGGCACCGAGTCGTTCTCGGTTGAGGGCGTCACCGCGCTGAACGAGGGTACGACGCCGAAGACGCTCAAGGTCACCGCGACTAAGGAAGACGGTTCGACCAAGTCCTTTGACGCCGTCGTCCGGATCGACACCCCAGGTGAGGCCGATTACTACCGTAATGGCGGCATCTTGCAGTACGTGCTGCGGCAGATCAGCGCTAGCTAGTCCCTCTGGGGGCCCTTGGCGAACCGGAGGTTTACCAAGGGGGCGCGAAGATCGATCAGCGCTAGCTAGTTCTCCGCGCTACGACCCCGGCTTGCCAGCAATGGTAGGCCGGGGTCGCTGCTTTTCCGGGAGAATTTGAGACTCAAAGGCTAACTCGCGTGGGGTGAGTACTGGCGGGGCGGGCAGTCCTTCAATGGCCCGGCGGCGAATACCCAGTAGAATCAAAGTTGCGGAGGAAAGAGAGTGAGGATCAATGGGACTTCTGGAGACGATCCAGCATCCGGCGGATCTGGCCCGGCTCAGCGAGGAGCAGATGGTTCAGCTCGCGCAGGAGATCCGGGACTTCTTGATCAGCAATGTGGCGCAGACCGGAGGCCATCTCGGCCCGAATCTCGGTGTCGTTGAACTGACCCTGGCGATTCACCGGACGTTCGACTCCCCACGGGATTCCATCATCTTCGATACCGGCCATCAATCCTATGTTCATAAATTAGTCACCGGTCGGCATGACTTCTCCACCTTGCGCCAGCAGAACGGGCTCTCCGGCTACCCGGACCGAGCGGAATCGATTCACGACATCGTCGAGTCCTCGCACGCCTCCTCCTCGCTGTCCTGGGCCGATGGCATCTCCCGGGCCCGCCAGCTGAACGGTGAAGGCGATCGTTATGTGGTCGCGGTGGTCGGCGACGGCGCGCTCACCGGCGGGATGACCTGGGAAGCCCTGAACAATATCGCTGCGGATAAGCACCGCCGTGTGGTGATCGTGGTGAACGACAACGGCCGGTCCTACGCGCCGACGGTCGGTGGTTTAGCGGATTATCTGCGCTCGCTTCGCCCGGCGATCGATTCCGTGCGAACCCATAAGGCCTACGAAGAGACACTGGACTGGACCAAACAGAAGCTACAGCACAGTGGTTTCCTCGGCCAGTTCATGTATAAATCCCTGCACGCCGCTAAGAAGGGCCTCAAGGACTGGTGGGCTCCGCAGGGGCTTTTCGACGATTTGGGCTTGAAGTACATTGGCCCCGTCGATGGCCACGATCAGAAGGCCATGGAGTCTGCTCTGCTCACCGCCAAGAACTATGCCGGTCCGGTGATCGTGCACGCGATGACTGAGAAGGGCAGAGGCTACGCCCCAGCACGGGCACACGAGGAGGACCAGTTCCACGCGGTCGGCGTGATCGACCCGGAGACTGGCCTGCCGCTCGGTGAGGCCAAAGCGGAGTCCTGGACTTCGGTTTTCGCCGAGGAAATCGCTGAGCTTGCGGACGAGCGAAAAGACCTGGTGGGGATCACCGGGGCGATGCTGATCCCGGTGGGCCTGAATCTCTTCGCGCAGCGGCACCCGGAGCGCGTTTTCGACGTCGGAATCGCTGAGCAGCACGCGCTCACCACCGCGGCCGGAATGGCCTACGGCGGGCTGCATCCGGTGGTCGCGCTCTATGCGACGTTCCTGAACCGGGCTTTCGACCAGCTGCTGATGGACGTTGCGCTGCACAAGGCCGGGGTGACCATTGTGCTGGACCGGGCCGGCGTCACCGGGCCTGACGGGCCGAGTCACCACGGCATGTGGGACCTCTCCATGCTGCAGATCATCCCGGGCTTGCACCTCGCGGCTCCTCGCGATGCTACGCGGCTGCGGGAGGAACTGCGCGAAGCTGTGCAGATCTCCGATGCTCCCTCGGTGCTGCGATATTCCAAGGGTGAAGTAGGGGCCGAAGTCGAGGCCATTGAGCGGCTTGCGGACGGTGTCGATGTGCTCTCACGACGCCCTTCCGGAGCCACCGAGAACGACGTGCTGATCGTCTCGGTCGGGGCGATGAGTGAACTGGCGCTTCAGGTCTCCAACTTGATCGGAGCCCAAGGGATCTCCTCGACGGTGGTCGATCCGCGCTGGGTGCTCCCGGTTCCCCGTTCGATCATCGAGCTGGCGGCCAAACACCGGATTGTGATTGTGATCGAGGACGGCGTCCGCGCGGGCGGTGTCGGATCGAGGATCAGGCAGGAGATGCGCGCTGCCGGGGTGGACACCGCGCTCAACGAGGTCGGCTTGCCGGTGGAGTTCCTGGCGCACGGCAGCCGCAACCAGGTGCTGGAACGGGTCGGCCTGACGGCTCAGCAGGTGGCTCGCGACGTCGTCGATCAAGTGCTGGGCACTAAGGTGCCGTTTGCTAGGCCGCTGCGGGGCAAGGACCAGCACGATCAGCAGAGCCATACCGGTCAATTTCCGCAGCTATGATCACATCACCGGCGGCGGATTCCTTCGGCCCCGCTGTCGGTGATCTGGTGGTGGCTCGGAACCGTAAGTGGGATGGTTCGCCGCACTGGGTGGCACCCGGGCACTACCTGGGGTCCGACGACCTAGGGCACTGGGTCTATCAGTCACCCGGAGCCTTTGTCTCCAAACCGGGTTCCGCTTTTATAGCTCGTTCGGGTGCAGCGCTTTTGGTGCCTTTTTCGGGGGAGTGGGTGGCTACTTTTTACGATGTACAGCATCCCAATCAGTGCACGCTGTACGTGGATTTGGTGACCGATATCGCCTGGCATCCGCTGGTAAAAGATGCTGGATGGGAACTCACTCTAATAGATATGGACCTGGATGTGGTCACTGAAAAGGAGCACACCTGGATTGCCGACGAAGATGAGTTTGCCGAGCACCAGCTGCGTTACGGCTACTCGAAGGAAGTTATTGAACGGATAGAGAACGAATGCGCTCGAATCTATCAGGCTGTTCTGGCCGGGTTAGCGCCCTTCGATGGCCGGGAAGCCCAGTGGTTCGAGCGAGCTGGGGGGAGTGTCTGGGGATAGCGCCTCTCTCGCTCCCACCATTCGCAAGCTCATGGCGGGGCCCTCGCGAGATAGGCTTAGCGCATGACTGATTTTCGCCGTTTGGGCAATTCTGGACTCGTTGTTTCCACCGTCGGCTTGGGCTGCAATAACCTGGGTCGTCCGGGCACTCCCACCGAATCCCAGCAGGGTACCGACGCCGTCGTCCACGCCGCGATCGACGCTGGCGTGACGCTCTTCGACGTCGCCGACGTCTATGGAGCCACTCCCGGCCTGAGCGAGGAGCGCTTGGGCAAAGCCCTCGAAGGCAGGCGCGACGACGTCATTGTCGCCACCAAGTTCGGCATGGACATGAAAGGTGCCAACGGCACTGACTGGGGAGCTCGTGGATCGCGGCGTTACATCGTCAAAGCGGTGGAGGCTTCACTGCGCCGGCTGAACACCGACTGGATCGATCTTTACCAGTACCACACCCCGGACGGAGTGACCCCAATCGAGGAGACCTTGGCGGCCCTCGACGAACTGGTCCGCTCCGGGAAGGTGCGCTACCTTGGCCATTCCAATCGCAGCGGCTGGCAAATCGCCGAAGCCGCCTACGAAGCGCAGCTCGGCGGCTTCACTCCCTTCATCTCGGCGCAGAATCACTACAATCTGCTGGACCGCCGCGCCGAACTCGAAGTCACCGTGGCGGCGGAAACTTTCGGTCTTGGCGTGCTGCCCTACTTCCCCTTGGCCAACGGCCTGCTGACCGGCAAATACGCAGCGGGCAAGGCGCCAGAAGGTAGCCGTCTGACGCATTCCCGAAGCAATCTGCTGGAGAAAGCGGACTGGGCACAGCTTGCCGCCTTCAGCGATTTCGCGAAGCAGCGCGGGCTGAGCGAACTCCAGGTGGCCTTCTCCTGGCTCGCAGCGCAGCCCTCGGTGAGCAGCGTGATCGCCGGAGCGACCAAGCCGGAGCAGATTCGTGCCAATGCCGAAGCGGCGTCGTACGAGTTCTCCGCTGAAGACCTGGCTACTCTGGACGAGATCTTCCCACGCACGCCTAAGGTGGCGCTGTTCTAGCGGAAGCTAAAACTCAGGTTCATCGAAGGGCCTCGATGATCAGCGGATGGCTGAAGAGGTGAAAGGGCATCGGGCAAGGGGGCCGATCAATATGCAGCAGGGCACGATGACCTCTCGCCGTAAGCCGCCGAGGATGGCCTTTTCCAGCAGGCTCTTGCTGCAGCAGATCCTGGTGGTGCTTTTTGTGGTGCTGCTGAGCTGCGGGGTGTCCGGCTGGCTCAGCTATCAAAGGCTGACCGCCGAGATCGGCGCCAAGGCACTGGCGGTCGCGCAGGCAATCTCGGAGAACACCTCGATTCGCTCCACCCTCGCGCAGGCACAGGGTAGCCTCCCGGAGGCTTCAGTGCTGCGGGACGGCCTCGTGCAGCAACTCGCCGAATCGGTGCGGCAGCGCACCGGCGCGCTCTTCATCGTGGTCGCTGACCGAAACGGCATGCGCTGGTCACACCCCGAGGAGGGGCAACTCGGCCAACACGTCACCACCAGCCCTGAGGGGCCGCTCAGCGGCCAAGAGATCGTCGAAACGGACCTTGGCTCCCTCGGCCCTTCAGTGCGCGCCAAGGTGCCGTTGCGGGATTCCGACGGTGGCATTATCGGCGAGGTCAGCGTGGGCTACTCCACGCAGGAGGTGGTTGACGAGATCGGTGCATCGGTCGGGCCGATCCTCGGGGTCGGAGTGCTCTCACTGCTCCTTGGGGTACTCGGCACGAGTATTTCGCTGCGCAATTTACGACGTCGTACCCGAGGCCTGGAACTGGAGGAGATCAGCACCCTGGCTCAGAACCAGGAAGGCGTGCTGCACGGCGTCGATGAGGGTGTTTTGGGCCTCGACGCAGCCCGCCGGGTGATCGTCTGCAACGACAAGGCCCGCGAACTGCTGGGCCTCGAGGACCCGGTGGGTAAGCGGCTCGAGGAGCTTGAACTCCCCGAAAACGTGCTGGCACTGCTGAATCAGGAACCCGATCACAGTGTGCAGTTGGTGGTGAAGCAACTCGTGCTGCTGATCAATGCCTTGAAGGTGGTGCGCGGGAATCATGATCTGGGTTGGGTGATCATGGTGCGGGACCGCCGTTCGGTGCAGGCGCTGAGCAGACAGCTCGAAGCTGTTTCCACGCTCTCTTCGGCGCTCCGGGCGCAACGACACGAATTCGCTAACCGGCTGCACGTCGTGGCGGGTCTGCTGGAGATCGGGCAGCCCGACTCAGCACTGGCCTATCTACGCGAGAGCCTGGACAGCGGGCCGGTGAACTATCCATTGAAGAACTCCGAGTTGCTCACGGACACTTATTTGGCCGCCTTTTTAGGGGCTAAGAGCACTCAGGCCGCGGAGCGCGGAGTGCAGCTTCGGATCGGTCTCAACACCTTGGTGCAGTACCCGGTACGGCACGCCCAAAATGCCACCGCTGTGATCGGTAACCTGGTCGATAACGCGATCACCGCGGCAGTGCACGGCAGCAACACTGATCGTTGGGTCGAGGTCGAACTGCTGAGCGATCGGCGAGCCCTGGTAGTCACTGTGGCTGACTCCGGAGATGGGGTGCGGGAAGCCGATCAAGAGGCCATCTTCGCCGAGGGGTTCACCACGTCGGCTCAGCGGGCCAGTTCCACGGGACAGGGCGAGGGCATCGGCCTCGGACTGGCCCGCCAGCTGGCCCGGATCGACGGCGGGGACGTGGCGATGCTCGACGCCGGTGCGCCGCAGGGGCCCGGAGCTGTTTTCATGGCCAGAGTGGAGAATGTATTGGAACTGACAGAGGTGCCTGAGGATGACTGAGTTTCGTGTACTCGTGGTCGATGACGACTTTCACGTGGCCAGGCTGCACGGGGACTACGTTTCCCGGGTGCAGGGTTTCACCGCGCTGGACTCGGTAGGCTCCGCCGAGGCTGCGCTGCGAGCCGTTCCCGCGCTGCGCCCAGACCTGGTGCTGATCGATATCTTCCTGCCGGACCGCAGCGGCCTGGATCTGCTGCCGCAGCTCGACGTCGACTGCATGGTGCTCAGCGCTGCGCGGGACGCCGAGTCAGTACATAAGGCACGACGCCGGGGAGCGCTGGCTTATCTGATCAAGCCTTTCGACCCCGAGACGCTGAGTACGAAGCTACGTCAGTACGCCCGTTACCGGAAACTATTGGAATCTAACGGGAGCCTGGACCAGGAACTCGTGGAGAGAGCCTTGCGGCAGCTCTCCGGCGGTGATTCGCCGAAGAAGCCTCGCTCGGTCACCGAACAGGAGATTCGCGCCGCCCTGGAACGGGCATCCGGCCAGCACCGCACAGCACTGGAAGTGGCCCAGGAGATCGGAATCTCCCGGGCCACCGCACAGCGTTATCTTTCAGTTTTAGTCGAGGAAGGGGCGGTCAGCGTTTCACTGCGCTACGGTACGACCGGTCGCCCCGAGCACCACTACCGCTTCTCCGGATAGCCGGTTCGCGACAGTCGCTTCTCCGGACCTTCTCCAGACAGCCGGGCTCAGACCGGCCGCGAGGCGAAGCCCGGGGCGTGGAACCGCTTGCCATTGACCCGTTCGGAGGCTCCTACCCGGTCCAGGTAAGGAGTGATCCCGCCCAGGAACATTGGCCAGCCGGCACCGAGGATCATGCAGAGGTCAATGTCCTCCGGCCCGGCCACCACGCCTTCTTCGAGCATCAGGCCGATTTCCTCGGCCAGGGCGTCCTGAGTGCGCAGCAGCAGTTCCTCGCCGCTGATCGGAGAGTCGCCGAATTCCAAGATCTCCAGGGTCTCCTGCGGCACGAATGGCTTGCCGTCCTCACCGATCTCCCAGATGCCCTTCTTCCCGGCGTCGATCAGCCGCTGCTGGTTTTGTGAAACCCAGAACCGGTCACCGAAGGCCGCGTGCAGCGATTCGGAGACGTGCAAGGCCACCGGGACGCCGACCATGGCGAGCAGCGTGAACGGCGTCATCGGCAGGCCCATCGGCTTGAGCGCGGTATCCGCGGTGCGCGCGTCGGTGCCCTGATCGAAGGCCTTGGCCACCACGCCCATCAGCCGCAGCAGCACCCGGTTCACCACGAAAGCCGCCGCGTCCTTGACCAGCACCGCGTTCTTGCGCAGCGCCTTGGCGGTCTCGAAAGCGGTGGCCAGCACGGCGTCCGAAGTGTGCGGGGCGCGGACGATCTCCAGCAGCGGCATCACGGCAACCGGGTTGAAGAAGTGGAAGCCGACCAGACGCTCCGGGTGCTTCAAACCTTCCGCCATCGCGGTGACCGAGAGCGAAGAGGTATTAGTGGCCAGAATGCAGTCCTCCGAGACGATGCCCTCCAGCTCGGCGAAGACGTCCTTCTTCACCTGCAGTTCCTCGAAGACGGCCTCGATCACGAAATCGGCATCCGCGAAGACCTCTTTGGAGACCGAACCGCTGACCAGAGCTTTGGTGCGGTTCGCGGCGTCGGAGGAGATCCGTTTCTTTGCCAGCAATTTGTCGACCTCAGCGTGCACATAGCCGACGCCCTTATCGACCCGGGCCTGATCGATATCGGTCATCACCACGGGCACCTTGAGCTGCCTGGCGAAAACCAGGGCCAGCTGGCTCGCCATCAGGCCAGCACCGACGACGCCGACCTTGGTCACCGGCTTGGCCAGCGACTTATCCGGTGCACCGGCAGGTCGTTTGGCACGCTTCTGCACCAGATCGAGGAAGGCATAGACGGTGGCGTGGAACTCATCGGTCTGCATCAGATCGCCGAGTGCCTCAACCTCTGCGGCCGCTGACTCTTCCTTGCTCCAGGTCTTGCCCTTCTCCAGAAGCTCGATCACGCGCAGCGGAGCTGGTGCGGCATTGGAGGTCTTCGCCTTGACGATCGCCTTGGCGGTGGCCACCGCCTGATCCCAAGCCGCGGACTGCTCTGCCGTGAGCGGATCCGAGACCGCATTCGGGCGTTCCACCGTGATCTCCCCGGCGATCACTTTGGCGGCCCAGGCCAGGGACTGCTCCAGGAAGTCCGCCGGTTCGAAGATCGCATCGGCGATGCCGAGCTTGAAGGCGGCAGGGCCGGAGGTGGTGCGGTTATTGTTCAGCGCATTCTCCACGATCACCTTGACCGCGTTCTCCGGGCCGATCAGGCGCGGCAGCAAGTACACGCCGCCCCAGCCCGGCACCAAGCCGAGGAAGGCTTCGGGCAGGGCGAGCGCCCCGGCTCCGGTGGAAACGGTGCGATAGTTGGCGTGCAGCCCGATTTCCAGCCCGCCGCCGAGCGCCAGTCCGTTGATGAAGACGAAGCTGGGCACGCCCAGATCGTTCAGGGTGTTGTAGACGTCGTGGCCGAGCTGCGCCATCCAGACGCCGTTCTCCCGTTCCTTGAGCCGTTTCACCGCGGAGAGGTCCGCCCCGGCCACCAGGAAGTACGGTTTGCCGGTGACGCCGACGCCGATGATCTCGCCGCGGGCCGCCCGCTCGCGCTGGGCTTCGAGCAGAGTTCCCAGCTCAACCAGGGTGTTCGGGCCCATTGTGGTGGGGCGTTTATGATCAAGCCCGTTGTCCAGGGTGATCAGGGCGAAGGTGCCGAGCTGCTGGCCTTGAGAGTCGGTGAGTTCGATGTCCTTGAGGAAGGAATGGGTCACCACCTCATCGGGGAACAACTCGGTGAGTTTGCTGAAATCCTTGACGCTCATGCTGTTGCTGCCCCTTCGTCAGTGGCGTTGTGAGTGTTTTGCTGCCCAACAAAATGTGGCCCAACAAAATAGGGATTGGCCCAGATCACGGTGGCTCCCATGCCGAGCCCGATGCACATTGTGGTCAGGCCGTACTGCACCGAGTGATCCTCTTCGAACTGGCGAGCCAGCTGAGTCATCAACCGGACGCCGGAGGAGGCCAGCGGATGCCCGACGGCGATCGCTCCGCCGTAGCGATTGACCCGGGAATCGTCATCGGCGATGCCGAAGTAATCCAGGAAGGAGAGCACCTGGACCGCGAAGGCTTCATTGATCTCGAAGAGACCGATGTCCTCAATGCTCAGGCCAGCCATTTTCAAGGCCTTTTCAGTGGCCGGTACCGGGCCGATGCCCATCACCTCGGGCTCCACACCGGCGAAGGCGTAACTGACCAGTCTCATCTTGACCGGCAGGCCCAGCTCTTCGGCGGTTTCCGCGGAGGCGAGCAGCGCGGCGGTGGCGCCGTCGTTGAGCCCCGAGGAGTTCCCAGCGGTCACTCGTCCGTGCGAGCGGAAGGGAGTCCGCAGCGTCGCCAGGTCTTCCATCGTGGTGCCCGGGCGCGGCGCTTCATCCACCGTGTTCAGATTCCAGCTATTGCCGGCACTCTTACCCTCGGCATCCTTGGCCTCGGGTTTGAAGGCGGCCACCGGCACCAGATCGGGCTGGATCTGCCCTTTTTCATAGGCGGCGGCGAGCTTGTTCTGCGAGTTCATCGCATAGCGGTCGGCGCGCTCCTTGGTGATCTTCGGAAAGCGGTCGTGCAGGTTCTCCGCGGTATTACCCATATTCAGTGCGGCTGGGTCAACCAGGCGCTCGGACATGAAACGCGGGTTGGGGTCGGCACCGGCACCCATCGGGTGGTGACCCATATGCTCGACGCCGCCGGCGATCACCACATCATAAGCGCCGAAGCCAATGCCGGAAGCCGTGGTGGTGACCGCGGTCATCGCCCCAGCGCACATCCGGTCAATGGCGAAACCCGGTACCGAACGGGGCAGACCGGCCAGCAGCGCGGCGGTGCGCCCGATGGTCATTCCCTGGTCTCCGGTCTGCGTGGTGGCGGCGATGGCGACGTCGTCAATCCGTTCCACCGGCAGTGAAGGGTTGCGCCGGACCAGTTCACGGATGCATTTGACCACTAGGTCATCCGCTCGAGTGGTGGCGTAGATGCCCTTTTCCCCGGCTTTTCCGAAGGGGGTTCGTACGCCGTCAACAAAAACTACTTCACGGACTTGCCGTGCATTTGGGCTCACTTTTGCTCCTCTTTCAGGCACAATGCCAAGGCCTGGCGCAAGGGTAAATCGCGCCAATATCCCCTATGCTACTCAGGAGTAACATGGACTTTCAAACCCTCATCCAGTGAGTCTGCGAATTCTTCTGATTCTGCTGGCCGGCACTCACCGGACTTTCGGATCCCAGGGGTGAGGAAGAGCCCGGATCGGCGGAGTTGCAAGGTCTAAGACGCCGGGGTCTCTTTACCCGGCAGCGGCTCCGGGTGCTCAAAGGCTTCCAGCAGCACCGGAGCGACGAGTTCGATCTGCCAGCTACGAGCTCCCAGATCAGCCAGGCCAGCTCCGATGGCTTCCAGGCTGAAAACTTCGGGTGGGCGCCAGCAGATCCTGCGCAGGAAATCGGGGGTCAGCAGATTCTCCAACGGCAGGTTCAGTTCTTCAGCCAGCGCAGTGAGCCTCGGTTTGGCGGTGTTCAGCCGGGCGGCGGCTGCCGAGTCCTTATCGGCCCAGGCTCGGGGCGGTGGTGGCGCATTGCTCGGCAGGTGCAGCGGAGGCAGTTCCTTGAGGGCCTTCGCGGTGTTGATCGCGCGTAGCCAACGAGGAGCCTCGCGATGCGCTGCCCGGCCGTTGAAGCCCGGAATGGCCAATAACTGCGGAACCGTGTTGGGCATTGCCTTGGCCGCCACCACGAGAGCGGAATCGGGAAGTAAACGCCCCGGGGCGACATCCCGATTCTGCGCGAGACTATCCCGCTCCAGCCAGAGCTCACGCACTGCAGCGAGTTGCTTGCGGTCCCGGATCTGGTGCACTCCGGAGGTGCGTCGCCAGGGATCGACCCGCGGCGGGGGAGGCCCGGCGTCCAGAATAGCTTGAAATTCTTGCCTAACCCACTCTAGCTTGCCGTCCTCGGTGAGCAGCTCGATGAGCTCCTCTCGCAGCTCGGCGAGCACTTCGACGTCCAGAGCGGCATAGCGCAGCCAGGGCTCGGGCAGCGGGCGGGTGGACCAGTCCGCTGCCGAGTGCTCTTTAGCCAGGCCGAAACCGAGTAACTGCTCGACGACGGCGGCCAGTCCCACCCTCGGCAGACCGGCGATACGGGCGGCCAGCTCGGTATCGAACAGCACATCCGGCCACATCCCCAGCTCGGAAAGGCAGGGCAGATCCTGAGGTGCGGCGTGCAGGATCCATTCGACGCCGCGCAAGGCTTCATCGATCGGTTTGAGATCCTCGAAGGGTTCTGGGTCGATCAGCCAGGTGCCAGCTCCTTCGCGGCGGATCTGGACCAGAAAAGCACGTTGCCCATAGCGGAAACCCGAAGCGCGTTCGGCGTCGACCCCCGCGGGCCCGCTACCGGCGGCCAGTGCCGTGGCAGCCCTCTGCAAACCTTCTGAGGTGTTGATGATGAGCGGCACCCCGTCCCGAGGAGTGTCCAATTCAATCACTTCGGGAATCTCGGAGAGGTCGAACTGGCTGACTTCTGCTGAGACGATTTCGGTGCTGTGCTCCGCGGTCGGCGAGGCGGCAACGGAGCCGGTCTCGGTTTCCTTCTCCGTCTCGGAAGACTTTTCACGACCCAGCCGCTCCGAACGGTTCTGCGCTGAACGGTTCCGAGTGCGTTTCTGCGCCGGTGTTGCTGGATCGTCTGAGGTCAACTGCGCCGCCGATGGGGTAGTGCGCTGACGCCTTCGGGCAGCGGTGGCAGCCCGGCAAAAGTGCAGACCATATCTGACCAGGCCTCCAAATGATCTTTCATCTTCTCGGTCTCCGGCGTCCAGGAGGCCCGCAACTCAATATCGATCGCGTCCGGTCGCCCGGCCAGGGAGCCGTAGCTTTCAGAGAGAATCCGAGTGGCGGTTCCGCCCGCTGCCCGGTACCGGGCGCCGTGGGTTTCCAAGGCTTCAACCAGCCAGGTCCAGGCGACTGAACCGAGCATGGCATCCGTGCCGATATCGGCTTCCAACCGAGCACGGATATAGGTCACGATGCGGAAGGTGCCATCCCAGAGCGCAGACCCGTCTGGATCATGCAACAGGATGAACCGCCCGGTGGCCAACTCCGAGGAAGTGCGTTCGGAAATGCCGACGGCTTCGAAGACTTCAGCGCCCAAGGCCACCGCGTAGGGTGCGAGCCGGGAAGGGGCCGGAATCTCCTCGAGCCGTAGTTCACTACGACAATTGGCCCGTCGCAATGTGCTCAGGGCAGTCAGGAAGTCAGAAGGGACTTGTGCAAGCGCGCTCACCTTCGAAGAGTATGCCTGAGCACCGACAAGACGGCGAAGGCGCGCCGTTTCAGCGGCAGCTGAGACCGGATTTACCGGCTGACTTCCTCGCGGATGGTGGCCAGGAAAGCATCGATATCGGCTTCGGTGGTGTCGAAGGAGCACATCCAGCGCACTTCCCGGCGGGCTTCGTCCCAGTCGTAGAAACGGAATTTCTGCCGAACCCGGTCAGCGACTCCTTCGGGCAGAATGGCAAAGACGCCATTGGCCTGAGTCTGCTGCGTCGCCTGGACTTCGGGAATCTGCTCGATCCCGGCACGCAACCGGGCCGCCATCGCGTTGGCGTGGCTTGCCGAACGGAGCCAGAGGTCGCCTTCCAGCAGGGCGATGAACTGCGCCGAGATGAAGCGCATCTTGGATGCTAATTGCATATTGAGCTTGCGCAGGTACTTCAGGCCCGGCGCGGCCTCTGGGTTGAGCACGATGACTGACTCACCGAAGATCAGGCCGTTCTTGGTGCCGCCAAAGGAGAGCACATCCACGCCGACGTCGGTGGTGAAGGCTTTGAAAGGCAGGCCCAGGTGAGCTGCTGCATTGGCCAGCCGGGCACCGTCCATATGTAGCACCATGCCGCGAGCGTGCGCGTGATCCGCGATCGCTTTGATCTCCTCCGGCGTATAGCAGGTGCCCACTTCGGTGACCTGCGCGATGGAGACAGCGAGCGGTTGCGCCCGGTGTTCATCGCCCCAGCCCCATGCCTCTTGATCGATCAGTTCAGGGGTGAGCTTGCCATCCGGGGTGTCCACGGTGAGCAGTTTCATGCCGCCGACACGTTCCGGGGCGCCGCCTTCATCCATATTGATATGGGCTGTTTTAGCGGCGACCACCGCGCCCCAGCGGGGGAGTGCGGCCTGCAGGCTGAGCACATTGGCACCGGTGCCGTTGAATACCGGATAGACCTCGATACCCGTGCCGAAGTGCTTTTCGAAGACCTCGAGGAGCTTAGCGGTGTAGACATCCTCACCGTAGGACACCTGGTGGCCCTCATTGGCGGCGGTCAGAGCCTGCAGGACTTCGGGGTGCACCCCGGCGTAGTTATCGGAGGCGAAGCCGCGGAGGTTCTTATCGTGCAGCGATTCAGTCATTTTTCCCTGGTTCGAGGTAGCTCCTGGCACCGCGAAAGTGCCCGGCTTGGTATCTGGTTCAGTGAATACACTATCGCGAAGCCGCTGGGTCGAGGCCAGATATTTCAGGCCAAAATCCAGTGCGTGGCCTCAGCTCGTGGTGAGGTCGAGAATAGTCCCGTTGAGGCCAGTCCCGGGCTGGCGGAAAGCTTCCAGGATCCGACTCGCCAAGTCATCGACGTGCGTGTAACCCGGGAACGTGCGTTCCGGCTGCGCGGTCTTCATGTCGTCGGTGAGCAGTGAATTGACTCGGAACACGAAGGCGGCCGCCGAATCGGAGTCTCCCGCGTGCTTCGCAAAGCCCTCGGCCACCGCGAGCGTCCAAGCCTCGGCTGCCGCTTTAGCGGCTACGTAGTTAGCGTTCGACGCGGTCGGCGCGGCGACCGCGGTTGAGGAGACGATGGTGAGTCGGCCCGCGTTCTCGGCCAATTCAGTGAAGAACTCTCGGCTGGTCACCCGCAGGGTCTGAATCACCGCATTGGAGAGGAAACCCCAATCGGCATCCTGCTGCTCCGGAATCGAGCCACCGCCACGCCAGCCCCCGACCAAGTGGACCAGGCCATCCAGCGGACCGCCGATCCACTCGTGCACTTCTGCGACCTCTTCGGGATTGCTCAAATCGGCGACCCGAGATATTGCGCCACTGGCTGCGGCGGCTGCTTCGATGCGTTCGGCCGACGAACCGACGATCAGCACGCGATCCCCGGCGTCAACAAACGTTTTAGCGACGGCAATGCCTGTGGCTGAGGAGGCCCCGGTGATCAGAATATTTTTCATGCTTCAGTTGTACCATTCAAAGCATCTTTACCGGTGATGCCGGTGGTGGAGTCGATCACCGGGCGCATCTTCTTCTCCAGCGCCTCGTAGAACATGGAGAGCGGGAACTCGTCGTCGAGCACCTGATCGGTGAGCGCCCGCGGCGGTTCGTTCAAAGGCAGTGCCTCTGGCCCCTTAGCCCAGACCGAGGCAGGGTTCGGGGTCACGGTATTGGAGACCAGCTCATAGGCTGCCAGCCAGTGAGCGGTCTTGGGCCGGTCGATGGAGCGCCAGTAGAGGTCATGGATCTGCTCGCCCAGGGCGACGACGACGTCGGCCACTTCGTCCCAGTCGATGGTCAGTTTGGTGTCGGTCCAGTGCAGTACGTGGTGCTGGTGCATCCAGGCGAAGAGCAACTGGCCGCCGAGACCGTCGTAGTTGCGCACCCGGCTGCCGGTGATGGCGAAGCGGAAGATCCGGTCGAAGATCACTGCGTACTGCACGAGCTTGGCGTATTTGCGGGCTTCCTCGGAGGCCTCCGGATCCTTCTCGATCTTCACCGATTCGCTGAAGGCGGTCAGATCGCAACGCAGTTCTTCGAGGGAGTAGAGGAAGAACGGCATCCGCTGCTTGATCATGAAAGGGTCGAAGGGCAGATCGCCGCGCATGTGGGTGCGATCGTGGATCAGATCCCACATCACAAAAGCTTCTTGGGTGAGTTGCTGATCGTCGAGCAGTTCCGCAGCGTCCGCCGGCAATTCGAGTGAGGTGATCTCCGCGGCAGCGCGCAGCACCCGGCGGAAACGGGCGGCCTCGCGATCCTGGAAGATGGCGCCCCAGGTGAAGCTCGGTGTCTCCCGGACGCCGACGCTCTCTGGGAAGAGCACCGCTGAATTGGTGTCATAACCAGGGGTGAAATCCACGAAGCTGATCGGCACGAAGAGAGCGTTCGAGTAGTCGCCAGCTTCGAGCTCGGAAATGAACTCGGGCCAGATCACCTGGACCAGGACAGCCTCGACGAAACGGTTGGTGGAGCCGTTCTGGGTATACATCGGGAAGACCACGAGGTGCCCCAGGCCATCGATGCGATGTTCCTGCGGCTGGAAGGCCAGGAGCGAGTCCAGAAAATCAGGAGCACCGAAGCCTTCAGCGGCCCAGCGCTCGAAGTCCTTGACGAGTAAGGAAAGATACTCGTCGTCGTGCGGGAAGTGCGGGGCGAGTTCCTTGATGGACGCCGTGATCACCTCGACCAGTTCCGCGGCACGCGGACGATCAGTCGCCTCGGGAACGGAACCATCTTTGATCTGCAGGCCCTGAATCTCAGTGGCAGCCGCTTTCAGATCCTGCCAAGCTTGACCCTCAGCGATCGTTGCGAGTTCTACTGCGCCTGCTGCCACGGTGACGGGGTTCAGGGTCTGGGTCATAGCGATGTCCTTCCGAAGTATCCTTTGATGAAATCTTAATGGAAAAGACAGCAAAACTTATGTCCCATTTATGAATTGATAAGAATCTCTGTTGCTAATCCGAAGGAAATCGGTCACCAGGATGAGTGTGCTGCGTGCTTAGCATGAGACGCGTCAAGCTGCGGGTGCCAATCTGCCGTAAATTCTCTGAGTGTCCGATGGCACTTCGCTGCACGGCCTTCGGCGCACAGCTGGGGAGGAGTTTTGCGTGACAGACGTGCGGGGGCTCTGCTTTAAGCTTTGAACTGGGCTTTAGGTTTTGGTGGGGCGCTGGGAGTGCACTCCTTGTGCGGTACCTTCGATGATCCGATTGATGTCGACGGTCCCCGGACACAAGGTGGCGACGACCTGGCTATGCGGGATGATCGCCGTTCGAGGGTCTAAGCGATATTTTTCACAGAGCGAGACGCAGAGTTCAATCGAGTTCTTATAGGTCGATTCATCCGGTGCACGGTCGGTGTCAGCGGAGTGCTCAATGCCGATGCTCTTCGTGTTCATAGTGAAGTTCCCCGCATGCCAAGCGGTATCTTGTTCGCGCACATACTGATGGATCTGTCCTTCGCCGATCCCGTAGTGTGCGCTGACCTGACTCTCCTCTTGGCTGAAAACCTGGTCAGCCGCGGCCAGCGTGCCGACGATGTAGTGGATCACGATGAAATCGACGGTGTTCACCGTGCCCGAACGATCTTCTCTGCCCTCTGAAAAGGACGGCGAAGGAACCCAGGTGATTTTAGTCATCAGAGTCTCCTATCCCTTTCCCAGCGGACATCCAAGTTCAATATCACTAGCCGAGGTGGATTTTTTGGTGTTTGAAGCGTGGGCGAGCTGAGTGGAAAACAAGCCAGAAAAGCTTAGAAGTGAAACCGAGCCGAAAATGAACAATGAACGACGTGAAATATCCATGCTTCGAAACTAACAGATTTAAAGAACTAAAAAGTAAGTATTATCTCTACATACTAAATTCACAGAGACGCTTATTTTGCTCGGCAAAGTGAAGAGAAATTATGCGTTCGATTTGAGCGACATGATGCCGCCCTCCTGATCTTCTGGCGAGCGGCATCATGTCTTTAATTTTTAGCTACTGAGACTAGATTCCTCTTTTGAAAAATCGTAGATGGGCTGCTTTTGACGGGCAAGAGCAGCCCATCGAGCAGGATCAATGAATCCAGTTAGAATCAGCGGTTATTTCTTATCCGATATTTTTGTTAAAACGCGGATGATGCTACCAGGCCTGAATCGACCAAACCGCCCAATCGTTGTTATCAACTGATCCTCCTTGAGCGAACACATAACCGTACATCACCGCCCAATAAAGCGTATTCGCGGTGAGAACCAGATGATTTCCGTCAGAGAGCTTCAGCTGCCCGTTGGCTGCAATCTCCAAGACCGCTGAGTCCGCATTGCAGGAGTTCAGGGTGATTTTGCTCCCCGGCATATTGTTTAAGCATTGGGAGTCCTGGCGAAGAGTGAATTTGATGCTCTGCGCTGAGGTGGATTTGATGTTCAGTTTCCAGATATCAGAATATCCGTGATACTTCTCCCTGGAACATTTGGTGGCCCAGGCGCCAACTTCCGTAGTGTCAACCGGCGCATACAGGCAGACCTGCCCACCCCAGGTAGAAGCGGAGCCTCCTCCCCAGGCGAGCAGCTTGACATCCTTTTGATCCAGTTTGCTGATGGCCTCCAGCGTTGGAGGCAGGTTCTTTGCTGGCGCCTGTTTATCGACCCCGGAGCAGACGCCGTCGAACTGCGGTACCGTCTGCGAATCGAGAGACCGTGGACTGCGGCAATTCAGTGAACACAGGGACTTCACTCCTTGGACAATCGCTGAACAGATGCCGCCGCTCGGTGTTGTCTGGTTGAAGGGATGTGCTTGAGCTTGAGTGTACTGAGGATTAGGTGTCCAGGCGGTGGGCTGAGAGTTTCCCCTGGTGAACGTATAAGCGCCGACGATGAGATTCCCCGGGATGGACGTGCCGACGGCGAACTCCTGGTTATATCTCACCGCGCCATCATTGGGAAAGATGTCAGGGATAAAGTGACCGTTCAAATTGACCGGCGCAATGACATACAGGTAACCGGTCTGGGCCTGCGCATCCGATCTTCCGTAGACGTAGCTGGTCGCAGCGGTTTCGCTCACACTCGTGGAGACGTAGCCGCTTCCTCCTCGGAAGCTGAGGTGCGCTAGCAGGTCTGGATTAGTGCCTTGAGGGATAAAACCAGTTGAAAACGTCGAACTAGGAGCACTGCTGTCTCCTCGGAAGAGAAATTTTTGTGGATTTTCTGGGGGCGCTTTGGAGACCGCCGCATCTGAGCTGACCACGGGGTATTTGGGGTCAGATAGCGCGAGGGCTTCGGATGTCGTGCTTGCAACAAGCAAGAGTGATACCAGGAAGACCAGAGCTATTCTTGTTTTTTTCATGATTTTCCAGTCGTTGAGGGTTCGGTTCGGTGTGTGAATTCTGTGCATCTAGTGGACAACGCGATGTTGCATCCATGCTCTTTGAGCACCCGGCAGATCGGCTCGATCCCATATAGGTGAGGATAGGTATCAATGAAAGCCGCTACCACGGCAGTCGCGGGTCGAGCTGCCGCGCGAAGAAACTCGATGCCGCGAGCAGAATCTGGTTTGCCCGCTGCAACTCACGATTCTCCGCTTAGCTCAACTGTCAACTAAACCTCTCGACAATCCCTTGATACGTCCGGTTAGAGGTTTTTGTCGTTACCGGTAGATGACATGGTTTTGTATCCTGTAGGGGCCCCGGGGACTTGGATCTGAGGTATATCGCATCTGGCCCACGTCGCTGGCAGCAAGAGAGCTTTCCTGTTCGCGGGGATGGAGATTTTTCCGTCGGGGTTATCTTTTTTATTCCCGAAAAATGCTGAGTAGACGAGTTCAGGGGATCCTCCGGTAATCCCAATTTTCCAGTTTTCGGGGACCTCACCGTTAGCTAACCTGCATTCTAACGGTGTTGATAACGACTGATCTGCGGTAACGGTGGTGACCGGAATCCGCGAGTTCACCGTGGCCGGGATCAGGTCAAAAAGATGCGGGTCTAAAATCATCTGCTTATACCGCACCACATCTTGAAACGCCTGAACGGGGTTTGATCGGTCGGCACAATAAGTCTTCTTCATAGTATTAGTAGCCCAAGAAGTCACCGCGACGACGTGGCCTTTCGCATCAACTAACGGGCTTCCAGAATCACCAGAACAGACCGAATCTTCACTCCCAACTCGTTCCGGTTCGAAACACTCCGTCCCCTCAGCAACCCCTCCCGGCACATTTTGCGAGATTTTCGCCGAACAACTAGTCGAATCGATATTGCGAAGCTTCACCGTCTTGAGAGGGTCACTGAGTTCAGATGAGTCGTTGGTTGTTGCCCCGTGTCCGAATCCTTGATAAATCCCGCCTACTTTTATCGGAGTATCACTGATCTGCGCTACAGCAGCACCCTCTACCGGGCGTTCTAACCGAAGAACTGCCATATCGCCTCGAACAGTCCCGTAAATGTCATCAAAAAGCTTGTAATCAGGTAATTGAACAACACCCGTAACACCGTAAGGATGTTGTTTCGCCCAAGATTTCAGTTCAGGAATACTGCCATCTCCCACAGCAACATAATTCAGATCAATATCTTCCCCCAGCTCATCAATGCAGTGCGCAGCAGTGAGCACCCTATCCGGAGCAACTAACACGCCACCACACGAATAACCACCTTGGCTTTCAAGTTGGAAGAGGCCAACAAAAGACGGTATCTGCCCCCGCACCGCCAGATCACCACCACTTATCGCTTGAGCAGGAGAAGTAAAAACAAAACAAACACCTATCATAAATACAGAAACAAAAAATAACACTAATCTTCGCAAAGATTTCATTGAAGATAACTCCAATATTTTCTAGACGTTTCAAATAATAATAACGGGGTCTCTCTCGTTAGGGCCCTGGACTCCGCCTGCTGGCGGAGTCCTAAGAGACAGCTATCCGGAGACTGAATTAGCGGCTTCAATGATGACCTCGGTGACTTCTGCGGGTTTCATGATCAGCGAGCCATGCGGGGCATCGACCGAGGAAATGGTGGCGTTCATTCGTTCGGCCATCATCTTTTGCCCAGCCGGTGGGATCAGCGTGTCTTTCTCGGCAATTTGATACCAGACTGGTGTGGACTTCCAAGCCGGCTCTCCGGACTTATCCGTGAGGCACTGTACCGCGGTGGGTTTCTGCGTTGCGGCGAAGACCGCGGCGGCAGCCGGATCATATCCCGGGACGAACCCGGCGGCAAAGCTGTCTCTGGGCAGGATCAGGAACCCGTTTTTATCAGGAGCCTGATCTCCGGCCGTGGATCCGAAACTGTTCAGTAAGAATCTAGGGCTCTCACCCAGATCCGGAGCCATTGCTGTGATGTATACCAGGGCAGCCACTTGATCGTTCTGGACGGCGGCATTGGTGATAACCATCCCGCCATAGGAATGGCCTACCAGGACTGTTGGTCCGTTCTGTGCCTCGATGGTGCGCCGGGTCGTCGCCACATCATCGGCTAGTGAGGTCAGTGGATTCTGCACGGCGGTCACGTAATAATCTTCGGCTTGCAGCTTACGGATGACTTCTGACCACATGGAGCCATCGGCCCAGGCGCCATGGACTAGAACGATATTCGGTTTCATGATGTCCTCATTTCAAGGGGGTATTATTAGGGTATTGATTGAATTATGGGTTAGAAACTCTCAATGAGCTAATCTATTTGACCTTCCCAGGGGGTTCAACCCTCAATCGATTTTTATGAATCAGATAAATGGAGGCTATTCGAGATATTTAGTAAAGATATTAATAATTATAAAAATAAATACATATAACGCCTATTTTAAGAGCTGTATAGTTATTAATACGCTATAGGGACTGGAAAATTTATCATCAAAAAAATTTATGGTTCTGTCTTTTCCGATGGGAATAGCTTTATGGACTACTACTTCCTCGCCGTCAAGCGAATTTAATTGACCACCCGATTTGATGTTTTTCGCTATTACCGTACTCTTAGAGTATCCCGAGGGGATCGAATCAACTATTACGTTGTACCCTTTTCCAGAAGATGAAAAATCCAGTTTACTAGAAGTTAGTTCGCCGGTTTGTGCATAAGGGCCCGGAGGAACGTCTGATCCGTAGTAGTTATCGGCTTTCAATCCACTTCCATCAACTCCACCATAATATATGCTGGGTAAGCTATTGGCGGGGGTATTGCTATCAATATAATGCTGTGGGGTTTTAGTAGTTCCGGGTGGAAGTTTATCTTTGTTTTTATCTCCAACAAGATTGGTATTCGGCTCGAAGTTGGTGATGAGAATTGAAATTACATCGCCTTTTTCGTTGATGGCCGCGGTGGTGATGATGCCTGTTTTTGTGGTATCAGTTTTTAAGACAATTGATTTCTTGCGTTGCAGAACGAAAGAGTTGTACAACCAGAACGCCTGGGCAGCGTAAGTCGCAAATCTCTTTTTTCCGGGCGAAACTTCTGAATCGTCTCCGAATAGCCCAAACTCTGCACCATCGGCTCTGTAATAATAGGCCTTATCAACTCCGGCCTGTTCAGCGCAAATCAGAAAACCTATAATAAATGCTGAATTGTAAAGACTTTGATTTTTGACATTGTTCTCTGCGCTGCCGTAAGCGGTGAGGTTCCATTCGCTAACATAGGTTTTCGCGTTTTTGAAGCCGTTGTTATCCAGGGCTTTTCTGACGTAACCTTGGACGTCCTTGATGCTCCTTGGGTCTGCCGTGCTGTCGGCATAAAAATGATAGCTAAAAAAGTCCAGAGGAATTTTTTTACTATTAAGTTCTTTTAAGAAACTGTCTACATAGCTATTGTTCCCGAAAGCGTTTGCTGCACCGCACCCACCGACGTGGACATTTGGTGCAATATTTTTGATTCCTTTTGCGACGGCCGAATAGAATTCATAATAGCTTTGTGCAGTTCTTTCGATGTCATTTTTCCCGGGGACAGACCAGAAAAGTCCTAGGTCTGGCTCATTCCATATTTCGTACTCGGTAATAGGGGCAGGTAGTTTAGCGCCGGAGGTCTTCCAGTCGACGGAATAGCGCCGAACCACCGCCTGGACTAGCTCGACGTACTTGTCGATATTTTTTGGAATAGCACGTCCTCCGTCCAACAATCTTCCGATTCGGAAAAGAATATTCGGAGCTTGTTTCGAGGAGTTTTTATAGTAAGGATTATTTAATGTATCTCTTAGATATCTATCCGTTGGCTCCCAGTTGAATCTGGGATTTGAGTCTTTACCTTCAAGATACCTAGCTGCATTGAGCACAATTACTCTTTTATTAAAGAATTCTTGTGCAAATTTCTTCAGCTCTTCCTTCTTTTCGTCTGGTGCGTTATTGGTTATTTGGTTAGGGGGTTGATCATTTGGGTTGTACCAGCTGTCAATATCAGCAACCCCAAACCAATCGTGGGCCCGAAGGTCAGCGATGCCGAGCTGCGCGAACTGGTCCTGCAGATCTGGTAGCCCCGGGGCCAGGGAGACCGAGGATCCGTTGGCCTGGTTGAGAAATTTGTTCTCTCCAATCGAGAGATTTTCCACTCCCTTATTGGACGCAGTAGTAGGTATTGCGGAAAAATTTATCTGTAAAGGTCCTGCCGCTGAAGCTATGGTCGGATTCATCACGGAAGTGACGCCTGTAGCGGTTATTGCGATTGCCGTTCCTGATGCTGTTATAAAGGATCTCCGGTTGATTTCCATGATCTTCTCGTTTCATCAGAGTTCGTCGTGAAGTTTTCAGTGAAGGAATAACTGCTTATTGCGCTGTTGGGTGCGACGCTTTATTTCAGCTTTCCGTAGAGTGCCCAGGCCTCCTTCTGACCGTCCCTTACTTCCAGCACACAGATCCACTTGGTGAAGGAATGGGAGCTTCCGTATGCTTTGCACTCGGACTCTTGCGGGAAGAGGGTTCTGAAATCTTCGTTCGTATAACCACTCGGAGGAGCTGGATTCGCGGAGGCGGCAGCCGGAGAGATCAGCGTTGCCGCGCCGAGGGAAACCAATCCTAAGAGGACGATTGCAGTTTTCTTCATGATGTTGCCTTTCAGTTCTGTTTTCGGGTTATTCAAGTGGATGAGGTTTTTCCGTGGCGTTCGCAGCCGGAGCAGCCTAGATCGCGGCTAGGGCTTCCTGCCGGTTGACCGTCTTGCCCAGCGCGCCGAACTCGTGCAGATCACCGAAGACCTCGATTCTGCTCGACTGATCGATGCCACCGACTCTGATCGGATCCAAGCCAGCTGCCATGAGTAGCTGCTCTGCCTTTTCACTGGAGGGTTCGTCGTCCGCAGCATAGAACCCGACGATCTTTTGCTCGTGCTTCGTCGTTGCCGCGGCAAGCGTAGGAGCCGCGAGGGTTCCGAAAGCTTTGACGAGCGAGGCATCGGCGGGCAGGAAGGATTGCAGGATCTGTCCGGCGGATTCGGTGTCACCGATGGTCTTGATGAAGCCGTCGCCGTCGTCTAAAGCAATGGCATTAGAAGGGTCGATGATGAGCTTGCCGTGGAGCTGCTCACGATACTTCGTGAGCAGCTCCTTCGAGACATCGAACCAGACCGCAAGAATGATGGTGTCGGCTCGGTCGAAGGCGTCTTCAACGGAGACCGTGGTGGCCTTTCCGCCCAGTCTCGAAGCCAGTTCCTCGGCAGAGGACTGATTCGCGCTGGCCAGCAGAACCTTCTCGCCGCCCGCAACCAGGCCACGCGCGATGCTGCTGCCGATGTTTCCCGTTCCGATGATTGCTGTGGTCATGTTTTTTCACCTTAATTTGAGTATCAATGTTCATCCCGGGTCTCTTCTTCGAAGCAGAGACCCGGCAGTTGTCTAATCCAGGGCAAAGAGCTTTTCGCTGTTGAGCCGTCCGATCTTTTCTCGATCAGCCTCTGCCAACAGGGCCTGGTCGAACCACTCAGCAGCTTCTTGCATGTCTTCGTAGGGGTAGTCCACCGAGAAAAGAACCCGATCGGTTCCCAGTTCGCTGAGGGTGTTGTGCAGCCCTTTGGTGTGGAAATGGCCGCTCGTGGTGATGTAGAAGTTCTGCCGAAAGTATTCGCTGGGGGAGCGCTGCGCAGCACCCAAGCCAACTCCGGCGTGCTGTTTATGCAGTCGGTGCTCCAGCCGGGGCAGCATCAAAGGCAGCCCTTCACCGAGATGGCCCAGGATGATCTGGACGCCGGGGTGCTGATCGAAAAGACCGCTGAGCATCAACCTGATGGCATGGGTCGCTGTTTCGTGAGCGAAGCCCCAGGCGGAACCCACCAACGATTCATATCCGCGGTAGATGTACTGCTGGGAGGCCAGCGGCTCTCGTGGGTGCAGGTACACCGGGACGCCGACGTCGGAAACGGCTTCCCAGAACGGCTGATTCTCCGGCTCGTCCAGGTAGCGTGCTTCGCCTCCCGGCAGATCCGTATAGCCGTTGATCAGCGCGCCCAGAGCTCCCGCTGCGACCGAGCGTCTGAGCTCTTCGGCCGCAGCTTCAGGGTCTTGCAGGGGCAGCGCGGCGAACCACTTCAGCCGATCGGGATGGCTCCCCGCATATCGGGTAGCCAAGAACTCATTGTTCTCCCGGGCCGCATCGATAGCCTGAGCCGGATCGAGGATCGACTGTATCCCTGGAGAGGTCAACGATAACAAGCTGAGCCTGATGCCGGCCTCGTCCATCGCCCGGATCCGATCTTCCACATCGAGCAGGCGCTGTTCGACGTCCTTCATATACTCGACGCCGTTCCTGCTCGCCTCGCCGGTCGAATCCCAGGAGGAGTTGTTCAGCGGTGTGGAAACGTGTTCTTCGAGTGCGATCTTGTTGTCCATGGAGCCTCCGCTCTGTGGAGTTGGTATTAGTCGGTGTTGTTATGAGGTAGCGGACGTCGCAGGCCCTACCGGATGCACATAGTGCTTGATCTCCTGGAATTCCTCGAGCGCGCGTACTCCGTTGAGCCGACCCACACCGGATTGCTTGAACCCGCCCTCTTCGAACTCGTCATGGATGACAGCCCAGGTGTTGGTCCAGATGGTGCCAGCCTTGATCTCGCGCCCCACCCGCCTCGGCAGATCGACATCTCGGGTCCAGATACCTGCCGCCAAGCCATACTCGGTGGCATTGGCCCGTTCAATCGCTTCTTCTTCGGTACCGAAGACCTCGAAAGTCGCCACCGGGCCGAAGATCTCACGCTGCACAAGATCACTCGAGGTGTCTTCCACCTCAAGCAGGCTAGGCAGAATATAGGCGCCCCGCTGAAGCGCAGGGTCCTTCGGAATGCCGCCGCGGCGCAACGGGGTGGCATAGCGGGAAGCGTCTTCAATGGCCCGGTCGATGCGCTCTGCGTTGGCTCGATCGATCACCGGACCCATATCGCTCGAAGGATCGTCCCCCGGACCGATTTTCACCGCTTCCAGCGCCTCCACCAGCCGGGTCCGCAGAGCGCCGGCAATTCCGTCCTGAACCAGAATCCGGCTGCCGGTCATGCAGAACTGACCGGAGAAGGTGGTGATTGCCTTGACCAGAACCGGCACAGCCTGGTCCAGATCCGCGTCGTTGAAGACGATCATCGGGGTTTTCCCACCCAGCTCAAGCGACGCTGCTTTCAGGTGGGTGGCTGCTTGCTGCATGATGATCCGACCCACCTTCGTGCTGCCGGTGTAGCTGATCACTTCGACGCGGGGATCCGCGATGATCATCGGTGCGCCAACGTTCCCGGACTCGGTGAACATATTCATCACACCGGCGGGCAAGGACGTGGTCTCCGCCACGATTTCATACAGCAAACCGTTGACTTGCGCGATTTGTGCCGGCAGCTTCATCACGACGGTGCAGCCCGCCGCTAGCGCCGGGGCGAATGACCGTACCGAGAGCACCACCGGTGAATTCCACGGCGCGATAACCCCAGCCACCCCAGCGGCCTCGGTGAGTGTCGTCGAATACAGGTTGGCTTTGACCTCTGCTGCCCTGCCCGAGGAGGTGAGCGCCAAGGCGCCGTAATAACGCAGCTTGGGAATCGTCATATCGATCTCGAAAGCTGCCTCGCTCAGGATCTTCCCGTTCTCCCGAGAGAGCATCAGGATGAGTTCATCGCGACGTGCTTCCATACGATCAGCCATTTCAAAGAGTGCCCGACAGCGCAGATGCCGGTCACGGCTCCACTCCGTATTGCGGAATGCCTCGCTGGCTGCTTCAATCGCGGCATCGGTTTCGGTGGCCCCGGCATCGGCGAAAGTACCCAGGACTTCGCCCGTCGCCGGGGAGGTGGATTGCCCTTTGGCGTCGCTGTCGACCCATACTCCGGCGATGTAGTTTCTGGCGTGCGGACTCATGATCTTCTCCATCCTGGCGCGGTTCTGCTCAACCGAATCGTCGTTGTATGTTCAGCCAACACTGCTCGGGAAGGGCGTGCATCGGTCATCGAATCGGCTACTCGGGTATTTCTCCGGTATGCGCTGAGCCTGTGGCGGAGCCCGGTAGAGATCGAGGGGGTGAATGTGATTCAGCTCACATCGAGCCATGGGATGAGACCCGCACATGGCGGGAGAACAGGGGGACGCCGCTAATCAGTCAGTTGAAGATCGCTCAACTCGGCACGGGAACTCAACCCGAGTTTACTGAAAACCGAGGAGAGATGATGCCCTACAGTCCGCGGGCTGATGAACAGCTGGGTGCCGATATCGCGATTGGTGTAGCCAGATGCGGCGAGTCTGGCCACCCGGAGTTCCTGAACGGTCAGCTCGTCGAAAGTCTTCTGCTGTTTCGGTCGCGAGATATTGCTGGCCAGCTCAAGACCTGATTCGGCGCGCTCGATCATCGGGTCCACTCCGAGGCTGGTGAAGACCTCTCGGGCGTGCGAGAAATAAGGTCGCGACTCCAGACGGCGGCGTTTCTTGCGCAGCCACTCGGCGAAGAGCAACTCGGTGCGGGCCTGCTCGAAACTGATTTCAGAACCGCTGAACAGCTCGAGGGCCTCCCGGAAGAGCTGTTCTGAACCCGCATCATCGGAATGCATTGCGACATACCTGAGATAAGCGGCTTGCGCCCAGGCAGCATCGCTGCGCAGCACCCATTGGCGCAGCAATTCGATCTGCACCTCAGCCTCTTCGTACTGCCTGGAGAGCAGAGCTGCCTCGGCGGCGTCGGGAGCTGCTAGCGCCGCGAAGACACTGGAGGTCTCCGTAGCGGAGATACTGCGGATGCGGGAGAGCGCCTCAAGGGCCGCGTGGGGTTGACCGGTGATCAGCAAGGCCGTTCCGCGGTGCCAGTGGGCGGCCGCTGCCAGTGCTATCGAGCCGGCGCGAGCGGCGATGTTCAGTGAGGTCTCGGTGAGCTTTCTGGTGGTAACGGCGTCCCCGCGAAGCGCTGCCAGCCAGGCCAGGCTGTTATGAGACTGCGCCGAGACGCTCTCCAGATGAGCAATATCGGCTATTTCGGAAGCCTCTGAAGCACAGGCTGCCGCTTCAGCCCAGCGACCGGTCAAAATGTTGGTGGTGGCCATTTGGCACAGCACGAAGGCGAGTTCCACGGTATTGCCGTATTGGCGCTCCTGGACGATCGCCTGCCGGTAGCGTTCCGCCGTCGATTCAGTTTGTCCCCAGGCTGCCGCGTAGGGTGCGGGCGGCAGCATCCAGGAGCTGCTGGTCGGCAGCATAGCGCAGCTTGAGTTGTGATTCACTTCCGGAAGCGGGCTTCCGGTGCGCCACGCTCGAAGGACCTCATCACTGCGAGACTCCACGGTGGGGTGCTCGGAGCCTTCTGCCTGGCCGCTCACTGACCCCGCCTCGGAGCTTCCCTGATGACTAGTACTCGGGTCAGTGAGCGCTGCGCTCCATTGCGCGCGTACCGCGAGCACCGACAAGATCTGTCCCATCGTGCCCTGCGGATCGAGCTGAGCATCGCGTTCAAAGAGCGCTGCTGCGCGTAAGCTCTCGCCGTCGGCGAATTCCATCAGCCCGGCCAGGCCGCCGCTGAAGAGGCTGCTCTTCGACCCGATAAAAGCTTCCGCTTCTTGCAGCAGCCGGGAAGCGGTCGAACGGTAGCCGGCGTCCCACTCATAGCGGGCCGCTCGGGCCAGGAAGCCTCCGACGTCCTCCTTTTTGCTGCTCAATCGTGAAGCGGTCAGCAGTGCACGGGCTGCTGAGTGGAAGCCGCCGCGTTGTCGCGCTCGTTCCCCGGTGGCGTCGAGCAGAGCCGCGATCTCGTCGTCTTGGCCCAAAGTGGCGGCGGCGAGCTGCCAGGCGCGGCGGTCCAGATCGTAGTCGGTGGACCAGATCTCAGCCCAGGCGCGATGGATCAGCCGTTTCTCTTCCAAGGGGCCCTGTTCATAAACGAGTTGCTGGACGAGTTTCTGGCGGAAGTAGATGCAGGCATTCCTGGATTCGATGATGCCCAGTTCGAAAGCCGGGTCGAGTGCCCACGATGGCTGCCCCAGTGCGGTCAGCACCCGCATGATTTCACCGACCTTGGCGCCTTCCTGGGCGGCGACGACGAGAAGCTGCTCCTGGGTGCGCTCGCCCAGAGGTTCGAGTTGAGCGGCGAAGGACTGCTGAAGCCGAGTTCCCATGGTGAATTGATGAGGGTCCAGATCCTGGCTCGGAATCAGGGTGAGCAGTCCGAGCGGGTTCCCCTCAGCGACGCCGAGCAGGATTTCACGCTGATCATCAGTCAGCTCACTTCGGGCCGATAACAGCAATTCATCGGCGGAGTCTTCAGCGAGCGCCTGCAGCTCCAGTGCGGGTAGCTCACAGATGCAGGGGGAGAGCGGATTGGTGCTGGTGAACAACAGCACTGCGGGTTCCCATTCGAGTCTGCGGGCGACGAAACTCAGGCAATCCAGGCTATCGGCGTCGAGCAGATGAGCGTCTTCGACAATCAGCACCACCGGCTGCTCTTTCGCTATCGTGCTGATCAAGCTCAGGACGCCAGCCCCCACCAGAAAACGGTCTGGGCGGCCCGTTGCCTGACCGAGAGCGGAACGAACGGCTTGGGCCTGGACCTCTTCGAGGGCATCCAGACGGTCCAGTGAGGGCCAGAGGAACTGATGGATGCCGGAATACGCCAGAAGAGATTCGGCGCGAGAGCCGGTGCATCTCAGAACGATTGATTCGTCCTCGGTCTCCAGCGCAGCGGTGACCAGGGCGGTTTTTCCGATTCCCGGATCACCTGAAATAACCAGAGCCGATCCTTGGCCGGTTCGTGCTTTGAAGAGTAATTCTCTGACGATTTCAAGCTCTTTAGCACGACCGAATAGCTCAAGGGGCATGCCATCCATCCTAAGACCAGGTTTCGAAAGGTTGTCACTTTAGGTCTCATGACCGATTGCACGACCGATGCGCGACCTTCTTCGGAAACATACGCTGCCAGCACCAGCAAAATTTTGGTTTGACCGCTGTTCGCGGCAGGTCATCGCAGGTCCGAGAAGGAATCTGAGAGGGAACACGCCTATGGATACCATCAAGAAACCGCAGAAAGTTCTGATTATCGGGGGTGGCTCGGCGGGGGCTGTTCTCGCGAATCGGCTCAGCGCCCGAGCCCGGCGGGAAGTGCTGCTGATTGAGGCGGGTCCGGCCTATTCCGCTCAGGAATTCCCGCCGCGCATTCTGGATTCGAACCTGCTCGGTGCTGATACCGGAAGCGATTGGGGCTTCCAGAGCGTTCCCGGTCGAGTCGGACATCCTGTGTCGCTATTCCGCGGCAAAAGCCTCGGTGGGAGTTCAGCGGTCAACGGCTCGGTGATGGTGCGGGCGCTTCCGTCTGACTTTGAGCGATGGGCGGAATCCGGGCTGACCGGTTGGTCCTGGGCGGAGGTGCTGCTGTTTTACAAGAAACTCGAAACCAGTAATCTCGGTGAATCAGAGTGGCACGGAGCGACCGGGCCGATGCCGGTAAACCAGCTTTCCCGGGAAGAGATCTCAGCGATGCAGCGGGCCTTCATCGACTCCGCGATGGCCGAAGGAATTCGAGTGACCGAGGATTTCAACGGGGGAGATCCGCAGGGCGTTGCACCGTACCCGATGAACATCGCTGAAGGGGTTCGGGTCAACACCGCGATGGCCTATCTCACCGATGAGGTGAGGTCTCGTGGGAATCTGAGCATTCTCGGCGATGCCCTGGTGGACCGCGTGCTCTTTGACGGGACCGTTGCCACTGGAGTCCGGCTTGCTGACGGCCGTGAATTCTTTGCCGATCAGGTGATACTTTCGGCCGGCAGCTATGGCACCGCCGCCATCCTGATGCGCTCCGGCATCGGGCCGGCGAACGAACTCTCTGCGCTGGGCCTTGAGGTGCTCGCTGATCTTCCGGTCGGCCGACGAGTCTATGATCACCCGATCTTCTACACCGCCTTTGCCGCGGTGCCCGAATCGCTGGGTGCCCAGGTCCCGGTGATCGGGGCCAAAGCCTGGGTGAAGAGTTCTCAAGCCGCTCCGGGCGAGCTCGATCTGCATCTGACCGCCACTCATTTGATCGACCCGAAGCTGAGCCCGACCGGGGCGGCTTTTGTGATCGCGGTAGCGCTGGTCCGGCCCAAATCCAGCGGCACCGTCACATTAGTTTCCACGGATCCCGCCGTCGCACCCCTGATCGACCTCAACTGGCTGGCCGAGGAAGAGGACCGACGTCGGCTCCTAGAAGGAATCCGGCTGGCCCAGCGGATCGGCGCTGGCGAGCCGCTTTCCCGGATGATTTCAGCGGAGATCTCCCCAGGCCCCGGTCACAGCGATGCTGAAGTGATTGAGACGGTGTTCGAGACCCTCGACACGTATCATCACCCGACCTCGAGTGCTCCGATGGGTCCGGCGAGCGATCCCTTCGCCGTGGTCGACAATAGTGGCGCGGTCCACGGAATTCAGGGACTGCGGGTGATCGACGCCTCGATTTTCCCCTCAGTCACCCAGGCTGCAACGAATCCCACGGTGATCATGGTGGCTGAGAAGATCGCGGAACAACTCTGAGCGGGTCGATCCGCAGGGTTCGCCGCGATTTTTCCTGTCCTGAGTGGGCACGCTGCTCAAGTTACGAACGAAAGCCACAGTGATGAAAACGATCAAGAATTGGCGACACTATCTGGAGCGGGCAGCGGGAAGTCTGCGGACGGACCCGCAGCAGGACCGGATCCTCCATGCCAAAGGAAGCTGGATAGCGGGAACCTTCAGTGCCAGTGAAACGGGCCTTCTGGTGGGCTTGCCTGAAAACGCCCCGGTCTTGGCCCGGTTCTCGGGCACTTTGGGAGGCTCAGCCGGTCACGATTCGCTCTCCGGAGATCAAGGGGTGCTGATCCGGATCGGCAACGAAGGAACAGCCTCAGAAATGGTTTTAGGGCTGTTCAGTATTCCGGTGTTCTTTGTGCGGACGGCCTCAGACATGCTTGACTTCTTAGCCGCCACCTCATCCGGGCAGAGTGAAGAGGCCCGGCAGGAGTCGATTGCCGGATTTCAGGCGCTCCATCCGGAAAGCGTTGAGGCGATGTCCTTCGGAGACCACAGACTTCCAGAGAGTTTTATGAGCAGGAACTACTACAGCGTTCATGCCTATCACGCGGTCATCAACGGGGTGGAAAGCCTGCATAGACTGGAATTGAAACCGACTGACGAATCGGTCACCGGTTTCTTCAGCCAGGATTTCCCGAGAGAAGAGCTCTCCGATGACTATCTGCACGAGCGGTTGCTCGCTCAATTGCCGGTTCGACTCAGTCTGATCTCCAGAGAACCTGGCCTCGGCGAAACCATCGATGTCACGCAGAACTGGGTCACGGGATCTCAACGGGTTTTAGGCACCGTCAGCTTGTCCGCGAAAGTGACAGCTCCCCAAGCGGAACCCGAGCTGAGCCGGACTGGACCATTCAAGGCTCCGCAGGACCAGCTGTTTCGGGAGCGCAACGAAATGTACCGAGCCGCCCGCGAACTGCGGAGCACGGCAGCGCAAACCCAGCCCTGAGGGCTTGGAAGTCCGCTGATTATTCCGCGGGAACCAGCTTCATCGAGACCGAGTTGATGCAATACCGCTGATCGGTGGGAGTGCCGTAGCCCTCGCCTTCGAAAACGTGTCCCAGATGCGAATCACAGGCGGCACAACGCACCTCCACGCGATCCATGCCCATGCTGCGATCGTGGATATAACGGACTCTTTCCTCAGCCAACGGGGCGAAGAAGGACGGCCAACCACAGTGCGAGTCGAACTTCTCATTGCTGCGGAAAAGCTCGGCCCCACAGGCCCGGCACTGGTAGATTCCGGCGGTGTGAGTATCGGTGTACTCGCCGACGAACGCTCGCTCCGTGCCAGCTTGGCGCAGCACGCGGTATTCCTCGGGGCTCAGTTCTGCCCGCCATTCCTCATCGGTCTTGACCACTGAGGGGGCATAGGAATTCTGGAAATAGCTGGTGTTTCCCACAGATTCGCTCATATCATCAATAACGTTTAGGAGTCACCAATAAATCCCGAACCGGCATAAAGATGCAGCACCGGCAACCCCAGTTTGTCCTGAGCGCGGGTGGCCCAGTCGGTGTGGAAGGTGTCCTCCAGGACATGGGGTTCGGTGATCACCACCGCTTGCCTGGCCGAGCTGGCCTGCACCTCGGCCACCAAACCGGCGACGGCGTCGCCCTCGATGACCTTACCGGTCACCGGAGCACCGGTTTCCTGCAGCGCTGCGATGCAGACTTCCAGGGTGCCTTCGGCTCGCAGCTTGGCTTGCTCCTTCGACTCCCGACCACCGAATTCCTTGAGCGCGGCGGGCAGGTCCAACAGACTCAGCTGGTCGATGACATCGACCAGAAGGTTTCGCCTGACGTCGTCCGGGACCAAGACGGTGAGCTCGGTCTGCTCATCGTCCGAGAAGAGGCCGCTGATGTTTTCTACGTCGATCTCGCCCAAGGGGGCTTCGGTCAGAATAATAATGGTGTCCGTCATGGTCTAAGCGTATCCCCACGTCCTCCCAAAACTCGTTCCTCGTTTCGGGTCCCTCGGACGTGTGGGCCCAGCCCGAGGGCCCCGGGATCAACCCCTCTATTTTTCCAGCCGTCCCATTGAGTGTTGCTGATGAGGCAGAAGTTTCTCTGAAACAGTCACATCCTTCACATTGTTAACATTCAGTGGGACGGCTGGAAAAGGAACGGAGCGGAACGGCGTAGCGACTCGACGGCGGCAGATCACTCCGCCAGAATGGAGCCATGGCTACACCTCGCGCACAGCAGCGCTCAGCTTGGTTCACATGGTTACTGCTCGGTGCAGCTTCCGGAGCCACCCTGATCTCGCTGCTGGCTGCGGGGAGTTCCGCGCTCGCTGGGTATTTCGCACGGAAGGTGGTCATCCCAGAGAAGGAACAGCCTGAGGACCTGGAGATCCTGGCGGTACTGCGTGAGGGGTCGGAGCTGCAGATCGTGCTGCCGGCCACCGTTGAGACCACCATTGACGGCGTCTACGGATTGAGTTTCAACGCTTCAGCAGGCCACGCCCGGATCGGTGCCATTCGCTCGTACGTGCCCCGCGAGGGAACGGTTTCCCGGGTGGTCGAGGAAGTCATCGCCGGAGACCTGCATCAAGCGCTTCGGGGTAAATGGACCGGGTCGATCTTCCAGAGCCCGGCGGAGATCGGGGTGGCCGCAGAGGAAGTCCTGATCGACTTGCCGGTTGGGAGGGCGCCTGCTTGGCTGATCCGACCGACCGAGAAGAAGCTCTCCACCTGGGCGATCATGGTCCACGGCCGAGGTGCCAAACGAACCGAGGGGCTCAGAGCGGTACGTACCGCGCGCGAATTGGGGCTGAGCTGCCTCTTGGTCTCCTATCGTAATGATGGGGAGGCTCCAGCCGCCGACGACGGCAGATATGGCCTGGGGGTGACCGAGTGGCGGGATATCGAGGCCGCTATTGAATTCGCACTCGACCACGGTGCCAAGGACGTGGTGCTCTTCGGGTACTCAATGGGCGGCGCGGTCTGTTTGCAATTGGTGGACCAGAGCAGACATCGTCAGGAAGTCATCGCTCTGGTCCTCGACGCGCCGGTGATCAACTGGATCGATGTGTTAGCCCATCAAGCCAGCTTGAATCGCATTCCAGCCGCGATCGGCAGGTACGGGCAGCTGATGCTCAGCCACCCGTTGGGCCGACGGATCACCGGCCTGGCAGCGCCCGTCGATCTGAAGAGCATGGACTGGGTCAGCCGGGCCGTTGAGCTGCGCACCCCGACTCTCATCGTGCACAGTAAGGACGACGATTTCGTGCCCTATGGCCCTTCTGAAGAACTGGCCAGGCGCAATCCGGAGATGGTGAGCTTCGTCGAGTTCGAAAAAGCAGCCCATACCCGCGAATGGAACGTCGATTCGGAGCGCTGGGAGTCGGTGGTGAAGACCTGGCTCGAGCCACGCCTTGGCCACTACGAACTGCCGAGGGACACCGTGCCCAAGGAATTCCAGGGCTAGCCGCGCACGGATCGAAGCCGGATCGAGACGCGAGGAAAGAAAGCCAGCGGTTTAATCGGCGATTTGCGCCCGGATCTGCCGTTTGATCCGACCCAGCATGGCCGACATGCCTCGCAGCCGCAGTGGAGTGAGTGCTCGGGTCAACCCCAGCTGCTCCGGCATATCGTCCGGAACCGCCAGGATTTCGGCCGGGCTGCACCCGTTCAGGCCCTCGTGCAAGACACTCGCGAAGCCCCTCGTGGTCGGTGCCTCCGGGGGAGCCGAGAAGTAAAGCTGCACCGCGCCGTCCTCAATCTGCAAGGTCAAGAACAATGGCGACTGGCACTCCACCACCTGCTCCAGCAACTCCGGATGCTGCGCAAAGCGCTCGGGAAGCGCTGGCAGGCTGCGTGAGAATTCCAGAAGCAGTTGCAGCCGTTCCGATTCTTCGATCGCCTGGAAGTCGTCGATGATCTCGGCGAGCGCGGCGGGCATCGAATCGGCGGTTTGTCCCTTGGCCTGGTTGCCGGGGTGTTGAATATCAGTCACAGCACCCAGAATACGTTGTCAGGAGTCGACACGTCGCTGATGGCCAGCGGGCTCGGTCAGACCGTGCCAGGATTCTCGCCCTTAGCGATCGGCACCCGGACGGCATTTCCCCACTCGGTCCACGAGCCGTCATAGTTGCGAACGTTCTCGAAGCCCAGCAGATGTTTCAGCACGAACCAGGTATGGCTGGAGCGCTCACCGATCCGGCAGTAAGCCACCACATCGTCACCGGCCCGCAGGCCCGCGCCGTCGAGGTAGATCGCCTCGAGCTCATTGCGGCTGCGGAAGGTGCCATCTTCGGCCGCGGCCTTGGCCCAGGGCACCGAGGCGGCGGTGGGAATGTGACCTCCGCGCAGCGCGCCCTCTTCGGGATAGGCGGGCATTGAGGTGCGGGCTCCGGTGTACTCCTCGGGGGAGCGCACATCGATCAGCGGGCCGTGACCCAGGTGCTGAACGACGTCGTCCTTAAAGGCACGGATCGCGGAATCCTCGCGCTGTACTACCGGGTACTCCACTGCCTGTGGTGCGGGAGCTTCGGTGCTCAGCTCGCGGCCTTCGGCGATCCACTTATCCCGCCCGCCGTCCAACAGCCGGACATCCTGATGGCCGAAGAGGGTGAAAACCCACAGCGCATATGCCGCCCACCAATTGGATTTGTCGCCGTAAATCACCACGGTGGTGTCCCTGCCGATGCCCTTCTTGCCCAGCAGCTCCGCAAAAGCGGCACCATCGATGTAATCCCGAGTGTCGGCATCATTGAGGTCGGTGTGCCAATCGATTTTCACCGCGCCGGGGATATGGCCGGTTTCGTAGAGCAGGATGTCTTCGTCGGATTCCACGATCGCCAGCTCGGCGCTGCCGACTTTCCCGGTGGCAATCGCCTCGGCGACCCATTCCGTAGAGACCAGTCGCTCGGGGGCGGCGTAGCTGCTGAACTTTTCCGCGGTGTCTGCTGCAATGCTCATCTGAACTCCTCAAGAAATACTGATCGGGTCAAGAAATACTGATCGGGTCAAGAAATACTGATCGGGACTGTTGCCGAAGCCTCTTCCAAGCCTAACGACGGCGCCGTTGAAATGCTTCCGAAGGTCATAGAAGGACATATCCCCGAACGGTGAGCGGTATCCTTGCAATGACTTGTTTCACTGCGTTTGCGGCTCATCTAGCCGTTGAAACGCCCATTCGGGCCGCTGGCCCCTCGGAACGGATTGAATTTGGCCAACGTCGAACACCTTGCCACTCGCATTCCCTCGGTCTCAGTTGACGAGTTGCTACAAGGGTTCTACCCCTCGCCGCGCTTCGGTGAGGTGTCCTTTGAAAGCTATCGTCCCGACCCCAAGCAGCCCTCGCAGGCTTTGGCGGTGAAGGCCTTGCAGGATTTCTCCGCCTCGATCGGCGGCTCGGGAGCACGTGGTCTGAAGAAGTTCTTCGGGGCAAAGAAGCCTGCCAGCCGCGCTGGGATCTACCTTGACGGGGGCTTCGGCGTCGGTAAAACCCACCTGCTCGCCTCGCTCTGGCATTCGGCGCCCGGCCCTAAGGCCTTCGGCACCTTCGTGGAATACACCAATCTGGTGGGAGCGCTCTCGTTCCGGAAGACCGTTGATGCGCTCAAGCAATACAAATTGGTCTGCATCGATGAGTTCGAACTCGATGATCCGGGGGACACCGTGCTGATGTCCCGGCTGATGCGTGAGCTGTCCGACGCCGGGGTGAAACTCGCCGCGACCTCCAACACTTTGCCGGGATCGCTCGGTGAGGGGCGATTCGCCGCGGTGGATTTCCAGCGGGAGATCCAGGTGCTGGCCGATCAGTTCGACGTGGTGCGGATCGACGGCGAAGACTACCGGCATCGCGGCTTGCCCACTCCGCCGCAGCCCCTGCCGGATGAAGAGCTCGAAGCGGCCGCTGCCACTGAATTCGCCGCCGACAAGACGATCGCGGTGGACGATTTCTCGGAGCTCCTGGACCATCTGGCCGGAGTGCACCCCAGCCGGTATCGGCAGTTGATCGACGGTATCGATGGAGTGGTCTGGCATCGGGTGCAGACCATCACCGAGCAGAGTGTGGCGCTGCGGTTCGTGGTGCTGGCGGATCGGTTGTACGACAAAGATGTGCCGATCTTGGCCAGCGGAGTGCCTATCGACCAACTCTTCAGCGCTGAGATGATGGCCGGTGGGTATTTGAAGAAGTACTTCAGGGCGGTTTCTCGATTGACCGCCCTGGCCCGTGAAGCCCAGGTGCCAGAGGCTCAGAAGTAGCTGCACGACGTGTTACCCGGCTCGGCGCTGGCCTCGCGGAGCTGACGACGTCGGGCGTTGATTTTCAGGGGGCGCCCCGAGGCCGGTGAGCCGCCGCTTAAACGCCAAAGATCGCCTGCGCTGCCTCGCGGCAGGGCAGGCGATCTCTTTGACTCAGATCTTGAGCGAAGGTCGCTTAGGCCTGTGGTTCTGCTGAACCTTCGGCGGCAGGAGCGTCATCTTTGTTCGCGTTATCGACAAAATCTCCAGCGGCTTTCTGCACGCCATCGATTTGGTCCTTGAACTTGTCACCGGTCTTGTCGTCGATGAAATCTCCGACTTTCTCGATGCCCTCTTTGAGCTTGTCTGCGTTATCGCCGATCAAGTCCTCGGCCTTGCCCTTGATGTCGTCAAAAATAGACACGGGCACCTCCCTTCGCTAGGTGGGGCCATCTTGCCCCCAATGCCATAATCCTAGACCGAGATTTTTGGCTCGCCAAGAGCAGGTAATGATCTGTCATCACGCTTTAAGTGAAATACTGAAACCGCCAAAGGCACCCGGACGAGGTGCGCCGTACCCGGCCAGCGAAAAGACGGCGCAAGGAGCATAAAATGTCGTCTTCTCTTGGCTGGATTGTTTTAGTGATCTCCGGAATTCTGGAGGCTGTCTGGGCTACCGCACTGGGGAAATCTGAGGGTTTCTCCAAGCTTTGGCCCAGCGTGATTTTCGGCGTCGCAGTGGCTGCCAGCATGGTTGGCCTGGCCTGGGCGATGCGGACCCTTCCCATCGGCACGGCCTACGCCGTCTGGGTGGGCATCGGTGCCGTCCTCACGGTCGGGTACGCGATGATCACCGGCACCGAGTCGGTGTCTCTGATCAAGATTCTGCTCTTATTGGGCATTGTGGTCTGCGTGGTGGGCCTCAAAGTACTCCACTAACCACACCCGGCGGTTAAAGAGTAATGGCCCCGTCTTTCGACGGGGCCATCTCTTGGTGGGCGATACTGGGATCGAACCAGTGACCTCTTCCGTGTCAGGGAAGCGCGCTACCGCTGCGCCAATCGCCCAAAGTCTCTCAAAAACTGAGAGGTGGGAACGGGATTCGAACCCGTGTACGCGGCTTTGCAGGCCGCTGCCTCGCCTCTCGGCCACCCCACCGGGTTTCAAACGAGCCCGCTTCATCACATAATGACGAGCGGGCTACAGATGACAGTTTCCTGCGAGCGGATGACGAGATTCGAACTCGCGACCCTCACCTTGGCAAGGTGATGCTCTACCACTGAGCCACATCCGCAGAAGGAACGAGTTTCCCCTGAGTGATCATCAATTCAGACCGGTTTTTACCGCCGATCTTCAGTAACTTTCCTCGTGTTCCTGCGAGTAAAAACTCTAGCTGACGATCAGGGAAACGCCAAATCAGCTTTTCGCTTCGGCGAGTTCCCGGGTCTGTTCTGGGGCCCAAATCCGCTGTCAGCGGAGCGGATCGGTGATCATCCAGAGGGGGTGAGATTCGACTCCCGGCTGGTCCCGATTAGGCGGCTCGTGAATTTATCGGATAGGATTTCTGAGCAGTATGCGGGCGATTGGCGCAGTGGTAGCGCGCTTCGTTCACACCGAAGAGGTCACTGGTTCGAACCCAGTATCGCCCACCGCAAAAAGATCGGCTCCGATCAGTTGAAACACTGATCGGAGCCGATCTTTTTTGCAAGTCGCTCTATCGATCACCGAGTGCGATCACCGATTGCCTGGGTTCCGGTACGCGGTTGAGCGCCTCAGCTTTTCGATGAATCGCTGAGCTGACGTTCTAAACCGTCCAGCAGATAGTTGAGACCGGCTGAGAAATTCTGATCCCAGTGTTCATCGCGAAGATAATGCGAACGTGCCAGAGCGGGATAGCGCTCGCTCTGCGAGTCGATGAACTGCTGGCTGAGTCGGAGGTCCGCTTCGCCCAGCTTCATAGCGCTCCGGGCTGAAGCCGAACCCATCACCTGGTTGTAAAGAAGCCAACTCGCGGTGAGGTGCTGCTGCCCTTCGAAGCCGGCGCCGTGCAAGGTGCTCTGCAACGTTTCGAGCTGAGCCAGGAAATTCGGACCTAAAAGCACTCTTCGAAGAGCTTCGGAAGGAACCCAGGGGTGCCTGATCATCAGATCCCGCCAGGCCGTCAGCTGACTGTGTATTCTCCCGCGCCAGGGTGCGCTCTCCTTCGGGATGGGAAGCTCGGAGAAGACCTGGTCGATGGCTAGCTCTATCACTTCTTCTTTGGTGCGGATGTGCCAGTACAGGGAAGGGGCGCTGATCTCCAGTTCTTTAGCCAGGGTGCGCATGGTGAGTGCATCGAGCCCTCGAGAGTCGAGTATTTCGATCGCTTTGCTGGTGATTCTTCCGCTGCTCAGTGGCATTCCATCCGGCTGAGGATCACGATCTCGAAGCCATACGCTGGAAAATTTTCCTCCCGGTGCGTGGTCAGAGTTCTGACTCATTCGCCCGCTCCAATCTGCTTCACTCACCAAAAGTATCAGTTGAAATTTATAAACTAACACTGTTAGTTTATATCTAACATCGTTAGATAGCCTCAGGTGGGGCGCAGAGAGGATCGTCGTGAAAAAGCAAGTCGACTCCCCACAGCAGGAGGCCACCTGGTCGGCCTTATTCCGGGCGCCTTACCTGGGGCCGGTGTCGATACTCGCCGGGGGAGTCTTCCTCTACGCGATGAACCTGTATTTCACCGCTGCCTTGCTGCCGACGATCATTGAAGACATCGGCGGTCAGGCGCTCTACAGCTGGGTGGCCACCGGATTCCTACTCGCCGCAGTGACCGCCACGATGCTGGTTGACCGGCTGCTCAGCAGCCGGGGGAGCAGGGGCGCCTATCTGCTGGCTTTCGCCGTTTTCGCGGCGGGGGCGGTGGTGATGGTGCTCAGCCCCAATATCATCGTTCTGGTGCTCGGCCGGATCGTTCAGGGTCTGGGAGGCGGTTTGCTGGTTGGGCTCGGCTTCGCCTGCGTCAGGCTGCTCCTGCCAGAGGCTCTGTGGCAGCGAACGACGGCGCTGGTCGCCGCAATGTGGGCCTTCGGCACTTTACTCGGACCGGCGCTCGGGGGCTTGTTCGGTCAGTTCGGTGGTTGGCGGCTGGCCTATGCGACGCTCGTTCTTCCAGCGGTGCTACTGATCTTGCTCAGTTACCGGGCGATCCGTCCAGCCACGTCCAAAGCACAGCCGCGGCGCGTGCCGCTCGGATCATTGCTGGTGCTGGCCGCCGCGGCGCTCTGCTTCAGCCTGGCATCTTCACTGGAAGGCCTGCTTCGTTTGCTCTGTGTTCTGCTGGGGGTGGCAGCTCTGATCGCGTTCGTGCTGATCGAGAGGAAATCTGCCACTACTGTCCTGCCTGCGGCGACCTATCGCCGAGATTCCGGACTCAAATGGGTTTATCTTTCGGTGGCTGCGCTTTCTGCGGGCGTCATGGTGGAGAGCTTTGTGCCGCTTTTCGGGCACCGCCTTCCCGGGCTGAATCCATTGCTCGCCGGATTGCTCGGCGCAGCATTGTCCGCCGGCTGGTCTGTTTCGCAGCTCGTGAGCGCTGGATTAGCGGGCAGGCGAGCCAGGGGAAGCCTGCTGCTCGGCCCCGTGCTGCTGACCGGTGGCTTGCTCTGTTATGGCCTGCTGCAGAGCAGCAGTGGTGCTCCGCTCACCGTGGTCGCTTGGGCGATCCTGCTTTTCATCGCGGGTGCCGGGATCGGGCTGGCTTATCCGCAGTTGAGCGTTGCCGCATTACGCAGCTCTCAGGACGACGTCGAAGCGGCGAAAGCAGGAGCCGGACTCTCAACCGTGCAACTCATCGCTTACACCATGAGTGCTTCAATCGGCGGGATTCTGCTGAATCTCGGCGATGATCAGGTAACTGGAGCCCGGGCCGGAATCCTCGGCATCGCTGGGTTGACCGCTTTCGCCATCGTCTTCGCGGTCCGCGCGCGTTCCGAACTGAAGAGTTCTTAGGATCCGATGCTGCCGCTGATCACTGCCCGGACTGTGCGCTAGCTGGCCGGGGCGACGTCGAAACATACTTCGCGGAGCCGCTCGAGCCAATCTATGCTTACCAGCATGGCCTCAAGCAGTGCGGAAAAGCAGCGTTTTGAAACCGAAGAATGGTTCAGAGCCCAGGGCCTGCCTTATTTCGTGAAGCCCCGGGAACGTTCCAAGCACCTGTTGGCCCGTTGCGCTCCGGCGCTGTTGTTCTTCGCGCTTTTCGGCCTGGGCGGAGGCATCGTCGGTCGCCTGCCGCTGTTCAGCAAGGTGGATCAGGAAGCCGCAGACCTCAGCGATAGCGAGCTGATCAATTACTTCGCGCTTTTCGGCCTGATCACCCTCGGGCCGCTGGTGATCGCCATCGTGGCCCATCGGCTGTTCAGGCGGCGTGCAGTACTGGCTCGTGGCATCGCGCTGGTTTCGATCGTCATCCTGCTCGTGATCAATCAGGTGGTGATGCTGGGCGCCTCAGCGCAAGACTGGTGGTCCGGGGCCTTGGACAACGTGGTTCCGCTGCTACTGGTGCTCTTCCTGACCTGGATCGGTGTGGGATCGCTGCTCGGTTGGAGCCTGCGGGCCGCGCTTCGCCAGCTATCGGCCATCTGGCTGCTCGCCGCAATCGCCATTCCGCTGCTCATCCTGGTGGTCATCACCGTCTTCTACGCCCAGGAATTCTGGCAAGTGGCGGCGATGCTAAAACGAGGCCAGATCTTCTGGCTGATCGCCTTCCTGCTCGGCATTGGCATGCTCTTCCTGATCTACAGCACCCGTAAGGAACTGCAGGATATGCCGGAAACGCTGACCCCCGATGCGGAGATCGTGCAGGCTCAGCAGGATGGTCAGCTCCCTGCGGGCCCGGCTCAGGGAAGCTGGCAGCATCTCAGGCGCACCGAGCAGGCGAACGTGGTTTTCATCATGGTGCTTGCGCAGTGCATTCAGGTGATGATCTTTGGGGTTCTGGTCTTCGCGTTCATCATGGCACTCAATGCGCTTTCCATTCCGCCCCAGCTCGCGGTGCAATGGGCGGGTAGGCCGGAAACTCTCTTGCAGATCTTCGGAGTCACGCTGCCGATTCCCGAAGTGCCGGTTCGGGTGGCGGCTTTCTTGAGCGCCATCGCGGCGTTGAACTTCGTGGTCTCGATCAACTCCAGCAAGGATTACCGGGATGCTTTTTTCGATCCGCTGATTCTGCAGACCCAGAAGGCCCTCACCGTACAGGCGGTGTATCAAGCGGATCTCGCCGCCGGAGAAGCCGTCAAAAAAGTAGCGAAGACAGCTAAAAGGGCAGCCAAACCAGCCAAGGTCGACAGTGCAGCGAAGGTCGACAGTGCAGCGAAGGCAGAACATCAAACTGCGCGGTCCGAAAGTCACAGCGAGCAGTCGGCTGAGCAGCCCTCCGAATCTGCGGTGTCGGAACCCAATGACATAGTAGAACCATGACTCAACCCGCCTTAGCCCATGCCACCGAGTTCGGCAGGATGTACGCTCGCTCACTGACCGAGCAGCCCTCGGTGCCCTCGATCACTACGGTGATCGGCATGCAGGCGTTGGACCTGAGTGGCTGGGTGGGATACATGGCGGCGAGTGCGCTGGCCGCGCATGCCGGGCTGCCCGAAGCTGCAGGTAAGCCGGAAAGATTGAGGCCGCTGATTCGGGAGTCCGCAAATGCCGCAGAGAATTACCGTAACGAAGCTGCCGCTCGTGGTGATCGGGTGCACTTCTACGCTGAGCAGGTGGCCCTGCGCGCCCTGGAGCGGGAACACGAGTTGGAGCGTGCTCGCACGGAATTGGCGGAACACCGGGAACTCGCCTTCGCTGACCGCTTTGATGCCTGGTGGAAGGAGTACGACGTTCAGCCGCTGGCTCCCGAAGTGACGATCTGGAATCAGAGCGTCGGCTATGCGGGAACCCTGGATCTGGTGGCCCAGATCTCAGGACGCCTCTGTCTGATCGATTACAAGACCAAGGGCACCGATCGGAACGGCGAAGTCAAGTCCATCGACCCCAAGGTGGTCATGCAATTGGTCGCCGGAATGAAGGCCGAGGAAAGTTTGCTGGATGCCACTACCGGAAGCTGGGAGGCGTGGCGCTACGGGCGGGAGCCGCTGCTGCTCGCGGTGGCGATCGGCGAAACCGGGGTTCGCCCGATGCGGGCCAACCCCGAGGTGCTGCCGCAGCAGTGGTACAAATTCTGCGCCCTGCAGAGGCTCTGGGAACGGCATCTGGAAGCCGCTAGAGCCGGTGAACCTCTGCTGCCACTGGCGCCGCCCCGTCCGGCTTCTTGAACCGGCGCCGTGCCGATCGGGGTACCCCGCTGGCTGACGGTCTGGCCTAGAATACTGGGGTGCCTAGAATACTGGGGACGACCGATCGATTTGAGGCAAGGGTTCTGAGCGAATGGCAATTCTTCACATCCGGCTCATCGGGGACCCCGTGCTGCGGACCGTTGCTGAGCCGGTGACCGAATTCGGAGCCGAGCTGGCGAAACTGATCGCCGACATGATGGAGACCATGGACGACGTCGACGGTGCAGGTCTCGCCGCACCGCAAATCGGAGTAGGCAAGAGGATTTTCACCTATCGGGTGGGCGATCAATCCGGTCACGTGATCAATCCGCTGATCGAAAGCAGCGAGGACGATCAGCAGCCCGGAGCCGAAGGCTGTCTATCGGTACCCAGCCTGGGCTTTGTCACCCCTCGTAAACGCTTCAGCCGGGTCACCGGCGTCGATCAGCACGGTGAACCGGTGCTGATCGAAGCAGAGGGCCTACTCGCTCGTTGCCTACAGCATGAAACCGACCATCTCAATGGCAAGCTTTACGTGGACCGGCTCGCGGGTGAGGACCGTAAAGCAGCCTTGCGCGCGATCCGTGATCAGCACTACGAACAAGTCACCGCCCGGACCACCGCGAAGCGCTCTCAGACCGTGGGATCGAGTTTCGGTTTCGCCGCTCCCGGACCCCGGGACACCATATGAGAGTGCTCTTCGCAGGCACTCCCTCGGTGGCGATCCCTTCGCTGGAGGCGCTGCTGGCGGCCGGTTTCGACGTCGTCGGCGTCTTGACCCGGCCTGACGCCCCGGTGGGCCGTAAGCGTCTGCTGACGCCTTCCCCGGTTGCGCTGCGGGCGGCGGAGCTCGGCCTGCCGGTACTCAAACCCGCTAAGCTGGACGACGCAGCGCAAGCGGAAATAGCCGCCCTGAGCCCCGAAGTCGCGGCCATCGTCGCCTATGGTGCGCTGATCCCGGCCAGGGCGTTGAGTATTCCGCAGCACGGCTGGATCAACCTGCACTTCTCGCTGCTGCCAGCCTGGCGGGGCGCCGCGCCGGTGCAGCACGCCGTGATCAACGGTGACGAATTCACTGGGGCCTCGACCTTCCAACTGGAAGCTGGTCTGGACACTGGGCCGGTCTTCGGTACCCTCACCGAACTGATCCGCCCAGAGGACACCTCCTCGATCCTCTTGGAGCGGCTCTCCCGCTCCGGGGCTGCCCTGCTCTCTCAGACCCTTTCCGCAATAGCCGCGGGGAATGCGCTCGCGGTGCCGCAGAGCGGCCAGGTCTCGCTGGCCCCGAAACTCACGCTGCAAGACGGGCGAATCGATTTTCAACAGCCCGCCTTAGCCATTTCACGCCGGATTCGCGGAGTCACCGGTGAACCTGGAGCCTGGACGCTGCTGGCCGGCCAGCGATTCAAACTGGGGCCGGTGGGGCTGAGACCAGATCAGCGGAATCTGGCACCGGGGGAGCTCGCGGTGCTCAGCGGCAAGACCGTGCTGGTCGGCACCGGCTCGCACGCCGTTCAACTGAAACTCGTGCAGCCCTCCGGGAAGAAGATGATGGCCGCTGCAGACTGGGTGCGAGGGTTGCCTTCAGCCGAGGGAATGAGATTCGAATGACGCCGCTGAACCTAGCACCGAGGACAAGAGATGAGTTGCACAGATGAGTGATCAGGCGCGGCGAAACGATCGCGGGCGTGAACGGAATCGCGGCGGAAACCGCTCCCGCGGCGAACAGCCCCGAGGTGGCCAGTCAGCACGGAACTATTCGGAAGCCACTCCTGCCCAGCGGCTTCGGGAAGCGGATCCGGCCAGGCTGGTGGCTTTCGAAGTGCTGCGCGCGGTCTCCAAGGACAATGCCTACGCGAATCTGGTGCTGCCCGCCAAAATCCGGCAGTACCGTCTCGATAAGCGGGACGCCGGACTCGCCACCGAACTCAGCTACGGTGCGCTGCGCGCCAAAGGAAGCTACGACGCGATCATCGCCCGTTGCGTCGATCGGCAGCTCTCCGAGGTGGAAGAGTCGATTATGGACGCCCTGCGGTTGGGAACGCATCAGCTGCTCGCCATGCGCATCCCTCCACATGCGGCGGTCAATCAGACGGTTGGTCTGGCCCGAGCCGTAATCGGAGCCGGTCCGGCCTCGTTCATCAATGCGGTGCTACGAAAAATCGGCTCCAAGGATCTCGCGGAATGGTTCGCCGAGCTCACCGAAGGGGTCGCCGATCCGATCAAGGCCGCCGCACTGGAGTACGCCCATCCGGAATGGATTATCAGAGCACTGCGTCAGGCACTCGTGGCACACGGCAGGCCGGTGCAGGAAATCGATGAGCTGCTGGCCGCCGATAACGCCGCACCGGTGGTCAACTTGGTGGCCCTGCCAGGCCTGGGCTCGCTCGAGGAGGCGTTCGAAGCGGACTTCACGGTGGGCCCGCTGGCCCCCGAATCGGCGCTTTCCTCCGGCGGAGACCCGGGCAGGCTGAGCGGTATCCGCGACGGTTCGGTGCGTGTGCAGGACGTCGGTTCGCAGTTGGTGGCTCGTGCCCTCGCTGAGCTGCCGCTGAGCGATGCATCCCTCCCTGGCGGCGGGCGTGACGAGCGCTGGCTCGATCTGTGCGCTGGTCCGGGCGGTAAAGCCGCCCTGCTGGCGGCCCTGGCCGCGCAGCGCGGCGCCCATCTGGTAGCCAATGAACCGCTGCCGCATCGCGCAGAGCTGGTGCGCAAGGCGCTCAGCGCGGTACCCGCTGAATACTGGGAGGTGCGTTCAGCAGATGGCCGGGAGGTGGCTGAACAAGAACTCGAGTTCTATGACCGGATCATGGTCGATGCGCCGTGCAGCGGGCTGGGAGCTTTACGACGTCGTCCGGAGTCGCGATGGCGGCGCACCCCCGCGGAGGTCGCCGAGCTCAGCCAATTACAGCGCGAACTCCTCGATGCAGCGCTTCGTGCGGTCCGCCCCGGCGGTGTGGTCGCTTACGTCACCTGCTCACCGCACCCCGCGGAGACCACTGCCGTGGTCGATGATTTATTACGGGGCAGAACCGATCTGAAACTGCTGAACGCGGGCACGGCGCTCGATGCCGTCGCGCTTCAGCCGCTCAGCGCAGGGCATCAGGAAACCGCCCAGCTCTGGCCGCATCTGCATCAAACCGATGCCATGTTCCTCGCCTTGATCCGCAAAAACTGAGCACGAAGGAAACCGAGTATGGGCTGCGCAATCCACCCGAGCATTCTCTCCGCCGATTTCGTCAACCTCGAGGCCGAGTTGCACCGGATCAGCAATGCTGATGCGGTGCACGTGGACGTGATGGATAACCACTTCGTGCCCAATCTCACCCTCGGGCTGCCCATTGTGGCCCGAATCCAAGAGGTCAGCCCGGTGCCGCTGGACGTGCACCTGATGATTTCCGACGCCGATCGCTGGGCCCCGGAATACGCCGAGCTCGGGGCGGCTTCGGTGACCTTCCACGTTGAAGCCTCGGCGGCTCCGGTGCGGCTGGCCCGGGAAATCCGGAAACGTGGTGCCCGGGTGGGAATGGCGCTGCGTCCGGCGACCCCGGTGGAACCCTATCTGGATCTGCTCTCCGAACTGGATCTCTTGCTCATCATGACGGTGGAGCCCGGTTTCGGTGGCCAGGCTTTCCTGGATGTCATGCTGCCGAAGATCAAACGTGCGCGGAAGGCCATCGAGGCCTCCGGGGCTCGGCTGGCGCTTCAAGTGGACGGCGGGATCTCTCCCGGGACGATAGCGCGCGCCGCCGAGGCCGGAGCCGATGTCTTCGTCGCCGGTTCCGCGGTCTACAACACGCCGGAGCCCGCGAAGGCCATAGAAGAGCTCAGGGCACTCGCTTCCCGCCCCTAAGCTCGTGCTTCTTGAAACCAGCTGTCCCATTGAGTGTTGCGCAAGTTACGGATGAGGCTAGATTTTGCCACATTTGCATCATCTGTAACATTCAGTGGGACGGCTGGTTTTTGGAAACGTGCCGGAATGACCGTCAGATATGACGCCAGAGGAATAATCGCGCAACAGCCACGGTTGGCCATGTCATAATCTTTAAATCAACGTGCTCCGGGGTCGGTGTAAGTCCGAACCGGCGGTTATAGTCCGCGACCCGCGCGTACCGCGTAGTGCTGGCCCTGCGAAGGGCGAGCCGCGCAGTGCAAACGGTTGAATCGGTGAAATTCCGGTACCGACAGTTAAAGTCTGGATGGGAGAAGCACGTTCGATGATGCCTATGAGGCGCGCTCAGTCGTGCCGGGCTTCATTGACGTTACCCCGGAGCCATCGCACTAGATGGAAAGGGGTAACTGTCTCATGACAGATATTCTGCGATGGCTCTTTGACGCCAAAATCGAATTCGCCGGCGGCGGATTCCTGCTCTGGCGAGAAGTGCTGGGCAATGTTTTCGGATTGTTGAGCGCCCTCGGCGGCATGCGCCGCAAAGTGTGGGCCTGGCCGATCGGCATTATCGGCAATGCACTGCTGTTCACGGTATTTTTAGGCACCGTCTTCGGGGCCCCCAACCCGGTGAATCTGCTGGGGCAGGCAGGCCGCCAGATCATGTTCATCCTGGTCTCGATCTACGGATGGTACAGCTGGCAGCGCGCTAGGAAGTCCTCCACGGCGAGCGATCATGCTGCGGTCGAACCCCGTTGGGCCTCCTGGCCGGTACGGATCGGCCTGATCGTGGCGCTCTTCGCCGGAACCGCTTTGCTCACCCCGCTTTTCAAGGCCCTCGGCTCCTATGAACCGATCTGGGCCGATGCCTGGATCTTCATGGGCTCGCTGCTGGCCACTTACGGGATGGCTCGCGGCTGGGTCGAGTTCTGGCTGATCTGGGTCGCCGTGGACATCGTCGGAGTGCCACTGCTCTTCAGCGCCGGCTACTACGCGAGTGCCTTCATGTACATCTTCTACGGTTTGTTCACGCTCACCGGTTTCTTCGTCTGGTGGCGGGTGAAGCGCCAGGATGGCCAGAAGCTCTCGGTGCAGACCGCCTTCCCCGATCCCACCGTGACGATCCAGAAATGACCGGTCCAGAAATGACCGGCGCAGAAATGACCGGTCCAGAAATGACCGGCGCAGAAATGACCGGTCCAGAAATGACCGATCCAGAAATGACCGGCCGGAGCGAGAGCGCTGCGCCGCCGGTGCAGTCTGAGCGCTGGGACCAGGCGATGCAGCAGGCCATTGATCTGGCGCTCCGTGGAGTCCGGGGAGCGAATCCGCTGGTGGGCGCCGTCGTCCTCAATCAGGAGGGTGAGGTGTTGGCCACCGGCTGGCACCGCGGAGCGGGCACGCCGCACGCCGAGGCGGACGCACTGACTCAGCTGAGCCCGGAACTCAGCCGTGGCAGCACCATGGTGGTCAGCCTGGAGCCGTGCTCCCACGTGGGCCGGATGCCGGCTTGTAGTCAGAGCATCATCGATGCCGGCATCAGCCGGGTGATCTACGCCGTGGATGATCCGGACCCACAGGCCACCGGGGGTGCACAGCAACTGCGGGAGGCAGGCATCGAAGTGCTGTCCGGAGTGCTGCGCGCCGAGGCCGCAGAGGTGAATCGCCGCTGGTTCAGTGCGGTTACCCAGCACAGGCCCTATACCAGCGTGCATATTGCGCAGACTGTCGATGGCCGGATCGCGGCCGCCGACGGCACCAGCCAATGGATTTCCAGCCCGGAGTCTCTTGCCGCAAATCACGCGCTGCGGGCCAGAGCGGATGCGATGTTGGTGGGTACCGGCACGGTGCTGACCGACAACCCGCGACTGACCGCACGGCAAGCGGATGGCAGCCTGGCAGAAAAGCAGCCCCTAAGAGTGGTCCTCGGGAAGCGAGACATCCCACAGCAGGCGGCACTGAGAGGTGACGGCAACTGGATTCAGTTACCGCATCATGATCCGCTCGCTGCGGGCCAGCAGCTCAGAGCCCGGGGCATACGGCATCTCATGGTCGAAGGCGGCGCTCAGGTGACCGCTGCCTTCTTGGCCGCCGATCTGGTCGATGAACTGATCATTTCGCTGGCCCCCACTGTGCTCGGCTCAGGTACCTCCAGCATCGGCGAACTGGGCATTCAGACGCTGGCCGATGCTCGCCATTTCAGCTGGGACCCCGCTGCGTCGCTCGTGCAGCACGGCCGGGATCTCACCCTCACCCTCATCCCACAAGGAAGTCACTGAGATGTTCACCGGAATCATCAGCGGACGCGGAACGGTCCGCGAACTGCACAGAACCGACGACGGCGCAGCCAGACTGCTGCTCGAACTGGGAGATCAAGCCGAAGGCCTGGCCCTGGGAGGCTCGATCGCCGTGGACGGCGTCTGCCTCACCGCGACCTCGATCGATCAGGCTCTGATCAGCGTGGATGTGATGGGCGAGACGTTGCAGAGAAGCACTATCGGAGATCGTGAAGTGGGGGACCGGGTCAATTTGGAACGCTGCCTCTCCGCCGCGGAGCGTTTTGATGGGCACCTCGTGCAGGGGCACGTCGACGGGGTCGGAGCGCTGATCGAGAGGGAGGACCTAGGGGAATGGCAGCGACTGCGCTTCAGCGTCCCCAGCGGCCTTGCCCGCTACCTTGCGGAAAAGGGCTCGGTTGCGGTGGACGGCGTCTCGCTCACCGTGACGGCGGTGAGCCCGGTCGAGGCGACCGAGCAGTGGTTCGAGGTCGGGCTGATCCCCACCACCCTCGAGCACACCGGCTTGGGCGGTAAAGCCTTGGGCGAAGGCGTCAATCTGGAAGCCGATGTGCTGGCGAAGTACACCGAGCGGCTGCTCGCCTTCCGCGCGCGGGACAATGAGCGTGGCAGCGAACAGGGCCTGATAACAGCAGAGGAGAGATCATGAATCTGCTCGATCCGATTGAGCACGCGATCACCGCGATAGCACAGGGCGGTGCCGTGATCGTGGTGGACGACGAAGACCGAGAGAACGAGGGCGATATCGTCTTCGCCGCGCAGCACAGCACGCCACAACTGATGGCCTGGACCATCAGGCACACCTCCGGTGTGGTCTGTATTCCCTTGACCGCTGAGCGGGCCGATGCCCTTCGGCTGCCGCCGATGACAGCCCATAACGAGGATGTCAAGGGAACCGCTTACACCGTCAGCTGTGACGCCCGAGAGGTCACCAGCACCGGAATCAGCGCGAGCGATCGTTCGATCACCGCAGTGTTCCTGGCCGATCCGGCAAAAAATGCTGAAAATTTTAACCGTCCAGGGCATATTTTCCCCTTGCGAGCGGTTGCAGGTGGAATCAGGGAACGGCGCGGCCACACCGAGGCGGCCGTGGAGTTGGCGCGCCTAGCGGGATGTGAACCGGTGGGTGTGATCAGCGAGGTAGTCCGGGATGATGGCGAGATGATGCGGCGGGATGAGCTGAGAAGGTTCGCCCTGAAGCACGGTTGCCCGATGATCTCGATTGCCGATTTGGCCGATTACCTGGAGAGTAAAGACTTGGAGCAACATTTGGAGGCGGCACGATGAACACCCCGATCCCTCTCGATCCCGAGGTCGAGGTGAGTGGCGGCCCGGTGGTCCAGCTGCCGACCGCTCACGGAATCTTCCAGGCCCAGGCCTGGCACGAGACCGGCTCGGGAATCGAGCACCTCTCCGTGCTGGTGCCGGTACCGGTGGGTGCGACGCCGCTGGTGAGAGTCCATTCGGAATGCCTGACGGGCGACGTCTTCGGTTCCTACCGTTGCGATTGCGGCGAGCAACTGGATTATGCACTGGATCAGGTTCAGCAGCACGGTGGCGCGGTGATCTATCTGCGCGGTCAGGAAGGGCGCGGCATCGGCTTGTCCAATAAGCTGCGCGCCTACGCGCTTCAAGAAGCCGGTGCGGATACCGTTGAGGCCAATGAACAGCTCGGCTTACCGGTTGACGCCCGTTCCTACGGGGCCGCTGCCGCGATCCTGCGAGAGCTGGGGTTCCAGACCATCGCGCTGTTGTCGAACAATCCGGTTAAGGCAGAGCGACTCCGTGCCCTGGGCATTGAGGTCGCTGCCACCCAGCCTGCTGAAGTGCCTTCCAGAGCAGAGAACCTGCGCTACCTACAAACCAAACGGGACAAGATGAACCATCAGCTGACCTTGGGCGTTCCGCCGCAGAGCAACGGACAACTGGCATGAGCGGCGCTGGTGCTCCGCAGGCTGAGACTCTTGAGGCCAGCGGACTTCGATTGGTGATCATTGCTGCCTCCTGGCACGAGCAAGTGATGAACGGCTTGCTCGACGGCGCGCTGCGGGCTGCGCAGGCCTCCGGAGTGGCCAGTCCGAGGGTGATCCGGGTGCCAGGGACTTTTGAGCTCCCGGTGGCCGCGGCCAGATTGGCTCCCGAGTATGACGCCGTGGTGGCACTCGGTGTGGTAATCCGGGGTGGTACTCCGCATTTCGATTATGTCTGCCAAGCAGCGACCGTAGGCCTCACCGACGTGGCGGTGCGAACCGGCGTCCCGATCGGCTTCGGGGTGCTCACCTGTGATAACGAACAGCAGGCCATCGACCGCGCCGGACTGCCCGGTTCTGCGGAAGACAAGGGGTTCGAGGCTACTCATGCGGCCTTGCAAACGGCCTTGGTGCTGCGTGGCTGAATGCTTCGGCTCTCCATCGACCGCGGTGCTCAGAGGTTTTAAGACGTCGGTAGCTGCTGATCTCCGCGCTCGGCGCGGACCCGGTTGGCAGAGACGATAGAGTGTTGCTGTGAAATCTTTCGAAGACCTCTTCGCCGAGTTGAGCGAGAAGGCAGTGCAACGCCCCGAAGGGTCCAAAACGGTTGCCGAACTGGACTCTGGGGTGCACGGCATCGGTAAGAAGATCGTCGAGGAAGCCGCCGAGGTGTGGATGGCTGCCGAGTATCAGAGCGATCGCGAAACCGCCGAGGAAATCTCGCAATTGCTCTATCACGTCCAGGTGCTGATGGTGGCCAAAGGGCTCAGCTTGCCGGACGTCTACGAGCATCTGTAGCCACCAGCTGCTCCGTTGGTGGCTTGTGACGCCCACTCCCAGCACAACGAAAGACTTCTTATGTCAGCAAAGCTCCGGGTAGCCATACCGAATAAAGGTTCCCTCTCCGAATCAGCAGTCACTATGCTCTCCGAAGCGGGTTACCGGCAACGCCGGGACAGCCGTGAACTCGTGCTGGTGGACTCCGATAACGACATCGAGTTCTTCTATCTGCGCCCCCGCGATATCGCCGTCTATGTCGGGGCCGGAACCCTGGATGTCGGAATCACCGGCAGGGACCTGCTGCTCGACGCCGAGGTGGCCGCCGATGAATTACTCGAACTGGGATTCGCCGCCTCCACCTTCCGCTTCGCCGGACCCATCGGAGACTTCAATTCCGCCCAGGAACTCTCCGGAAAACGCCTCGCCACCAGCTATGACGGTCTGCTGCGTCGCTACCTGAGCGAGCGAGGTATCGATGCCAAGGTGGTCCGGCTGGACGGCGCGGTGGAATCTTCCGTGCGCCTGGGGGTTGCCGATGCCATCGCCGATGTGGTGGAAACTGGAAATACCCTGCGCGCCGCTGGAATGGAGGTCTTCGGTGAGCCGATCCTGCGTTCCGAAGCCGTGCTGATCGGCCGTTCCGGTGAACGCCCAGCGGGCTTGGATGTGCTAATCCGCCGCCTGCAAGGCGTGCTGGTGGCCCGGCAATACGTCTTGGTGGATTACGATATCCGCGCCGAGCTGGTGGACGCCGCGAGCGAACTCACCCCGGGCCTGGAATCTCCCACGGTTTCCCCGTTGCAGAACTCCGAATGGGCCGCGGTCCGCTCGATGGTGCTCAAGAAGGACACCAACCGGGTGATGGATGCGCTCTACGAGCTGGGTGCGCGTGCCATTCTGGTGACCTCGATCCACGCCGCCCGGATCTGAGAGGAGAGCCACGATGAGCGTAGCTATCAGGGTGATCCCGTGCCTTGACGTGGACGCCGGAAGAGTGGTCAAAGGTGTGAACTTCGCCGAATTGCGCGATGCCGGAGATCCCGTTGAACTGGCCCGGCGCTATGACCTGGCGGGGGCAGACGAACTGACTTTCCTGGATGTCACCGCCAGCTCGGGCAACCGGCAGACCACCTTCGACGTGGTGGCGCGTACCGCAGAAGAGGTCTTCATCCCGCTCACCGTGGGCGGTGGCGTCCGCGAAGTTGCCGACGTCGACCGGCTCTTGCGTTCGGGGGCGGACAAGGCCTCGATCAATACCGCCGCAGTGGCCAGGCCCCAGGTGATCGATGAGATCACTCGGCACTTCGGTTCTCAGGTACTGGTGCTTTCGGTGGACGCCAGACGCACCGAGGACCCAGCTCTAGCTTCGGGCTTCGAAGTGACGACCCACGGCGGCCGTCGCGGTACCGGCCTGGACGCGATCAGCTGGGCACAAGAGGCAGCGGACCGTGGAGTGGGGGAGATCCTGCTCAATTCCATCGATGCCGATGGCACCAAAGAAGGATTCGATCTGGAGATGATCCGCGCGGTGCGGGCCGCCGTCAAAGTTCCGCTGATCGCCTCCGGGGGTGCCGGGAAACCCGAGCACTTCCCACCGGCGGTAATAGCCGGAGCGGACGCCGTGCTGGCCGCCTCCGTCTTTCATTTCGGCCCTAATGACGTCATCGCCCGGGTTAAAGCCGCCATCCGGGCAGCGGGCTATCAGGTCAGATGAGCTAAAGAATCGTGGTAGCTTCAGCCGCTCAGATTCCGACTTCGGCTGTTTTCAGCAGTGCCACCGCATCGGCTTGCCCTTCGAAGGTCACCAGAGCGTGATCTGTGCGGCCGAAGGCGTGCATCAGCAATTCACCCGGTGCGCCAACGATGGCTACCGAAACAGGAGCGCGCTTGGCGACGTGACGTGGGCCGGAGGGCTGCACCAGCACGATGCCCAGATCGACACCCCGGTAGAGCAGGGCTGCTCGTTTGATCAATTCATCCCAGAGAGCCTGTGAATACTCTTCATCCAAGGCGCGGGGGGCCCAGCGATCGGTGGCCCTGCGCACGTCTTCGGTGTGCACGAAGTACTCGATCAGATTAGCGCTCTCATCCACCGCTTTGATCCGCATCGGAGAAAGAGCGGGAGGGCCAGCACGAAACTGCTCAACCAATTTCGCATAGCCTTCGACAGTGGAGGCCTTGGCCGCCAGTTTACGGGTCGTGGTATCCGAAGCGCGGCTAAAAGCACGCAAGATCAATCCGAGCCCGACTCCGGCGTTCCGCTCGCGCAGATAGAGATGTGCGGCCAGTTCCTGGGTGCGCCAGCCAGCGCAGAGAGTATCCGCTCCTGGGCCGGCTGCGAGCAACGTTTCGGCGAGGACTTCTCGGGACGGATCTACGAAATGCATCACTTCGAAATTAGCATGATCTGAGCTTAAAAGAGCGATCCGAACCGCCGAGAATCTTCATCATCGGACTCGATTCCGCGGCATCGAGAGTTGAGGCAATAGACTTATTCGGATGCCCGCTCAACAGACTTCAGAAGATCAGCCGCTGCCCCCGGAAATTGCCGGACGGCTCAAGCGCGATGCCGCCGGCCTGATTGCTGCCATAGTGCAGCAGCACGACAGCAAAGAAGTGCTGATGCTCGGCTGGATGGATGACGAGGCGCTACGCCGCACCTTGACCACGGGGCGGGTCACCTTCTACTCCCGCTCTCGACAGGAGTACTGGCGTAAAGGCGACACCTCAGGGAACATCCAACTGGTGAAGTCCGTCGCCATCGATTGCGACGGCGATGCGCTTTTAGTGAGTGTTCATCAGCACGGCCCCGCCTGTCACACCGGAACCCACAGTTGTTTCGACGGGCGCATCCTGCCCGCCGTCGTGCTGGCCCAAGAACTAGTTCAAGAAATAGCCCAGGAAAGCTGAAGAATGAAGGAAAGTAGCGCTGCCTCGCTGGGGCAGATCAGCCCCAGCCTGCAGGAATTCCGTGAGCTGGCGAAGCAGCACCGAGTGATTCCGGTGACTCTGCGCCTGCTCGCTGACTCGCACACCCCGATCGGCCTGTACCGGATCCTGGCGGATGGCGCCCCGGGCACCTTTCTGATGGAGTCAGCGGCACCCGGCGGCGTCTGGTCGCAGCATTCCTTCATCGGGGTGCGCTCTCGGGCCACTCTGACCAGCAAAGCGGGAGAAGCACACTGGATCGGTGAACCGCCGAAGGGTGTTCCCACCGAGGGCAATCCGGTCGAGGCTCTGGCCCGTACCGTGGAGTTGCTGCGCACTGACCGCTTCGAGGGGCTGCCGCCGTTCAGCTCCGGAATGGTCGGTTTCCTGGGCTGGGAATCGGTGCGTCACTGGGAATCGCTGCCTCATCCGCCACAGGACGATCTTCAGCTGCCCGAGCTGGCGATGAACCTGGTGAGTGATATGGCGGTCCATGACAATACCGACGGCAGCGTCCTGCTGATCGCTAATGCGATCAACTTCGACGGCAGCGACGAACGAGTCGATGAGGCCTGGCATGACGCGGTGAGCCGGGTGACCAGCATGCTCGAGGCGATAGCAGCCCCCGCCGCGCAGCAGGTGAGTGCCCTCGCTACGCCCAGTGGCGCAGAGCAACCTGGCGACTACCGTCAGGCTGTCCGGGAGCGCTGGGACGAAGCCGAATATCTTGCCGCGATCAAACTCGGCAAAGAGGCGATTGTGGACGGCGAGGTCTTCCAGGTCGTGGTGTCGCGGCGTTTCGAGCTGGATAATGCGGCGGACCCGCTGGATGTCTATCGGTTGCTGCGGGCCTCCAACCCGAGCCCCTATATGTACCTCTACAGCTTTGTCGATCCCGACGGGGCGGACTACGCCATCGTGGGCTCCTCACCGGAAGCGCTCGTCACGGTGACCGGGGACGAGGTCATCACGCATCCTATCGCCGGTTCGCGGCCGCGCGGCAAAACCGTGGAAGCCGATCAGGCGCTGGCGGAAGATCTGCTGGCCGATCAGAAGGAGCGAGCCGAGCACCTGATGCTGGTCGATCTGGCCCGGAATGACATCTCCAAAGTCTGCCTGCCCGGCAGTGTGGACGTCACGCAGTTCATGGAGGTCGAGCGGTTCAGCCACATCATGCACTTGGTCTCCACCGTGGTGGGCACCCTGGCTCCCGGCAAAACCGCCTACGACACTTTGGCTGCCACCTTCCCCGCAGGGACTCTCTCCGGTGCACCGAAGCCTCGCGCCATGCGCCTGCTCGATGAACTGGAGCCTCACCGCCGCGGGCTCTACGGCGGTGTGGTGGGCTATCTTGATTTCGCCGGGAATATGGATACCGCGATCACCATCAGAACGGCATTGCTGCGTCAGGGGGTCGCCTACGTGCAAGCTGGTGGCGGCATCGTGGCTGATTCCCAGGATGAAGCCGAGGCTCAGGAGACCGTGAATAAGGCAGCAGCGCCGCTGCGAGCCGTCTACTTGGCCCAGCAGCTACGGGCGCTGAACTCTGGAGCGGATCTGGATGGTTGAGGCTTCAGTGAAGACTCCGTTCTACCGTAAGAAGAGCATTCTGATCCTGAGCGCTCTGCTGCTGGCAGTCGCGATTCTGGGCACCACCACTCAGAGCTGGTTGCACACCGCCGTTGATCAGGGCGCCGTCAAGGTTGGCGATATCGCGGTTCAGGGATCCAAGGCCGCTACCGCGGTGACCGCCTTCGCTGTGGTGGCCATCGCCGCTTCGCTGGCCGCCTCGATCTCCGGCAGAGTCATCAGGATCATTGCGGGCTGCGTGATCCTGCTGGCCGCCCTGGGTATCGACATTGCCATTATCGCCGTGCTGGTGAACCCGCAGGCTGCCGCCTCCGGACCGGTGGGCGCGCAAATCGGGTTGACCGGAATCCCGCTCAATGCGAGCGTCACGGTCATGGTGTGGGTCGCCCTGGCAGCCGGCGTGCTGCTGCTGATCAGTGCTCTGGCGATCTTGTTCCTCGGCTCACGCTGGGCTGGCAGCAGGAAATACGACAAGTACCAGAAGCCGGCCTCCTCGGCGTCGGCGGCTGGTGAGCCGCTCGACGATATTGACAGCTGGGACCGGCTGAGCCGTGGCGAGGATCCGACATCTGGCACAATAGAAGATAGTTCAGAACATCAAAGTACTCAGGAGAAGTCATGAGCCCCAAGACCGTCAACCGCGAAGCTTCTGTGAGCCCCGATGAGGTCGCGCACGCAGCTGACGGACATGGAAACAGCCCCGCTGCCTGGACCTGCGTTTTGGTCATGCTCGCCGGTGCCCTGCTCTCCTCGATTGCTTTTGTCATCGCGAGCACTCCATTGTTCATCGCGGGCCTGGTCGTGATGGTCGTCGGCCTGATCCTCGGCTTGGTGTTGCGCGCTGCTGGTTACGGCGTAGGTGGCTCCAAGATCAAGAACTCGGGTCACTGAGTGCCGGATCCAACGATCTCCGGCACTGTCCTCGACGAGATCATCCAAGGAGTCAGAGAGGATCTCGCGGTCCGGCTCGAAGAAACTCCGCTAGCCCAGGTCAAAGCCGCGGCAGAGCGCCGGAAGCCTGCGATGAACGCCTTGCCGGCTTTGCAGGCAGCGGGGCTTTCGGTGATCGCCGAGGTGAAGAGGCGCAGCCCATCCAAGGGGGATCTGGCGAGTATCACCGATCCGGCTGCCCTGGCTCGCAGCTATGCCGAAGGCGGGGCCGCAGTGATCAGTGTGCTCACTGAGCAGCGCCGCTTTGCCGGCTCGCTGGCCGATCTGGACGCCGTGCGCGCCGCCGTCGACATCCCGGTGCTGCGCAAGGACTTCACCGTCGATGCCTATCAGATCTGGGAGGCTCGCGCTCACGGAGCCGACTTGGTGCTGCTGATCGTCGCCGCGCTGACCGATCAGGAACTCCGCGAATTCCTCGAGCTGACCGAATCGCTCGGTATGAACGCCCTGGTGGAGACGCACACCGCGGAAGAAGTCCGGCGGGCGCTGGCGATCGGTGCGAAGATCCTCGGAGTCAATGTACGCAATCTGAAAACCTTGGACGTCGATCGACAGGTATTCGCCGATTTAGCCGCTGAACTGCCTTCCATTGCTTCTGGGCGCGACGATCTGACCGAAAGCCTGGTCCTAGTGGCGGAATCAGGAGTTCGTGACGCCGCGGATGTCGCCCGATATGCCGCCGCAGGAGCCACCGCCGTGCTGGTGGGCGAGGCTCTGGTCAGCGATTCGACTCCGGCCCAGCGAATTGCCGAGTTCCGCTCGGCAGCAGTCAACGCTCTCTGACATTCGATCGAAGGATTACTCATGGTCAGCAATTCACCGCGTGCTTCACTCAAACATGCTTCCGGGCCGTACTTCGGTGATTTCGGGGGCCGCTGGATGCCGGAATCGCTGATCGCCGCCCTCGATCAACTGGAAGATACCTTTGAGAAGGCCAAGGTCGATCCGGAGTTTCTGGCTCAGATCACCCGATTGAACAAGAATTATTCCGGCCGTCCCTCCCTGCTCACCGAAGCGGAGAGGTTCTCTCAGCACGCCGGTGGCGCCAGGATCTTCCTCAAGCGCGAGGACCTCAACCACACCGGATCGCACAAGATCAACAACGTGCTGGGCCAGGCCCTGCTCGCCCAGCGGATGGGCAAGACCAGGATCATCGCGGAGACCGGAGCGGGCCAGCACGGGGTGGCCAGCGCCACCGCTGCTGCACTGCTCGGGCTGGAATGCGTCGTCTACATGGGGGCCGAGGACTGCCGCAGGCAGTCCCTGAACGTGGCCCGGATGCAGTTGCTCGGCGCCACCGTGGTGCCAGTGACCCACGGTTCCCAGACCCTCAAAGACGCCATTAACGAAGCTTTGCGGGACTGGGTGGCGAATGTGGACACCACTCACTATCTGCTCGGTACCGCGGCGGGAGCTCATCCCTTTCCGGCCCTGGTGCGTTTCTTCCACGAGGTGATCGGCGAAGAGGCCAGGGAACAGATTCTGGAACAAGCCGGAAGGTTGCCCGATGCGGTCTGCGCCTGCATCGGCGGCGGCTCCAACGCGATCGGCATCTTCCACGGCTTCCTGGATGATCCGGAAGTCAAGATCTACGGCTTCGAGGCCGGGGGAGACGGGGTGGAAACCGGCAGGCACGCGGCAACCATCACGCTCGGCAAGCCCGGAGTGCTGCACGGTGCACGTTCCTATCTGATGCAGGATGACGATGGCCAGACCATTGAGTCGCATTCCATTTCGGCGGGACTGGACTACCCGGGAGTCGGTCCGGAGCATTCCTATCTGGCGGATATCGGCCGGGTCAGTTATGAACCGGTGACCGATACCGAGGCGATGGATGCCTTCGCTTTGCTCTGCCGTACCGAAGGAATCATCCCCGCTATCGAATCCGCGCATGCCTTGGCCGGTGCGATCAGGATCGGCAAACGGCTCACCGAAGGCGTCGCTGATCCTCGCCAGGTGATCGTGCTGGTGAATCTCTCCGGGCGCGGGGATAAGGACGTCGGCACCGCGGCAGAATGGTTTAAGCTCGGGAAACTCGATCTGGGCCACGTCGATCTGGGAGAGACGAAATGAGTGTCAGCCTGCCCCCCTTAGCCGATGCTCCTCAACTGCCGAGCAAGGCGGCTGCCGCCATCGACAAGGCGAAAGCCGCGGGCCGGGCAGCGCTCATCGGCTATCTGCCAGCGGGCTACCCCGATGTGCAGTCCACCATCGACGCCGGAATCGCCATGGCGCGCAATGGTGCGGATTTGATCGAGATCGGCATCCCCTATTCCGATCCGGTGATGGATGGCCCGGTGATTCAGGCGGCCACTACAGAAGCTTTGGCCTCAGGATTCCGAGTGGCCAGCGTTTTCGACGTCGTCGCCGGGATCACCGCGCAGACCGATGCCGCCGTGCTGGTGATGACTTACTGGAATCCGGTGGTGCAAATGGGAGTCCGTGAATTTTCGCGGCGACTCGCCGAAGCCGGGGGAGCGGGACTGATCACCCCCGACCTGATTCCGGATGAGGCCACAGAGTGGATCGCAGCTTCCGACGAGTTCGGATTGGACCGGGTGTTCCTGGTGGCGCCGTCCTCGAGTCCCGAACGACTGGCCCGCACCGTGGCGGCTAGCCGTGGCTTCGTCTATGCGGTCTCCATTATGGGAGTCACCGGGGCGCGGCAGAACGTCTCCTCGAGTGCGGAACGCCTGGTGGCGGCGACTCGGCAGGCCGGAGCCGCACGGGTCTGCGTCGGGCTGGGCGTGAGCCACGCCGGGCACGTGCGTGAGATCGCGGCCTATGCGGATGGGGTTATTGTTGGCACTGCGCTGGTTGCCGCGATCCGCGATGGCGGAGTCCCCGCGGTGGCAGCGCTGACCGAAGAACTGAGTGCCGGTACTCTGCTCACCGCAGAGGCCAATGCGCATCAACAGGAAGGCCACTAGTGAGCACACTGCAGGCAGCCGGGGCATTGCCGGCAAGTATTCCGAGCCCGAGCTGGTCTGGGTTCTCCATTCCGCTGCCGTGGGGCGCTCTGACGATTCACGCCTATGCGCTCGCCATCCTGCTCGGTATCATCGCGGCTCTGTGGCTCACCAGCGTCCGCTGGAACCGACGGAATCCTCCCGCCGGTTCACTGTGGGATATTGCGATCTGGGCGATTCCTTTCGGCATCATCGGTGGTCGGCTCTATCACGTCTTTAGCTCTCCGAAAGCGTATTTTGGTGAGAACTTCAGCGGTGGCGGGGATCCCTGGAAGATCCTGCGGATCTGGGAAGGCGGTCTGGGTATCTGGGGCGCTGTCGTGCTCGGGGTGGTGGGTGCCTGGATCGGTTGTCGCCGCGCCGGGGTGAAGCTCAGCGCGCTGCTCGACGCCGCGGCTCCTGGCCTGCTGCTGGCCCAGGCGATCGGCCGCTGGGGTAATTATTTCAACCAGGAGCTCTTCGGCGGGCCGACCACCCTGCCCTGGGGTCTGCAGGTCGATCCGAACAGCCCGAATTTTCCAGCTGGTTACGCCGCGGACACCCTCTTTCACCCTACTTTCCTCTACGAGTCCCTGTGGAACCTGCTGGGCGTAGCGATTCTGCTGTTGCTCGACCGGCGCTTCCACTTCCGCCGTGGACGGCTGTTCTGGCTCTACGCCATCTACTACACCTTGGGCCGGGTATGGATCGAGGCTCTGCGGATCGATGACGCCGAGCAGATCACCTTCTTCGGAATCACCACCAGGCTGAATGTCTGGACCTCGATTCTGGTCTTCCTCGCGGCCCTGATCATCTTCCTGGTCCTGAGTTTTGTCGGCCGGAAGAACGATCCGGTGCGCAGCGTGATGCTCCCCGGTCGAGAGGCAACCGGTGAACCGGAGGGTTCAGAAGAGTCATTGGCCGCGGTCACCGAGCCCGCCTCGATCGGCGAAGAAGCTGCTTCGCCTGAAGCTCCGACGAAGAGCGAGCCAGCTGCGGATGAAGGATCAGTGGTTTCCGAAAGCCCGCAAGGTGAGGCCAGCCAGCAAGATGTCCACCATGTGGACACCTTGTCTCAAGATGCGGCCAAGGAATCTTCACATGGTAATCTGCCGAATAACCCTTCGGAGGTGCAAACCAGCGCCGAGTCCGAAGCTGAAACGCAGGGCGGAAAGACCGATAAGCCCTGAGTCGCTGTGCCGCGCATCAACGGCACGCAGCGAAAAGAACTTCATGCCGGGCGAGAATCTCTCGCCCGAGGGGCCAGTGTTGTCCCCCTAGTCACGGCCAGTTTGGCTGTGCGCTCACTGACGGGGAAGGACTCAGCTATGACGCACCATCTTTCCGCAGCAGCTATGCTCGCGGCTGAACAGCCTGATGCCCGGAACACCCGCGTTCCCGGATCAACGGTTCAGTCACCCTTCACTCGGTTCGCCGGGCTCCCAGAGGCGAGCGGGCTCTACCATCCTGAGGACGAGAAAGATGCCTGCGGCCTGGCGATCATCGCCACCTTGCGGGGCGTAGCGGGGCACGACATCGTTGATGCAGCGCTGACCGCATTGCGCGCGCTCGAGCATCGTGGCGCCGTCGGTGCGGACGAGGGAAGCGGTGACGGCGCGGGGCTGCTCACCCAGATCCCTGATGAGTTCTTCCGGGCGGTAAGCGATTTTGAGTTGCCCGCGGCAGGAAGCTACGTGGTCGGCACCGCCTTCTTGCCGGTTCAGGACGGCGAAGCTCAGGTGGCGATCGAAGGCCTGGAATCGTTGGCTCGAGAAGAGGGCCTACGGGTCCTTGGCTGGCGCAATGTCCCGGTGGTAGCTGATCTGGTCGGTTCGATGGCTCGCGCCTCTATGCCGCGTTTCATGCAGCTCTTCCTGGCGCTCCCGGAGGAAGCGGCAGAGGCGCTCTCCGCCGAGGAGCTACCGATGGCCCTGGATTCCAGGGCGTACCGGATCCGTAAGCGTGCGCAGAACAAATTAGGGGTGTACTTCCCTTCGCTCTCCAGCCGGACCATCGTCTACAAGGGCATGCTCTCCACTGCTCAGCTGGAGCCCTTCTACCCGGATCTCTCGGATAGCCGGTTCAAAACCAAACTCGGCATTGTGCACTCCCGATTCTCCACCAATACCTTCCCGTCGTGGCCGCTGGCCCAGCCCTTCCGCACCATCGCCCACAATGGCGAGATCAATACCGTGAAGGGCAACCGGAACTGGATGCGGGCCCGGCAGTCGACGCTGGCTAGCCCTCTGCTGGGGGAGCACCCCGAAGAGCTCTTCCCGATTTGCACCCCCGGCGCCTCCGACTCGGCGTCCTTCGATGAAGTGGCCGAATTGCTCTGGCTCTCCGGCCGGCCGATCACTCAGGCCATTATGATGATGATCCCGGAGGCCTGGGAGAACCACGCCACGATGGACCCTGCCCGGCGGGCTTTCTATGAGTATCATTCACTGCTGATGGAGCCCTGGGACGGCCCCGCCGCTGTCTCCTTCACCGATGGGGCCCTGGTTGGGGCGACGCTGGATCGCAATGGCCTGCGCCCCGGCCGTTACTGGGTCACCGAGGATGGCCTGGTGGTCTTCGCCTCCGAGGTCGGCGTGATCGACATCGAACCGGCCAAGGTGGTCAAGAAGGGCCGCGTCTCACCCGGGAAGATGTTCCTGGTGGACACCGACGCCGGGCGGATCGTGGCCGACGAGGAAATCAAAGCCGAGCTGGCTGCCGCTGAACCGTGGGCGGAATGGCTGGAACAGAACCTGATCAGTCTCAAGGACCTGCCCGAACGCGAACACGTGGTGCATACCTCTGCTTCGGTGAACCTGCGGCAGCGCACCTTCGGTTACACCCAGGAAGAGCTTCGCATCCTGTTGGGGCCGATGGCACGGACCGGGGCCGAGCCGCTGGGTGCGATGGGCTCAGATACTCCGATCGCGGTGCTCTCCAACCGGCCACGGCTGCTCTTCGATTACTTCGTGCAATCCTTTGCTCAGGTGACGAATCCACCGCTGGACGCGATCCGCGAAGAGCTCGTCACCTCCTTGCGCACGGCGATCGGCCCGAACGGCAATCTGCTAGCCACCAGTCAAGTGCGTCAGCCTCAGGTCTCTGTCGAGTTCCCGGTGATCAACAACGATGAACTGGCGAAAATCGCGAATATCGAATCCCCGGAGGGCGACCGGCTGGCGATCAAGGTCCGCGGGCTGTACCGCGTGGCCGGAGGCGAAGCGGCGCTGCGCGCCAGGCTCACCGAGATCTGCGAACAGGTTTCCGGCGCGATCAACCGCGGCGTGCAGTATCTGGTGCTCTCTGATCGTGAATCGAACGCTCAGTGGGCGCCGATTCCCTCGTTGCTGCTGATCAGTGCCGTGCACCACCACTTACTGCGCAGCGCGAACCGCACTAAGACCGCTCTCGTGGTGGAGGCCGGAGATGTGCGCGAGGTGCATCACGTCGCTTTGCTGATCGGCTACGGCGCGGCCGCGGTGAATCCGTATCTGGCGATGGAAAGCGTCGAGGAACTGATCAGGACCAACGATATTCCGGGGGTGACCCCGGAACAGGGCGTCTATAACCTGATCAAGGGCCTTGGTAAAGGCGTGCTCAAAATCATGTCCAAAATGGGCATCTCCACGGTTGCTTCATATTGCGGAGCGCAGACCTTCGAGGCGCTCGGGCTTTCGCAGGATCTGGTGGATGAGTTCTTCGCGGGCACCCGCAGCCAGCTGAGCGGCATCGGCTTGGAAGTGATCGCCGCTGAGGTGGCAGCCCGGCACGCCATGGCTTACCCGGAGGACGGCGTGGAACAGGCTCACCGGCCGCTGTTGGGCGGCGGGGAGTACCAGTGGCGCCGTGAGGGAGAACCGCACCTGTTCAACCCGGACACCGTCTTTCGTTTGCAGCATGCGACTCGTGAGCGCCGCTACGACATTTTCAAGAACTACACCAAGGCAGTGGACGATCAATCAGCCAATCTGATGACCCTGCGTGGTCTGCTGCAGTTCAAGGAAGGCGCCCGCCCACCGGTCTCCATCGACGAGGTGGAGCCGGTCTCTGAGATCGTTAAACGGTTCTCCACCGGTGCGATGAGCTATGGCTCCATCTCTAAAGAAGCTCACGAGACCCTCGCCATCGCGATGAATCAGCTAGGCGCCAAGTCCAATACCGGGGAAGGCGGGGAGGACGTCGACCGCTTGCTCGACCCGCGTCGCCGTTCGGCGATCAAACAGGTCGCCTCTGGCCGGTTCGGAGTGACCTCGCTGTATCTGACGAACGCCGAGGATATCCAGATCAAAATGGCCCAGGGTGCCAAGCCCGGCGAAGGCGGCCAGCTGATGGCCCAGAAGGTCTACCCCTGGATCGCTGCCACCCGGCATTCCACCCCGGGAGTGGGGCTGATCTCGCCGCCCCCGCATCACGATATCTACTCCATCGAGGACCTGGCTCAGCTGATCTACGATCTCAAGCGTGCCAACCCCGAAGCTCGGGTGCACGTCAAGCTGGTCTCCGAGGTGGGAATCGGCACCGTGGCGGCCGGGGTCACCAAGGCCAAGGCCGACGTCGTGCTGGTTTCCGGGCACGACGGCGGAACCGGTGCCAGCCCGCTCAACTCGCTCAAGCACGCGGGTGCGCCCTGGGAGCTCGGCTTGGCCGAGACCCAGCAGACCCTGATTCTCAACGGCCTGCGCGACCGCGTGGTGGTTCAAGTCGACGGGCAGCTCAAGACCGGTCGAGATGTCGTCGTCGCCGCCCTGCTCGGTGCGGAGGAATACGGCTTTGCCACCGCACCGCTGGTGGTCTCAGGCTGCGTCATGATGCGGGTCTGTCACCTGGATACCTGCCCGGTCGGGGTGGCCACCCAGAACCCTGAACTGCGCGCCAGGTTCACCGGAAAACCGGAATTTGTGGTCAACTTCTTCGAGTTCCTAGCTCAGGAAGTGCGTGAGATCCTGGCGGAACTCGGGTTCCGAAGTCTGCAAGAAGCGATCGGGCACGCCGATGCTCTGGATATTCAGAAGGCGGTCGATCACTGGAAGACCGATGGGCTGAACCTGGCACCGATTCTGCAGAACCAGGGCTTCGACGCCGAAGTTCCGCTGCGGAACCTGGTCCCGCAGCACCACGAACTGGATAAGCACTTCGATCAGCAACTGGTGACCATGGCCGCTGAAGCGCTGGCCGACCGCAGCCCGGTGAAGATCAGCGTGGCGGTGGTGAATACCGATCGCTCGGTGGGCACCATGCTGGGCCACGAGGTGACTAAGCGGTTCGGCGTCGAGACCCTCGGCACCGATACCATCGATGTCACGCTGACCGGTCAAGCCGGCCAGTCCTTGGGGGCCTTTCTGCCCGCTGGCATCACCCTGCGGCTCTTCGGCGACTCCAATGACTACGTTGGCAAGGGCCTCTCCGGTGGCCGGATTATCGTCCGCCCGGAGCGCAGTAACGTCTTCGTCGCCGAGGAGAATGTGATCGCTGGAAACGTCATCGGCTACGGGGCGACCAGCGGCGAGATCTTCCTGCGCGGTCAAGTCGGTGAGCGCTTTTTGGTGCGCAACTCCGGGGCCACCGCGGTGGCTGAAGGCATTGGCGATCACGGCTGCGAGTACATGACCGGCGGACGCGCGCTGATCCTGGGCCGCACCGGAAGGAATTTCGGCGCCGGGATGTCCGGCGGAGTGGCCTATGTGCTCGATCTGCGGCACAGCCGGGTGAACAAACAAGCCCTGGACTCCGGAGAACTGCAACTGCACGAACTGGATCAGGAAGACTTCGAGTTCATCGTGGACTTGCTGCGCCGCCATCAAGAAGAGACCGGATCAGCCCAAGCCACCCGGTTGCTCGAGGAGTTCAAAAGCGACCCGGAGCTCACCACCGCCCGCTTTACCAAGGTGCTGCCCCGGGACTACGCGGCTGTGCTGAACGCCAGGAAGCAGGCTACCGAAGAGGGCCTCGATCCGGATGGCGATGTGGTGTGGAAACGGATCTTGGAGGTGACAGGTGGCTAATCCACGAGGTTTCTTGGACGTCCGCAACCGGCAGACCCAGCCCAGGCGCCCCGTTCCGGTGCGCATCATGGACTGGAAAGAGGTCTACGAAGCGCAGGAAAAAGGCGTGCTGAAATCGCAGGCCGGTCGCTGCATGGACTGCGGAGTGCCGTTCTGCCATCAGGGCTGCCCGCTGGGTAACCTGATCCCGGAGTGGAACGACCTGGTGCGCCGGGACAAGGGCGAAGAGGCTATTGAACGGCTGCACGCCACCAATAACTTTCCCGAATTCACCGGTCGGCTCTGCCCGGCTCCCTGTGAGTCCTCCTGTGTGCTCGGCATCAACCAGCCCGCGGTGACCATCAAGCAAGTCGAAGTGTCGATCATCGACGAAGCCTTTGATAACGATTGGGTCAAACCGCTGCCACCGGCCCGGTTGACCGGGCGTACGGTCGCGGTGGTGGGCTCCGGCCCCGCCGGGCTCGCGGCCGCACAGCAGCTGACCCGGGTCGGCCACACCGTTGCGGTGTACGAGCGAGATGACCGGATCGGCGGCCTGCTGCGCTATGGAATCCCCGATTTCAAGATGGAAAAAGAGCATCTGGACCGTCGTCTGGAGCAGATGCGCGCCGAGGGCACCAGGTTCCGGACCGGCGTGGAGATCGGCAAGGATGTCTCCTGGGAGCAATTACGACGTCGTTACGACACCGTGCTGATCGCCACCGGTGCCACCGTGCCGCGTGATCTGCCGATTCCGGGCCGTGAGCTCTCGGGGGTGCACTTCGCGATGGACTATCTGGTGCAGGCCAATAGGGTGGTGGCCGGAGACGCTGTCGAGAACCAGATCGACGCCCAGGGAAAGCACGTGATCATCCTGGGTGGCGGCGATACCGGTGCGGATTGCCTGGGCACCGCGCACCGCCAGCAGGCTGCGTCCGTGACCACGCTGGCGATCGGTCAGCAGCCTCCCGCGGAACGCCCCGCGCACCAGCCGTGGCCGATGTTCCCCACGCTGTTCGAGGTGGCGAGCGCCCACGAAGAGGGCGGCGAACGTACCTACCTCGCTTCGACCGTGGAATTCATCGGCAAAGACGGTGTGCTCACCGGGCTGAGAATCGCCGAAACCGAGTATGTCGATGGCAAACGACTGCCTAAGCCGGGCACCGAACGGGAAATTCCCGCGGACTTGGTGTTCCTGTCCCTCGGCTTCACTGGACCGGAGACCGTTCAGCTCAGCGAGCAACTGGACACCGAACTGGATGCCCGGGGCAATGTGGTGCGCGACGGCTATTACATGACGAATACCGAAGGCGTCTTCGTGGCTGGCGACGCCGGTCGTGGGCAATCGCTGATCGTCTGGGCGATCGCGGAGGGCCGGGCGAGCGCCGCCGCGGTGGATAAGTACCTCAGCGGTTCCACCATCCTGCCCGCACCGGTGGCCCCCAGCGATGTTGCAATTGCGCCGTTATAAGCAAAATAAGCAAAGATTCACCAAAGATTCACTGTAGTAATGACTCAGCACACGCGAGCCCCGATGGCTCAGACTAGGGTAGGTATATGAGACGCGCAAAAATCGTTGCAACTTTTGGGCCGGCAATCGCTGGCTTTGAGCAGGCCTTGGCCGTGCTCGAGGCTGGGGTTGACGTCGCCCGAATGAATATGAGCCACGGCGACTACACCGTGCACAATGAAACCTATGAGAACGTCCGCAAGGCTGCCGGGCAACTGGGGAAGCCAGTGGCGATCATGGCGGATCTGCAAGGGCCGAAGATCAGGCTGGGTCGCTTCGTCGACGGGCCCTATGCACTCGCTCCGGGAGATGTCTTCACCATCACCACCGAGGATGTGCCCGGAAACAAGGACATCTGCTCCACCACGCTGAAAAGCCTCACCGAGGACGTCAAAGTAGGCGACCTGCTGCTCATCGACGACGGCAAGGTCTCACTGCGGGCCACTGCGGTGGATAACGTGAAGGTGGTCACCGAAGTCGTAGTGGGAGGCATGGTCTCCAATAACAAGGGAATCAACCTGCCCGGCGTCGCGGTCAACGTGCCAGCGCTCAGTGAGAAGGACGAAGCCGATCTGCGCTGGGCCCTGGGCCGCGGCGTCGATCTGGTGGCGCTCTCCTTCGTGCGGGACGCCATCGACATCAAGCGAGTCCACGAGATCATGGACGAGGAAGGTCGCCGGGTGCCGGTGATCGCCAAGATCGAGAAACCTCAGGCGGTGGCGAACCTGCCCGAGATCATCGACGCCTTCGACGCCATTATGGTCGCTCGTGGCGATCTCGGCGTCGAACTGCCTCTTGAAGAGGTGCCGATCGTGCAGAAGCGCGCCATCGAGCTGGCCCGCCGCTGGGCTAAGCCGGTGATTGTGGCCACTCAGGTGCTGGAATCCATGATCGAGAACCCGCGGCCGACCCGTGCCGAGGCCTCTGACTGCGCCAACGCAGTGCTCGACGGCGCCGACGCCGTGATGCTCTCGGGCGAGACCAGCGTTGGCAAGTACCCGATCGAGACGGTCCGCACGATGGCCCGGATCATTGAGTCCACCGAGGAGCACGGCCTGGAGCGGGTTCCCGCACTGGGCACCGATCCGAAGACCCGCGGCGGGGCGATCACCCGCGCGGCCGTGGTGATCGCCGATCAGCTCAATGCGAAGTACGTCTGCGCCTTCACCCAGTCCGGTGATTCCGCTCGCAGGCTCTCCCGGCTCCGCCCGACCAAGCCCGTGGTGGCCTTCACCCCGGATGAGCGGGTCTGGAACCAGCTGTCGCTGACTTGGGGTATCCAGCCGATGATGGTGCCGATGGTGCACCACACCGACGAGATGACCGAGCAGGTGGACAACGCCTTGCTGGAGCGCGGCCTGGTCGAGCTGGACGACGTCGTGGTGATCGCCGCTGGTTCGCCTCCCGGGCAAGCCGGTTCGACGAATTCGCTCAAGGTGCACAAGGTGGGGGATCTCGCTGATTTCTCCGCCGATGGCCGCAGCAACCGGGAAAAAGTAGGACCCTGGCCGACGGCTAACTAGCCACAAACAGTGAAAGGGGCACCAGGTTTTCCTGGTGCCCCTGCCTGTTTAATCCACGGCGATTCTTGAACCCTGGCCCACTGAATCCGGCTTTCAGTGGGCCAAACTTATTCCTGCCCACTGAAAGGCGGATACCCTGGGGAGGGGTGCCGGGCTGTTAATTCACCTGGCTGATAATGGTTTCGGCTACTTCCTTCATGCTGAGCCGGCGGTCCATTGAGGTCTTCTGGATCCAGCGGAACGCCTCAGGTTCTGTGAGGCCCATTTTGGTGGTCAGCAGGGATTTTGCCCGCTCGACCAATTTGCGGGTCTCAAAACGCTCCTGAAGGTCCGTCACCTCGGCTTCCAGGGTTTTGATCTCCTCGTGCCGAGAGAGCGCAATCTCAATCGCCGGAATCAGGTCTGCCGGGGTGAAGGGCTTGACCACGTAGGCCATGGCTCCGGCGTCACGAGCTCGCTCAACCAGTTCTTTCTGGCTGAAGGCGGTCAGCAGGACCACCGGGGCGATGCGTTCCTTGACGATTTTCTCAGCAGCGCTGATGCCATCCATCACCGGCATTTTGACGTCCATCAACACCAGGTCGGGATTCAGTTCCCGGGCCAGCTCAACGGCTTTCTCACCGTTATCGGCTTCACCCACCACGTCGTAACCCTCGCCGCGGAGGATCTCGATGATGTCCAAACGGATCAAGGTTTCGTCCTCAGCCACGATGACACGCCGGGCGACGGCGCTGGAAGCTGATGATTCTGTGGTTTCTGACACTGGAACTCCTTGAACTGCGGACTGACTTTTCATGAATTAGCCTATCGGCATGTAGAGTAGATTCTCGCATGCGAAGGAATTCCTGAGGTTTAAACTGGAATAACTTTTCGTGTCACTGTGCTCGCCCGAGTGGCGGAATTGGCAGACGCGCTGCACTCAAAATGCAGTATCGAAAGGTGTGTGGGTTCGAGTCCCACCTCGGGCACAGGGCCCAGCGGCTGGTTCGGAACATGACGTTCTGAACCAGCCGCTTCTTTTTAAGGCGTCGAAGACCGCTGTCCGAAGCTTCCGGGCCTGGGTTCACCTGATCTTCAACTGCCGTCCGTCTGACCGCCGTGTCGAAGTTGCCAAAAATCTGCCCGGCTTGTTGACAGTGGTGGTGTGAAGGTCGCAATCGTTGCTGAATCTTTCTTGCCGTTGATGAACGGCGTCACTCACTCACTGCTGAAAATTCTGCAATTCCTGGCTCGGCGTGGTGACGAAGTGCTGGTCATCGCACCCTCAGCAGGGCAGGATGCACCCACCGACGTGGAAGGTGCACACGTGCGGCGCTTGCCTTCTGTGCCATTGACGGGTTACCGAAATGTGCGACTCGCGCTGGGCGGAGTCAGCCGGGTGCGGACCATTTTGAGTGATTTCCAACCAGATGTGGTGCATCTAGCCTCGCCGTTCATCCTGGGCTGGCGTGCCGCGCAGGCGGCTGAACAGCTTGGATTGCCCACCGTGGCTGTTTACCAGACGGATGTGCCCGGCTACGCAGCAAAGTACGGCGTCCCCATGCTTGAGAATTGGGCTTGGCAGCGCGTGGAGAACATCCACCTGGCTGCCACCAGAACCTTAGCGCCGTCCAGCCACGCAGTAGCTGCTTTACGCGGCCACGGAATTCCGCGAGTGCAGCTGTGGCCCCGAGGAGTCGACGCCGAACGCTTCCACCCCGGTAAACGCAGCACCGCATTCCGCCAAAGCGTGGCACCTCGTGGTGAACGAATCATCGGCTATGTCGGCAGGCTGGCTCTGGAGAAACAGCTCGAAGATCTTACGGCGATCTCCTCGATTCCAGGCACCACATTGGTGATCGTCGGCGAGGGTCCGCAGCGTCAGAATCTGGGAATGCGCTTACCGCAAGCGCATTTCACCGGCTTCCTGGACGGAGAAGAGCTAGCCGCCGCCGTCGCAAGCTTCGATCTGTTCGTGCATCCCGGGGAACTCGAGACTTTCTGCCAGACCATTCAAGAGGCCATGGCCTCCGGAGTGCCGGTGGTGGCCACCGGGCGCGGCGGGCCTGTCGATCTGGTGGAATCCTCACGCACCGGCTGGCTGTACCCGCCGGGGGATCTCGAGCAGTTCAGAACCCACGTCCTCGATCTGATCGGCGACGACGCCAAACGCGAAGCCTTCGGGCTGGCAGCTTTCTCCCGGGTTCAAGGCCGGAGCTGGGACGCCGTGTGCGAACGGCTGATGAAGCACTACGAAGAAGCCATCGCCGACCGGTCGATGGTCACTGCCGGATGGAAAGGCGCACGATGAAGATCTCAGTGATCGGCTGCGGTTATCTCGGAGCAGTACACGCTGCGACGCTGGCCTCTTTTGGCCATCAGGTCATCGGCATCGACAATGATCAGCGCAAAATAGACCATCTGCGCCGGGGTTTCGCGCCCTTCTATGAAGCGGGCCTCGAACCCTTGATCAAAGAGGCCACAGCCCGCGGGAATCTACGGTTTTCCGATGATTTCTCCGCCCTGGCGGACGCCGAAGTGCACTTCCTTTGCGTGGGTACACCGCAGTCCAAAACCAGTAACGACGCCGACCTGACCGCGCTGCTCTCGGCCGTGGAAAGCGTGCATCAGTATTTGCGCCCAGGAGCTGTTCTAGTCGGGAAGTCCACGGTTCCGGTGGGCACCGCGGCTGCGGTGGCTGAGGCCATCGCCGGGACCGGGGCGGCCCTGGCCTGGAACCCCGAGTTCCTTCGACAGGGTTCGGCAGTGCAGGATTCATTGCACCCCGATCGGTTGATCTTCGGTATTGAGCCAGGACCTCAAGCTGCCGCCCTACAGCGCGTCCTGGATCAGGTCTATGCCCCGCTTCTTGAGGCAGAGGTGCCGAGGCTGGTGACCAATTTGCCCACCGCAGAGCTGATCAAGGTGGCTGCGAACGCCTTTTTGGCACTCAAGCTCTCCTATATCAACGCGGTGGGAGAGTTCTGCGAAGCCACCGGAGCGGATGTCACGGAATTAGCCGAAGCGCTAGGGCTCGACGAAAGAATCGGCGGCAAATACTTACACGCCGGCGCTGGGTTCGGTGGTGGCTGTCTGCCCAAAGACCTTCGTTCCTTCCGGGCTCAAGCTCAGCGTCATGGCATCGAAGCCATCGACGAACTGATGTCCCTGGTGGATGGCATCAATGCGGATGCCAGGTACCGAATCGCCGAAGCGGCGAGGGAGCTCTGCCAGGACAAGCTGGCTGGTCGTCGGATCACTATCCTGGGGGCGTCCTTTAAACCGAAGACGGACGACACTCGGGATTCGCCCGCGCTTGAGGTGGCGATGCAATTAGCTACCCAGGGCGCGAAAGTCGTTGTGACAGACCCCGAAGCGGTCAACCAGGCCTGGCTGCAGTATCCGCAATTGCGCTTTGAAACTGAGTGCTCCACGGCATTACAGGGCGCTGAACTGGTGATCCTGATGACCGAATGGGATCAGTATCGTTCGCTCGATCCCTCGGAAGTTGCGGGCCTCGTGGGCAGGAAGGTCGTCTTGGACGGCCGGAATGCTCTTGACGCCGAAAGCTGGCGAGCCAGCGGCTGGACTTATCGGGCGGTCGGGATAGCTCGCCGGGCACCGCTCAAGCTCGACGTCGTCTGAATTTTTCCCAAACCTCAGGCGGTAACTCACCGCTAGGGCGGTTTCACGCTGCGAGAGTTCTCTGATGGCCGGGTTGTCCTGCTTTCCGGGCTTTTCCTGCTTTTTTGTGGCGGGGTCCTGGGTGGATCCGCATTCTCAGCTCCCGCTCAGATGGCGGTGAGGACTGCTGCTGGTTCGACCATTCTTCAGCCATGCCGGCACCCTAAATCAACGCTGCACTGAGACTCTGATCACATTTTCCGAATGGACTATTCCAATTGGAATATTTCAGCTAAGATAATCAATGTTGAATGTTTATGAGCTTGTTCCGTAAAAGAAAACCCAGCTGAGGAGGGTCGATGGCCGAAGAAATCACTCCCATAGGAGCCGCTGTGTTGGGCCTTCTGATGGAACGGAATATGCATCCGTACGAGATGTACCAAACCTTGATCGAACGTCGCGAAGACAGATTGATGAAAATTCGGCCAGGATCCCTCTATCATGCGGTGGATCGATTACTGGGCCAGGGGCTGATCGAGCAGCAAGGTGTTGAACGCGAAGGCAATCGTCCGGAGCGAACGAATTATTCGATCAAGCCCGGTGGCTACCAAGCGCTGCGTCAACACCTCAGCGGTCTATTGCGCGAAGTGGTCGTGGAATATCCGGCTTTTCGCCAGGGCGTCGCAGAAGCGCACAATTTGCCCAAAGACGAAGTGATTGAGCTGTTAGGCGAAAGAAAAGCCAAGCTCAAAGCTGAGATCGAGGAACTCACCGAGACCTGTGCGAAGTTCACCGCACAAGAACTCAACAGGGCGCTATGGCTCGATTTCGGGTACCAGCTGAATATTTTGCAGGCCCAGATGAGCTGGATCAGCAGGACTCTGATCGAGCTGGAAAACGGCGAGTTGCCCTGGACCCACTATTCGCGGCTGATGGCCAAGCATCCACAACTCACTATTGACAAAATTACTAAGGAACTCTGATGAAAGAACACGCAAGAGCGTGGCCAGCGCTATGGTCGATGGTCATTGGCTTCTTCATGATCCTGGTCGATTCGACCATTGTCTCGGTAGCCACTCCCGCGATCATGGACGGCTTGAACGCTGGCATTAACCAGGTGGTCTGGGTGACCAGCGCCTATTTGCTGGCCTACGCTGTACCCCTTTTGATCACCGGACGCTTAGGCGACCGATTCGGGACGAAGAACCTCTATTTGACCGGACTGGCGGTTTTCACCGCGGCGTCGGCGTGGTGCGGTTTATCCGGCAGCGTTGAAGTACTCATTGTGGCCCGGGTGGTACAGGGACTGGGTGCCGCTTTGATGACGCCGCAGACCATGGCGGTGATCACCAGGGTTTTCCCACCGGAACGCCGTGGTGCAGCTATGGGGCTCTGGGGCTCGGTGGCCGGCGTAGCGACGCTGGTTGGCCCGGTTCTGGGTGGTGTGCTGGTGGACTCTCTGGGCTGGGAATGGATCTTCTATATCAACGTCCCGGTCGGCGTCATTGGTTTTATTCTGGCGGCTCGATTGGTTCCCAAACTTCCTACCAGCTCGCACCGCTTTGACTGGCTGGGCGTGATACTTAGCGCGGCTGGAATGTTCTGCATAGTTTTCGGCCTGCAAGAGGGCGGGAGCTATAACTGGGGCACCATCGTCGGCCCGATCAGCGTCTGGTCGCTCATTATCGGAGGCATTGTATTGTTGGTGGCCTTTGTCGCCTGGCAGTACTTCAATAAGGCCGAGCCGCTGCTGCCGCTCAAGCTCTTCAAAGACCGCAACTTCTCGCTCGCGAATGTTGCGATCATGTCGATGGGCTTCGCCATCGCCGCCATGATCTTGCCCTTGATGCTCTATGCCCAGAATGTGCGCTCGCTGACTCCTACCGAAGCGGCCCTGCTGATGGTCCCGATGGCAGTGATCTCGGGCGGTCTCGCTCCGCTGGTCGGTAAGTTATTGCCTAAGGTGAATCCGCGGTACTTCGCGATGACAGGCTTCGCGATTCTTTCCATCGGGCTGTTCTGGCTCGGTTCGATACTGACCTCTGATGTGCCGATTTGGCAATTGTTGATGCCGATCTCGCTCTTCGGGTTCGCTAGTGCTGGAATTTGGGCTCCGGTATCGATGACGGCGACCAGGAACCTCGCTCCGGCGCAAGCCGGTGCCGGAGCCGGTGTCTATAACTCCACGAGGCAGATCGGGGCGGTGCTGGGTTCGGCCGCTATCGCCACTCTCATGACGGCGCGACTGTCGGCTAATTTGCCAGTGGCACATGCCGGCGCCGCCGCTGCTGGAGGGGAGACCGGGCCGCTTCCAGAATTCTTGCACTCAGCCTATGCCACCTCGATGGGGCAGTCGCTCTTCTTGCCGGCAATCTTGATTCTGGTGGGATTCGTCGCTGCGACCTTCTTCGCCAAGCCGAAGAAGACATCCTGGCACGCTGTGGGACAGCAAGCGCCTCTTCCGGAAGACGCAACGCAGGCTCCTGAGGTCTCAGAGCAGACCGAACGACCCGTGGTGCGGGTTACCGAGTAGCTGGTCCCAAACTGTCAGAGCCAGTAGATAACCTTTCCTGATGGGAAAGGTTATCTACTACTCTGCGGTCTCCATCGACGGTTTCATCGCCACCGAAGAACACGGTCTCGACTGGTTGTTCTCGCTGACCGGATTCACCGAGCACGAGCGGCTCTATGCCGAGTTCTACAGCGGAATCGGTGCCCTGGTGATGGGTGCTGAGACCTACCGGTTCCTGCTCGATCAGGGGGAGGAATGGCCGTATCAAGACCTGCCGTGCTGGGTCTTCAGCCATTCCGAATTACCTCGGATCAAGGGAGCTGAAAATGTGCTATTCGTTCACGATGACGTGTCTAAAGTGCACAGCCAAGCGGTGAGCGCGGCGGGGGAGCAGGACGTCTGGATGGTTGGCGGCGGGAATCTGGCCGCGCAGTTCCACGAAGCGGGTTTGCTCAATGAGCTGTACCTCAGCGTGGTGCCTTTCGTACTCGGCTCGGGGAAGCGCCTATTACCCATTTCAACTGCCACGTCGCAGCTTGAGCTGCTCTCACAGCGCGCCTTTGGCGGCGGAGTGCTGGAGCTTCGTTATGCGCTGTAGCGGGCCGTTCGAAGCTGTCTCCGGCTCGTCTGCCAGATGATTCCGGCTGAAACACGGTTCAGCGAGAGACCTCGGTCAAAGAGGCCAGCCAGCGATCTTTTTCCCCGGGATGAGAGAAGAGAATTGCCCTCGGTGCGCTGGGGTCGGCCGCCGCTTGAGCGGCAAAATCCCGCATCGTCCGACGTTTCTGGCTGAAGCTTCTAAAGTGCCAAACCAGTATGGAATCCTTGGAGAATGTTTGGCGGAGCGTTTCTACGTTACCGTTGCAGATCGGTTCGCGTTCGATAACTCGTCGAGCAGTTCGCCGAACCAACTGAATCAAAGTGCGGGCCCGAGAATAGTCCAGTCCGATGATCAGCTCGGTTCGAGGCACTACCACGTCCCGGAATTTACCGTAGACCGAATCCAGGATCCAGGACTCCTCAGCGGCTAACGCAGCAGCCAAACGACGCTGTTCTTCAGGGGGACGCTCTTGCCAATTTGGCAGCCAGCCAATTTCCTCATCCACTAAGTGCGGTGCAATACCCGTGAGGGTTCCCAGTTGCAGAGCCAGGGTCGATTTCCCCGAACCGGTCACGCCATAGATCAGCACCCGCTGTGCGCCACCCGGCAGAGAAGCAGCGGGCGAGCTCATTCCGTTGTGTCTCGACGGCGAATCAGATTCGTGATCCGAGCGGTGGAGAGCCGCCGTCCTTCTTCATCGGTCATCACCACTTCATGAGTGGTCAGCGTGCGGCCCAGATGAATGGCCGTGCAAGTGCCGGTAACCAGACCCGAGGATACCGAACGGTGATGGGTGGCACTGATCTCAATGCCGAGAGCCTGTCCGTCTCTGCCTGCATGAATTCCGGCGGCGAAAGAACCCAGGGTCTCAGCCAGCACCAGATGCGCGCCGCCGTGCAGAATCCCCGCCACCTGGGTGTTGCCTTCCACCGGCATGGTGCCGACCATTCGCTCCGCGCTGAGCTCTAAAAACCTGATTCCCAGCTTCACCGTCAGACGGCCGACTCCGTGCCGATTGAGCATTTGCTGCAGCGCCGGAGGGATCCCGGCATCGATAAGTTCCTGTGTGTAATCGGTCATGAACCTAGGCTGGCACGGCTTGCCCTAAGATACAAAAGGATCCAATCTCAGGGCGGGCTATCGACGAGGTCAGATTCACGATTTAGAGTAGCCGGAGATCCGGTTTGATTTTCTCTCGACGGGTTTGGCCGTGCGGGTCACGGTGAGCAGTGAACAGCGGATAGAACTTATAGATAAGGACTCTTGTGGACCTGTTGGTCATTGTTGTTTTAGTCATTGTGGTGGCGCTTTTCTTCGACTTCACCAATGGATTTCATGACACCGCGAATGCCATGGCTACGCCCATCGCGACCGGGGCGATCAAGCCCAAGGTCGCCGTCGGACTGGCGGCCTTGCTTAACCTGGTGGGTGCCTTCCTCTCTACGGAAGTAGCCAAAACGATCTCCGGGAACCTGATCAATGAAGGCCCCAGCGGCATCAATATCACCCCCACCATTATTTTCGCCGGGCTGCTCGGTGCTGTGCTCTGGAATATGCTCACCTGGTTGCTCGGTCTGCCGTCCAGTTCCTCTCACGCCCTGTTCGGCGGCCTGATCGGCGCCGCCATCATTGGTGCGGGCTTCGGAGTGATCAACTACGGCGTATTGCTCAGCAATGTCATCATCCCGGCGCTCTTGGCGCCCCTGGTGGCAGGCTTCGTAGCCTTCGTCTGTACTCTGGTCGCCTATGCCATCACTCGACGGGTTTCCGACGATGGCGCTCATCTGCCTAATCGGCGTGCCGGATTTCGTTATGCCCAGATCTTCTCTTCTTCGCTGGTCGCGCTGGCGCACGGCACCAACGATGCGCAGAAGACCATGGGCGTCATCACCCTGGTGCTGATCGCGGGCGGCTATCAGGCGGCGGGGACCAATCCTCAGCTCTGGGTGATCGCGTCTTGTGCGTTGGCTATTGCGCTTGGCACTTATTCGGGTGGCTGGCGGATCATCAAGACCCTGGGCAGCGGGTTGACCGAGGTCAAGCCCGCGCAGGGCTTCGCCTCTGAGACCTCGACGGCTGCCGCGATTCTGGCCTCCTCGCACCTGGGGTTTGCGCTCTCCACCACTCAGGTTGCTTCCGGTTCGGTGATCGGCTCCGGTCTGGGTCGCCCCGGCGCGGTGGTTCGCTGGAGACTGGCGGGAAAGATGGCGGTGGGTTGGCTCTTCACCCTGCCGGCTGCGGCAGTGGTGGGCGCGATCGCTGCCCTGATCGCGCAACTGGGAGTATTCGGACTGGTTCTCGACGCCGTGCTCGGCCTGGGCGGCGTGCTGGCGATTTTCATCGTTTCGCGGCGCGGCGATGAACGGGATATTGCCGGGGTCGCCGAAGTCGAGGCGGCTGCGGAGATCATTGAAAGACCTAAACGGCGAATTCGTGGATTGGCGGGGAAGAAATGAGTATCAATTGGGCGGCTTTCGCCGTAGTGGCGATGGCCACCTTGGTTGCGGCCTTAGCCGTGGTCACTCTGTTCTCCTTCGCGGTCAGACTACATGCTGAGAGCATGGACAGGACCGGGGCTGCCCGGGTTCGAATCCGGATTGCCGGTTTTATCTGTTACCTGCTCTGCGCGGCTGCGGTGCTCTACGGCGTGTATCTCATCGTGCCGTTCTTCCACGGCAAATAGGCCTCACCCTCACTCGTTCTCTTCCGTTTGTCCCAGTGAGTGTTACTGGCGGTGCAGGAGTGCAGTTATTTCTGTCTCATGAGTAACAGCACTAACACTCAATGGGAAGGCTGGTTGGAGGGGATAGCGCCTATCGTTCTGCCCTCAGTGAGTTGTGAGGGGCCCGTTGGCGGCTTTTTGCCAGCGGGAAGCAACGAATACTCGCGGGCTCTGCGTGGGGACCCCTGGACTGGGCCCACGTGCCGAGGGCCCCGAAGCGAGGAACGAGCTTTGGGAAGGCATGGGGATAGGCTTAGCTCTGTGAGTGAAACGACTGCTGTTGCCCTTGGCCCTGCTGCGCAGAGTGCCCAGACCCCGAAGCTGCTGGTGCTGGACGGTCACTCGATGGCCTTCCGAGCTTTCTATGCCCTGCCTCCGGAGACTTTTGTCACCGATACCGGGCAGCACACCAATGCGGTGCACGGCTTCACCTCGATGTTGCTCACCATGATCCGGCAGCAGAAACCCAGCCATGTCGTGGTGGCCTTCGACCTGGACACTCCGACTTTCCGCTCTGAGGAGTACACCGAGTACAAGGCCGGGCGGAATAAGACCCCCGAGGAGTTCGGTGGCCAGGTCGATTTGATCATCAAGGTGATGGACGCGATGAACGTGCCTACCATCAGCCTCGACGGCTACGAAGCGGACGACATCATCGCCACCCTGGCCACCCAGGCCGAAAACGCCGGTTGGGACACCCTGGTGGTCTCCGGCGACCGTGACGCTTTCCAACTGATCACCGAGAAGACCTTGGTGCTCTACCCCAAGAAGGGGATCTCGGACATTCCGCCGATGGACGCCACCGCGGTCCAGGAGAAGTACTTCGTCTCACCCGCGCAGTACTCCGATCTGGCGGCCCTGGTGGGGGAGACCGCCGACAACCTGCCGGGAGTGCCCGGCGTCGGGCCCAAAACAGCCGCCAAATGGATCAACCAGTACGGCGGCCTGGAAGGCATCCTGGAGAACCTCGACTCGATCGGCGGCAAGGTGGGCGACGCACTGCGTGAGCACATCGACAGCGTGAAACGGAACCGCAGGCTCAATCACCTGCTGCGCGACCTCGACTTGCCGGTTCCTCTGGAAGCCATGGAACTCAGGCACCCGGACCGGGAGAAAGTCGAGGAGCTCTTCGATGCCCTGCAGTTCAAGACGCTGCGCAAACGGCTCTTCGACCTCTTCGGAAGCGATGAAGACGACGCCCCCGACGCCGAGCATCAAGTTCCGGCGCATCAGCTGCTCACCGAGGCTTCCGCCGTCACTAGCTGGTTCGAGAGCCTTGGCTCGAGCAGGGTGGGGCTGGCACTGGCTGGTGACAGTCTGCCTCTCGCGGACCCGATTGGCTTGGACGTGCACGGCATCGCCTTGAGCACCCAGTCCTCGGCCGCTTACCTACCGCTGGGAGATCTCGACGCCGCGGCGGAAAAAGTGCTGGCCGACTGGCTTGCGGGCGACGCTCCTAAGGTGGTTCACGACGTCAAGGCCGCCTATAAGGCGCTCTCCGGCCGGGGGCTGCGGCTCGGCGGAGTGGTGGATGACACCTCGATCTCCGGCTATCTGATTCAGCCCGAGCGGAGGAATTACGAACTCGCTGATCTGAGCCAGTACCACCTCAAGACGGCGCTCAGTGTGAGCGCCGTCAAGGACGCCGGGCAACTCGACCTCGGTCTGGACGGCGACGACGGAGCCGCCGACGCAGTGGTACGGGCCTTTGTCACCGAGCGGCTGAGCGATCACTTTGCCCCGATGCTGGAGGAACGCGGAGCACAGAAGCTGCTCAGCGGAATGGAGCTACCGCTCGCCAAGGTGCTCGCCGAAATGGAGCTCTCCGGAATCTCGGTCTCCAAGGAGACCCTGGATTTGCTGATGTCCGACTTCACCGAGACCATCGAAGCCGCGCAGAGCGAGGCCTATACGATCATCGGCCACGAGGTGAATCTCGGCTCGCCCAAGCAGCTGCAAACAGTGCTCTTCGATGAACTGGGAATGCCCAAGACCAAGAAGATCAAAACCGGCTTCTCCACCGATGCCGAGGCGCTGGCCGACCTGACCGAGAAGCACCCGCACCCCTTCCTGCTGCAATTGCAGACCTACCGGGACGCCACCAAGCTACGCCAGACCGTGGAAGGCCTGCTCAAGTCGATCGGCCCCGACGAGCGGGTGCACACCAGCTACGCGCAGAACATCGCGGCCACCGGACGGCTCTCCTCCAACAACCCGAACTTGCAGAACATCCCGATCCGCAGTGAGGAAGGACGTCGCATCCGCGGTGCTTTCGTGGTTGGTCGAGGCGTGCCACAGAAGGCTCAACAGGGTGGCAAAACAAAAACAGCGATTCAGTACGAGACCCTGCTGACCGCCGACTACTCCCAGATCGAAATGCGGATTATGGCTCACCTCTCCGGTGATCAGGCCTTGATCCAGGCTTTCAAGGACGGCGAGGACCTGCACCGTTTCGTCGGCTCGCATATCTTCAATGTGGAACCGCAGGATGTCACCTCTGCCATGCGGTCCAAGGTCAAGGCAATGTCCTACGGTCTGGTCTACGGCTTGAGTTCCTTTGGCCTCTCCAAGCAGCTGAATATCAGCGTCGATGAGGCACGCACCTTAATGAAGGATTACTTCGACCGGTTCGGCGCGGTGCGCGATTACCTGCGCGGGGTGGTGGAGCAGGCCAGGCTGGATGGCTACACCGAAACCATCGAGGGTCGCCGTCGTTACCTTCCCGAGCTGACTAGCGACAATCGGCACTTGCGTGAGATGGCCGAGCGGGCGGCGCTCAATGCGCCGATCCAGGGTTCCGCCGCCGATATCATCAAGCGAGCCATGCTGGGTGTGGATGCAGAGATCAGCAAGGCCGGGCTGGAGTCCAGAATGCTGCTTCAGGTTCACGATGAATTGGTCTTCGAGGTGGCACCGGGGGAACTCAAGCAGCTCACCGCGCTGGTCTCAGAGCAGATGGCCTCGGCTGCCGACCTCTCGGTGCCGCTCGACGTGCAGATCGGCACCGGTAAGAGCTGGTTCGACGCCGGGCACTAGCCCTGCTGCTACCGGGCCCAGTGCTCGGCTGAAACTCATGATCAGAGCAAAAGGAGGGCGGGTTTCGCAGTGCTCGAAACCCGCCCTCCTGGAGCGCTATTCCGCGATCAGGGCAGAATATTGAGGGTGAAGGTACTCGTGGTGTTCTTCACGTCCTGCGCGTTGTTGGAGAACTTCAGATTGCTGAAGGTCGCAGAGCCGACAGCTGGGCCTTGACCCGGCTCGGGCATCTCATTGGCCCAGATCCCGAATCCGCTCTTGGCATCGAACTGGTCCCCTGACTTCTGGGCGCCTGAGATTGAGACATTGCTGAAAGAGACGTTCTGGAAACTGTTCTGCGGCGTCGAGCCCGAGTAATTGGTCTGGAACATTATGCCCGAATAGGTGGGGTCGACGATATCGATATTTCGCATCACGATATTGCTGAAGGTCTTCGAGGCTGAGAACATCCAGATCGCTCCGAAGGTCTGGGAGCCCCAGAAGTGCCCGCCGTCCCGCAAGAGCGTGATGCCATCGAACACGGTGTCCTTGGGCCCGAAACCTTCCATCGGGTAGCCGAAGTCCAAGGAGGACACCGTCACACCCGAGTAGACCAGAGTGTCCGCGATCAGGATGTTCCGGAAGGTGTTATCTTGACCGCCGTAGACGGCCAAACCGGCAGCCCGCCAGGTCAAGCGGCTGGTCAAGTTCTCGAAGACATTCCCCGACTGCCCGCTGCCGCCGTTATCGGTGGCGGCGAAGAGTGCGAAGGAATCGTCGCCGGTGCTCCTGGCATCCACATTGCTCACCCGGTTATTTGCGCTGCCATTGGTCATATTGATGCCGTCGGCAAAGGTATCTCGGATCCGTGAATTCTTGACCGTCGAGTTGTCCATATTGGAAGCCCAGAACATGCAGATCATGTGCTCCACCCAGACGTTGTCGATGGTCATCGAGGAGACATTGCTGAAGTCGAAGACCTTTCCTGGGCCGTCGATGCGCTTGACATAGTTTCCGAAGTAGGCGAAACCGGTGAAGCTCGAACCATTGGCGGTGTTCTCCGCCCGCCAGCCGATATCGGTGTTGTCCTGATCGGCGGGGGCATGGAACCTGGTGTACCAGGGTCCGGCTCCAATCACCTGAACGGCTTTTCCATAGACTTGGAATTTACTCGAGGTCGAGTAGTCACCGGCTGGCAGATAGACGCCGAGCAATTTGCCCGTGGTGTCCTGCCGGAAGGCATCCAGCGCGTCCTGCACATTCTGGTGGCTGAAACCCGCTGGCACCAGGTATTTCGTGGGATCCGGATTCGGCTGCACGCTGACTTGCTCGATGTCGACGAAGTCGATGGAGTAGTAGGAGGCGGTGTTCCCGCTATCCTTCTGCAAGCGGATAGTGGAGTTAGCCGGCACCGTCGAATCGAAGAGAATGTTGGCTTCGTCGTAGATATGCCGCGGGCTGCCCGCGCTCGGGGTGTTGTCGGGATTGGTCTCGTTTCCGTAGAGCCAGGAGTAACGGCTGGTCAGGTCGAGGGTCTTGAAGAAATTGCCGTTGACGTACACGCTGATGGTGGCATTGGCCCCCTTGCCATCCGCGGAATCGGGGATCGCAAAGCGGGTGACCAGGGTATTGGTGGCCTGTGGCAGAGCCCACTGCACATAGTCGCCGGTGGCTGAGAGCTTCACGGCCTTGCGTCCCGAGGCTTCACCCGCGAGATCTCCTACTGTGCGGTTGGGCCCCAAGACAGCGGCCGAGCCTCCCAGCGAACCGTCCTCCGCTTCCAACGTGCGGTACGGCATATTGGCGCCGCGCCCGACGAACAGGTTCGAGGAGGAGGTGTTATTGCCCTGCTTCGCCGCGTTCTCGGCGGAGTCCGGGGCGATCGTGGTCTGCACCGTATAGGAGCCGTTCGCGGCCAGCCAGCTACCCAGATTCACCGGGCTCGCGGTTGCTCCGGCCGCGATCGTGCCCGTGACGCTTCCAGTGAAGCTCTTGACCGCGGTGCCGTTGCTGTCGAGTACTTTGAGGGTCACGGCGTGTGCTGTCGCAGAAGATGGCTGATTGCCCTGGTTCTTGACGGTGACAGCGAAAGAGACCTGATCACCCGCATTGGGGGATGTCGGATTCGGCGAGGCGGAAACAACCACCAGATCAGCGGAAGGCAGTGCCGAGACAAGGAGCGGGCTGGCAGCGATCAGGGTGTTGTTCTCGTTCAACTCGGCGATGGTATTCGCCGGATCCACGGTGGCTTTGAGTTCATAGCTACCGGCGGGCTGGGCCGCGACCGAGAGACTCACCGTTGTGCTAGCGCCGATGGCGAGGGCAGGAACTGCTGCGCTGCCCACTTTCTTCCCGGCCAGGAAGAAGTCCACGGAGCTGGCCGGAGCGTTCGCCGTTCCGGTGTTCTTGACCGCCGCGTTGAGCGTCAATGCGCTGGTTTCGTCCGGAGCAGCGGGGGAGGAGGAAATCGAGCTGACCGTGAGATCTGGTTTGGGTGAGGGGATGCCCCAGACCTCGAATTCTGAGAGCTGGGCGGCTGGCCAGCCAGTATTGGCGCTGAATTGGAGCCGGACATAGCGCGCCGAGGTGTCGGGGACATCGACGCTCACGGTGTTGTGCTGGGCCGGATCGAAGGTGTAAGAGCTGGCGGATTGAATCGTCTGGAAGCTCGAACCGTCGGTGCTGCTCAGCACCGCAATGGTCTGGCTGCGGGTGGCCCAGGCTGCCGCGTCGGGCAGTTTGAGTTGGAGAGATTCCACCGTGGAGTTCTCACCGAGGTCGACTTGGACCCACTGCGGAAAGGCATTATTGGCTGATTCCCAATAGCTGCTCTGATTTCCATCGGTGACGTTCGCCGAGCCGTAGACGTCGTTCTGGCTGCTCTCCGAGGTGGACTTTCCGGTGGAGAGGATGCTGGTATCGGCGTGGGCTGCTGGCACTGAGAGCAGTGGAATCAGTCCGGCTGCTAAAGCGACCGCGGCTGCTCTTGCCAGTGCGCGGCGCAGGGGAGGTGGGTTTTTCATGGTGTCCTTTCGATGCGTCATCGTCGACGAGGCGCCACACCATCAACGATGACGGCGCAGAGCTTTTCAGGGGACGTGAAGAGGAATACAGCGTTTCATAAAGGCTGGAGTGCACTTTATGAAGGGAGACTTACGGCACTGATGCTATCTCTCAGATTGTGGCCGCGCAATGGATTTAAAAAGTTTAATTAATATTTTGCGAAAGCGCTTGCGCAGAAAGTATTAGCGGAGCTACAGTAGTTTCGAAGTTGGAAAATCCGCTGGTTATCAGGGATTTAAGAGAAGGGAATACGCGAACACAATCTGAACCGGATGGTGATGTGGCCACTGCACTGCTGGCGTCACTCATGCCCGGCCTTTGATGCTTGGTTTGACGGGCCTGGGTGGTCGGTGAAGCCCCTGGCTCTGCCTCTCGTCGTATCGGTCGAAGGCGATCATGCGGAATCTTAAGTTCAGGCCCCTGGTTGAAATCTAGGTTTTTACGGGTGCATTTATTGAATAACTCAGTGAGTTCGTTCGAGAAGTATGTAAATTTGCATATTTATGTAGTTATTTAATACCCAATTATCGCCTCGAAACTTAAATATTCAAGTATTAATTCCGTTTATTCCAAGGAAAATATGCGAGGTAAGGACACCATCTCTGGTGCATAGCCGGAGGGTAGTCCTGCGCTGACGTTTAAGAGGTGCTTCGCTCACTTCAGCGCTGCCCCCAGTCCGCACCACTCCCGCTTTGCCCCGACCTAGCCAGTGCCACCTCGTCTGTGCCACTTCAGCCCTCGGCAACATCACGTGGAGGAGATCACCGGGGCCCAGACGAAGACGACGCCGCGCTCCTCGGCGGGCACGACGTCGTGAATCGGTTGAAATTTTGCTATCCGTGAGGCTGCAGTCTAGAAGGCATTGACCCCGGTCAGCTCGGCGGAGAGTACCCAGAGCCGACGGGCTTGCTCGGCGTCTACCGCCCAGGCCTTCACACCGCCGAGGGCCGGATTGTCTTCGAGCGCGGGTTCGGCGACGTCGCAGTCCTGGCAATAAACCCCGCCGTGACCCTTGAGCAGGGCGGATGTGGCAGCCCACACCGAGGTGGCCGCCCCCTGCGCCGGAGTTTTGAAATGCGCACTGGCAGCGGGGCTGGGAGTGCCGTCTTCCGCGAGCCAGCCGAGCGCTATCTGATCCTCGAGGGAGAGGTGACGCTGCAGAGGGGTGAAAATACCTCCGGGATGCACCGAAAAGGCGTGCAACCCGCTCTCCGCGCCTAGGGCATCCAAGTGCACCGCGAAGAGAGCGTTGGCGGTTTTGGCTTGCCCATAGGCCTGCCAGTGGTCATAACCGCTGGTGAACTGCACATCATCCCAGCGGATCGGGGAACGGAAATGCCCAGTGGAAGACAGTGCGATGACCCGGCTCTGCTCGGCGAACGCTGGGCGCAGTCGGTTGATCAGGGCGAAGTGGCCGAGGTGATTCGTGGCGAACTGAGCCTCCCAGCCGGGCCCCACCCTGGTCTCCGGGCAAGCCATGATACCGGCGTTATTGATCACCAGGTTCAGCACCCGTCCGCTTTCCAAGAATCCTTCGGCGAAGCCTCTGACGCTCTCCAGATCACCGAGGTCCAGGGTCGCCACCTCCACCTCGGGCAGCTCTTTCAAGGCTTCCCGCGCGACTTCGGGCCGTCGGGCGGGTACGATCACTCGAGCTCCGGCCCGGCTCAAGGCCGCGGTGGTTTCAAAACCAATACCCGAATAGCCGCCGGTGATGAGCGCCGTCTGCCCGGAGAGATCAATGCCGGAGAGCACTTCCTCAGCGGTGCTCTGCGCGCCGAAGCCGCTGCCCAGCTGGCCCTGCTTCTCAAGATTGTTCGTCATCCTGCCAGGCTAGGTGCTGGAGTGCCCTCCAGGTCAGGGGCTTCATTCTGTCTACGATGCGAACTAGGCTGGATTCTTGTGAGCGTAATCCGAGAACCAGAGACGAATTTTCCCTACACTCTCGAATGCTGGCCGCTGAGGGACTCGGTTGATTCGGCGGGAACCGTGGATGAACGCGCTAAGTCCTGGATGCTCGCAGTGGCCAGAGGATTCCACGAAAGCGATATTGCTGAAGAGAATCAGCCCACATTCGTCGGAACTGCTGCCGCAGACGGTCAAAGGGCGTATGCGGCCTATGCCGAGCAGATTCGGCAAGGCAGCCTTCCGCGGCGGGAACCAGTTGCCACCTATGCTTCTTCGGATGGCACGATCAATGTCGGTGCCGGGCTATTGCCAGTGGATATGATCACCGCGGTGACCGTGCGACCCAGCCACAGGCGGCGTGGTCTGCTTTCCGCGATGATCACAGCGGACCTCGCCGACGCCAAGCAGCGAGGTGTGCCGTTGGCCGCACTCACAGCCTCAGAAGCATCGATTTATGGCCGGTTCGGTTTCGGTGAAGCCACCAGATCTCGCTTTGTCACAGTGGATACTTCGCTTGGCTTCGCCTTGCGCACGGCGCCCACCGGTGAGGTTGAACTGGCTCCCACGAGCTCTGCCGGGGCTGTGCAGGCGGAGCTGTTTGAAGCTTTTCACGCCACGACGTACGGGTCGATTCTCCGCCCTGATCACTATCGGTTGCTGGTAGCCGGAGAAGGCAGCTTTGACCACCCTGAGCCCGATCGCAAGGTTCGGGTGGCCGTTCACTATGCATCGGATGGTCAGATCGACGGCTATGTCAGTTATAAGCATCTGGGGTATCAACATAAGCCGCTGACCCTCGAGATCATCGATCTGCTGGCGCTCAATTCGAACTCTTACCTAGCGCTTTGGCAGTTCCTCGGCGGGGTTGATCTTTCGATGGCGGTGGAATGGCCTGGAGCGCCGGTCAGCGATCCGCTGCTGTGGGCACTCGTCGATTCACGCCGCTACAAAGTGACCCGGGAAGTCGATTCGCTCTGGTTGCGGCCGCTCGATGTACCAGCGCTGCTGAATGCCCGGAAATACTGGGCTGACGGCGAGATCACCTTGCGAGTTCTGGATTCGCTGGGGTGCACCCCGGGGGTCTTCACCTTGAAGGTGCAGGGTGGGCAGCCGAGCACGATCTCGCACGGTGAAGATGATGGACCGGTTGACCTCGAACTAGACGTCGCCGCGTTGGGCTCGCTCTATTTAGCTGGTGTGAGTGCCAGGACTCTGCATCAGGCCGGGCGACTGCCCGCGGAGACTGCGGAGTCCGCCCTGGAGCTATTCGATGATTTGTTCCGCAGTCCGGTGCCGCCGGTGACCAGAACGGCTTTTTAATGGCTTTCGACGACGACTACCAGATCAGGCGCTTTCCGGCCGCCGCTCCGGATGAGCCCGGGTACCAGCAGGCGGTGGAGTGGATCCGTGCGGTGAATCACGGCTTCCACAGCCCGAAACGCAGTGTCGAGCAGATCAACACCTCACTGGCGATCCGGGTCAAGGATGGGCATCAGCACACCGCCGTCTATCAGCTCGGGCAGCCAGCCGAGTACTCCTTTGACCGAGAACGGCCGATTGCCACTTTCGGAAGCTTGGTCAAAGAGCTCAATATCGGTTTCGGAAAGATGTTGCCGACTCTTTTGGTGACCGCGGTAACGGTTCGTAGCACGCACCGGCGGCGCGGCATACTGAGCAGGATGATGAGCGAGAACCTGCTCCGCGCCAAGCGGGACGGGCTCGCTCTCGCGGCGCTCACCGCTTCGGAGGGTGGCATCTACCGGCGCTTTGGTTTTGGAGTAGCCACTAAAGAGCGCTCCGTGACGGTCGATGTGGGGCCTAGGTTTCAGCTGAGCCAGGAACTCCCCGGCAGGGTGGAGGCCGTCCCGCGGCAGGCCCTGGTGGAACTGGCTCCGAAGATCTTCGCTCCCTGGCATCGCAGTCAGCCGGGGTCAATCGACAGGCTCGAAGGCTACCGTTATCTTGCCGCTGGAATGGGCGCCTGGAGGAATGAAGAAGACGAGAATGTGCTCAGTGCGTTGCACTATGACGCCGAAGGCCAGCCAGACGGCTATGTCTCCTATAAGTTTCTCGGCTGGGACACTCAGCCGACCGCGGTGGAGGTCATTGATCTGGTGGCGGCCACGGATCAGGCATATCTGGAGCTCTGGCAGCATCTGGCGGCTATCGACCTGATTGAGCAGATCCGCTGGCAGCAGGCACCTGCGGAGGATCCACTGGAGTGGGCGCTCAGCGATCGGCGGTGCCTGAGTGTCAGCGCCGAAAAAGACATGCTGTGGTTGCGGATCCTGGATGTCGTGCAAGCCTTGGAGGCCCGCGAATACCCGGCCGATGGTGAGCTCTGCCTGGAGGTGTCCGATCCGCTTCAACTGACGTCCGGGATCTTCCAGCTTCTCGTGGTCAGAGGGAAAGCCAAGGTCTCAGTGGTGGATCACGCTGAAAAGCCCGATGTGAGCTTGGATATCGCGGATCTTAGTTCGCTTTATCTGGGTGGTGTTCCGGCGAGTATTCTGTGTGCCGCAGGGCGGATCAGCGAGCATCGGAGCGGCGCCGTCGAACTCGCTCAACGCCTCTTCGCGGTGGAGCGTCCGCCGTTCTGTGCAAGCCATTTTTAGTCGGTCCTCTGATCTCTCGCTGGAACGGCGTCACGGGCCCGAAACGTGTTTTGCGTTACTTGCCAGATCCAACTAGACTAAACGGGCGCGTATTGCGTGTCTGCAAGCCGTGCTCAAAGAGATTTTTCCCAAAACTATCCACATCGGAGTCCCTACTACATGACCATCACCACCCCAGAAAAGACCAGTACTCCTGTCGTTGCGATCAACGACATCGGTACTTCTGAGGATTTCCTCGCCGCTATTGATGCCACCATCAAGTACTTCAATGACGGCGATCTCGTCGAAGGCACTGTCGTCAAGGTTGACCGTGACGAAGTTCTGCTCGACATCGGCTACAAGACCGAAGGCGTTATCCCTTCCCGCGAGCTTTCCATCAAGCACGACGTCGACCCTTCAGAGGTCGTTTCCGTGGGCGACGAAGTCGAAGCCCTGGTTCTGACCAAGGAAGACAAAGAAGGCCGCCTGATCCTGTCCAAGAAGCGTGCGCAGTACGAGCGTGCCTGGGGCGATATCGAGAAGGTCAAGGAAGAAGACGGTGTGGTCACCGGTACGGTCATCGAGGTTGTCAAGGGCGGCCTGATCCTGGATATCGGCCTGCGCGGCTTCCTGCCCGCTTCGCTCGTCGAGATGCGTCGAGTGCGCGACTTGGCTCCGTACATCGGTCAGCAGATCGAAGCGAAGATCATCGAGCTCGACAAGAACCGCAATAACGTGGTGCTCTCCCGTCGTGCTTGGCTCGAGCAGACCCAGTCCGAGGTTCGCTCGACCTTCCTCAACAAGCTGGAAAAGGGCCAGGTTCGTCCCGGCGTCGTTTCCTCGATCGTCAACTTCGGTGCCTTCGTGGACCTGGGCGGCGTCGACGGACTCGTTCACGTTTCCGAGCTCTCCTGGAAGCACATCGATCACCCCTCCGAGGTTGTCGAGGTCGGACAGGAAGTCACCGTCGAGGTGCTCGAAGTCGATCTGGATCGCGAGCGGGTTTCGCTCTCGCTCAAGGCCACCCAGGAAGATCCGTGGCAGACCTTCGCCCGGACGCACGCTCTGGGCCAGGTCGTCCCGGGCCGCGTGACCAAGCTGGTTCCGTTCGGTGCGTTCGTTCGCGTCGAAGACGGCATCGAGGGCCTGGTGCACATCTCCGAGCTGGCCGTGCGCCACGTTGAGCTCGCTGAGCAGGTCGTCTCCGTCGGTGACGAGCTGTTCGTCAAGGTCATCGACATCGATCTCGAGCGTCGTCGGATCTCGCTGTCGCTCAAGCAGGCGAATGAGGGCGTTGACCCCGAGTCGACCGAATTCGATCCGGCACTCTACGGCATGGCCGCTGAGTACGACGAAGAGGGCAACTACAAGTACCCGGAGGGCTTCGATCCGGAGTCCAACGAGTGGCTTGAGGGCTTCGAGACCCAGCGTGCTACCTGGGAGCAGCAGTACGCTGAAGCCCAGACTCGCTGGGAAGCTCACAAGAAGCAGGTCGCTCAGCACGCTGCGGACGACGCCGCTGCAGAGTCCGAAGCTGGCAGCGAAGCCGCTCCGACCAGCTACTCTTCAGCTGTCGAGGCTCCTACCGCCGACGCCGGTACCCTGGCTTCCGACGAAGCTCTGGCCGCACTGCGTGAGAAGCTGACCGGAAACTAAGAGAGCGGGGCACTCCCGCAGTGTCGGCTTCGCCGCCACAGCGGGTCCCTCGTGCCCCGCTCTACCGGGGTACTTTCACGGTGTCGGCTTCGCCGCCACGGCGGGTCCCTCGTGCCCCGCTCTACCGGGGTACTTTCACGGTGTCGGCTTCGCCGCCACGGCGGGTCCCTCGTGCCCCGCTCTACTGAGGCACTTTCGCTCACTAACTGAGTTCAGTCTGGGGCCGTCACTTTCGAGTGACGGCCCCAGCTGTGTTTAAGGCCAACCCTGTTAACCGGTTGTCCCACTGAGTGGTACAGATGTTGCGGATCAGGCGGAATATTTGCCACATATGCACCATCCGTAACATTCACTGGGACGGTTGGTTTTGAAAGGGGTGGGTACCAGGCCTGCGGACGCGATAGCCTAACGAGGCCAGGATGCTCGCTATCGCTACAGTGAGCCATCCCGACCATAGTGGACTATCCCGGAAAGAGGCTCCAATGATTCCCGAAGAATGGATCCGGGTGATCCGCCCGGATGACCGTGAGATCGTTGGCTATCTGGAGATGCTCGACGACGGTTTCGTGCCCCGCGATCTGCTGGGAAGGCCAGTGGAGAACCATGCAGAAGCGCTCGATTATGACGAAGCCGAAGAGCTGTTGATCGGGGCAGGCCTGGAGTATTTGGCGCGACGCTGGAAGCTGAGTGTGGACGACGCCGAGGAACCGATTTATGTGGTGGTCCGGGAGATCAGCCCAGCCCAGGTGACAGTGATCAGCGACGACCCTGACTATCATCGGGATCTCGGTACCGCCTTCACCTTGGAGCTGCCGGAGTTCTCGGATCGACTTCAGCCGGGCGCCGCTGGATCGGGCCCACGCTTTGTGATCGCGATGCCCAACTAGATCTCCACCCGAATCTCCACCCTTGAACCGAGGCGGCCGCCGCTCGACATCGGCAGACTTAAAGGGTGCAGAACTCTCAAGTTTTTCCCTCTCAAGTTTCTCCGCGATGCGGCAATTGCAGCAGTTGCCAGGCATCTGCGCTGGGCCGCACACTTCGAACGACTCGGCGGGTGATGATGGGCGTGCGGACGTTCGGCATCACGGAAATCGTGGCTGCCGCCCAGAGTAAGTGCCAGCACTGCGGACATCGGCTGTCCAAGCACGCCGGAAGGGTGCCGCAAGCCGTTTAACTCAGCGCTAGTTCCGCGGTGACCTGTTCGCCGCTGACGGACTCAGTTGCTCCATGCGCCACCAGAATTGCTCGTGCTCCATGGTTAGACAGGGTGGTTCGGGCCAGCACCCGGCACGCTCCCAGCCGACGCGCTTCGTCCAGCACCAGGGAGAGTGCGGCGCTGCCGATGCCCCGAGCACGGGCACTCTTGCCGAGCCAGATCCCGATTTCCAGACTTTCGGCGTCCAAGTAAGCGAGGCGCACCGAACCCGAGACCTGGGCGGCGTCGCAGAGCGCTAACTCGATCAAATCGGAGAGCATTTGCTCATCGACCGGGCGCAAGCTCACCGCAGGCCGTGTCCGCAGTTCTGACACGGCGCTAGTCTAAGCTGGAAACATGCTTTCGATAGGCCTCACCGGTGGCATCGCCGCTGGAAAATCATTGGTCGCCCACCGCCTTGTGGAACTCGGGGCGGTGCTCATCGACGCTGATCGGCTCGCCCGGGAGGTAGTAGCTCCCGGCACCGAAGGACTCGAAGAGATCCGGAAGATTTTTGGTGCGGAAGTCTTCGCCGCCGATGGCAGTTTGGACCGGGCCCGGCTGGGCACGCTGATCTTTGCCGATCAGAAATTGCGTGAGCAACTCAATGCCATCGTGCATCCCAGGGTGCGGAGCAGAGCCGCTGAACTCAGCGCGCAGGCAGCTTCAGACGCCGTGGTGGTTCAAGATATTCCCTTACTGGCCGAAACCGGTCAAGGAGCTAAATTTCATTTGGTGATCGTGGTCGACGCCGCCGAGGACTTACGACGTCGGCGTCTGATCGAGCGGCGCGGCCTGAGTGAGCAGGCGGCCAGGGAAAGAATCACTGCTCAGGCGAGCAGAGAGCAACGACTCGCGGTGGCCGATGTGGTGCTCGAGAACAACGGTGCGGAACAGGAACTACTGTTACGGGTGGAGGCGCTCTGGAAGGAACGGCTGCTGCCTTTCGCCGCCAATCTTGCGCGGGGAGCACGAGCGCAGCGCAACGGCCCGGCGATGCTGTTCCCGGCGGACCCCAGCTGGCCGGCTCAGGCGCAACGGCTCGCGAACAGGATCCTGGCGGCGACGGGTGAGCGGGGAATCGGCGTGGACCATATCGGCTCCACCGCGGTGCCGGGCCTGGAAGCCAAGGATGTGATTGATTTGCAGCTCAGGGTGCGCTCGCTCGGGGTCGCGGACGACTTAGCACCAACTCTCGCAGCAGCCGGATTCCCTGGTTTGCCTGATATCTCCAGGGATACTCCGAAGAGCTTCGACCCGGAGCCCGAGCACTGGCGGAAACGGTTCCATGCCAATGCTGATCCAGGCCGCCCGGTGAATCTGCACGTTCGGGTGGAGGGCTCTGCTGGAGCGAACTATGCGCTGGCCTTTCGGGATTGGCTGCGGGCCGATCCGAAGATCAGGGCCGAATATCTCGCGGAAAAGCGCCGGGTGGCTGCTGCACATGCCAGCGATGTTTCGACCGCCGGCTACGCCGAGGCGAAAGAACCGTGGTTCACCGAGGCAGCAGAGCTCGCTTTGGAGGCATGGAAAACCCGGAGCGGCTGGCAGCCGCCCCGGGTTGATTTCGGCAAGGCTTAGGAAAGTCAGAAGCCGAGCAAAACGTTGTAACCCGGGTAACCCGAGTTCGAAAAGTTCGCGGCCAGAACCATGATGAAAATAAACCAGATGATGCCAAGAACCGTGACGATGATGCCAATAATGATGCCGATGAAGGCGGGGGTGTTCTTGAAACCGGCGGTCTTGGACTGATTATTGGCGATGATCGAGATGATCAATCCGACGATACCGAAAACGATGGAACAGACCAGGCCGACGATGCCCAGAGTCTTGCCCGGAAAATCGGCGCCGGCAGCCGGCGGATAGCTGCCATTCGGAGTGGGGTAGCTGGGGGGCTGTTGCTGCCCGTAAGGATCGCTCATCAGGGGCCTCTCTAAGGGGTTTTGTGATACCTAATGTGTAATTGCTTAGCAACTTTATCGAATCTCCTGCGAGAACCCTAGGCTTTGGCTGGAATTACCTTGATAGAAGTTTTTCGCAAACTGTCGGTGCCAAGCAGTAGCGTAGAGGTATGAGTCTTGCACAGCAGATCAACCGCGTGGTGGCGCCCTTCGAAGTGATCAGCGAATATCAGCCGGCGGGCGATCAGCCCGCGGCGATCAAGGAGCTGACCGAACGGATCAATAACGGGGAGAAGGACGTGGTGCTGCTCGGTGCCACCGGAACCGGTAAATCGGCGACCACCGCCTGGCTGATCGAGCAGCTGCAACGACCCACCCTGGTCATGGTGCAGAACAAGACCCTGGCTGCGCAGCTGGCCAATGAGTTCCGTGAACTGCTGCCGAACAACGCGGTGGAGTACTTCGTCTCCTACTACGACTACTACCAACCGGAAGCCTACGTTCCGCAGACCGATACCTTCATCGAGAAAGATTCCTCGGTGAACGAAGAGGTTGAGCGGCTGCGTTATTCGGCCACCAACTCGTTACTGACCCGGCGGGATGTCGTGGTGGTCGCCTCGGTATCTTGCATCTACGGCTTGGGTACCCCGGAGGAGTATGTCTCCGGGATGGTCACCCTGCAGCGTGGCGCTCAGGTGAACCGTGATGATCTGCTGAGGAAATTCGTCGGCATGCAGTACAAGCGCAACGACATCGATTTCCACCGTGGTACTTTCCGGGTCCGCGGAGACACCGTGGAGATCATCCCGATGTATGAGGAACAAGCATTGCGCATTGAGTTCTTCGGTGACGAGATCGAGAAGATCTACACCTTGCACCCGCTCACCGGAGAGGTGATCCGTGAGGAAAACGAGATGTACGTCTTCCCGGCTTCGCATTACGTGGCCGGGCCGGAGCGGATGGCGCGCGCCATCGCGAGCATCGAGGACGAGCTGGCGGTGCGGCTGAAGGAACTGGAATCGCAGAACAAGCTGCTGGAAGCCCAGCGGCTGCGGATGCGCACTACCTATGATCTGGAAATGATGCAGCAGATGGGCTTCTGCAATGGCATTGAGAACTACTCGCGGCACATCGATGGGCGGGAGGGTGGCAGCGCGCCGAGTTGCCTGATCGACTACTTCCCTGATGATTTCCTGCTGGTGATCGACGAATCGCATGTCACAGTGCCTCAGATCGGGGCGATGTACGAAGGGGATATGTCTCGGAAGCGGACGCTCGTGGATCACGGCTTCCGGCTGCCCTCGGCAATGGACAACCGGCCGCTGAAGTGGGACGAATTTCTCGAGCGGATCGGTCAGACGGTCTATCTTTCCGCTACACCGGGCAAATACGAACTGGCCAAGTCCGACGGCGTGGTGCAGCAGATCATCAGGCCGACCGGCTTGATCGACCCAGAGGTCATCATTAAGCCCACTAAGGGCCAGATCGACGATCTGCTGGGGGAGATCCGTAGCCGGGTCGAGCTCAATGAGCGGGTTTTGGTGACCACCTTGACCAAGCGGATGGCTGAGGATCTCACCGAGTATCTGCTCGGTCACGGCATCAAGGTGCAGTATCTGCACTCCGACGTCGATACCCTGCGACGCGTCGAATTGCTGCGTGACTTGCGGCTGGGCACCTTCGACGTGCTGGTCGGCATCAACCTGCTCCGCGAAGGCCTTGACCTTCCGGAAGTCTCCCTGGTCAGTATTCTGGACGCGGATAAGGAAGGGTTCCTGCGTTCTGCCACCTCCTTGATTCAGACCATCGGGCGCGCGGCGCGTAACGTCTCCGGCCAGGTTCATATGTACGCGGATAAGATCACCGATTCGATGGCGACGGCGATTGACGAGACCAATCGTCGTCGGGCCGTGCAGGTCGCCTATAACACCGAGCACGGTGTCGACCCGACCCCCTTGCGCAAGAAGATCGCGGATATTACCGACTCGCTGGCCCGTGAGGACGCTGATACCAAGGAGCTGCTGGACAGCGCGGCTAAGGGCAAAGCCAGAGGCAAGGCTCCCACACCGGTGCGGCACGATGGTTTGGCGGCGGTACCAGCCGAAGATCTGGTCGATCTGATCGAGCAGCTCACCGCCCAGATGCACGGGGCTGCAGCGGAACTGCAATTCGAGCTGGCTGCCCGACTGCGTGATGAAGTAGGTGACTTGAAAAAGGAGCTGCGGCAGATGCAGAACGCCGGTCACGCCTGAGCCGCTGTTAGCCGCTGGCTGCAGGATTTTGCTCGGTGAGCATGTAAACTAATAGCTGCGTAGGGGAGTATCCCAAGTGCTACGAACGTCAACACGCAGGGCATGGTTGCCCCGCCGGGCGTAGCGGTCGGTCAGCGAATCGGCGGAGAGACTTGCGACGATTTCGTCTACCCGAAAGAGTCTTATGACTGATCTTCCTCTTGCCTTTGAAATCGGGACCTTCGTGGTCCTGGGGCTGGTTCTGCTGTTCGATCTGCTTCTCGTACTGAAGCGCCCGCACGAACCTTCGATGAAGGAGGCGGGCCTCTGGATCGCTTTCTACATCGGTCTTGCCTTGATCTTCGCGGTCTTGATGTTCATTTTCACCGGTCCAGAGCACGGCTCCCAATTCGTCGCTGGGTGGATCACCGAATACAGCCTGAGCATCGACAACCTCTTCGTGTTCATCATCATCCTGGCCAGATTCGGTGTGCCCAGAAAGTATCAGCAAGAAGCCTTGATGGTCGGCATCATTCTCGCGCTGGTGCTGCGAGGGATCTTCATCCTGCTGGGTGCGGCAGTCATCGAGAACTTCAGCTGGGTCTTCTACATCTTCGGTCTCTTCTTGCTTTATACCGCCTGGCAGCAAGCCCGGGACTCAGGTGAGGATGAGGGACACGCCGGAGATAATGTGCTGATCCGAAAGATCCGTTCCGTGCTGCCGATGTCTCAGGACTTCGACGGCAGCAAGGTCCGCACCGTCGTGAACGGCAAGAAGGTCTGGACCCCGATGCTCATCGTGTTCATTGCGCTGGGCCTGACTGATCTGCTCTTCGCGGTTGACTCGATCCCCGCGATCTTCGGTCTCACCAAGGAACCCTTCATCGTCTTCACCGCGAATATTTTCGCCCTGATGGGGTTGCGTCAGCTCTACTTCCTGCTCGGCGGATTGCTCAAACGGTTGGTCTTCCTGAAGCACGCGCTGTCGATCATCCTTGGATTCATTGGCATCAAGCTGATCCTGCACGCTATGCACGTCAATGAACTGCCCTTCATCAACGGCGGTCATGGCATTGAGTGGGCACCGGAGATTCCGACCTGGCTCTCTCTCGTGGTCATCGTGGCCACCATTCTGGTGGCTACTGTGGCGAGCTTGCTGGTTTCACGGGGGAAGGTCGATCCCGAACTCGAGAAAGCAGGAGAGCTTTCCCAGGTCGATGAGCTCGGCGATGAGGAATCCTCGGCTGATCGACTGCAAGCGGCTAGAACCCCTGAGAGTGAATCAGGACCGAAGCAGAGCCAGGCGGCCGAAGCTTCTCAGGCCACTGAAAGCTCGGTTGAAGAGCCTGGAAGGCCCGGCTCCGGCGCTCTCTGATCGACTCTTGAGCGGCCCTGCCCGGTGGTGAAAGACGGCGTGCTCGTCGAAGCAGCCGGGCAGGCTAGCCGATAGAAGAACCATAAGATGGTTCGATGGCTGAGATCACTGATTCCTCGATTCCCGGTATTCAACGACGTACCGTTGCGGTGCTGTCGGGGGCTCAGCTGCTCGGTGGCCTGGGTGGCGGCGCAGCGCTCTCCATAGGTTCACTTTTAGCCGTTGACCTTTCAGGTTCTGAGGCTTGGGCCGGTTCGTTGACTACGGTGCTGACCTTGGCGGCAGCGCTGGCCGCTTTGCCGATGGCTGCCCTGGCGGCAGCTCGCGGCCGTCGAATATCGCTCACACTCTGCTTGCTGATTGCGCTGGCCGGTGCGGTGCTGATCATTGTGGCGGCTTCCACCAGGCTCTTTCCGCTTTTGTTGCTCGGCGGTGTGGGGCTGGGCTTCGGTACCACTGCGAATTTGCAATCGCGATTCGCGGCGACCGATTTGGCTCTGCCTCGACACCGGGGTCGCGATCTTTCCATCGTGGTGTGGGCGACCACCATCGGCGCAGTCGCCGGGCCCAATCTGATCAAACCGGGTGCGCAGTTGGGGGCGATTTTTGGCTTGCCCGAGATGGCCGGACCATTCCTCTTCTCAGCGCTGGCAATGGGTGCTGCGATTCTGCTGTTGAGCTTCGGGTTGCGTCCGGATCCGCTCCGCATCGCACAAAGTCGCTGGGCGGAGGAGGGGCTCGCTGCTCCAGGATCCACTGCTTCGGGGGGACGTTCGCTGAGCGGTGGTATGGCCGCCATCTGGCGTTCCCCGCGTGCCCTGATGGCCTTGCTCACCGTGATTGGCAGCCATGTGGTGATGGTCTCGGTGATGTCCATGACGCCCCTGCATCTACAGCAGATCGACGAACACGCCGCAATGGGGCACCACAGCACCGATGTGCTGGCTTTCATCGGTTTCAGCATCTCACTGCACATCGCCGGTATGTTCGCGCTTTCACCGCTCTTCGGTTGGCTCAGCGACCGATTAGGCAGGGTGCCCATGATGGTGATCGGTCAGTGCATGCTGCTGGTTTCAGCCGGCATCGCCGGCTGGGGACAGCACGACGCCGGGCTGGTGACCACCGGTCTGGTGCTGCTTGGCCTCGGCTGGTCGGCGTCCATCATTGCGGCTGCCACTTTGCTCAGCGAGAGTGTGCCACCGGAGCAACGGGTGATGGTCCAGGGGGTCTCCGATACCTTGATGGGCTTCACCGCCGCTGCGGGGAGCATTCTGGCCGGAGCGGTGCTAGCCAGTTGGGGGTATGGCGGGCTGAATCTCAGCATCGCGGTGCTGTCGGTGGCCGTCCTGCTGGGGCTATTGCTGCTTCATCGCGTCACTCGCCGCGCGCCAGCTGCTTGAGGGTGGCGAAGATCTTCTCACCGTCGGCGCGCAGTCCGTCATGATGATATTCGCCGGTCTCCCAGAGCTTGAGCCCGCGCACTGAACGCGCGGTCTCCACAGCCAGGCCGTGATCGACGTAAATATCGTCGAAATAGGCGGTCGCCGCTACCGGGACATCATTGCGCGCCAGTTGCTCCAGATCGTAAAGCGCGGGCCAGTCGCTGTCCTGAGCCACTAGTTCCGCCACCTCTCGCAGCGGGCGAAGTGCAGGATCCTCTTCGAAGTACCAGGGCATAATGGCCTCACCGGTGAAGTTGAACGGCACCGAATCCGGGGCCAGGTCTCCACGTTCCTCAGCCACCCGGGCAGCAGCCCAGCGTGAGGCCTCCCCTTGGCAATAAATGGACTCGTGCAGCACGGCGTAGAGCGGGCTCGCCGCATAAGAGACCAGCTGCGAGGTCTGGGCGAGGAAACTATCCGAGAGCCGCGGGCCTTCGCTGGTTTCCACAAAAGCATCCTCGAGTAAATAATGCAGTCCGTCGATCCGGCTATTGCCGCCGAGGAAGGAACCCAGCATCTGAAAGCGATGACCGGTGAGTTGTTCACCGGTAGGCAGGAACTCAGGCGTCTCAGCCAGATGCTGTGCGATCTGCCGTGCGATCACTTGATCCTCGGGGTATCTGCTGAAGTACTCCCGGTTCCGGGCCGCCACGCGCTGGTAGGTCGCCCGATAAACCCGGTCGGGGTGTCCGTGCAAGGGTCCGAGGCCCGCGGTGATGAAGGCCTCTTTGAGCCCGGCAGGGAAGAACGAGAGGTAGCTCAGCGCGCAGAATCCACCGAAACTCTGCCCCAGGATGGACCAGGGTTGGCTATCCAGCGCGCCGCGGATGGCCTCGGCGTCGGCCACGATGGAATCGGCTCGAAAATGCTTGAGATAGCTGGCCTGTTGGGCGGCGCTGCCACGGGCGGGCAGAGTTTGCCGGTTGATTGGTGAGGAGAGTCCGGTGCCGCGTTGATCCAGCAGCAGCACCCGGAATTCCTTGAGCGCCTCTTTGACCCAGCCGCTGGGGGACAGCGGACGATCAGCCCGATGTCCAGGACCACCCTGAAAGTAGACCAGCCAGGGAGCATCAGTGGCATCCTGGCGGGCGATCTCACGAGCGAATACGGTGAGCTGTTCGCCGTCGGCCGCTCGATGATCTAAGGGAAGCGAAAACCAATGATCCTGATAGAGATGTTCATCTCGAATCACTCGATGACCCAGTCGATGATGTGGCGAGCTCATGATTCTCCAACTTTCTGTAGCGCCGCACCGGTGAGCCGGAAGGTGGTCCATTCCTCCATCGGTTCTGCGCCTAGCGAGCGATAAAAATTGATGGACGGGGTGTTCCAATCGAGCACGCTCCATTCCACCCGGGCATAGCCCTGCTGAACCGCGATCTGCGCGAGGTGTTGCAAGAGCGCCTTGCCATGACCGCCGCCGCGTGCTGTCGGACGGACGTAGAGATCCTCTAGGTAGATCCCGTGCACGCCTTCCCAGGTGGAGAAGTTCAGGAACCATAGGGCGAAGCCTTGGACGCCGGAAGAATCTTCCGCGACGTGAGCGAAAACCTTGGGAGCTTCGGCGAAGAGCGTGGCCTGCAGCATGGCCTCGGTGGTCTTGACCGCTTCCGGTTCCTTCTCGTAGATCGCGAGATCGTGAATCAATTCCAGAATGACCGGCACGTCGGTGGGCAGGGCGGGGCGAATAGTCATGTTTCGAGGCTATCTCACTGGCGAGGGGCTGGGCATCGTTGCTTAGCTTCTGCTGAAACTCAGCAGCTTCACGACGGCGTAACCCTCTTGGTCGGAGGCGTCCAGATCGACGGTCGCGGCGATCGACCAGTCGTGATTCCCCGCTGGATCGTCGATGATCTGACGGACGCTCCAGGATCGGGTCCCCCCATCACTGATCACGAACAAAGCGGGCCCGCGGGCCGCCGAGTCAGCTTGCAGTTCGTCATGCTCGTCCCAGTAGTCCTGAAGGGCATCTGCCCAGCGATCTGCATCCCAGCCGGCGTCCGCATCCAGTTCGCCGAGGCTCCGGTAGTCGTCGCGGGAGGCCAGTTCCACTCGGCGGAACAACTCATTGCGCACCATCACCCGGAAAGCCCGTTCGTTCTTGGTCAGAGCGGGCGGCGCGGCAGTCAGTGAGTCACCTGGGTTGCTTCCGGACTCGATCTCCACCAGATCGCCCGCAGCCAGGGCTTCCCACTCGTCGATCAGGCTGGAATCGACTTGGCGCACCGTTTCGCCGAGCCAGGCGATCAGATCCGAGAGGTCTTCGGTCAGTGCGTTACTGGGCACCGTCTGACGCAGCGCCCGGTAGGCGTCGGCGAGGTAGCGCAGCACAATGCCTTCGCTGCGGGCGAGTGAATAGAAGCGCACGAACTCTCCGAAGTTCATCGCCCGTTCGATCATGTCCCGGACAATCGATTTCGGGGCCACTTCGAAATCGCCGAGCCAGGGCGAGGCTTTGCGGTAGGTCTCGAAGGCCTGATGCAGCAGGTCCCCGAGCGGCTGGGGGTAGCTGAGTTCATCCAGCACAGCCATCCGGGCGTCGTAGTCCAGTCCCTCTGCTTTCATCGCGGCAACCGCCTCGCCACGTGCGTATTTGAGCTGTGCTGAGAGGATCTGCCGGGGGTTCTCCAGGGTGGATTCGATCACCGAGACGACGTCATAGGCATAGCCGGGGGATTCTGGGTCTAGCAGTTCGAGCGAGGCCAGAGCGAAAGGGGAGAGTGGCTGGTTGAGCGCGAAGTTCATTTGCAGGTGCACGGTGAGTCGCACGGTCCGTCCATCGGGGCCTTGCTCCTGCACCGGAATGCGCTCCAGCACCCCCGCGGTCAGCAACTCACGCAGGATCCCCAGGGCCTTGCGTAATAGCGCCAATTGTCGGGCTCGCGGCTCGCGGTTCTCGGTGAGCAGCTTCCGGGCGGCCGCGAAAGGGTCTCCCGGGCGTTCCAGGAGATTGAGCAGCATGGCGTGGGTGATGGTGAAACTGGAAGTCAGCGGTTCGGGTTCGGCTTCTACCAGCCGTTTGAAGGTCGGTTCACCCCAGCTGACAAAGCCTTCAGGCGGTTTCTTCCGCACCACTTGCCGCAGTTTGCGCTGGTCATCACCGAATTTCGCTTGGGCCTTGGCCATCGCCCGGACGTTCTCCACCACGTGCTCGGGAGCCTGCACCACCACGGTGCCCGCGGTGTCGAAGCCGGCGCGTCCGGCTCGCCCGGCGATCTGATGGAATTCGCGAGCTTGCAGCACTCGGGTGCGGACGCCGTCGTACTTGCTGAGGGCGGTAAACAGTACGGTGCGGATCGGCACATTGATTCCGACGCCCAGGGTGTCGGTGCCGCAGATGACCTTAAGCAGCCCGGCCTGAGCGAGCTGCTCCACGAGCCGCCGGTACTTGGGCAGCATCCCCGCGTGATGCACCCCGATGCCGTGCCGGACCAGCCGGTTGAGCGTCTTGCCGAAGCCAGCGGAGAAGCGGAATTGGGCGATCAGATCGCTGATCCGCTGTTTTTCCTCTTTAGAGCACATATTGAGGCTCATCAGGGTCTGCGCCCTTTCGATTGCCTCGGCCTGGCTGAAATGCACCACGTAGATGGGAGCCTGGTGAGTGCTCAGCATCTCTTCGAGGGTTTCGTGGATAGGGGTCTCCACATAATAGAAATGCAGCGGGATTGGCCGCTGTGCTGAGGAAACCGTGGTGGTGATCCGCCCGGTACGCGCTGTGAGTTCGGTTTCGAAGCTGCTCACATCACCCAGGGTCGCGCTCATCAGCAAGAACTGTGCCTGCGGCAGCTCCAACAGCGGCACCTGCCAGGCCCAGCCGCGCTGCGGATCGGCGTAGTAGTGGAATTCGTCCATCACCACGGTGCTGAGCTTTGCCTGAGCGCCTTCCCGGAGCGCGATATTAGCCAGGATCTCGGCGGTACAGCAGATGATCGGCGCGTCCTGATTGACCGAGGAGTCCCCGGTCACCATGCCGACGTTCTGCGCGCCGAAGATCTCGATCAGGGCGAAGAATTTCTCCGAGACCAAGGCCTTGATCGGGGCGGTGTAGTAGCTGCGCTCGCCCGCTGCCATCGCGGCGAAGTGAGCGGCGACGGCGACCAGGGACTTTCCCGATCCGGTTGGGGTGGCGAGAATGACGTTATTACCGCTGGCGAGCTCCATCACTGCCTCATCCTGGGCGTCATAGAGTTCGATGCCCTGCTCCACGGCCCAGTCGGTGAAGCCTTGGTAAATCGCGTCTGCTGCGTCAGTGCCGTGGCTGGCGAGGGGCAAGCTATCCAGGAGGTTCATCCCTTCCAGCCTAGTCGCAAGAAGTCTTTAGCTTTGGCTGAATGACTCGGATACTAGAACCCGGTGAACCGGGTTTTAAGTGGGCTATACATACTATGGCCCAACGAACCTGCTGATTCAGTGGGCCATAGCGCACAAGTCACTGATGAATGACCTTCAGTTTCGACTAGGGAGTTTTGTCGATTCTTCTGACTCGAGTGAGTCGCTTATCCCAGTTTCTGGCATGTTGTTCCAAGATTGTCGCCAGGAAGCTCAGTTCCGAGCCCAGGGCCGAGTAGACCACCTCACGGCCATATTTTTTGCCGCTCACCAGTCCCACCTCATGCAGTATCTTCAGATGCTTGACAATCGCCTGGCGGCTCACCGGCAGCCGCTGAGCCAAAGCGGAAGCGGAGAGCGTCTGGCTGCCCAGCAAGCGGAGGATCTCCCACCGGGTTTGATCGCCTAAGGCGGCACAACGACGGACTAATTCAACTGACATTCAAGGAACTTCCTGGAAAACAGTACTGAGCGCTGAGGGGCTGGGCAGGCGGTTCGCTCTGCTGCGGAGGATGGCTCTTTCCCCGCCTGTGCTGGGCCGTGGTAGCCCGGTGATCACGGGTCGATCGAGCATTATCCCTCCTGGGCCGAACAGTGTTAATTACCTGCAATTAAATGGTTGCAGATAAGTAATTTTGCGACAAATAAGTCGTTGCGTGAAGCAGCGGAGCGGTAATCTCAAGGCGATAAACAACTGACTATGGAGGATGCATGTCATTCACTTGGGATCCGACGAAATACGTGCAATTCGGAGACTTTCGGGACCGTCCGTTCTTCGATATGACCGCAAGGGTGCTCACTTCGAACCCTGCGGAAGTCGTGGATCTGGGGTGCGGGCCGGGAAACCTCACCGAGACCTTGGCCGTGCGCTGGCCCGGGGCGCAGGTGCGCGGTCTGGATTCTTCGGCGGAGATGGTTGCGGCGGCCAACGAAAAGACCCAGCAGGCCAATCTCTCCTTCGAGCTCGGTGATATTGCTTCATGGATGCCCAGTGAGACCGTCGACGTGGTGGTGACGAACGCTGCTTTGCAGTGGGTTCCAGGGCATCGGGAGCTGCTCGCCAACTGGCTCCAGGCACTCAAGCCCGGGGCTTGGTTCGCCATGCAGGTGCCGGGGAACTTCGGCGCCGATTCACATCGCTTGATGCGAGAACTCGCCGAATCACCGGCCTGGCGAGAGAAGCTGGGCGGAGTGCTGCGGCACACCGATGTGGTGGGCGAGCCCCAGGACTACCTGGACATCTTCAGCAAGGCGGGAATGCGCGCTGATGGCTGGGAGACCACTTATCAGCAGATACTGCAGGGGGAGTCCCCGGTGCTCAACTGGGTGCGTGGCACCGCTCTGCGCCCGGTAGCGAATGTGTTGAGCGAGCAGGATATCGAAAAGTTCGAGAGCGAATACGCTCCTCAGCTGGAACTCGCTTACCCCAAGCGGGACTACGGCACCGTCTTCCCGTTCCGGCGGATCTTCGTCGTCGGCCAGAAGCTCTAACGAGATTTTCAGCGGCTCTACCAGCCCCGCGCCTGCCACTCCGGCAGGCGCGGGCGTTCTGCGCCCAGTGTGGTCTCCTCGCCATGACCGGGATGCACGATGGTGTCATCGGGCAGTACCGCGAAGATTCGCTCTTTGACGTCGGTGAAGAGTTGCTGGAAGCGGGCAGCATCCTGTTGGGTGTTGCCGACCCCTCCGGGAAAGAGCGAGTCTCCGGTGAAGAGGTGCGCGGCGCCCAGGGGGCTGCGGTACAGCAGTGCGATGGAACCCGGAGTATGCCCGCGCAGATGGATTACCTCAAGAGAGAAATCGCCGAACTCCGGGTGATCTCCGTGGTCCAGGGGAGTGCTGGTGGGCACCTCGATGGCCAGTGCATCCAGTCTGCCGGCCAAGGTCGCAATTTCCCTGGCCCCCACCCGTTCTGTGGCCCCCGTCCACTGAGCGTCTACCAGTGGGGCCAAGGCGCGCACATGGTCCCAGTGTGAATGAGTGGTGATCACCGCCAGTAGTTCGGGCCGCACGCCAGCTGCTACGTCGTGCTGGCCGGAGCCAATCAGTTCGACGATGGCCGGTAGGTCATCTGCCGCATCGATCAACACCTGGCTGCCACTGCTGCGAGAGGTCAGTAGATAGACATTGTTCTGCATTTCGCTCACCGAGATGCGCCTGACGGATAGGGCCTCGAGCTGCCAGATCTTCTGCTGCATTCTTCCAGCATAGAACTGCACGTGGAAACGACCCAGGGTATATAGTTGAATGCGTCAAGCAATTATTTAGTGGAGGCAGCATGTCCGTCCAGGATCAGACCCTCGTCGACCTGGTCAGCGAAGTATTCCGGTTGTTCCGAGCCCTCAAAAGCGCTTCCCACGAGCCTCTCCCGGAAGGGGTGGGGGTGGCGCATATCGGCATCGTCAGCTTGCTCGCCCAGGTGGGAGAGTGCCGGGCTACTGCACTGGCGGAAGTGATGGGCATTGGCCCCAGCGCGCTGAGCCGGCAATTGGCAGAACTCGACGAGCAAGGGTACGTTGCTCGTCGCCCCGACCCGGAAGACGGTCGAGCGACTCTGATCGCTGTGTCGTCGCAGGGAACCGAGCTGCTGAGCCGGGTGATGTCGAGCCGGGCAGCCAGGCTTCGTTCTCAGCTGAAAGGCTGGGATGAGATCGATGCCAAACAGGCACTCATTGCGGTATCCCGACTCACCGATGCGCTGCTGGGTTCGCCGAGAGGCGAATCGGTTAACCCCGGCTGACAGCGCGAGCCGGTGGGTGTAATTTTGGTCACTGACTGATATTCAAGGTTGAATCCACACCGGACTGCAGGAGGAACTGTTGTTATTCCGGCTTATTCTCAGAAATCTCTCCCCGCACAAAGGTGTCTTGCTCTGCATAGTGCTCTTGCAGCTGCTCTCCACCGTGGCCACTTTGTACCTTCCCACCCTCAATGCGGACATCATTGACGACGGCGTGGTCAAAGGCGACACCTCGGTGATCTACGCGCTGGGCGGATGGATGCTGCTGATCGCCCTGGGTCAGGTGATTTGCTCCATCACCGCCACTTATCTGAGCGCCAAACTCGCCATGACCGTGGGGCGGCAGATCCGCGATGCGCTCTTCATCCGGGTGGAATCCTTTTCCGCCCGCGAAGTGGGAACTTTCGGCGCGCCCTCCTTGATCACCCGGACCACCAACGATGTGCAGCAGATCCAGATGCTCACCTTGATGTCTTTCACCATGATGGTGATGGCACCGATCATGTGCGTGGGCGGCATTGTGCTCGCTCTGCAGCAGGACGTTCCGCTCTCCGGCCTACTGCTGGTGATCCTGCCAGTACTGGTGATCGTGATCGGCTTGATCGTGCGGAAGCTGGTGCCCTTATTCCGTCGCGCCCAAAAGCAACTCGATGCGATCAACGGAGTGCTGCGTGAGCAAATCATGGGCGTCAGCGTGATTCGCGCCTTCGATCGGCGAGACTATGAAGCAAAGAGGTTCGACGTCGCAAACCGCGATCTCACCGGCACTCAGCTCGGTGCCGGACGCCTGCTCTCCCTGATGTTTCCGGTGATTATGGCGACCGTGAGCGTCGCCACTGTTGGTGTGCTCTGGTTCGGCGGTATGCGGATCGATTCAGGGGGTATGCAGATTGGCGCGCTGACCGCATTCCTCAGTTACATCATGCAGATTCTGATGGCGGTGATGTTCGCGCTCTTCATGTTCATGATGATTCCCCGGGCCGCGGTGAGCGCCGAGCGGATCCAGACGGTGCTGGACACCGAGTCCTCGGTCGTGGACGCGCCTTCAGCGATCTCGCGCGCTGATCTGGGGGGTGAGATCGAATTCAAAGAGGTGCAGTTCAGTTATCCAGGAGCCGAGGAACCTGTGGTCTCAGGGTTGAACTTCAAGGCTCAGCCGGGGACCACGACGGCGATCATCGGATCCACCGGAAGCGGCAAGACCACCTTGCTGAACTTGATTCCTCGATTGCTGGACCGCACCGGTGGCAGCATTCAGGTGGGCGGTGTGGAAAGCCATCAATTGAGCCTTCAGACATTGCGTGGTTCGATCGGACTGGTACCGCAGAAGGCCTATTTATTCTCCGGCACCATTGCCAGTAACCTGCGCTTCGGCAAACCCGATGCCAGTGAGCAGGAGATCTGGACGGCGCTGCAGATCGCTCAAGCCGCTGATTTCGTCCGGGAGCTGCCAGCGGGCCTGAACGCTCCGGTCGAACAGGGCGGCGGTAATTTCTCGGGTGGTCAGCGGCAGAGGCTATGTATCGCGCGAGCGATCATCGCCCAACCCAGGATCTACCTTTTCGATGACAGCTTCTCGGCCCTGGACTTCGCCACCGACGCTAGGTTGCGTGCCGCGCTCGCTCCCGTGACCAAAGAATCCACCGTACTGGTCGTGGCGCAGCGGGCTAACACCATTCTGCACGCCGACAACATCCTGGTGCTGGATCAAGGGCGGTTGGTCGGGCAAGGCACTCACGAGGAACTGATGCGCAGCTGCGCGACCTATCAGGAGATCGTCAATTCGCAGCTCACCAGCGAGGATCAGGAGCACGTGGCATGAGCATGATGGGGCGCGGCGGTCCGCCGCAAAAAGCCATGACCTTCGGACCGAGCCTGAAGCGGATCCTGGGCTTGATGAAACCGGATCGGCCCAGGATGATCTGGGTGATCGTTCTGGCCGCCGTCTCAGTGAGCCTCTCGGTGGCAGCACCCAAAGTGCTCGGGCACGCCACCGATCTGATCTTCCAGGGAGTGATCGGCAAAATGCTGCCGGCCGGGGTGAGCCAGGCGCAGGCTGTCGCCGGCTTGCGGGCTCAAGGGCAGAACCAGCTGGCGGATATGCTCAGTGCGATGAACGTGACGCCGGGACAAGGCGTGGACTTCGCCGCGCTGGGCGGCGTCATGTTGCTCGTGCTCTTTCTCTACGCGGTGTCCTTCTTCTTCAACTGGAGTCAGGGCTACATCACCACGGGCATCGTGCAGCGCTCGATGTACCGGTTGCGGAGAGACATCGAAGCGAAACTCGACCGGCTGCCGATGAGCCACTTCCAGGAGACCTCGCGCGGGGATGTACTCAGCCGGGTGACCAATGACATCGACAACTTCTCGCAGACTCTCAACCAGACCCTGACCCAGCTGCTCACCTCGGTGCTCACCGTGATCGGGGTGATCGCGATGATGTTCTCCATCTCGTGGTCGCTCGGACTGATTGCGCTCTGCGCTATTCCACTGATCGCCGGGATCACCGTGCTGGTGGCCAAGCGCTCGCGGGTGCAGTTCATGGCGCAGTGGAAGACCACCGGCGAGCTCAACGGACATATCGAGGAGATGTTCACCGGGCATGAGATCGTCAAGGCTTTCGGCCAGCAGCAAGCGGCGATCGATAAGTTCAAGGCGGCCAATGAGGGGCTCTATCGCTCCAGTTCGAAGGCTCAGTTCATCTCCGGCATCATCATGCCCTCGACGAACTTCGTCTCCAATCTGAGCTATGTGGTGATTGCGGTGGTCGGCGCGTTGCAGATCACCGCGGGGCAGATCACCGTCGGTGGCGTGCAGGCCTTCATCCAGTACTCCCGCCAGTTCAGCCAGCCCATCGCGCAGATCGGCGGCATGATCAACCTGCTGCAATCCGGGGTGGCCTCCGCAGAGCGGGTTTTCGAGCTGCTGGACGAGAAGGAGCAGAGCCCAGATCATTCGCCAGCTCAGACCCTGGAAAAGGTCGAGGGCCGGGTGGTCTTCGATTCGGTGGATTTCAGGTACAAGGCGGATGAGCCATTGATCGAAGATCTGTCGCTGATCGCCGAACCCGGCCAGACCGTGGCCATCGTCGGACCAACCGGTGCAGGCAAGACGACCCTGGTCAATCTGCTGATGCGGTTCTACGACATTGATTCGGGCACCATCAGCATCGACGGGGTGGATACCGCCAAGATGACCCGCGACGATGTGCGCAGCAGATTCGGCATGGTGCTGCAGGACGCCTGGCTCTTCTCCGGCACGATCCGGGAGAATCTGGCTTATGGCCGCTTGGACGCCAGCGATGAGGAGATCCATCAGGCTGCGGTCGCGACGCACGTCGATCACTTCGTCCGGGCGCTGCCGGAGGGTTATGACACCGTGCTCTCCGATGACGGCGATACGCTCAGTCAAGGGCAGCGCCAATTGATGACCATTGCGCGGGCCTGGCTGGCGAACCCCTCGATCCTGATCCTGGATGAGGCCACTAGCTCGGTGGACACCCGCACCGAGGTACTGATCAGACGGGCGATGAACAGGCTGCGGGAGGACCGCACCAGTTTCGTGATCGCGCACCGGCTCTCCACGATCAGGGATGCCGATCTCATTCTGGTGATGGACCACGGCAAGATCATCGAGCAGGGCCGTCATGAAGAACTAATCGCTGCCAAGGGCTTCTACGAGAAACTCTATATGTCGCAATTCGGTGACCCGCTGATCGACGAAGCCGCGGTGGCCCGATGAGCTCAGCGGCCGATGGAGAGCTAGGGGACTGGCGGCCCAGGGAGGGATCAACGGTGCCGCCCTTCGAGCAATTGCGGCAGCATATCGCCGATCTGGCAGCCCGCGGAATACTCCCCGTGGGATTCAGGTTACCCACGGTGCGTGGCTTGGCGGCCAGCAGCGGACTGGCGACCAACACCGTGGCCCGGGCCTTTCGAGAGCTCGAGCAAGCCGGAATAGTGCATACCCAGGGCCGTCATGGCACGGTGATCGCCTCCGCAGGAGATACCCAGCGGGCGGAGGTCGCCGCGGCCGCCCAGGTCTTTGCCGGGGTGGTGCGAGAACAGGGTCTGAGCGCTAAAGAGGCTCTGGCCATGGCGGCTGAGGCGCTCAAGTCATAGCTTTTCATTCGAAGACATTTTCGATTAGGATGTGCGTGTGCCCAAAGCAGAAGAAACCGAACTGATGCCCTCCTCCCTGGAAGAACTGGCTCCGGTGAAGAAACCCGATATGTCCCGGCTGGTGGTCAAAGGCGCTCGGGAACACAATCTGCGCAATGTCGATCTGGACCTGCCCCGTGATTCGATGATCGTCTTCACCGGTCTCTCCGGTTCAGGAAAATCCTCGCTGGCCTTCGACACCATCTTCGCCGAAGGGCAACGGCGCTATGTCGAATCTCTCTCCGCCTATGCCCGGCAATTCCTGGGCCAAGTCGACAAGCCCGATGTGGACTTCATTGAAGGCCTTTCGCCCGCGGTCTCCATCGATCAGAAGTCCACCTCGAAGAACCCTCGGTCCACGGTGGGCACCATCACCGAGATCTACGATTACATGAGGCTGCTCTGGGCCCGTATCGGCAGGCCGCACTGCCCGATCTGCGGCGAGCCGGTGACCCGGCAGACTCCGCAGCAGATCGTCGATCAGCTGCTGGAGATGCCGGAGGGCACCCGCTTCCAGGTGCTCGCCCCGGTGGTCCGAGCACGCAAAGGCGAGTTCGTCGACCTGTTCAAGGAGCTCACGGCCAAGGGCTACTCCAGGGCCAAGGTGGACGGCGAGCAGGTGCAGCTTGCTGAGCCGCCTCAGCTGAAAAAGCAGTATAAGCACACCATCGAGGTGGTGATTGATCGACTCGTGGTGCGCTCGGGCATTCAGCAGCGGTTGACGGATTCCGTGGAGACCGCGCTACTGCTCGCGGAAGGGCGAGTACTGGCAGAACTTGTGGACGCCGAGGACGGCGATCCAGCCCGGATCAGGGCATTTTCAGAGAACCTGGCCTGCCCCAATGAGCACCCGCTGGCCATCGATGAGATCGAACCCCGTTCTTTCTCCTTCAACAACCCCTTCGGAGCCTGCCCTGCGTGCACCGGCATCGGCACCAAACTCGAAGTCGATGAAGAACTCGTGGTGCCGAATCCCGAGCTCTCGCTCTCCGAGGGTGCCATCGCGCCCTGGTCTCTGGGAACCGCCACCACCGAATACTGGAACCGCTTACTGGAAGGTCTGGGCAAGGAACTCGGTTTCACCATGACCACGCCGTGGCAAGGGCTCTCCGATCTGGCCCAGCAGTCGATTCTCTACGGCAAGGACCATAAGGTCACGGTGCAGTACCGCAATCGTTTCGGGCGCGAACGCAAGTACAGCACTGGTTTCGAAGGTGTGGTGCAGTACATTCACCGCAAGCACTTGGAGACCGAATCGGAGTATGCCCGAGACCGCTACGAGGAATACATGCGGCAGATCCCCTGCCCGGAATGCGGCGGCGCGAGGTTGAACCCGGCGTCCCTCTCGGTACTGATCAACGGCAAGTCGATCGCGGCTGTCGCGGCGATGCCGATGCGGGAGTGCTATGAGTACCTCTCCTCGCTCGAACTGACCAGCAGGGAGGCGCAGATCGCGGCTCAGGTGCTGAAGGAGATCCAGGCCCGGTTAAAGTTCTTGCTCGATGTGGGCTTGGAGTACCTGAATCTGGAACGGGCTTCCGCCACGCTCTCCGGTGGAGAAGCCCAGCGCATCCGGCTGGCCACTCAGATCGGCTCCGGCCTGGTCGGGGTGCTCTATGTGCTGGACGAACCCTCCATCGGCCTGCACCAGCGGGATAACCGACGCTTGATTCAGACTCTGACCCGCCTGCGGGACCTCGGAAACACCCTGATCGTGGTGGAGCACGATGAAGACACCATCCAGGAAGCCGATTGGATCGTCGACATCGGCCCCGGAGCGGGCGAGCACGGCGGCGAGGTGGTGCACTCGGGGCTCTTGGAGGATCTTCTGAGCAACACCCGTTCCCTGACCGGAGACTACCTTTCCGGCCGAAAGAAGATCGAGGTACCCGCGAAGCGCCGCACATTCGATAAGAAGCGGGTGCTCAAGGTGGTGCAAGCCCGAGAGAACAACCTGCGGAATATCGACGCCGTCTTCCCACTGGGGCTCTTCACCGCGGTTACCGGCGTCTCCGGTTCGGGTAAATCGACCTTGGTCAATGAGATTCTCTACAAGGTGCTGGCCAATAAGCTCAACGGTGCCAAACAGGTGGCCGGTCGTCACTTGAGGGTAGAGGGCCTTGAGCACCTCGACAAGGTGGTCCACGTCGATCAGAGCCCGATCGGCCGGACACCGCGCTCGAATCCCGCGACCTACACCGGGGTTTTCGACAATATCCGCAAACTTTTCGCGGAGACCACCGAGGCGAAAGTCCGTGGTTACCAGCCCGGGCGCTTCTCCTTTAACGTCAAAGGCGGGCGCTGCGAAGCCTGTTCCGGTGATGGCACGCTGAAGATCGAGATGAACTTCCTGCCCGACGTCTACGTGCCCTGCGAAGTGTGTCATGGGGCACGCTACAACCGGGAGACACTGGAAGTGCACTACAAGGGCAAGACGATCGCCGATGTGCTGAACATGCCGATTGAAGAGGGTGCGGAGTTCTTTGCCGCCTTCACTCCGATTGCGCGTCACTTGCGCACCCTGGTCGACGTCGGGCTCGGCTATGTCCGGCTGGGACAGCCGGCCACCACGCTCTCCGGTGGGGAAGCGCAACGCGTCAAGCTGGCCTCGGAACTGCAGAAGCGTTCCAATGGCCGCAGCATCTATGTGCTCGATGAGCCCACTACGGGCCTGCACTTCGAGGACATCAGAAAGCTGCTGCTGGTCTTGCAAGGACTGGTTGAGAAAGGCAACACCGTGATCACCATCGAGCACAACCTCGATGTGATCAAGAGCGCCGATTGGCTGATTGACTTGGGACCCGACGGCGGTTCAGGCGGCGGCCAGGTGATCGCCACCGGTACCCCGGAGCAAGTGGCCAGATCAAAAGAGAGCTATACGGCAACCTTTTTGCGCGAAGTTCTCTGAATAAACCCTTGACATGTATTCCAGATGCGGAATGCATGTCAAGGGTAGATCGCAGTCGTGAGAAACTAGGTCGGTGATGATGAGAGTTTCGCCCGGCACTTCCGGTGATCGCCCCGCCGTATTGTTCGATCTGGACGGTACCGTGGTCGATCCGGCGGGCGGCATCACTCAGGGCATCGCATATGCATTGCGGAGTATGGACCTGGCTGTTCCTGCCGACTCCGTGCTCGATGCCATGGTAGGCCCGAAGCTCGCGGAGTCGCTGCTGCGCCTGCCCGGATTCCCCGCTGAACTATTGCCCGCGGTGATCGAGAGATACCGCCAGTGGTATATCAGTCAGGGGATTGCGATGGGCCGGCCGTACCCCGGCATCCCGGAGCTGCTGCGCACCCTGAACGGTTGGGGAGTGCCCCTCGCCCTAGCCACTCAGAAGCCTCTTTCGCTCGCCAAGGTGCTGCTGAGCACTCACGGCCTCTCCGAGTGTTTTCAGGTAGTCTCCGGTTCGGCCGAGGACGAGAGCGCTCAGACCGACGACACCGCTCCGCCCAAACAGCTGATCATCGCCACCGCGCTGCAGGGACTAGGCTACCCGGAACGGGCCGTGATGGTGGGTGATCGCTCTCATGATGTGCTGGGTGCGCGGGCGAATCAGCTCGACTGCATCGGCGTGCTCTGGGGTTTCTCCGCCCCGGGTGAACTGGCCGACGCCGGAGCCCTGCACACAGTGGGAAGCGCCGCGGAATTGGAGACCTTCCTGGTTGAATACTTTGCCCTGGAGGTCGTCCATGGCGCTCTATGACGCCGCCCGGGGAACTGCCCGTGGAGTGATAGCGATGGCCTGCCGTCCTACCATCACGGGCCTGGAAAACGTCCCGAAGGACGGCCCGTTCATCGTGGCACCGAATCACTTGTCGTTCCTGGACAGTGTTTTGGTGCAGACCCTGATGCCCCGCAAAGTGGCTTTTTTCGCCAAAGCTGAGTACTTCACGACCAAGGGCATCAAAGGCAAATTCATGAAGTCCTTCTTCGAAGCGGTGGGCTCGATTCCGGTAGAGCGTGGCGAGCAGGCAGCCAGCGTGGCGGCGCTCAAATCGTTGCTGGATATTCTCGCGGCGGGCGATGGAGTGGGCATCTACCCCGAAGGGACTCGTTCTCGGGACGGCAAACTCTACCGCGGACGCACCGGCGTCGGCTGGTTGGCGCTCACCACCGGCGCTCCGGTGCTCCCGGTGGGGCTGATCGGTACCGAGAAGCTACAGCCGGCCGGCAGCAATATGATTCGCCCGCAGCATTTCTCCATGCTGATCGGCAAGCCCCTGCAATTCGAGAAAACCGGTACTGATCACTCACTGCCGGCTCGGCGGGCCGCCACTGATGCGATTATGGATGCGATTGCCGAGCTGACCGGGCAAGAGCGTGCGGATGGCTATAACAAGAGCAAATCAGCCGAAGGCTGATTCACGATTCGGCTGGTTGAGTTCTACCCACAGGCCATTGTCTGGCCGGTTCGCCCGAGACCGCTGGAGTTCAGCTGTCGGGACTCGGCACTAAGATGAATTTGTGGCAGATCCGCTGAGCTACCGGCCCAAAACCGGTGAAATCCCGACCAATCCGGGCGTCTATCGATTTCGGGACGAACACGGTCGGGTGATTTACGTCGGCAAGGCTAAGAACCTGCGGGCCCGGCTGACCTCCTACTTCGCGAATCCGGCGACACTGCTGCCCAAGACTTACGCCATGGTGCATACCGCCGCCAGTGTGCAGTGGACGATCGTGGGCAGCGAACTCGAGGCTCTGCAACTCGAATACACCTGGATCAAGGAATTCACTCCTCGGTACAACCTGGCTTTCCGCGATGATAAGAGCTACCCCTACCTCGCCGTCACGATGGCCGAGGAGATCCCCCGGGTCCAGGTGATGCGCGGCGAGCGGCGTAAAGGAACCCGTTATTTTGGGCCTTATACCGCCGGGGCGATTCGCGAGACGGTGGATACCCTGCTCAGGGTCTTTCCGGTACGCACCTGCAGCCCGAGCGTGCTCAAAAGAGCCCAGCAGAGCGGCCGTCCCTGCCTGCTGGGCTATATCGACAAATGCGCCGCACCGTGCGTGGGCAAGATCAGCGTGCAGGAGCATCGTGAGCTCGCTGAGGAGTTCTGTTCTTTCATGGGCGGAGAAGCGAAACGCTTCATTTCCACCCTGGAGAAGCAAATGGCCGCTGCGGTGGCCGAGCTTGATTACGAGCAGGCCGCCCGGCTGCGCGACGATGTGATAGCGCTCCGCAAGGTCTTTGAGCGCAACGCCGTGGTGCTTCCGGAAGACACCAGCGCAGATATCTTCGCTGTTCACCAGGACGAGCTGGAAGCCGCCGTGCAGGTGTTCTATGTCAGATCCGGCCGGATCCGCGGTCAGCGTGGTTGGGTGGTGGAGAAAGTCGAGGATCTGGAGCCCGCTGAACTCATCGAGCACCTTCTGCAGCAGGTCTATGGCGAGGAGAGCGCCCAGGACGATGCCGATGACAAGATCCCGCGACAGATCCTGGTTCCTGAACTCCCGGCCAATGCTGAGCAACTGGCCACCTGGCTGAGCGGGTTGCGCGGCTCGCGGGTTGAGATCAAAGTACCGCAGCGCGGGGATAAGGCCGCCCTGTTGGAGACCGTTGCCTCCAATGCCGAGCAGGCGATGAAACTCCACAAATCCAAGCGTGCCGGGGATCTGAACCAGCGTTCTCTGGCGCTCAAGGAACTGCAGGATGCGCTCGAGCTGCCGATGCCGCTGCTGCGCATCGAATGCTACGACATCTCACATGTTCAGGGCACCAATGTGGTCGCTTCGATGGTCGTGGTGGAGGACGGTCTGGCTAAGAAAAGCGAATACCGCAGGTTCTCTATCACCGGGGCCGCTGCGCAGGACGATACCGCTTCGATGTACGACGTGATCAGCCGCAGATTCAAGCACTACCTGCAAGAGCAGCAGGAGCGTCAGGAAGCCCTGGCCAGCACTGAGGTGAGCTATGAGATCACCGAAGAGGGCATCGAAGCCGGAACCAAGAGCAAGTTCGCCTACCCGCCGAACCTAGTCGTGGTGGACGGCGGCCCGCCTCAGGTCGCCGCTGCCAGCCGGGCACTGGCAGATCTGGGGATCTCCGACATCGCCGTCGTTGGCTTAGCCAAGCGGCTCGAGGAGGTCTGGCTGCCGGACGATGAGTTCCCGGTGATCTTGCCGCGCACTTCCCAGGGGCTCTACCTGCTGCAGCGAATCAGGGACGAGGCGCACCGGTTCGCCATCACCTTCCACCGGCAAAAGCGCGGTAAATCGATGACGGCTTCTCTGCTGGATGAGATTCCGGGGTTGGGTGAGTCGAAGAGCAAGACCTTGCTCAAGCACTTTGGCTCGGTCAAAAAACTCAAAGCCGCCACGGTGGAAGAGCTCACCGCGGTCAAGGGGGTGGGCCCGGTGCTGGCTCAGGCGATCTACGATTCGCTGCACGCGGTGGAAGTGACTCCGGCGGTCAATATGACCACAGGCGAAATCCTGGAATCTTAGTTAGGCTGGAATTTCAGCCGGGTTGGAACTTGACTAGGCTAGAGGTAGCTCGGAATAAATGTGAAAAGTGACGACCTCGCAAAGGACAGATAGACATGGCAGATCTCACTCCGGTGAAACCGCAGGAATCTGAGCTCTTGGTGGTAACCGGTATGTCCGGTGCGGGTCGCAGCACAGCTGCCAATGCACTCGAGGATCACGGCTGGTATGTGGTGGAGAACCTGCCACCGCAAATGCTCGGTACCCTCGCTGATCTGGTAGCACGCACTCCGCAAGCGCTGCCTAAGTTAGCAGTGGTGGTCGACGTCCGAGGTAAGGCGTTCTTCGCCGATATTCGGGACTCCCTCAATACCCTGGCGGCTAGCGGGATCAGCTATCGGGTGCTCTTTCTCGACGCCGACGACGACACTTTGGTCAGGCGTTTCGAGCAGGGCCGCCGTCCGCATCCGCTGCAAGGCGATGGTCGGATGCTCGACGGTATCGCTGCCGAACGGGAACTGCTCGCTCAACTGCGGGACGCCGCCGATATCGTGCTCGACACTTCTTCCCGCAACGTTCACGAATTGGCCAGCCAAGTCACTGAGCTGTTCTCCGACTCCGGACCCGTGGTGCTGCGACTGACAGTGATGAGCTTCGGCTTCAAATATGGCCTGCCGGTGGACGCCAATTACGTGGCCGATGTGCGCTTCATCCCGAACCCGCACTGGGTGCCGCAGCTACGGCCGCACACCGGCCTGGATAAGGACGTCAGCGATTTCGTGCTGATCGACAATAACGCCAATGAATTCGTGGCCCGCTATGTACGGGCCCTGGAGCCCGCGCTCGAAGGCTATCGACGTGAGAATAAGCACTACGCCACGATCGCCGTCGGCTGCACCGGTGGCAAACACCGCTCGGTGGCGGTTTCAGTGGAACTCGCCAAGCGGCTCGCCCAGCTGCCGCGGGTCTCGGTGAGCACCAGGCACCGCGATCTGGGACGGGAGTAGTGGGTTTGCTCACCGGGCCGCTTCCGCTGATCCCGCCTAAGAACCGAGTCAGTGGAGACGGACCCGGGGCCAGTAAGGACACCGCTGTGGTCGCCCTCGGCGGCGGCCATGGACTCTCAGCCACGCTTTCCGCGCTGCGTCTGCTGACCAGCGAATTGACCGCCGTGGTCACGGTTGCCGATGACGGAGGTTCCTCGGGGCGACTGCGAGAGGAACTCGGCGTCTTGCCACCGGGAGATCTGCGGATGGCGCTCTCCGCGCTGTGCGACGATACCGACTGGGGGCGCACCTGGCGCGACGTCATGCAGCACCGTTTCAACGCCAAGCCCGGCGGCTCCACGTCGCTCGATCAGCACGCGATGGGCAATCTGCTGATCGTCACGCTCTGGGAACTGCTGGGAGACACCGTTGACGGCCTGAAATGGGCTGGTGCACTGCTCGGAGCGCGCGGCCAGGTGCTGCCGATGGCGAGCGTCCCGCTGACCATCCAGGGAGACAGCCGGCGGATTGCCGAAGACGGTTCCGAAACGATGAAGACGGTGACCGGTCAAGCCGCTTTAGCCACCGTGGGCGTGGTTGATGATGTGCGTCTGCTGCCGCCGAACGCCCCCGCTTGTGTCGAGGCGCTGGAAGCGATCGAACTGGCTGATTGGGTGATCCTGGGGCCCGGCTCCTGGTACACCTCGGTGCTGCCTCATCTGCTGCTTCCTGAGCTCCGCCAAGCCCTGTGCACCACTCCTGCCAAGCGGTGCCTGGCGATGAACCTGGATGTCAACGACAAAGAAGTGGTGGGAATGAGCGCTGCCGACCACCTGCGGGTGATCTCAAAATATGCGCCCGAATTCGGAGTGGATGTAGTGTTAGCTGATCCCCTCAGCGTGGGGGACCGAACCGAATTCGAAGCAGCGGCTTCCGCTTTGGGAGCTGAAGTAGTGCTGAGTCGGGTGAGAGTCAACAATCGGCAGGCGATCCATGATCCATTGCGATTAGCGGCGGCTTTTCACGACATCTTCGCGGGTGGATAGCGATATCGAGAAGTGCAGAAATACAAGACGGGAAATTAGATGGCATTGACAGCGGCAGTGAAAGAGGAGCTGTCCCGACTGGAAGTCCGGAAGGCTCCGGTGCGAAAGGCCGAGGTCTCCGCGATGCTGCGGTTCGCGGGCGGGTTGCACATCATTTCCGGGCGAATCGTGATCGAAGCGGAAGTTGATCTTGCCGCGACAGCACGCAGGCTCCGGGTGGCCATCGCCGAGCTCTACGGCCATCAGAGCGAAATCATCGTCGTCTCCGGAGGCGGTCTGCGCCGCGGTAATCGCTATGTCGTGCGAGTGGTCCGGGAGAGCGAAGCCCTGGCCCGGCAAACCGGGCTGCTGGACAGCCGTGGCCGGCCGGTGCGCGGTCTGCCCTCGGTGGTGGTGAATGGCTCAGCGGCCGACGTCGAAGCCGTCTGGCGTGGCGCTTTCCTGGCTCACGGCTCGCTCACCGAGCCCGGGAGGTCCTCCTCTCTGGAAGTCACTTGCCCCGGACCGGAGGCGGCACTCGCCCTGGTCGGTGCGGCCCGGCGGCTGGGTATTGCTGCCAAAGCTCGTGAGGTGCGCGGGGTCGACCGGGTGGTGATCAGGGACGGCGACACCATTGCCGCGCTGCTCACCCGGATGGGCGCCCACCAGACCCTCTTGACCTGGGAAGAATCCCGGATGCGCAAAGAGGTCAGGGCCACCGCGAACCGCTTGGCGAATTTCGATGACGCCAATCTGCGCCGCTCTGCCCAGGCAGCCGTTGCCGCCGGAGCACGGGTTGACCGAGCCCTGGAGATCCTGGGCGAGGACGTACCGGAACACCTCAAATACGCCGGGGAATTGCGAGTGGCCCACAAACAAGCTTCACTCGACGAACTGGGCCGACTCGCCGAACCTCCGATGACGAAGGACGCTATTGCCGGGCGAATTCGCAGATTGTTAGCGATGGCGGATAAGCGGGCGAGCGATTTAGGCATCCCGGGCACCGAAGCGAATGTGACACTCGAGATGCTTGAGGAATAGCCTGGGAGTGAAACTATTTTCTGAAAGTTTCATGGATCAGAAATAGATCACAAAAATGTGACGTTATTATGCTCAGTGGCAGTATTCAGCCGCTGAAAACCGAATCTATGGAGGAACCGTGAGCGCCACCAAGTACACCCTTCCCGAGCTGCCGTACGATTACGCAGCCCTTGAACCGCATATCTCCGCGCGCATTATGGAGCTGCACCACGATAAGCACCATGCAGCCTATGTCACCGGCGCGAACAACGCGCTGGATCAGCTTGCGGAAGCCCGCGAGAAGAACGACTTCGCGAACGTCAACCGGCTCTCAAAGGATCTGGCCTTCCATACCGGTGGGCATACCAATCACTCGGTCTTCTGGAACAATCTGTCCCCGGATGGCGGCGATAAGCCCGAAGGTGAGCTGGCCGCCGCAATCGACGACGCCTTTGGCTCCTTCGACGCTTTCCGTGCGCATTTCACCGCTGCGGCACTCGGCTTGCAGGGCTCCGGTTGGGCTTTTCTGGCCTATGAGCCAATCGGCGGCAACCTGGTGATCGAGCAGCTCTACGATCAGCAGGGCAATGTCGCGGTGGGCACCACTCCGCTGCTGATGCTCGATATGTGGGAGCACGCCTTCTACCTGGACTATGTGAATGTGAAGGCTGACTACGTCAAGGCTTTCTGGAACATCGTCAATTGGGCCGATGTGGCCAAGCGTTTCGATGCAGCCCGGCAGAACGCCAGCGGCCTGATCGTTCTCTAAAGCGTGCCCTCGGAGGTGTTATTCACGTCACATAGTGGCTGAAACCTCTTGGCTTTGCCCTCGCATTTGCGGGGGCAAAGCCAGTTAAACGTAAGATGGGGGAGGAGAGTGTTTCGATCGTGTTACGAAGGGAAACTTTCCAGCTCGTAAGTCGTCTTTGCCCAAAGTCGTGCAAGAACCATTACCTCAGAGGTTCGGCAGTGAACCTTTGAACTGTGCACTGTCCAAACGGGCAGGCTGTCACCAGTACCAAGGAGATTGAAGCGTGACCACAAAGATTGGTATCAATGGCTTCGGCCGCATCGGCCGTAACTACTTCAGGGCAGCTCTTGAGCAGGGCGCTGATCTGGAAATTGTCGCGGTCAATGACCTGACAAGTCCGGAGACTCTGGCTCATTTGCTCAAGTACGATTCGGTCACCGGCCGGATCAAGGCCACCGTTGAGGTGGTAGACGGTCATTTGGTCGTGAATGGAAAGACCATTCAGGTGCTCGCTGAGCGCGACCCCGCAAATCTTCCCTGGGGAGAGCTGGGCGTTGACATTGTGATCGAGTCCACCGGCTTCTTCACCAAGGCTGCTGACGCGCAGAAGCACATCGACGCCGGTGCCAAGAAGGTACTGATCTCCGCTCCGGCCAGCGATGAGGACGTCACCATCGTGCTCGGCGTCAACGAGGGCGAATACGATCCTGCGAATCACCACATCATCTCCAATGCCTCTTGCACCACCAACTGCCTCGGCCCGCTCGCCAAGGTGCTGAACGACAACTTCGGCATCGAGCGCGGTCTGATGACCACGGTGCACGCCTACACCGCCGATCAGAACCTGCAGGACGGCCCGCACAAGGATCTGCGCCGGGCTCGTGCCGCCGCGATCAATATCGTGCCGACCTCCACCGGTGCAGCCAAGGCCATCGGCCTGGTGCTCCCGGAGCTCAAGGGCAAGCTCGATGGTTATGCGCTGCGCGTTCCGGTGCCCACCGGCTCGGCCACCGACCTGACCGTGACGGTTTCCCGTGAGGTGACCGTCGAAGAGGTCAACGCCGCTTATAAGGCCGCTGCCGCTGATGGCCCGCTCAAGGGCTACCTGAGCTACACCGAGGATCCGATCGTCTCCTCGGACATCGTGACCGACCCGGCGTCCTCGATTTTCGACTCGGGCCTGACCAAGGTGATCGGCAACCAGGTCAAGGTGGTTTCCTGGTACGACAACGAGTGGGGCTACTCCAACCGCCTGGTCGACCTGACCGAGCTGGTGGCTTCGAAGCTCTAAGCCTCTAAGTGTTACCTCGCCGAGTGTGCAGATATACACCTCAAACCCGGCTCAAAAGGTGTAGATCTGCACACTCGATGTGTCAGCTGGGGCCCCTCGGACGATAGCGCCCATCGTCCTCCCCAGCCTCACAAGTTCAGCTGGGGCCCCTCGGACGATAGCGCCCATCGTCCTCCCCAGCCTCACAAGTTCAGCTGGGGCCCCTCGGACGATAGGCTGGGGGTATGACATTGCACACGCTTGACGAATTGCTCGCTGAAGGTGTCCAGGGGCGGTATGTTCTGGTCCGTAGCGACTTGAATGTACCGCTTTCTGGCGCTGACGATGAAAACCGGACGGTGACGGACGACGGACGGATCCGTGCTTCCTTGCCGGTGATTGAGAAACTCGCCGCCGCCGGTGCACGAATTCTGGTGCTGGCTCATCTGGGTCGCCCCAAGGGAGCTCCGGAAACGAAATATTCACTCAAGCCCGCGGTTCAGCGTTTGGCCGAATTGGCCACCGTGCCAGTTTCACTGGCCGGCGATGTCTCCGGAGCCGCAGCTCAGTCAGCCGCCACGGCACTCAGCGACGGTCAGGTGCTGGTGCTCGAGAACGTCCGCTTCGATCCGCGTGAGACCTCAAAGGACGACGCCGAACGTCAGGCCTTCGCCGCTGAACTGGTAGCCCTCGCCGGAGAGAACGCAGCCTACGTCGATGACGCCTTCGGCGCCGTGCACCGCAAGCACGCCAGCGTCTTCGACCTGGCCAAAGCTTTGCCTTCCTACCAGGGCGACCTGGTCCGCACCGAACTCGAGGTGCTGCGTAAGCTGACTGAGTCACCCGTTCGGCCCTATGTCGTGGTGCTGGGCGGATCGAAGGTCTCGGACAAGCTCGCGGTGATTGAGAACCTGATCGGCAAAGCGGACACCATCCTGGTCGGTGGCGGTATGCTCTTCACCTTCCTGGCCGCGCAGGGCTACCACGTGGGGGCGAGCCTGCTGGAAGCCGATCAGATCGATACGGTCAAGGATTACCTGAGCCGAGCGGAAGCGGCCGGTACCCGCTTCGTGTTGCCGAACGACGTCGTGGTGGCCGAGAAATTCGCCGCTGATGCCGCCCACGAACTGGTTCCGGCGTCCTCAATCGAGTCCAGTAGCTTCGGGGCTGCCGGTATCGGCCTCGATATCGGGCCGGAGACCGGAAAGTCTTTCGCGGAGCAGATCCTTGCCGCGGGAACCGTTTTCTGGAATGGGCCGATGGGCGTTTTCGAATTCGCCGCCTTCGCAGCCGGCACCCAAGCCGTCGCCCAGGCGCTCTCGGAGAGCAAAGGCTTCACCGTGGTCGGCGGCGGAGACTCAGCCGCCGCGGTGCGGGCCTTGGGTTTCACCGAGGATTCCTTCGGGCATATCTCCACCGGTGGTGGAGCGAGTCTTGAATTCCTGGAAGGCAAAGAGCTTCCGGGTCTGCTGGCACTGGATCGCAGTTAGGCCCGCAAAATAGCCTTCACCAAGACGAACAGCGCAGCAGCCTCCCGAGCGGGAGGTTGCTGCGCTGTTGCGTTTTAAGTCGCTGTATTTCTTGAGGTTTCAGCTTTCCCGGTAGTTGCTTGCTTGCGCGCTCCACGCGTGGTTTTCTGGCAGCAGAGGAATATCCAGAGGAGCTGATGTGGTTTTTTCCCAGGACATCACGCCGCAGAAGATGCGGGCCGTGCTTGGCCATTTCGCAACCGGGCTGACCGTGGTGACCTCAGCTGGGGAGGAAGGTCCGATGGGCTTCACCTGCCAGTCCTTCACTTCGCTCTCCCTGGAACCGCCGTTGATCTCGATCAACCCCACCAAAGGGTCGAGCACTTGGCCGAAGATCCGTGAGATCGGGCGCTTCGCGGTCAATATCCTGCCCGCTGGCACCGAGGAACTGGCGTTGAGCTTCAGCAAAAAAGGCGTTGACCGCTTTGCCGACGTGCCATGGCGTGCTTCCGCCGCGGGTAACCCGCATCTGAATGCGGCACTGGCCTGGGTCGACTGCGAGCTGGAGGCCGAACACGAGGCGGGGGACCACACCATAGCGATCGGCCGGGTACGGCACCTGGAAGCTGCTGAGGCAGGGCACAGCCCGCTGCTTTTCTTCCGCGGCAGCTTCGCCGCGCTGCTGCTCGATTCGGGCATCGCCCCGCTGGCCGCGCGGCAGCGACATGAGCCAGCGAAGGACAGCGAGCGGAACGTGCTGAGCGCATGAAATTTCAGCTGCTGGATATCGTCCCGCACCAGCGCAATCCGGTGAGCGGCCGGTTGGTCAGCCCCGCCGAGCGGCTCTCGCAGACCATCTTGCTGGCACAGCGTGCTGAACAACTGGGCTTCGACGCCTTTGCCGTGGGAGAGCGTCACGCAGGGCAGTTCCTCTCCAGCTCGCCGACGGTGCTGCTGGGTGCGATAGCGGCGAGTACCTCACGGATCAGGCTGCAGACCGGTGTCACGGTGTTGTCTTTGCTGGATGCCTTCCGGGTCGCCGAGGATTACGCAACCATTGATCAGCTCGCTCGTGGGCGGTTGGAAATCACGATTGGCAAGGGCAATGAACTCGCTCATTTCCCCTTATTCGGTTTGCAGGCCAGTGAGCAGTATCAGCTGCTGACCGAGAAGTATGAGCTGCTCAGAAGGCTCTGGAGTGAGGAAGCGGTGAGCTGGAGCGGCCGGTATCGGCCGGATCTTCACGAAGTGACCTCTCAGCCGCGGCCCTTTGCCGGGCCGATCAGGATCTGGCACGGATCAGCGACCTCCCGGACCGCTGTGGAACTCGCGGCCCGCTGGGGTGATCCGCTGTTCAGTGCGAATGCGATTCAGCCGCTCTCCGCCTATCGTGAGTTGATCGCTCACTATTTTGAGGAATACGAGCTGCACGGGCATGATCCTGCTCGAGCCTATGTGGGGGCGGGGTCCGGAGCCGGGGGCCTGTTCATCGCCGATAGCGCGCGGCAGGCCAAGGAGCAGTTTGGGCCGGTGTATGAGGGGCTCGTGGCGAATCGCAATGTGCCGGGCAATAACACCCCCTTCCGGAACATCGACCACGCGATCGCTGAAGGTCCAGCTTTAGTCGGCACCGTGGAACAGGTGGTGGATAAAATTCTGCGCTTCCATGAGGCCTTCAGTCACGATCTGCAATCGGTTTCCTTGCCGAGTACCATCCCCCTGGAGCATCAGCTCGAAATCCTGGAGGCCTTCGCTAACCAGGTGATTCCTGCGGTGCGCGATAAAGTCAGCACCACACTGTGGGAGGAGGGCGATCCCTATGCCCATCGACCGGCTTTTGCGGGAGCCCAGCCAGCTGTGGACTTGGATCTGCTGGTGGCTAAGCGCTGAGCTGCTCGCTACGGGAGCCCAGTTCTGCTAGCAGGGCGAGTAGATTTCTGGCGAGTGCATCATTGTCTCTGAAAACGGGGGCATTACTCCCGGGCCGGGGGAATGCACCGGTGACCGGCGAATCTGTGAAAGCTCCCACGGCGAAGCGCCGGAGTGAGGGCGAGCCCTGCACATCCAGCACCCGGTTCTGGTCATCGACAGGCAGGCGATCGGCGGCGGCCTGATGAGCCGCAGCCGAGATCAGCGGACTCACCGAATACCGGGCTTCCTGACGCGGCAGGAAGGCATCGATCAGCACCTTTGCCCTGACCGGCTCAGCGAGGAACGCGGTACGAGCCTCGAAGAATCCACTCTGCTCATTGGCCTCGATCGTCAGCTCGGGGCCCAGGACCCGAATCTTCCCGGCCTCCAGCAGCGCGAGTAGCTCACGGAGCCTCCGGGGAGGCGGCCCGCTTGCCACGAAGCTGAAGAATCCGTGCCAGCGCTCACGAATCAGTCGCTGGGAGGAAGCGGTGAGCCGGTCCCTGGGAATCTGCACGAGAACCCCGTAACAGCTCAACAGAGCCAGAAACAAGGCATAGTTTTCGCTGTGGCTTTCGCTCGTGCGACGTCGCAGATCGTTCTGGACATAATCATGGAACCACTCCTGCAAGTCCTCAACCCGGCTTCCGCTGAAGGGCCGGTCCAATCGATCCAGATCCAGATAGTCTTCCGGATCGACCAGCAGCGGAAGCAGTGCATGCCGGCTGGGCAGTCCTTCCGGGATGAAAAGCGATTGAAAGTCCGGCCAACTTCCGCTGACCCGTTCAGGATGACCGGTGCAGAGTTCACGATAGTAGGCGTACCGGACCTCCTGGGCGATGAGCGGCCAGAGCTGCTCCTGGAAATCCAGCTTGCGATGCCGGAGCAACAATTCGTTGATGACTGCCTGAGTCAGAAACTGCGCCCTGAAAGGCTCCCCGTGCAGCCTCGTAGGGGTTTTCGAATGGTAAGGAACACCTCGCCGGGAACCGACCAGCAGCCGAGGCTCCATACCGCAGGGCAAATACCTCAGGCTGCCGTCGGCCTGCTCTTCGAAACGGCCGCCGCGGCCCTCCATGAGCAGCACCATCAGATCGATGAAGGCCAAGCCCAAGCCGCGCACCAGAACGTCCTGACCGGCCGGTAAAGCGGAGAGGTCGCTATCAGCGGTGTAACCGGGAGGTGAATAGTGACCTTGATGGCGCTGCGCAAAGCTCAATAATTGCTCGGCTTGGGCGTCCGGTACGGCGTCCGTGTGCCCCAGTGCAAGGACGACGGCGTCCACCGTCAGGGAGTGCGCCGCACCGTCGAAGTACAGCCGTTGCCTGCCGTCTTGCAGGCTCTCTATGCTGTGGACCTCAGCCCGGTGGTGCACCACCACCGCGCACGGTGCGAGCTTGAGCAGAGTCCGCCGATAGCACCACTGCAGATACTCGCTGTGCAGCCGCCGACTGGGAAAACTGCCCGGGGTCAGCGCGAACAACTCCTCGAGCACCGCCTGATCGGCGATCTTGATGTCTCTGATGGAGCCGCAGCGTATCGCGACCGCCCAGTCGATCAGAGAAGGTCCTTCGCTGACCGGGCCTGCCATCTGCACCGAGGCGTCGGTGAACATGGTGACATCGGCCGCAGTGGAATTGAGTCGCAGCAGACCGGATTGCGCCCGGCGCCAGATCCGGCCGGCCCCGGCCTCGAAGGGTTCGAAGAGGTGAATTGTGAAGCTTCCGGCCGTGGAATCCGGCAGGTTGCTGGCCAGCCGTTCCAGGATTCCAGCGGTGCGAGGCCCGCCGCCGACAAAAGCGAGCGAAGGCTCGGTCGGGGCGTAATCGTTGGGCACTGGAATCCTTCGGTCCGTTGCGGCTTCTGCCCAGGACAGTACTCAGCCTGAAACGCTTTGTCAGGCACGCCGTCAAAGAGCGTAAGCCGCCGTCACACCTGAGTCATAAAGCGGTCATAAAGAGTCATCCGAGGTCATCGGAAGACCCCAGAGGACAGACGGAGTCACCGTCCTTGACCTGATTCCAGACCGGGCCGTAGCTTCAAGCCACTGCTAGCTGATGAGATGTCCGACACGGGAAGGACCTGCACGATGACTCTGGAATTTTTGGGAATGGGTGCGCTCAATGACGGCACCGAGATTCATCCGCGAAGTGGAGCGGCGTTCGATAAGGAGTACACCGCGAAACTGGCTCAGGTTCATCAGCAGAGCGGCTTCACCAGAGTACTTTTCGCCTATAGCTCGGGTAGCCCGGATCCGGCCCAGGCGGCGGCTTTTGCCGCGGCGCACACCGACTCGCTTGGCCTGCTGGTGGCACATCGGCCTAATGTGTCGGCTCCCACTTTTGCCGCAAAGACCTACGCCACCCTGGACCACATCTCCAATGGCCGGGTGGCAGTGCATTTCATCACGGGAGGCTCCACCGCTGATCAGGCGGCAGAAGGGGATTTCCTCAGCAAGGACGAACGCTACGAGCGGACCCGAGAGTATTTGCAGATCATCAAAAAAGCCTGGTCGGAGACCGAGCGTTTTGACTACCGGGGTGAGCATTACACGATCGAGGACTTCGCCCTCGACTTCCTGCCGCAGCAGCAGCCGCGGCCGCTGATCTCTTTCGGCGGTTCCTCTCCGGCTGCCTACCGAGTGGGTGCCGCAGAGGCCGATGTCTTCGCGCTCTGGGGTGAGACTTTGGAAGGGACTGCCGAGCAGATCGCTTCGATTCGCTCCGCTGCGGCCGAGGCCGGGAGAGCTGAGACGCCCAGGATCCAAATAGCTTTTCGCCCCATTTTGGCTCCGACTCAGCAGAAAGCTTGGCAGCGGGCGGAGGAGATCGCCCATCAGCTAGAGGAGCGAGTCAAAGGCTCCACCACCTTCCGGCATCGTCGCTCGCTGACGAACCCCGAAAACAGCGGCTCTCAACGCCTGCTCGAACTTGCTGGCAAGGGCGAACGGTTCGGTACCGCGCTCTGGACCAAGACCGCCGAGCTGACCGGAGGCGGCGGCAATTCCAACGCCCTAGTGGGAACCCCCGACGTCGTCGCAGAGGCACTCTTCGAATACGTCAAACTCGGCGTCGAGATCATCTCCGTCCGCGGCTACGACACCCTGCAGGACGCCAAGGACTTCGGTGAACAGGTGATCCCGCTCCTACAGGCCGAAGCGGCAAAGCTCCCACAAGCCGAAGCGACAACTCAGAAGCAGCTTTCAGCGATTCGCAGCGAAGAGGCGGTGGCGTGAGTGGCTGCCCCCGCTGTACAGCGCCGGGCAGAGCAGCTGAGAACTCAGGACAGCGGACTGCTGGTCAGGCATGTTGGGCAAGGCGACCCCCTGGTGCGGCCGATGCTGGCCGAGCTGGCCCGTGAATACAGCACCCGCTACGGGCATCCCCGACAGCAAGTGCACCGTGAGCTGCTCGATTATCCGGCTGCAGAGTTCGCCGCTCCTTCGGGCGATCTACTGCTTCTGCTGGAGGACGGCGTGCCGGTGGCCGGTGGTGCCTTCCGGCGCTATGACCAGCAGACCGCCGAGCTGAAAAGAATCTGGACCCATTCCGAACACCGTCGCCGCGGCTTGGCGGTCCGCGTGCTGACAGAGCTGGAAACCGAGGCCCGACGTCGTGGCTATCAGAAGATCTATCTCACCACCGGCCCGCGGCAGCCAGAAGCCAAGGCGCTTTACCTGGCCACCGGCTACCGGGCCGAGTTCGACCTGGACGCCGATCCGGAGAGCATCGGTCCGCTACCCTTCCGAAAGGAACTGAACTGATGGCGAGCACGCTGATCCCCGAAGCGCCGATTCGATCCGATCCTGCGGTGAGCGCCGTGGAGAAGCTGAAGATCGTTCCGGCCAGGCATCCCGGGCGGACTATAGCTACCGTTGTGGTTTTGCTGCTGCTGGTACCGTTCCTGATCTCGGTCTTGGGCAACCCGCGCTGGGAATGGGGCGTGGTGGCTCAGTGGTTTACCGCCGAATCGGTGCTGCGCGGGTTGGGTTCCACGCTGCTGCTCACGGTGATTGCCGGTAGCGCCGGATTCATCTTGGGGTTCCTGCTCGCACTGATGAGGATTTCATCCTCCCCGGTGCTCCAAGCGGTGTCCTGGGCCTATACCTGGCTTTTCCGCTCGGTGCCACTGCTGGTGCAATTGCTGCTCTGGTACAACCTCGGCTACCTGTACGAGAAGATCCAGCTCGGGGTGCCCTTCGGGCCGGTGTTCTTCGAAGTGCAGACCACTACCTTGATCAGTCAGTTCGCCGCGGCCGTATTGGGACTTTCGCTGCATCAGGCCGCCTACTCCGCGGAGATCATCCGAGGGGGCATCCTCTCCGTGGATCAGGGGCAGCTGGAGGCCGCTGCGGCCCTTGGCCTGCCACGCAGCCGCCGCGCGCTGCGGATCGTGTTGCCGCAGGCCCTGAGGGCGATCCTGCCGAGCGCCTTCAACGAGATCATCGGCCTGGTGAAGGGTACCTCGGTGGTCTATGTGCTGGCTTACAGTGAGCTCTTCTACACGATCCAGGTGATCTACAACCGGACTCAGCAAGTGCTGCCGCTGCTCTTGGTAGCGACTCTCTGGTATGTCGTGATCACCTCGGTGCTCAGCGTGGCGCAGTACTACATCGAACGCAGATTCGCCCGGGGCGCGCTGCGGAGCACCCCGCAGACTCCTTGGCAGCGGTTGCGCGGTGGCCTGACGAGATCGAATTTACTGAGCAGATCGGGGTCCCGAAATGAGTAGTGCGATCCAGCAGGAGCGGGTCCGAGAGCCGAACAGCGCAGTGGGGCAGCGTCGAGGGCAAGTTAATCTGCGCTCGGTGTACAAGCGCTTCGGCACCGCCGAAGTGCTCAAGGGTATCGACCTGACCATTGAACCAGGGGAGGTGACGGTGATCCTGGGCCCTTCCGGCTCCGGGAAATCAACGCTTTTGCGCACCATCAACCACCTGGAGAAACTCGATCAGGGCAGCGTCGACATCGACGGCGAGCTGATCGGCTATCGGCGCCGCGGAGATTCGCTCTATGAGCTCTCGGAACGGGAAGTGCTGCGGCAACGCACCCAGATCGGCATGGTCTTTCAAAACTTCAATCTATTCCCGCATCTGAGCGTGCTGGAGAACGTCATCGAGGCCCCCAGAGCAGCACTCGGGCAGAGCAAAGCGGAAGCTACCCGTCGGGCGCTGGACCTCTTGGAACGAGTGGGGCTCCGGCATCGCGCTGAGGCCTATCCGCGACAGCTCTCCGGCGGCCAGCAACAACGCGTGGCGATCGCCCGCGCACTGGCTCTGGAACCCAAGGTGCTGCTCTTCGACGAACCCACCTCGGCGCTCGACCCCGAACTGGTCACCGAGGTGCTCGATGTGATCAAGAACCTCGCCCAGGGCGGCACCACGATGATCATCGTCAGCCACGAGATCGGCTTCGCCAGAGAAGTTGCGGATCGGATCGTCTTTCTCGACGCCGGAGTGATCATCGACCAGGGCACCCCGGAGCACGTTTTCGGAGCTACTGCCCATGCCCGCACCAAGGCTTTTTTGGCCAAGGTGCTTTAGGAGCCAGAATGAAGAACCATCGAAAGCGGCCACTCAGCACAGCGCTGCGATTCTTAACCGGAAGCTTGTCAAACTCCGGTTCCGCCACATCGAGGAGCCGTTTCGGCAGGGTCCTGGCGTTCAGCTGCTTACCGGGCTTGCTCGTGCTGAGCCTGGCAGCGTGCGGCACCGCCGATCCGGTGAGCATCTCCTCCCCGGTGGCCTCCGGCGTTCAGATCAACACCGGTCCCGAGCAGAACCGGATTCGCAGCCAGCAGGACTCCGAGGCGGCGAAGCTACTACCCGCTGCCATCAAGCAGCGCGGCACCTTGGTAGTAGCCACCACAGCGGGCACCCCTCCGCTGAGCTTTCATGCCTCTGACGATCGAACCGTGATTGGATCGGAGATCGATCTGGCTCAGCTCGTGGCCGATAAGCTCGGCTTGAAACTTGAGCTTCAGGTGACCTCCTGGGAGAGCTGGCCCTTGAAGACCCAGTCGGGGGACTATGACGCGGTGTTCTCCAATGTGGGCATCAACTCGGAGCGCAAGAAGCTGTTCGATTTCGCTCCTTACCGAGCGGCCTATATGGGATTCCTGGCCACCGATGGCTCGGCCCTGAAGATTTCCTCCGCAGAGGACATCTCAGGTTTGAAGATCGCGGTCGGCGCAGGGACCAATCAGGAGAAAATTCTGCTGGCCTGGAACGCGCAACTGGAAAAGGAATCGAAGAAGCCCGCCGAACTGGTGAATTTCGGTACTGCGAGCGACACCTTGCTGAGCCTGCAGGCCGGACGCTTGGATGTCTCCCTACAGCCTTACCCCAGTGCGGTGTATCAGCAGAACACCAGTCCAGGGCTCAAGATCGTCGGTCAGATCAACGCTGGATGGCCGAATGAAACCTTGGTGGCTGCCACCACCGCGAAGAACAATGGCTTGGTCGGTGCCTTGAGCGCCGCGATTAACTCCTCCATTGACGACGGCAGCTACCACCAGGTGCTAGCCCGCTGGGGGCTCAGCAACGAAGCCATTCCCAGCTCGATCGCTGTGCGCTGAACCATACCTGTGCGCTGAACCATACCTAGGAAAGGACCTCGACATGAAGAACAAAGTATTCGCCGCCGTGATGTTCGTTGTGGCCCTCATGCTGCCGGCGCTCGCCGGCTGCGCAGATCCAGGGACCGGCAAACAGCCAACGAGCGGCGCCGGCGCGCAGGAGATCTCGCCGAATCCGGTGAGTGAGGCCGATAAGGCTGAACCGATCAGAACTCAGCTCAATGCGCAGGCCCAGGATCTGCTGCCCGCCGCTATCAAAACTCGGGGCACTCTGGTGGTGGGCAATGCTCCCGGCACAGCTCCGTTGAGCTTCTATGCCGCTGATAATAAGACGGTAGTGGGTTCCGATCCGGCTTTTGCGCAGTTACTGGCGGACGCCCTCGGACTCAAACTGGTGCTGCAGCCCACCAGCTGGGCTGACTGGCCGCTGGGGGTCAGCTCGGGCAAATATGATGTGGTGCTTTCCAACGTCACGGTGACTGAAGAGCGCAAGGAAAGATTTGATTTTTCCAGTTACCGCAATGACACCCTGGGTTTCTACGCTCGTTCAGATAACAGCCTCACCAAGATCAACGGACCCGCCGATGTCGCGGGTAAGAAGATCATTGTGGGCACCGGGACCAACCAGGAGAAGATCCTGCTCAACTGGGACGCGCAGAACAAGGCGAAGGGGCTACCCGCGATTGAGTTTCAGTACTACGACGACGATTCGGCCAGCGAACTCGCCCTGCAGTCCGGCCGGGCTGATTTGACCTTCGGACCCAACGCCACGGGAGCTTATAAAGCCGCGGTGACCAGGAAGACCAAGTTGCTGGGCCTGGTGCCGGGAGGCTGGCCGGTGACCGCTGAGATCGCGGTGACCAGTAAAAAAGGTGCTGGTCTGGTCGATGCCACTACGGCGGCGTTGAACGGGCTGATCAAGGATGGCAGCTATCAGAAGGTACTGGAACGCTGGGGGCTGAGCAGCGAGGCGATCACCGCTTCCCGCAGCAACCCGCCGGGTCTGCCGAAGTCCTAGGGCTGCCCTTAGCCGGTGAATGCACCCAAAACCCCGCCTTGCCCGGGTTCGAGGGGCATCTGTGGGTAAGGTGGACCGATGAGCCATAGCCCTATCGACTCGGACGTTCAGACCGCGGGGCTGCGAAAATACACCCCCACAGCCGTCTGGGTCAGTGCCCTTCTCGCCATCGTGCTGGTGACTTTTCCAGCCGTAGGCGTGGCTTATGGGCTGGCCTCGATTCCGCATACGGACCGCGGCTGTGGGGCAGACTCCGGCCCGATCTGCGGTGATCACGAGATCAATCTCAACCTCTCACTCTTCGGGGGAGCCGTGATCTGGGCGCTCCTGCTGCTGGTCGTTTTAAGCGTTGTTCTAGGAAACCTGGCTGCACGTCGTCCCTTACGGTACTGGCCATGGTTGCTCACGGTCCTCGGCTATTCTTTCGCCGTGGTCGGGGTAGCCTTCTTGGTCTTCCGGGCAGATAGGATACTAAGGTGACCACTTCAACGAACGGTAAATTCGACCGCGCCCCCTTGATCGCCGGCAACTGGAAAATGAACATGGACCACGTCCAGGGCATCACCTTGCTGCAGAAACTGGCTTGGACGCTTTCCGATGCCAAGCACGACTACTCACGGGTGGAGGTCGCGGTCTTCCCTCCCTTTACCGATCTGCGCGGAGTGCAGACCCTGGTGCAAGGCGATCAGCTCAAGGTGGTCTACGGCGCCCAGGATCTTTCTGATCAGGATTCAGGTGCATATACCGGGGACATCTCCGGAGCCTTCCTCTCCAAGCTGGCCTGCCGTTATGTGCTGGTCGGGCACAGCGAGCGCCGGACCATTCACGGTGAGACGGATGAACTGCTCAACCGCAAGCTGCATGCCGCCTACCGGCATCAGCTTGTCCCGGTGCTCTGCCTCGGTGAGGGCTTGGAAATCCGCCAGGCCGGCACTCACGTGGAGCACACCCTAGCTCAGCTGCGGGCCGACGTCGCGGGCTTGAGCGATGAGCAGGCCGCTGAACTGGTGGTGGCGTATGAACCGATCTGGGCGATCGGTACCGGCGAGGTAGCCGGGCCACAGGACGCTCAGGAGATGTGCGCCGCGATCCGTGCGGAACTCGCTGAGATTTTTGACGGCGCGGTCGCGGAGAAGACCCGTTTGCTCTACGGTGGTTCCGTCAAAGCGAATAATGTTGCGTCCATTTTGCGTGAGCGTGACGTCGATGGTGTTCTCGTCGGCGGGGCGAGCTTGGATGTGGCTGAATTTGCTAATATTGTTAGGTTCGAGTCACATTTGCTGACTGATTGATCTGATTCGTCTGGTTTACTGACCCGGAATTGACCGGGCACCTCGGAAGGGCAACTGTGCAAGTTCTTACCATCATTCTGCAGATACTGCTGGGCATCACCTCGCTGCTGCTCACCTTGCTGATCCTGCTGCACAAAGGACGTGGTGGTGGCCTCTCCGATATGTTCGGTGGCGGTATGTCGTCCTCGCTCGGCTCTTCAGGTGTAGCGGAGCGCAACCTGAACCGCTTCACGGTCATCCTGGGCCTCACCTGGGGAGTGGTGATCGTCGCTCTCGGCTTGGTGATTAAGTTCAGCGCGGTGGCACCCAGCTAGGCAACACAAGTTTAAAGCGAAGGTCCCGTTCAACAACTTGTTGAACGGGACCTTCGCTTTAACAGATTTTCGCGATAGCGCGTTGGGAGGATGGTCGCAGAAGAACGGGTGCCTAGCTAGCGCCGCCCAGGAAGAGGTTTTCCGGAACCTTGGCTGCGGCGTCCTGGTCGATCAGCCAGAGCGTCTTGACCCGGCCCGCCGGGCCAGCAGCGGGCACCTGCACCGGGTTAGCTCCGGCGAGAGCCAGACCGACAGCTCCGGCCTTATCGGGACCAGCGACCACCATCCAGATCTCCTGTGCCGAATTGATCGCTGGTAAGGTCAGGGAAACCCGGGAGGGCGGTGGCTTGGGTGAGTTCTCCACCCCCACCACGAGGGCATCCCGCACCCGGATCCCCGCCATTTCCGGGAAAAGCGAGGCAATATGACCATCCGGCCCGATGCCCAACAGCAGGACGTCGAAACGCGGTAGAGCCTGCCAGGTGATCGCCGTGGTATCGAGGTTCTCGGACGTGTCATCCGGATGCTCAGCTGCCGCGGCCAGAGCCAGCTGCTGGGCGTAGTTCTCAGCCGCCGCCTGGGAATCGGCGAATTCCTCGGAACCACCCATCCGGTGCACCCTCGCCGGGTCAACACCGATCTTGGAAAGTAGCACCTCTTCGGCTTGGTGCTCATTGCGATCGGCATCCCCAGCGGGCAAGAACCGTTCGTCGCCCCACCAGAAGTTGACCTTGGACCAGTCGACGGCCGGGCAGGCGGGGGAGTCCACCACCGCTTTGAGGGTCGCGATGCCCACCGTCCCACCGGTCAGCACCACGGTTGCCTCACCCCGTTCGTTCTGCACATCGAGCAGTTTGGTGATCAGCCGAGCAGCCGTGGTGGCGGCCAGCACATCGAAGCTGGGGTGAATATTAATCCGAATGGGTCCGGGTGCTGAGCTCATTGAGCTACCTCACGCTGTTCATTGGCCAGCAAACTGGTCAGGCCTTCGGTGATGACCTCGCCGAAGACCTCATCGGGGTCGAGCCGGCGAAGTTCTTCAGAGAGACAGTCCTGTAGAGAACGCCGCGGGAGTGAAATATGCTGCACCGGTTGCCCGGGCTGGGTCAGGGTCGCTTCCTGCGTTCCCGGGCGGAGCAATTCAATCGAACCAGCCGCGCGTTCCAGCACTACCCGGCGAATACCGGTGCCCGCAGGATCCTCGATCACCTTTGTGGGTACCTTGAGCGCCCGATGCAGCCAAGCCGCTAGCAACAGGGTGCTGGGCGAATCAGAGGCGCCTTCCACGAGCAGTGAAGTGACGGGCTCGTCATCCAGCTGATCGAAAGCGGCGGCCAGCTGGATGCGCCAGTTGGTCAGCCGGGTCCAGGCCAGATCGGTATCGCCTTCGGCGTAGCTCTTGCTGATGTGCAGCAACGCCTCCCGTGGATTGGGCTCATTGGCGGAATCGGTGATCCGGCGATGCGCGATCTTCCCGATCGAGGTCCGGGAGGCGACCTCCGGAATGCCGTGCGGCCACCAGGCCACGATCGGAGCGTCTGGCAGCAGCAGGGCGGAGACCAAAGATTCGCTCTGCTTGGCCAGTTCACCGTACCCGTGCAGCACTACCACCTCAGAGGCACCGGCGTCACCACCGACTCGGATCTGGGCATCCAAACGGGTTTCGTCCTGCTCTGAGGCATCAGACAGCACGATGATCCGGCAGGGGTGCTCACGACTGGCCAGATTAGCTGCCTCAATGGCCTCTTCCTCATAGCCGCTTTTGGTCAGTACCACCAAGGTCAGCACGCGGCCCAGGGTGACGACGCCACCCTGCTCGCGCATCGACTGGATCTCCTTGGAGACTTTCGACGTCGTCGTATCGGGTAGATCAATAATCACGGCCTTCTCCAGCTTCGTCCATCGCGCGCCATCAGTTCATCTGCCGAAGCCGGGCCCCAGCTTCCCGGGGGATAGGCTTCGGGTTGCTTGCCTTCTTCGGCCCAGTACTTCTCGAAGGGATCCAGGATCTTCCAGGACAGTTCCACCTCTTGATGCCGCGGGAACAGCGGCGGTTCGCCGAGCAGCACGTCCAGGATGAGCCGTTCATAGGCTTCAGGGCTGCTCTCGGTGAAGGCATGACCATAGCCGAAGTCCATGGTGACATCGCGGACTTCCATCTGGGTGCCCGGCACCTTGGAGCCGAAGCGGATGGTGACGCCTTCATCGGGCTGCACCCGGATCACCACGGCGTTCTGGCCGAACTCATCCTCGTTGTGGTCGGTGAACAGCAGATTCGGGGCCTTTTTGAAGACCACCGCGATCTCCGTCACGCGTCGGCCGAGCCGTTTGCCGGTGCGCAGGTAGAACGGCACCCCGGACCAGCGCCGGGTGTTGATGTCGAGCCGGACGGCGGCATAGGTCTCGGTGGTGGAATCAGCGGGGATGCCCTCTTCTTCCAGGTACCCGAGCACCTTCTCGCCGCCCTGCCAACCGCCCGCGAATTGCCCGCGAGCGGAGTGCGTGGAGAGATCTTCAGGAAGTTTGACGGCGGCCAGCACCTTCTCCTTCTCCGCGCGCAGATCCTCCGCGTTGAAGGAGATAGGCTCCTCCATTGCGGTCAGTGCGAGCAGCTGCAGCAGATGGTTCTGGATCACATCGCGCGCCGCGCCGACTCCGTCGTAATACCCCGCACGACCACCGGTGCCGATGTCCTCGGCCATGGTGATCTGCACGTGATCGACGTAATTCGCGTTCCAGATCGGTTCGAAGAGCTGATTGGCGAAGCGCAGCGCCAGCAGGTTCTGCACCGTTTCCTTGCCCAGGTAGTGATCGATCCGGAACACCGAATCCGGCGGGAAAACAGATTCCACCACGTCATTGAGCGCCCGAGCCGATTCCAGATCATGCCCGAAGGGCTTCTCGATCACCACCCGGCGCCAGTGCTCCGGTGTCGACTGGGCCAGACCGTGCTTGGAGAGCTGACGGCAGACCAGATCGAAAGCCTTCGGCGGAATCGACAGGTAGAAGGCGTGGTTCCCACGGGTACCACGGTCCGCGTCGAGTTCCTCCAAGGTCTCCTTGAGCCGGTTGAAAGCGTCGTCGTCGTCGAACTCACCCTGTACGAAGCGGATGCCTTCGAGCAGTTGATTCCAGACCGCCTCGTCGAAGGGGGTCCGAGAGTGCGCCTGGACGGCCTCTTTGACCTCCTGGGCGAAGTCCTCGTTCTCCCACTGCCGGCGGGCGAAGCCGACCAGAGCGAAACTCGGCGGCAGCAACCCACGATTGGCCAGGTCATAGACGGCCGGCATGAGCTTCTTGCGAGAAAGATCGCCGGTCACGCCGAAGATCACCAGCGAGGATGGCCCGGCGACTCGGGAGAGCCTGCGGTCCCTCGAGTCGCGCAAGGGATTGCCGTGATTGGTCTTGACGGTAGATGAGGCAGCCTGCGTGGCCGCCGCGGTATCAGTCATGTGCTTTTTAGGCTTCCTGTTGCAATTGCGCGATCACGGCTTCCAGCTGAGCCACGCCGTCGGCACGTTCAGTGAGATGCAGTCTAAGGACCGGGCGGCCATGCTCAGCGAGTACCTGGGCATCGCCCGCGGCTTGCGCCTCGATGAGCTGCCCGAAGCTGAACGGCCGATCTGGAATCGCTAGATCTTCGGTGGCCGCCGCGGTGACCTGCAAAAAGACGCCGATCGCTGGGCCGCCCTTATGGAACTGACCGGTGGAGTGCAGGAAGCGAGGCCCCCAGCCAAAAGTCACCGGGCGGTTCGTGATAGCGGCCAGCTGGTCACGGACTCCGGCCAGCGAGGCATGGGTCAGCCGATCGAAATAGGCCTGCACGCTGAGGTATCCATCGCTGCTGAGCTCGCCGAACAGTGCCTTCAGGGCTTCCGAGACGGTACTGGCCGAACCGAGCCAATCGCCGCCGCGCACCTCAATGGCGCCATCGGTGAAGTTGGCCGCGACCGGTTCCGGACGGGCGTCGAGCAAGCCGCGGGCGGCCTTCTTCGCTGCCTCGACATCGGGCTGATCGAAGGGATCGATGCCGAGCAAGCGGCCTGCTACCACCACCGCGAACTCCCAGAGCATCATCTGCGCGCCCAGGCTACCGGAGAGCACGACCTGATCGCCTACCGGATCGACGTCCGAGTCCTGAGCCACCAGACGGACCACCAGCACGTCGCTGGCACCCGAGGTCACCTCGGGGGAGTCGGGGTCGGCGACCACCGGGAGTACCCCGGTACCGAGCTTGCCGGTGGACTCGGCGATCAATTGCTCAGCCCAGTCTGCGAAGCCGATGATGCCGGAGCCCTCATCGACGATCACGATCTTGTTACGCAGCGGATTGGTGCCGCCGAGCGCGCTGCCCAGGCCCAAGCCCAGATTATCCGCGTCGTTATCGCGCAAGACCTCGCCGGCCTCTTCGGCGTCGTCGAGCAGAGACTGGATGTCCACTCCAGCCAAGCCTGAGGGCACCAGACCGAAAGCGGTGAGCGCCGAATAGCGGCCGCCGACGTTCGGGTCAGCATTGAAGACGGCGCGATAACCGGCCTCACGGGCCGAGGCGTCGAGCGGCGATCCCGGGTCGGTGACCACGATGATCCGGCGCTTGGCATCGATCCCAGCAGCGGTGAACTCTTGCTCGAAGATGCGGCGCTGGGAATCGGTCTCCAGCGTGGAACCGGATTTCGAGGAGACTACCAGTGCGGTTTCCGCCAGCCGGTCCTTCACGGCGTCGCGCACCTGCTCCGGGTCAGTGGAATCCAGCACGGTGAGCTCGACACCCGCCGTCTTAGTGATCACCTCGGGGGCGAGCGAGGAGCCACCCATCCCGGCGAGCACGATGTGATTGACGCCTTCGGCTTGCAGTTCGGCGCGCAGCGCCAGGATCTGCTCGACCAAAGAAGCGGAGATAGCGGGTGCTTCAACCCAGCCCAGTCGGATGGCGGCTTCGGATTCGGCGTCCTTACCCCAGAGCGTGTGATCCTTGGCGAAGATCCGCGACGCGACCTCGTCCGCCACCAGAGCGGGCAGATGCAGATCAGCTGCGGCGAGAGCAGCCCCGCTGGCTGCAAAGGAAAGACTTGACATCTCAGGCTCCTTTAGCGCTGTTGAGGGCCTGCTGAACGTCTTCGAGCAGTTCTTTCCAACTGGCCACGAATTTCTCCAGGCCTTCTTTCTCCAGCAGCGCGACGACGTCGTTGTAGTGCACGCCGAGCCCTTCCAGAGCGTTCAATACAGCGTTCGCCTCGTCATAGTGCGCGGTGACGGTGTCGCCAGTGACTACTGCGTGGTCGTAGGTGGCGTCCAGGGTCTTCTCCGGCATTGTATTGACCACGTTCGGTGCCACCAGCTCGGTGACGTACAGGGTGTCCGGGTAGGCCGGATCCTTCACGCCGGTGGAAGCCCAGAGCGGACGCTGCGGCAGCGCTCCGGCCTCGGCGAGCAGCTTCCAGCGCTCGGAGCCGAACTGCTCCTGGTAGATCTGGTAGGCCAGCCGGGCGTTCGCGACCCCAGCCTTGCCCTTGAGCGCGGCGGCCTCTTCGGTGCCTAAGGCGGTGAGCTGCTTATCGATCTCGGTATCCACCCGGGAGACGAAGAAGGAGGCCACGGAATGGATCTGCGAGAGGTCGTGGCCGTTTTCCTTGGCCTTCTCAATGCCGACCATGAAGGCGTTGATCACGGCGCGGTAGCGTTCCAGTGAGAAAATCAACGTGACATTGACGCTGATCCCGGAGGCCAGGGTCTCGGTGATCGCTTCCAGGCCCTCCAGGGTTGCCGGAATCTTGATATGCACATTGGACTTATTGACGGCGGCGTGCAGGCGCTGTGCCTCGGCGATGGTGCCCGCGGTGTCCCAGGCCTTGCGCGGGTCGACCTCGATGGAGACCCGGCCATCCACGCCCTTGCTCGCCTCGGCGACGGGGGCGAAGAGATCGCAGGCATCGGCGACGTCGCGAGTGGTGATCTCGAAGACCGCGGTCTCCACATCGGCACCGCGGGCAGCGAGTTCAGCCACCTGAGCGGCATAGGACTCACCCTTGGAGATCGCGGCCTGGAAGATCGAAGGGTTGGTGGTCACACCGACCACATTCTTCTCGTCGATCAGCTTCTGCAAGCTTCCGCTGGTCAGTCGCTCGCGGGAAAGGTCGTCGAGCCAGATGGAAACTCCGGCTCCCGACAGTTGCGCTGTGGGGGTTTGCTCAGTCATTGCTCTCCTAAGATGCTGCTGCGATAGAGTCTTTGGCCGCTGCCGCGACCGCTTCTGTGGTGATGCCGAACTCGGCGTACAGGCGCTTGTAATCCGCGGATGCTCCGAAGTGTTCCAAGGAGATGGAACGCCCGGCGTCACCGACGAATTCCCGCCAGGGCAAAGCCAGTCCGGCTTCGACGGAGACCCTGGCTTTCACGCCACTGGGCAGCACCGATTCGCGGTACTCAGCATCCTGTTTGTGGAACCACTCGATAGAAGGCATCGAGACCACCCGGGCGGCGATTCCCTCAGCGGCCAGAGTTTCGCGGGCCTGCACGGCGAGCTGAACTTCAGAACCGGTGCCGATCAGTACCACATCGGGGGTCACCACGGCGCCGTCGCGGACGGCTTCAGCCAGCACGTAGCCGCCGCGCAGCACGCCCTCAGCGGAACCGAATTCAGTGGCTGTGGCGGTGCCGCTGCCGCGCTGGTAGGTCGGGATGTTCTGTCGGGTGAGCACGATGCCCGCCGGGTTGTCCCGATTTTCCAGAATGCCGCGCCACGCCTGGGCAACCTCATTGGCATCACCTGGGCGGACCACGTCGAGTCCTGGAATGGCGCGCAGGCTGGCCAGCTGCTCCACCGGCTGATGGGTGGGGCCGTCTTCACCGAGACCGATTGAGTCGTGGGTCCAGACGTAGATGCTGGGTACGCCCATCAGCGCGCCGAGTCGGATCGCGGGGCGCTGATAATCGGAGAAGATCAGGAAGGTGCCGGAGAAGGCACGGGTCGGCCCGCCGAGGTGGATGCCGTTGACGATCGCGGCGGCAGCCTGCTCACGGATGCCGAAGTGCAATACCCGGCCATAGGGATTTCCGGACCAAGCGTTGGTCTGCCGGTCATTCGGCACGAAGGACGGAGCACCCTCAATGGTGGTGTTGTTCGACTCGGCCAGATCACAGGAACCGCCCCAGAGCTCGGGGAGCTCGGCGGCCACGGCGTTGATCACCTTACCGGAGGCAGCCCGGGTGGAGACCTCTTTGCCTGCTTCGAACTCGGGCAGTGCAGCGGTCCAGTTCTCCGGAAGCTCGCCCGCCTCGATGCGAGCCAGCAGCTTGGCGTCCTCCGGGTGCGCTGCCTGCCAATCGGTGAAGGCCTGATTCCAGGACCGGTGGCTGGCGGCACCACGCTCCACCACCTGGCGGGCGTGGGCTAGCACCTCGGGATCGACCTGGAAGGTCTTCTCCGGGTCGAAGCCCAGAACTTTCTTCAGGCCGGCGAGTTCGTCCTTGCCCAGTGCGGAGCCGTGGATCTTCCCGGTGTTCTGCTTGGTCGGCGAAGGCCAGCCGATCACGGTGCGCAAAGCGATGATGGAAGGCTTCGAGGTCTCATTCTTGGCCTCGATGAGCGCCTGGTAGAGCCCGGCGACGTCCTCGACGTATTCACCAGTCTTGGTCCAATCCACGCGCTGCACGTGCCAACCGTAGGCCTCGTAGCGCTTGAGCACGTCTTCGGAATAGGCGATATCGGTATCGTCCTCGATCGAGATGTGGTTCTGATCGTAGAGCACCACAAGGTTGCCGAGTTCCTGATGGCCCGCAAGCGAGGAAGCCTCGGAAGTGACGCCTTCCTGCAGATCGCCGTCGGAGGCGATCACCCAGATGTTGTGATCGAAGGGACTGGTGCCGGGAGCGGCCTCGGCATCGAAGAGCCCGCGCATCCGGCGCTGGGAGTAGGCGAAGCCGACCGAGGAGGCCAGGCCCTGGCCGAGCGGCCCGGTGGTGATCTCCACACCCTTGGTGTGCTTGTACTCGGGGTGTCCCGGGGTCAAAGAGCCCCAGGTGCGCAGAGCTTCCAGATCACTCAGTTCCAGACCATAACCAGAGAGGAAAAGCTGAATATAGAGCGTCAGCGAGCTGTGCCCGGGGGAGAGAATGAAACGGTCCCGACCGGTCCACAGGGGATCCGCGGGGTCGTGGTTCAGCAGTCTCTGAAAGATCAGATAAGCAGCTGGTGCTAGAGACATCGCGGTTCCGGGATGGCCATTGCCAACCTTCTCCACCGCATCAGCGGCCAACACGCGAATGGTGTCAACCGCTTTTTTGTCTAGCTCGGTCCATGAAAATTCTTGGGCTTGCTGTGGCATTGAAACTGTGCCCTCTCTTACGAATATCGTGCATTCTTGAACTCCGGTTTCCAGCTTAGTGCTTAAGCTGTGTGCCCTCCGCAACTCTGGGGCGTCTGACTCGTCACACACAGCTTCCTCGGAGTCAGATGCCCATCATCTGGGCGTATAGAATGAAGGAAGATTACTAGCTGCACAGGAAACATGGGTGAGACGTGCGCGTGACGCAGACTGCAACGACGCCGATGGAGCAGACGACTCCGCAGAAGTTGAGCTTCGGTTCCAAAGCCAAGGCTTATCTGGCATTGACCAAGCCTCGGGTGATTGAACTCTTGCTGGTCACCACGCTGCCCACGATGATCTTCGCGGCAAGGTCCTTCCCCGATATCTGGCTCATCGTAGCCACCATGGTGGGCGGTGCTTTCGCTGCGGGCAGCGCCGGGGCGTTCAACTGCTATATCGACCGTGATATCGATAAAGTGATGCACCGCACGGAGAACCGTCCGCTGGTCACCGGGGCGATCACCCCGCGCGAAGCGCTGGTTTTCTCCTGGGCGCTCGGCGTGCTCTCCATCGTGATCCTCTGGTTCGGTGCCAATCCGCTCTCCGGGGTGCTCGGTGCGGCCGCGATCTTCTTCTACGTCGTGGTCTACACCCTGGTGCTCAAACGGCGCACCGCGCAGAACATCGTCTGGGGTGGCATCGCGGGCTGTATGCCGGTGCTGATCGCCTGGGCTGCGGTGACGAATAAGGTTGAATGGCCTGCCATCATCCTTTTCATGATCATCTTCCTCTGGACCCCTCCGCACTACTGGCCGTTGTCGATGCGGTACAGCGAGGATTACAACGCCGCAAAGGTTCCGATGCTCGGAGCTGTTGCGGGAGCCCAGATCGTCTCTGTCCAGGTGGTGCTCTACGCCTGGGCGATGGTGGTCTGCTCCTTGCTCATGGTGCCGCTGGGGCATGCGGGCATCGTCTACACCGCAGTGGCGGTAGCGGCCGGGGCATGGTTCTTGATTGAGGCGCATCGCCTGTACAGCAAGGCAAGCCACGACACGCTGACCAATAAGAGTGCGATGAAGGTCTTCCACGGCTCGATCAGCTATTTGACCCTGGTCTTCGTAGCTCTCGCCGTCGACCCCTTTATCGGCCTGCCCTTGATGGGCTAACCCTCCCTTTTCCCATCAACTTCCCCTATCTGTTTCCTTGCTGGTTCCTTGCTTGCCTGTTTTTTGGCCAGCTATCCCACCGAGTGTTATATGAGTGGCTGATGTGGCAGAAAACCGTTGACTTCTATAACACCAGCAACATTCAGTGGGACAGCTGGTTGAGGTACGGAGCGGTTGTGGATTGAGTAGAGGCGTGAAGTTTTGGACTAGGCCTGACGGCGGGAGCGCAGTGCGACGTCGGCCAGGTTGGTGCCTGCGGCGAGCAGCGCGGCAGCGCCCAGCATGTGCAGGCCGACCAGTAGGATCGGCAGGCCGGTGAAGTACTGGGTAAAGCCGATCACCGCTTGCAGCAGCACTCCGGCCAAAAGCCATAGCGCTGCGGAACGCACCAGATCGCCGCGACCGCGCTTCCAGCACAGCACAATGAGTAACAGGGTGCAGGCGACCAGCAGATAGACAGGGAGCGCATGAATCCTGGTGATCAGTTCCGGGTCTAAACCATTGCGCGGCGCATTGGCGTCTCCGGCGTGCGGGCCTGAACCGGTCACCGCAACCCCGAGAATGACAGCCAGGTACACCAGCACCGCTGACGTCAGGGCCAATTGACGCAATGTGCTGCGTACCGGCTTCTGACTTTCCGGCGGGCGGCTGTAGGCGCGGTTGACCAGCAGCATGGAGAGCACCACCAAAGTGGCGGAGACCAGGAAGTGCAGGCCCACCACCCAGGGGTTGAGCTTGGTCAGTACCGTGATGCCGCCCAGGATTCCTTGCGCCGGGATGCTCGCCAGCAGACCGAAGGAGAGCCAGAACATCTCTGGGCGTTCCTTGCGTATCCGCAGCAACGAGATCAGCATGGCCGCCGCGACCACCGCCAGGACGAAGGTCAAGGTCCGGTTACCGAATTCGATGAAGCCGTGAATGCCCATCTCCGGGGTGTTCACCAGGGAATCGGTGGTGCATTTGGGCCAGGTCGGGCAGCCCAGACCGGAGGAGGTCAGTCGAACTGCACCGCCCGTGCCGACCAGCACGATCTGGCCGATCAAGGAGGCGATTGACAGCCGCCGCACGGTGCTGTTCACCGTCGTCGGGAGTTTGGCCGTCAACGACCGATACAAGGTGCTCATCTCAACTCCATTTGAACCATTTCACAGCGGCCACGGAGGCGACCACTGCCCAGACCAGCAGCACGAGCACTGCGAAAATATTGAAACTTCCCTGCAACATAGCCGACCTCATGGCTTCCCCCAGTGCACCGGAGGGCAGATACTGCACAATATCTGCCATCAGACCCGGGGAGCGATTCGGCGGCAGCACGATTCCGCCCAGTGCGCCGAACAGGATCCAGAGCAGGTTGGTCAGCGCCAATGTCGCCTCGGGACGGGCTGTGCCAGCGATCAATAGGCCGAGGGAAGTGAAAGACAGCGCGCCCAGAATGAGCAACGGGATACCGAGTAAGATGCCCGGAAAATTCGGCTGCCAGCCGAGCAGCAGCGCCACCACACCGATCACCACGACCTGGATCACTAGCACCGCTAAAACAGCAATCACTTTTCCGGCGATCAATCCGCCCCGGCCCAGCGGTGTGGTGGAAAGGAAACGCAACACACCGTATCGCCGGTCGAAGCCGGTCGCAATGCCCTGGCCGGTGAAGGCCGTTGACATAGCGCACAATGCCAGAATGCCCGGGGCGGCAATATTGATCCGACTGTGGCCGAGGTCGTCGAGCAGGGGAGTGACCACCAGGGCGATCAGGCCGAGCAGCGGCAGCACGACGGCCAGGATCAGCTGTTCACCATTGCGCAGCATCGTGACTGTCTCATAGCGACTCTGCAAGATGATGCGACGAGCCAAAGAAACTGGGCTGGAGTGCGAAACCGGCCTGGGCGGCTGACGTTGGCTGCTCACTTCTTCGCCCTTTCCGCTTCCGCCGTAGAGGCGATCTCCAGGAAGACGTCCTCCAGGGAGTGCGAGGCCAGATTGATGGACGTCGGCATCACCCGATGCTCCGCCCACCAGGTGCTCAGGGCAACGAGGTCCTCGGCTTGGAGAGCTCCGCTGAGGGTATAGGAGCCGGGGCGGGTTTCAGTCAGTTGCAGCGAAGGCCGCAGCGCCGGTGCGATCTGCAAACCCGCTTCGGCGTCGAAAGTCAGAGTCCTGTTTGACTGGCTCTGGTCGGCTGCGCTCAGCAGTTCAGGGACCGTGCCCTCGGCAACGGTGTGCCCGTCATCGATGATGTACACGTAATCAGCCAGCCGTTGTGCATCGTCTAGCAGGTGAGTGGTCAGGACGACGGCACGGCCCTCGGCACGAAGACGCCGGATCAGATCGAAGACCAGCTGCCGTGACTGCGGATCCAATCCGGCGCTCGGTTCATCGAGGAAGACGATCTCCGGTTTGCCGACGAGGGCGGCGGCCAGGGCGACCCGCTGTTTCTGGCCTCCTGAAAGCCTGCGGATAGTCGCATTCTCGAAGGAAGCGATATCCAACAGCTCAACCAGTTCGGCGACCGGCCAAGGGTCCAGATACATTCCCGCCACATGTTGCAGCAGTGGAATGGGACGCATGGAAGGTGGCAAACCGCCGTCCTGCAGCATCACGCCCACTCTGGCGCGGAGCGCGGCGTCGGCCTGCTCGGGATCCTGACCGAGCAGCGAGATGGTGCCGCCCTGCCGGTTCTGCAAGCCTTGGGCACATTCCAAGGTGGTGGTCTTCCCGGCGCCATTGGAACCCAGCAGCACCGTCACTTGGCCGAAGTGCGCGGTCAGCGAGAGATCGCTGATCACGCGCTTCATTCGACCGTCGAGCGCTGGGACGGGCCCGACATCTTTGACGAGGCCATCGATGACGAGGGCGGGGGAAGAGGCGTCGGGCACGCCTTACAGTCTACGACACTGTTTTCTACAACGAGTAGTACGGGGTTATCGCGGGGAGCTTTGGCATACTAGATCACGTGCAGACCCCAAGAATGCGTACTTTGAAGACCCTGGCTTTGGCCCTCCCCGCGGTGTTGCTTGCGATCACCCTGAGCTCTTGCGACGGCGGAGACAACGGCGCGAAAGCCGCCGCGCAGAAGCTGGTGGACGCCCTCAACGCTGAGGATTTCGCCGGGGTCAACTTCGCGGACGGGGTGAGTGCTGACTCCGCCACGGATTCCTTCAAGAAGCTGGTAAAGCCCCTGGGTGATCTCAAGCCCAAGGTGAGTCTAGGCTCAGTCGAGCCCGATAAAGACAATAAGGACAAGGTCACCGCAACCCTCAACTACGCCTGGGACTTCGACGCCGGGAGCTGGCAGTACAACAACACCGCGAGGCTCACTCGCAACGATAAGAACTGGAGCACGCCCTGGTCAGCTCAATTGGTGATTCCGAATTTCACCGAGGGCAATGAGCTTCAACTGCAGAGCGCCCCGGCGCAGCGCGGGAAGATCCTGGGCGACGGCGGCCAGGTCCTGGTAGAGGACAGGCCGGTGCTCTCGGTCGGTATCGACAAGACGAAAGTGCCCGCCGCAGATCAGGCGGCTTCCGCCCAAGCCCTCGCCACCTTGGTGAAGATCGACCCGGCGGCCTATGCCAAGCAGGTCAAAGACTCCGGACCGCAGGCCTTCGTGGAGGCTATCGTGCTGCGGGATGACGCGGACCGCACGGTGACGGATCAGCAGATCAGTGCGATTGCCGGGGCCGTGGCGCTCAAGCAGACCCTGCCGCTGGCTCCGAGCAGAAGCTTCGCCCGGGCGGTGCTGGGCACCGTCGGTCCGGCGACCGCTGAACTGATTGAGAAATCCAAGGGTCGGCTGAAAGTCGGGGATATCACCGGACTGAGCGGCTTGCAAGCTCAATACGATCAGCAGCTGGCGGGCACCCCTGGCATCCAGGTCGTTGAGAAGGATCCGAAAGCCGCCGCCGGCACCGATCCTCGGGTGCTCTTCAGCACCGAGGCCAAAGCCGGCGCAGATCTGAAGACCACGCTGAACTTGAAAGCACAGAATCTCGCTGAGTCGGTGCTCGCTGACAGCACAACGGCCGCCTCGGTGGTCGCGATCAGGCCTTCCACCGGGGCGATCATTGCCGCCGCCAACAGCCCCGGCAGCAATGGCTATGACACCGCTTTCCTGGGCCAGTACGCTCCCGGCTCGACCTTCAAAACGGTGACCTCGCTGGCCTTGATCCGTAAGGGGATGACCCCCGAGAGTATCGTCTCTTGCGAACCCCTGGTCTATGCGGGCGGTACCAGCTTCAAAAATGAACCGTATTACCCCCAAGCCCATACCGGACAGATCCCTCTGAAGGACGCTTTCGCGCATTCCTGCAACACGGCCTTCGTCTCCAATGCACAAAAGCTTACGCAGCAGGATCTGGCCAGCGCGGCGGCCAGTCTCGGAATCGGGGCGGGCGCGGAGTCGGAGTTGGGAATTGACGGATTCCCGGGGAATGTCAAGCTCTCCGGCACCGACGCTGAGCATGCCGCCTCGATGATCGGCCAGGGCACCGTCTTGGCTTCGCCGTGGACCATGGCTGGAGTTGCGGCGAGTGTTTCGCATGGCTCTCTGGTCAAACCGAAGCTCGTTGAGCGGAGCCCCGATTCTTCGGCTCAGAGTTCCACCACGCCGTCCGCGACGCCGTCCAGCAGCTCGACCGGAGCCGCCACACCGGTGATCCCGTTGAGCGCGGCTGAGGTTGCTGCTTTGAAAGAGATGATGGCCGCGGTGGTGACTAGCGGACACGCCGCAGTTTTGCAGAACCTGCCCGGAGGCGCCGTGATTGCTAAGACCGGCACCGCCGAGTATGGCAATGAAAAGCCACCGAAAACTCACGCCTGGATGATCGCGGCACAGGGCGATCTGGCGATCGCGGTCTTCGTTGACGACGGCGGATTCGGTGCCGGAACCGCGGGCCCCATCGCCGCCAAATTCATCACCGGGATGGCAGCAAAATAGCCGTGTGGCAGGCATCACTGCGGTGAAAGGTCTGCCTTACTAGCTGGCGGGAATCTATTAGGACATAATTATGTTGTGTATTCCGTGACGGTTAATTCTCAGGCGGTAGCTGCCGTCGAGGTACTGGCGGGAACGGTTACTCCGCAGGGCAGCCCAGACAATGACGAGCGAACCCGTGATCGGGTACGCGGCGCCGTGCTGGAACACGGCCCGGTGAGCGCGACCCAGCTGGGCAGAATGCTCGGACTCACTCCGGCGGCGATCAGGCGTCATCTCGACCAGCTGGAGAAATCCGGTGTGATCGAAGTCAAACTGGTGCGTGGCAGTGGCACCGGGGCAGGTCGCCCGGCCCGCCGCTATGTGCTTTCCAGCCAGGGGCAGTCCGGACTGGGTAATGACTATCTGCAGATCGCCCGGACCGCGCTCAAGCAATTGATCGCCGCTAATGGTCCCGGTGCGGTGAAGGCCTTCGCGGAAGATCGATTTTCGGCGATGAAGGAACGCTATGCGCCGCTCCTCGCCGAAGCCGGTGACGATGTTGTGCGCCGGGCGGAGATCCTTTCCGCGGCGCTCAGCGCGGACGGCTATGTCGCCTCAGCGCAGCAATTGCAAGCCAGCGGGCCGCTGCAAGCCGTGCAATTATGCCAGGGGCATTGCCCCGTGCTTGAACTAGCGGCGGAATATCCAGAATTCTGCGAGGCGGAGACTGAGGCTTTCTCTCAGCTACTTGGCCTCGATGTGCGCAGACTCTCCACCCTGGCTAGTGGTGGACACGTCTGTACCACGCATATACCTACCGGTCGTCCCTCAACAGAGGGCGGCCCGGAACAGGCAAGGCTCGACTTGCTAGAAAGGCAGTTGTGATGACAGATCAAATAATCAATGAGGCCACCGATGCGCTGGCTTCCGACGGGGTGATCACCGACATCCTGGAGCGCAATCCGGAGCTGGAAGGCATCGGTAACTACGCCTTCGGCTGGTCGGATAAGAACGAGGCGAGCGAGAACGCCCGTCGCGGGCTGAGCGAAGAGGTCGTCCGCGATATCTCAGCGAAGAAGAACGAGCCGCAATGGATGCTTGATCTGCGCCTCAAGGGTCTGAAGTACTTCGACCGGAAGCCCATGCCCAATTGGGGTGCCGATCTTTCCGGCATCGATTTCGATAACATTAAATACTTTGTCCGCTCTACCGAGAAGCAGGCGGAGAGCTGGGAAGACCTGCCGGAGGACATCCGCAACACTTACGAGAAGCTGGGCATCCCGGAGGCGGAGCGCAATCGCCTGGTCTCCGGCGTCGCCGCGCAGTACGAGTCCGAGGTGGTCTACCACCAGATCCGTGAGGACCTGGAACAGCAGGGCGTCATCTTCCTGGACACCGATACCGCGCTCAAAGAGCACCCGGAGATCTTCCAGGAGTACTTCGGCACCATCATTCCGGTGGGCGATAATAAATTCGCCTCGCTGAACACCGCTGTCTGGTCCGGTGGCTCCTTCGTCTACGTGCCGCCGGGCGTGCACGTGGAGATCCCGCTGCAGGCTTACTTCCGGATCAACACCGAGAATATGGGCCAGTTCGAGCGCACCCTGATCATCGCCGATGAGGGTTCCTACGTGCACTACATCGAAGGCTGCACCGCGCCGATCTACACCTCCGACTCACTGCACTCCGCCGTCGTCGAGATCGTGGTGAAGAAGAACGCCCGCGTTCGCTACACCACCATCCAGAACTGGTCGAACAATGTCTACAACCTGGTGACTAAGCGCGCCATCGCGCACGAAGGCGCCACCATGGAGTGGATCGATGGCAATATCGGTTCCAAGGTGACCATGAAGTACCCGGCGGTCTACTTGGTGGGGGAGCACGCCAAGGGTGAGACGCTGTCCATCGCCTTCGCGGGCGAAGGTCAGCATCAGGACACCGGTTCCAAGATGGTGCACATCGCACCGAACACCAAGTCCTCGATTATCTCCAAGTCGGTGGCCCGCGGCGGTGGCCGTGCCGCCTACCGTGGTCTGGTGCAGATCCGCGAGGGCGCAGAGCACTCGGCTAATACGGTGCGCTGTGACGCCCTGCTGGTGGACACCATCTCGCGCTCGGACACTTACCCCTATGTGGATATCCGCGAGGACGATGTCTCGATGGGGCACGAGGCCACGGTCTCCCGGGTCAGCGAAGAGCAGCTCTTCTATCTGATGTCCCGTGGTATGCCCGAGGACGAGGCAATGGCGATGATCGTGCGCGGCTTCATCGAGCCGATCGCCCGTGAACTGCCGATGGAATACGCGCTGGAGCTGAACCGGCTGATCGAACTGCAAATGGAAGGCTCTGTGGGTTAAGTGGAGAGGCTAGTAGTGAGCACCCCGGTGATCGCCGGAATGAGTGAAGAGGGCGAGACCCTGCTCGATTCCAAAGTGGACAAGCACCACAGCCACGGCACTGAAGTGATGGCTTCGCGCGCCGAGCGGCTGACCAGCCAGCGCGTGGAGGACTTCAAGGTCCCCAGCGGTCTGGAAGAAGAATGGCGCTTCACGCCGGTGAAGAAGCTCAAAGAGTTCTTCATCGATGTCGACGCCGGTGCCGAGGCTTTCAGCACGGCCCTCGAAGGCGCAGAGCAGCTCAGCGTCTCCACGCTGTCAATCGGCCAATCGCCCCGCGGTATCGCTCTGGTTCCCGCGGACCGCGCCGCGGCGGTGGCTTCCGCCCATACAGCTGAGGCGACCTTCCTGGACATCCCGGCGAACGCCGAACTCAGTGAGCCGGTCAAGCTGACTGTCACCGGACAGGGCGCGGGCCAGCGAGCCAATGCGCATTACGTGGTGCGGGCTGGGGCCAATTCCCGCGCTGTAGTCATTTTCGATCATCGGGGAACCGCTGATTTCAGCGGCAACCTCGAAGTGATCGTCGGTGAAGGCGCTGAGCTGACCGTGGTCAGCGTGCAGCGCTGGGACGACGAGGCCAAGCACCTCGGCCAGCACGACGCCGTGGTCGGCAAGGACGCTAAGTACAAGCACGTCGCTGTCTCCTTAGGCGGCGCGTTGATCCGGCTCAATGTGAACGCACGCTACACCGGTGAAGGCGCCGAGGCCGAGTTGTTCGGGCTGTACTTCGCCGACGCTGGCCAGCACCTGGAACACCGCACCTTCATCGACCACAATGTGCCGAACTCGAAGTCCAATGTGCTCTATAAGGGTGCCCTGCAGGGCACTGACGCGCACACCGTGTGGGTCGGCGACGTACTGATCCAGAAGCAGGCGATCGGCACTGACAGCTACGAGAAGAACCAGAATCTGATCCTGACCGATGGCGCCCGCGCCGATTCGGTACCGAACCTGGAGATCGAGACCGGTCTGATCGAAGGAGCCGGCCATGCCAGCTCCACTGGCCGGTTCGACGACGAGCACCTGTTCTACCTGATGGCCCGTGGCATCTCCGAGCGCGATGCCCGTCGCCTGGTGGTCCGTGGCTACCTCAACGAAGTGATCCAGAAGATCAAGGTTCCGGCCCTGGAAGAGGAACTCGCCGAGGCCTTGGAACGCGAACTCGAGGCTTCGGGGGCGTTGTAAATGGCAGCTGAACTGGTGTGCCGGGTGGACGAGGTGGCGGTTAAAAGCGCGCTGCGCGTTGAGATTGACGACGTCCCGGTGGCTATCGTGAAGGACTCCGAGGGCGTGCTGCACGCCATCGGCGACACCTGTTCGCACGCCGAGATCTCGCTCAGCGAGGGAGACGTCGAGGGCTGCACCATTGAATGCTGGGCACACGGATCGAGCTTTGATCTGAAGACCGGTGAGCCACTCACCCTGCCTGCCTACGAACCGGTGCCGGTCTTCGAACTGAAGACGGTCGGTGACGAGGTTTATGTCGATATTTCTACTGTCCTCAACGGCGTCGAACCCGAGTAATCGGACTTTTAAGAACTGACTTTTAGCGAAAGAAGAAGATATGTCCACCCTGGAAATCAAGGACTTGCACGTCAGCATTGAGACGGAGCAGGGCAAGAAGGAAATCCTCAAGGGCGTCAGCCTGGTGATCAACACCGGTGAGACGCACGCCATCATGGGCCCTAACGGCTCCGGCAAGTCAACCCTGGCCTCCACCATCGCCGGTCATCCGCGCTACATCGTCGACTCGGGTTCGATCACCCTGGACGGCCAAGACGTGCTGGAGATGAGCGTCGACGAACGTGCTCGCGCTGGGCTCTTCCTGGCCATGCAGTACCCGGTGGAGATTCCCGGTGTCACGATGAGCAACTTCCTGCGCACCGCCAAGACGGCTATCGACGGCGAAGCCCCCGCGCTGCGCACCTGGACCAAGGACGTCAAGGCCGCGATGACTCAGCTGCGGATCGACACCGAGTTCGCTCAGCGCAATGTCAACGAGGGTTTCTCCGGTGGTGAGAAGAAGCGCCACGAGATCTTGCAGCTCGAGCTGTTCGCACCGAAGTTCGCGGTGCTCGACGAGACCGATTCGGGTCTCGACGTCGACGCGCTCAAGATCGTCTCCGAGGGTGTCAACCGCGCTCAAGAGGGTGGAAATATGGGCACCCTGCTGATCACTCACTACACCCGGATTCTGCGCTATATCAAGCCGCAGTTCGTGCACGTCTTCGTCGACGGCAAGGTTGCCGAAGAGGGCGGACCCGAGTTGGCTGACCGGCTCGAAGAAGAGGGCTACGACCGTTTCCTGGCTGCCGGTGCTTCCGCAGCCACCGAGGCCTGAGCCGACTCACGGATCACCAGTTCACGAAGAAGGTAGACACTATGGCTGCAACAGTGGAACTCCCCGAGCTTGAAGAAGCGCTCAAGGATGTCATCGACCCCGAACTTGGCGTCAATGTGGTGGACCTGGGCTTGCTCTATGATCTCAAATACGCCGAGGACGGCGCCTTGCTGCTCGATATGACCCTCACCACGGCGGCCTGCCCGTTGCAGGACGTGATTGAGGAGCAGGTGGAGAACGCCCTCGGCAGCCTGGTCGATGAGTGGCGGATTAACTGGGTCTGGATGCCGCCGTGGGGTCCCGAGAAGATCACCGAGGACGGCAAAGACCAGATGCGGGCCCTCGGCTTCAATATCTAGTTCTCGAGTTCGGTGGGCGGGCATCTGATGATGCCCGCCCACCGTTGTTTAAGCCGTTGTGTGATGCTGGCGTCTGGTAACCGTCCCACTGAAACCGGCACTTATCGAAACCTCGTTCGCTGAAATCGACCCCATTATTGAAACCAGGCCCCAGCGAAACGAGGGTTCAGTGAAACGCGGGTTCAGTGGGCCATGGTGACTATAGCCCGGCGAATCGGCTTTACGGTGGGCTCTGGTAGATGGTTTCTGTGCAGCGTTGAGAGTTCCGTCTGCGGAATCCCCAGAGCCTGGCCTCACTGTGAAACCCTGCCTCATCGGAACTTGGCCCCACTGAATCACTCGTTCACTGGGCCATAGTGACCATAGCCCACTGAATCTGCTTTACAGTGGGCTCCGCTATCTCAGCTACCCGGAAAGAGACGGCGGGGGAAAAGATGACGGTGACGCTCCAGCGCAGCGACGCCCGAGAAGCTACGGGGTGCGCACCGAGAAGGTGTCGCACTTCGCTACATCGCCGTTCTGGTAACCGATGGTCAGCCACTTCTGGCGTTGTGCGCTGGAGCCGTGCGTCCAGGACTCTGGGTTGGTGCGCCCGGTCGCCGCTTTCTGGATCCGGTCGTCACCCACCGAGGAAGCCGCCGACAGCGCATCGTTCAGATCTTTCTGGCTGAGCGGCTTGAGGAAGGGCTGCCCGGTCGCCGGGTCCTTTGTGGTGGAGGCGTATTTCATCCAGATTCCGGCGTAGCAGTCTGCTTGCAGCTCGACCCTGACCGATCCGGAACTGGCGCCCTGCGGGTCGTCCTGGGCGTTGGAGATGCTGCCCAGGTTGTCCTGCACATGGTGGCCGAACTCATGAGCCACCACGTACTCCTGAGCCAGCGGTCCGCCCGATGAACCGAAGCGGTCAACTAACTCCTGGAAGAATCCCGGATCGAAGTAGGCGATTTTATCTGCCGGGCAATAAAACGGTCCGACGTCGGTGCTCGCCGGGCCGCAGCCGGTGCTGACCTGACCGTCGAAAAGCACGGTTTTAATCTGGGTGTACTTTGCCCCTCGCTGCTTCAAATAGCCGGGCCAAAAAGCATTCAGGCTGTTCGCGGTGGCGGTGATCCGGCAGTCCAGACGGTTATTGGCATCCGCTCCTGTTTTGCACTCATTGGCGCCTCCGCTGGCTACCGGTCCGGCGGGCTGCTGCTGAGCCTGGCCGCCGTCCACCGCGTCTACCAAACCGTTCAGCACGCCCGAGTTGATGCCGAAGTACCCACCGACCAGCAGGATCAGTGCGCCGACGATGCCGATTCCGGTTTTACCGCCTCGGCCCATCCCGGAACCTCGACGGTCTTCCACCTGCGAGGGGTCAAGTTGTGCGCCTTCGTTAAAACTCATGGACCAAGGATGCCACAGCAGTACCGTGCGGTAATATTCTGACGGCAGAAGTTATTGGGGAAACTTAAACAGAAGGCAGTCAGCACATCGTGAAAATTCTGGTCACCGGCGGCGCGGGATACATCGGCTCGCACACCGTGCTCGCACTCTTGGAACGCGGCCACCAGCTGGTCGTGGTGGACAATCTCCTCAATTCCTCGGTGGAATCACTGCGCAGAGTCCAGGAACTTTCCGGCAAAGCCGTGAGCTTCCACGAAGTTGACCTGCTGGATGAAGCCGCCCTAGAGCAAGTTTTCGTGCAGGAATCCCCGGAGGCTGTGATCCACTTCGCCGGCTTGAAGGCGGTGGGGGAGTCGGTAGCTGAGCCGCTGCTCTACTACCGGAACAACCTGATCGGCACTCTGCACCTATTGCAGAGCATGAAGAACCACGGTGTGAAGAAGCTGGTCTTCAGTTCCTCAGCGACGGTTTACAGTGCGACGGCGAATAGCCCGCTAATCGAGAAAGCCGAGCTGGGTGCCACCAATCCCTACGGCCGGACAAAGCAGCAGATCGAGGAGATCCTGAGCGATCTGGGCAAATCTGATCCGGAGTGGGGGATCGCCCTGCTGCGCTATTTCAACCCGGTGGGAGCACATCCCTCGGGCCGGATCGGCGAAGACCCCAGTGGCGTTCCCAACAACTTGGTGCCCTTTGTTGCCCAAGTAGCGGTGGGACGGCGCGAAAAAGTCACAGTGTTCGGCAATGATTACCCGACGCCCGACGGCACCGGAGTGCGCGACTACATTCACGTCGTCGACCTGGCCGAAGGGCATCTGGCGGCCCTTGAATACCTTACGAAGAACGACGGTGTCTACCGCTGGAACCTGGGCACGGGTCGTGGCTACTCGGTGCTCGAAGTCATCGCCACTTTCCAGAAGGTCTCGGGGCGCACCATCGACTATGTGATCGGTGCCCGTCGACCGGGCGACTTGGCTACCAGCTTCGCCGATGCTTCGGCCGCGCTGGCCGATCTGAGCTGGTCTGCCGCTAAGGATCTCGAAGAGATGTGTGCTGACCACTGGCGCTGGCAAGAGAACAACCCGCAGGGCTATCAAGACGCCTAACCGTGCTCAGCGCTGGCTAATCGCCGATCCCGCGGGCCGCCAGCGCTTCGCCGGTGGATTGCGCCAGCGCCACTGTGCTGATCACCGTCGGCATCAGGTGCGCTTTGACACTGCGCTCCAGCCCGCGAGCTTTGGCCGCATCGTGAATATCTGCGTAAGCCCCCAGTAGATAGGGGACGCTGCGGAACATAATGCTCACGGTGAGCGCGAAGCGCTCTGGATCAGCGCCCAGATGACGCAGGGGACGAGCCAGCAGACTCAGTCCGTCGAGGATCTCTTGATTGCGGGTGCTCAGCATCAGTAAGCATGCCGTATAGACGCAGCTGAGCATGATGAGCACGATATTGGCCGCGGTTTCCAGCCCCTGCGGGATCCCCCGGATCAGGCAGTGGTAAACCACCAGGATCAGCAGTACGGGCCAGAGCAATTTGACCGGGCTCAGCAATGCCCTGATCGGCAATCGCGCCAGCCCGAAGATCAGCAGGACAGCCGCCAGGAGGCCGCTCAGCGCCAGCCATCCGGGCGGGAAGATCAACGGCAGAAGATAGCACAGCACGCCGATCGCTGCCATGCCCAGCAGCTTATAAAGGTAAGGCAGACGATGCAGGAAACTCGTCCCGGGTAGATAGCTGCCGATCAGAAAACTGTGGCCTCGCATTCAGCGCCTCTCAGCTTTCCCGCGGGCAATAGCGAGCTCCCGATACCGTTCGATCCCCTCATCCGCCGGTCCGTCATAGATCACTCGCGCCCGATCGACCAGGAGCAAACGTTCCGCTCGTGCCGCCAAGCTCAGATCGTGGGTGGACAGGATGATTTGCTGGGGGAGCATCTCGAGACGTTCCACCAGCTGGTGGGTGTTCACCAGGTCCAGAAGCGTCGTCGGTTCATCGAGCACCAGGATCTTAGGCTCGATGGCGAGCACGCTGCTCAGCGCAACCAATTGACGTTCTCCGCCGGAAAGTGAGTAGATGCTCTGCTCAGCGAGCACACCGAGGCCGAACCGTTCCAAGAGCTCTAGCGCCGCAGTTCGGCGCTGGACAGCTTTAGGGTATTTTTTCCGCAGTGAAAGTTCGACGTCCTCGACGGCGGTCGGCATCACCAATTGAGACAGCGGATCGGTGAACATGAATCCGACCTGCTGGCGCACAGCAACGCCGTCCCTAACCGTGTCCAGACCGTTGACCGTGACGCTCCCCGAGCTCGGCGTCAGTAAACCGTTGACCAGCCGCAAGAGGGTGGATTTTCCAGAACCATTGGCGCCGATCACCGCGATCCGTTGCTCATCCAATTGCAGACTGGTGCTGTGCAGCAGAGACAACAGCTCGCCGTCCGGGTTTTTGACCCGGACGGCGGCAGCGTTCAGTACGACGCTCAACGGTCTCGCAGGAGCCGAGGGAAAGCGCGGTGCACAGCGAGGGCAAGTGCTACTGCGAGAGCGATCTTCAAAAGATCCCCCGGAATGAAGATGGCATCTGCGCCGAGTGCCGCGCCGAAGGAGGTCTTTCCATTGATCATCATGCCCAGGATTCCGAGCAGATGGCTGACCAGCAGGCCAGCGATCCCGGCGGCCGTGAACAGCACCGGAGCCAGCCGCCAGGCTCGGCGCGCAATAAGAGTCGCCAAGGCACCGACCACCGCAGCCATGATGGGGAAGGCGATGATGTAACCCGCGCTGGGTCCCGCCAGCAGAGCGATTCCGCCTCGGAAACCGGAGAAGATCGGCAGACCGGCCAAACCGAGGACCACGTAGAGGCCGACGGCGGCGAAGCCACGGCCGGCGCCGAGCAGCAGCGCACTCAGGGTGACCACCAAGGTCTGCAGGGTCAGCGGCACACTCAAGAGGTTGCCGATCTGAAGAGGAGGTACCACAGCGACCATGATCAAGAGCGCCGCGAAAACCGCGATCAAGGAAAGGTCTTGAGCGCCCCAGCGGCGACGGGCCTTCTTACCGGGCACTGTATGACTCGTGGTGCGCTCGACTTCGTCGAGCTCTGCGGGGCTGGGATTCACAAATCGCTCCTTGGAATGGAATTGTTTGGATCGGACAAAGAAGTTCGTTGTGTTTCCTGACTTTACCCGTTGCTTTAGAGGAGGTATTTATCGATACCCCACAAGGATATTGCGGCATCGTTGATCACCGCTAGTTACTGCCCGGTCCGAAAACGCCTGCTGAGGCGTTGTTTGGCAGGTTCGTCGATCCGCCCTCGAACTCCAGGAGACGCAAAGAACCGGCCGTGCCACTTTACCGTCCGCGACGGCGTAGACTGGATAGGCCTTTGCCTCGTGAATTCGCACCCGTGATGTGGTGCAACTCTGTGGGTCGCCACCGTCGCTGACCGGAACAAGGCCGATTAACTGCTGACCAAAACACCGGGAGAACACTGTGATTATCGTCCAAGACCTCGAGCTGCGTGCGGGGGCACGACTGCTCATGGACGAGGTGTCCTTCCGTATCGACAAGGGCGATAAGATCGGCCTGGTCGGCCGCAATGGCGCCGGTAAGACCACGCTCACCAGGGTGCTGGCAGGGGAGGGACTGCCCGCCGCCGGCAAGGTGACCCGAAACGGCGAGATCGGCTATCTGCCTCAGGACCCGCGCACTCCGGATATGGAACAGCTGGCGCGTGACCGGATTCTCTCGGCCAGGGATCTGGACAAGGTGATCACCAAATTGCGCAAAGCTGAAGCCGAGATGGCCAGCGATGACGCGAAGATCCGCGATAAGGCGATGAGCCGCTATGACCGCCTGGAGCAGGAATTCCTGAACAACGGCGGCTATGCCGCTGAGTCCGAGGCTGCCGCGATCTCCTCCAATCTGGCGCTGCCCGAGCGGATCCTGAACCAGCCTTTGAGTACTCTCTCGGGTGGTCAGCGACGTCGCGTCGAACTGGCCAGAATTCTCTTCTCGGGTGCCGAGACCATGTTGCTCGACGAACCGACTAACCACTTGGACGCCGACTCAATCAGCTGGTTGCGAGACTTCCTGAAGGCGCATCAAGGCGGCCTGATCGTGATCAGCCACGATGTTGAGCTCTTGGAAGCCACGGTCAATAAGGTCTATCACCTGGATGCTAACCGGGCCACTATCGACCAGTACAATCTGGGCTGGAAGAAGTACCTCGAACAGCGGGAGACCGATGAACGGGCGCGCAAGCGCGAAAGGGTGAACGTCGAGAAGAAGGCCGGGGTGCTCCTCGATCAGGCCAATAAGATGCGCGCCAAGGCCACCAAGGCCGTCGCCGCACAGAATATGGCCCGCCGTGCCGAGCGGATGCTCGCCGGTCTCGCCGAAGCCCGTACCGAGGACCGGGTTGCCGCGCTGCGCTTCCCGAACCCGGCACCCTGCGGCAAGACCCCGCTGACCGCGGAGGGGCTGAGCAAGTCCTATGGTTCGCTGGAGATCTTCACCGATGTGGATCTGGCAATCGACCGCGGATCCAAGGTGGTGGTGCTGGGTCTCAACGGCGCAGGTAAGACCACGCTGCTGCGCATGCTGGCCGGCGTCGATAAACCGGATACTGGTGAGGTGCTGCCCGGGCATGGGCTGAAGATCGGTTATTACGCTCAGGAGCACGACACCCTGGATACCAATCGGACGGTGCTGGAGAACATGCGCTCCGCTGCCCCAGAACTGAGAGACTCCGAGGTCCGTGGTGTGCTGGGCTCCTTCCTGTTCTCCGGGGACGACGTCGATAAGCCCGCCGGTGTGCTCTCCGGCGGCGAGAAGACTCGTTTGGCCTTGGCCACCATCGTCGCCTCCAGCGCCAATGTGCTGCTGCTCGATGAGCCCACGAACAACCTCGACCCGGCGAGCCGTCAAGAGATCCTCGGGGCACTGCGGAATTACACCGGTGCTGTCGTCTTGGTGAGCCACGATGAAGGCGCTGTCGAAGCACTCAATCCGGAACGAGTGGTTCTGCTGCCCGACGGGGTGGAGGATCACTGGAGCGCCGATTACCTCGATTTGATCACTCTCGCCTGAGCAGCCTCAAGTAAGCAGAGCTAAGTACAGCGCTGGCGGGAGCTTCAGCGTACCCGGAGTTCTTGGGCCTGACTCAGCCGTAATAGTTCGGGATAACTGCAAGAGAACATCGACAGATGGTCACCCGCTCCTGCCCAGAGCAGTTCGTGTGCTGCCAGGGACTCATCGAGCAGAGTCCGGATCGGGTGCGGATGGCCCAGCGGGGCTACTCCGCCGATCTGTTGCCCGGTGTGCTGAAAGACGAACTCCGGGCTGGCTCGGCGGATCTTTGAGCTGCCCAGGAGTTCTGCGATCAAAACGGTGTCCACCCGGGCCGCACCGCTCGCAAGGATCAGCAAGGGCTCGCCGTCGAGGTCGAAGATGAGGCTGTTCGCGATGGCCTCACGGGAGCAGCCGAGAACCCGCGCTGCGGCTTCAGCGGTCGGTACTTCCTGCTCCAAGGTGACCACGCTATCCGGGGCACCAGCGTCGAGCAGTGCTTGGCGGACGATTTCCACTGGATTGTTCATCGGCGTTCCTGACGAGCTGCCTGACCGCCTTGAAATCCCTGAGCGTCCAGAAGGGCGTCCTCTTCGTCTTCCGCGGTGGGCTTGCGCTGCGTTGTGGCCGCGGTCTTCCGTCGGGCCTGGAATGCCGAACTCCGGCCCAGCTGCTGCTCAGCTAAGGCTTCTTCGTCGAGCTCAAGGCGATCCAGTTTGACCTGCTGTCGAACCACATAGCCGTAACCGACGAGGAAGAGCAATCCGAACGCAAACCACTGCAGGGCATAACTTAAGTTGGTGCCATCATCGAACTCCGGAACGGAGAGCGCGGCGGGGACCGGTGAAACCGAGGGGGTCTCCTGGAACATCACACCGTAGGCTCCCGTCATCAAGGGATAGTTCAGCTGCTGCGCGTAGTCCTTGAGTTCAATGGAAGCCAATTGACCCTCGGGTGCGCCGCGCTGTAATTTAATTTCACCGGGCCTGAGCCGGGCCAGCACGGTGACGGTTCCTGAGGGTGGGGCCGGAACGGAATCCGGCCGCCCGGGATCCTTATCGCCGATCGGCAACCACCCGCGATCGATCACCACGGCATCACCGTTCGTCAACCGGAGCGGAATCACCACGTCGTACCCTGGTTGCCCGTTGAGCGGCCGGTTGCGCACGATTCGTTGACCGGCGACGTCGTAAACACCGGTCAGGCTGACCGGTGTCCATTCCTTTGACAGATCTAGTGATGCGAACTGGGCTTTGGCCTCCGCGTACTCCAGGGGTTTAGCTGAGTAGTTGCTGGTCACCTTATGCGCTGCAGCATCGACTTCCGCTTTCCGGGAGAGCTGCCAAAGCCCTAGCCCGAGGCACGCGATCGCGAAGATGACCGCAACGAGTAAGTAGCCGAGCCATTTGCGACTAAACAGAAAGCGGAACACTAAGCCTCTCCAAAACTTGCGGAAAACGGCACGGTATCGCGGAAAAAACCACGAACCCGCAAGTACTCTTCCAGCCATTCGCGATGTTCATCGCAGGCCAGCCAGATTTTGAGCCGTTCTGGAGTGTGCACTTTCGGGTTGTTCCAGCGTAACTGCCAACGCGCCTCAGCGCGGCACGCCTTCCTGGAACATTGCGGAGCGTGCGGAGTCTGGGGCCCGGCCAGGGAATCGAGAAAACTCATGCCTTACCGGGGTCGGAGGTGATCTCTTCGGGGATGATCTCGCCTTCCAGTACCACCGGTTCTTCGGCTTCCTCAGCGGGCTGAGCCGGTGCCTCGAGTTCTGGCTGCGGAGCATGGTCCAGCAGGGCGTTTTCCTCCGGAACGGCGGTATCGCTGCCGCCATTGGCAATGATCACAGCGAACCAGGGAATGAACACGGCGCCCGCAATGGGTAGCAGCTTCCACCAACCATCCACGAAGAACAGCAGTGCGAAGCAGACCAAGCGGATTCCCATCGCAATGGCATATTTCGCCATCCTGCCGCGCATCTCGTCGCTGTGCGAGGTTCTGGCCGTGGTGATGTTCTGCACATCGTCCGGCTGCGTTGAGGAATGGGTTCTGTTCACTGCTGCTATTCTCCCACTGCGTCTGCAGGCGGCCAAACGAGAAACCAAACGACAAAAGCAGCGGAGCGGATAAGATTCAAGGCGGGCAAAACTTTTCGAGCAGAGAGCAGAATGAGGAATGACTGAATCCACACAGGGCCGAAGCGTCTTGATCACCGGCGGCAATCGAGGTATCGGCTTGGCAATCGCCAAGTCCTTCCTGGCCAACGGCGATCAGGTGGCGGTGACTTACCGCAGCGAGAGCGAACTGCCGGAGGGCATACTGGGTGTGCAGGCCGACGTCACCAGTGAAGCCAGCATTGACGCGGCTTTCAGCGCAGTGGAGGCCGCGCACGGTCCGGTCGAGGTGCTGGTGGCCAATGCCGGGATCACCAAGGACACCCTGCTGCTGCGGATGAGCGAGGACGATTTCAGCTCGGTACTGGACACCAATCTGACGGGCGCTTTCCGAGTGATCAAGCGAGCTTCGAAGGGCATGATCCGGCTTCGCAGGGGTCGTGTGGTGCTGATTTCCTCGGTGGTCGGGCTCTATGGGTCAGCCGGCCAGATCAACTACTCGGCGTCCAAGGCCGGTATGGTGGGCATCGCTCGTTCCTTGACCCGAGAGCTGGGATCCCGCAATATCACCGCCAATGTGGTGGCCCCGGGGTTCATCAAGACCGATATGACCTCTGAGCTTCCGGAGGAGACGCAGAAGCAGTACTTGGCTTCGGTGCCCGCCGGACGCTTCGCGGAAGCCTCGGAGGTGGCCAATGTGGTCCGCTGGTTGGCCAGCGATGAAGCCTCGTATATTTCCGGTGCGGTGATCCCGGTCGATGGCGGCCTGGGTATGGGGCACTAGTCCTGCACGGCAGCACCGCACCAGCACGGCAGACGAAATTCAATGAGCTGAGAAGGGTTAGACATGACAGATTTGAAGGGCAAGACAGCGATCATCACCGGTTCCTCCCGCGGGATCGGGGCGGATGTGGCCAAATTCCTCGCTGCTGAAGGCGCCTCGGTTGTGGTCAACTACCGGCAGAAAGCCCCGCGCGCCACTAAGGTGGTAGCCGAAATAGAAGCCGCTGGTGGTAAAGCCATTGCGGTAGGAGCCGATCTGACCACCGCTGACGGGGTGCAAGCCCTGGTCGACGCCGCAGTGTCCACCTTCGGCTCGCTCGACGTTCTGGTGCTCAACGCTTCAGGTGGCATGGAGACCTCGATGGGGGAGGACTATGCGCTGCGACTGAATCGGGATGCCCAGGTCTCCATGCTCAAAGCCGCCAGTGCGGTGCTGCCGGCCGGTTCACGGGTGGTTTTCGTCACCAGTCACCAGGCGCACTTCATCAATACCGTGGCCACCATGGATGCTTATGAGCCGGTCGCCCGCAGCAAGCGCGCCGGTGAAGACGCACTGCGCGAACTGATCCCCGAGCTGGAGGCCAAAGGCATCAGCTTCGTGGTGGTTTCCGGCGACATGATCGAGGGCACCATCACCGCGACACTGCTCGATCGGGCACAGCCCGGGGCCATCGAAGCCCGCCGCAGCGAAGCGGGCAAGCTCTACACGGTGTCGGAATTCGCCGCCGAGGTGGCCAAAGCCGTGACCGCCGACGTGCTCACCGGGCACACCGAATACGTTGGCGGGGCGGTCGGCTTCCTCGACTAAAGTCACTTCTTTGCCCGAATCCGTGGAGCGCTCTCGGACTCGCCGGTGATCACCAGCGAGTCCGAGAGATTGGCACACCCACGCCGGGTCGCGTTCGCGAGCTGCCCTTCCCCTCGCACGTTCGGGCAGGGAACCTTATTTATGTGCTTAGTCGCCACATTGGGGTCCTCGCGTCCCCCGCATAACGAACTCACCAGGGGAGCTGGCGGGGAAAGCTGGGCCTCAGCGCGGGTCGGAGAGGTGGAGCGCTAGCGCGAGGTTGTCGATCTGCGCATCCGCAGCTTCCCGGACGGCGGGCTTCGCGCGGTAGGCGAGGGAAAGCCCAGCCGCCGCTAACATGTCGAGGTCATTTGCGCCGTCACCAATGGCAATCGTTGCGGCCAGCGGGATTCTGGCCTCAGCGGCCCATGCCCGAAGCGACTGAGCCTTCGCCGCCCGGTCCACGATGGCCCCGGTGACCCTTCCGGTCAACCGACCCTCACTGATCTCCAGTTCATTGGCTCGGGCCTGGTCGAGGCCGAGTCGTTCGGCGAGCGGCTCCAGGATTTGTGAGAACCCACCGGAGACCGCGGCCACCAGGTGACCGCGGTCATGGGCACCTTGGATCAGGGCTTCAGCGCCGGGGGAGAGCTTGATGGCGCTGCCGACCTCTGCCAGGACTGACTCCGGCAATCCGGCCAGGGCGGCCACGCGTTCCCGCAGGCTCTGTGCAAAATCCAGCTCGCCACGCATCGCTGCTTCCGTGACGGCCCGCACCTCTGCCTCACGCCCGGCATGCGCGGCCAGTAATTCGATCACTTCCTGCTGAATCAGGGTGGAATCGACGTCGAGCACAAAGAGTTTTCGAGGTTGCTCGCTCAGTTCCGCGGCCACCACGGCGATGCAGCCATCCGAGGCGGCAGCCCAGATGGTGCGCAGGCTGCTCCGCAACGCGGAGAGTTCACCGTCGACGTCGAGCTCCACGCGATAGAGCTGTGCGTCCGCAGCCTTCGTCGTCCTAGAGGCTCCTAGGGCGGCCCCGCAGTCCCGCAGCGAGCCGGTGAAGAACTCGAGGGTTGCCGGGGTCAGCGTCGTGGCATAGCAGAAAGCACTGGCGTTGGTGGGCATAGCCTCAGTGTAGTCAGCCCGGGCAATCAACTGAGATCGAAAGTGTGGTGGTTCGCCTTGACGGCCGATTTTGGCCTAATGTCTAGTGCTATGGGTGATGTTCTCGAATTGGCTTCCGTGCGCGTGGTGCGTGGCAATAAAACTCTGCTGGATAACCTTTCCTGGCAGGTGAAAGAAGGCGAGCGCTGGGTCATCCTGGGCCCCAATGGCGCGGGCAAGACGACTCTGCTGCAAATCGCCGCTGCCCGGTTGCACCCTACCTCCGGCGTTGCCGGCATCCTCGATGAAGTGCTCGGTGCGGTGGATGTCTTCGAACTGCGCCCCCGGATCGGGCTGGCCTCGGCAGCACTCGCGAACCAGATTCCTGAAGGTGAGAAAGTTCTCAACGTGGTGGTCACCGCGGCTTATGGGGTGACCGGAAGATGGCGTGAGGAGTATGAGCGCGATGATGAACGCCGTGCCTTTGCGCTATTGGACGCCTGGGGGATGTCGACCTTCCTGAATCGCCCCTTCGCTTCGCTGAGTGAAGGGGAGCGCAAAAGGGTGCAGATCGCGCGTGCCCTGATGACCGATCCCGAACTCTTATTGCTCGATGAGCCAGCTGCCGGACTCGACCTGGCTGGTCGCGAAGACCTGGTCCGCCGACTCAGCCTGCTGGCTGCTGACGAGGAGGCTCCGGCGATCGTGCTGGTCACTCATCACCTCGAAGAGGTGCCACCGGGTTTCACCCATGCGCTGCTGATCCGCGACGGCGCTGTGGTCGCGCAGGGCCCGCTGGACGAGGTGCTGACCGAGCAGAACCTATCGGACACCTTTGGCCTGCCCTTGACGCTGAGCCGCCACAATGGCCGGTTCAGCGCGGTCGCCAGCCAGGCCTAGACCTCAAGCATATGGATCTTCTGCACGGCGCGATCATTGCCCTCGCCGGGCTCTGGGCTGGCACCATCAATACCGTAGTGGGTTCGGGAACGCTGGTCACCTTCCCGGTTCTCGTTGCCCTGGGCTATGCTCCCGTGGTCGCCTCGATCTCTAATGCCACAGGGCTGGTAGCCGGGAACGCGGCTGGCGCCTGGGGGTATCGCAAGGAATTGACCGGCCTGGGCGGCCAAGTGCTGAGGCTCTTGCCGGCTTCGGTGCTGGGCGGCATCATCGGAGCCTGGTTGTTGCTGCACTTGCCGGAGAGCGTCTTCGGGGTGGTGGCGCCTTTTCTGATCGTGCTCGCCTTGCTGATGGTGATCTTCCAGCCTCGGTTACAGCGTTGGGTCGCCCGACGTCGGCAAAGCCACGGGCAGGGGCGAGGCCATGCCGTCGTGCTGACCATCGCGGTCTTTCTGATCGGAATCTACGGTGGTTACTTCGTTGCTGCGCAGGGCATTCTGCTGGTCGCCGTGATGGGTATTCTGCTCAATGGCAGCCTGCAGACGGCCAACGCTATGAAAAACGTCCTAGTGCTCGGGGTGAATTTGGTGGCCGCGGGTTCTTATCTGATTTTCGCCTTCGACCGGATCGCCTGGCCCGTGGTGGCGGTGATCGCAGTAACCTCGACGATCGGTGGTTTCTTGGGCGCCAAGATCGGACAGCGTCTCAAACCGGTGGTGCTGCGCAGCGTGATCGTGCTGCTGGGTGTGATTGCGCTGTACTTCATGATCGCCAAACTGCTGGGACACTGACATGCTGATTCATCTGGATTCCGCTGACGACGAGCGGCTACTGGACTACACCCGGCTCACCGAGGTGCAATTGCGGCTCAGCGTCGAGGCTGAGCAGGGCCTCTACATCGCGGAGAGCTCTCGGGTGTTGCGGCGCGCTCTGGACGCCGGGCATCAGCCGCGGTCTTTCTTCATGGCGGAGAAATGGCTGGCTGGGCTGTCAGACGTTTTTGAGAGATACCCTGATGTGCCGGTGTTCTACGGTTCCGATCAGGTCTTGGAATCAGTGACCGGCTTCCACCTGCACCGTGGCGCGCTTGCCGCGATGAACCGGCCCAAACCCGTCGACCCTGCTGAATTGCTGCGCACCGCCCGCCGGGTGGCCGTTCTGGAAGACATCATCGATCACACCAACCTCGGCGCGATCTTCCGCTCAGCAGCGGGCCTGGGGGTGGACGCCGTGCTGGTCACCCCGCGCTGCGCGGACCCGCTGTACCGACGGAGCGTCCGCGTCAGCATGGGCACGGTCTTTCAAGTGCCCTGGGCGCGCCTGGAGAGTTGGCCCTCGGGTCTCTTTCAGGATCATGGCTTCACGACGGCGGCGCTCGCCCTCGGGGAGGACTCGATCAGCCTCGATGAACTGGCGGCCGAACCGCCCGAGCGGCTGGCGCTCATCCTCGGCACCGAGGGAGATGGTCTGAGTCCAGAGACTTTGGCTGCGGTGGACCGAAAAGTGATGATTCCGATGCATGGCGGGGTCGACTCGCTCAATGTCGCCGCCGCTTCGGCAGTGGCCTTCTGGGCGATGCGAGTCCGTTAGACCGCCCACCCAGCCCCTCAAAAAAAGCCCCCAAACCCTTCCAGCTATCCCATTGAGTGATGCAGAAGTTATAGGAGTACAGCTAAAACCGTCACTTCAGTAACTCTGTTAACACTCAGTGGGATAGCTGGGTTGGGTTAGGACTCGCATAGCGACCTCCTAGAGTCCGCTTGGCCATTCTGGAACCCCTTGGGAGGACAACGGGGATAGGCTTAGGTCCATGCGCAAAGGTGATCTCGCCGAAGATTTTGAATTGCCCGATCAGCAGGGGCAACCCGTTCGATTGAGCGCCCTGTTACGCAACGGGCCGGTGGTGCTGTTCTTCTACCCGCTCGCGATGAGCGGCGGTTGCACCCAAGAGGCCGCGCACTTCATGAAGAATCAGCCGGTCTTCGCTGAGTTCGGTGCACAATTGCTCGGGGTGAGCCGAGACAGCGTGGAACAGCAAGCCAAATTCGCGCTCGACGTCGGAATAAGCTTTCCACTGCTCTCAGACGCAGAGGGACTGGTTGCCGAGGCCTATGGTGTGAAACGGCGATTATTGGCGAAGACCTTGCCGGTGAAACGATCGACCTTCGTGATCGATGAGGATCGACGGATCCTCGACGTGATCTCGAGCGAAACCAATATGCTGACTCATGCTGATTCGGCGATTGCCGTCCTTCGGGCCCGCCAGGCCTAAGAGATTTCGCGCTTTCGAGGCGTAACGGCTAAGATTGATTGTTGGTCTGTGTTCTGACTGAATCGGACCCCACTATTCTGTGAAACATCAGGCCTGGCAAAATCCAGGTCCACCTAGGCAAAGGCATCAACGTGAAGAACGATATCCACCCGAAGTACGAAGCTGTTGTTTTCAACGATCTGGCTTCCGGCACCAAATTCCTGACCCGGTCCACCGCGACTTCGGACAAGACCATCGAGTGGGAAGACGGCAACACCTACCCGGTGATCGACGTCGAAATCTCCTCTGAGTCGCACCCGTTCTACACCGGCAAGCAGCGCATCATGGACAGCGCCGGCCGTGTCGAGCGCTTCAACGCTCGCTTCAAGGGCTTCGGCAAAAAGTAAACTTTTTCCCAAAAAAAGGGGCGGTGTGCTCAGGCGCACCGCCCCTTTTTGTGCCCGAAAAACAACGGCATAATGGCTCGTGAGGAGTAAATTCGAGCCGTGGGACGTTGTGCCCAGGGATTCGACCGAAGGATGAGAAGTGACTGAACAGCAGGGGAACACCGAGCATTTCCACGGCGAGTACAAGGTGTCCGGCGGGAAGCTGGTGGTCGCCGATCTTGGCGTGCAGCAGGGGCAGCTGAGCGAGGTCTCCATCAACGGGGATTTCTTCTTGGAGCCCGATGAGGCCCTCGATGATATCAATCAGGCGCTGACCGGCTTGGTCGCAGACACTTCGGCGAAAGATCTAGCGGCAGCCGTGCAGGGAGGTCTACGGGCAGATGCCGTGCTTTTCGGTTTCTCGGCGGAGGCAGTAGCCATAGCCGTGCGTCGGGCGCTCAAGAAGGCGACCACCTGGGCTGACCATGACTTCGAGATCATCCCGCCGACGCCCCTGGAAACACATCAGCATGTCGCACTGGACGAGGTGCTCACCCGCCAAGTGGGTGCAGGGCTGCGGAAACCCACCCTGCGTTTCTGGGAGTGGGAAGCACCCTCGGTGGTGATCGGCAGTTTTCAGTCGATGCGCAATGAGGTCGATCCCGAAGGAGTCGAGCGTTTCGGGGTGACCGTGGTGCGAAGGATCAGCGGCGGCGGCGCGATGTTCATGGAGCCCGGCAACGCGATCACCTATTCGCTCTACGTGCCGCAGAGCCTGGTCGATGGGCTGAGCTTCGCAGATTCCTACCCCTTCCTGGACGCCTGGGTGATGGCCAGCTTGCAGAAGCTCGGCATCGCGGCGAATTACGTGCCGCTCAACGACATCGCCACCGATCAAGGGAAGATCGGCGGGGCCGCACAGAAACGCACCAGCAATGGCGGCCTGCTGCACCATGTCACGATGTCCTACGACATCGACGCCGACAAAATGACACAGGTGCTGCGGATCGGGCGGGAGAAGCTCTCCGACAAGGGCATCGCCTCGGCGAAGAAGAGGGTCGATCCGCTGCGGCGGCAAACCGGCCTGGCCCGGGAAGAGATCATCAACGTGATGATGGAGACTTTCCAGGAACTCTATTCCGCGAGCGTGATTGAGCTTTCCGCCCGGGACATCGAAGCCACCGACGATCTGGTGCGCGCGAAGTTCGGCACCGAAGCCTGGACCTATCGGGTGCCGTGAACGATTATGTCGAGAAGAATTCAACAACCTCAAAAGTCGCTTTGTCGTATTGAGCCTTGCTGAAAACGAAGGGCCCGAAGTTGTATTGACGCGTAGGACGATGCGGCTGGCGGAAATCACGCCAAACTATGGTTTTACTAGATGCCTCAACGCTCACTTCGAGTGGCCAGCAACCGATGTCTGAGCAGTCGCAGCCGAGAACCCAGAGTCTATCGTTGCCGGGAAAACTCCAGGCCATACCAGTAATCATGGTAATTTTTATTCCAGAACCAACCCCTTGAGACCTGACCGTAGGTACCTGGTACATCCATAAGAGCTGGTTTTTCATAGTCAAAAATCAGCTGAATCAGCGATTTACCGTCAATGTAAGGGGTGAAGCCGCCGGTACGCGCACCATCGAAACCTTCCTCTTTGAGTTCCAATCTGTTCAGTTTCATCTTTTCAGAATAGCAATCCCCGTTGCCCCGAGGGACCGGGTGCTAAACAAAGAAGAGTTTTGATCGGACTGATAGGGGGAACCCTTCAAATGAGAATTTGACCAGAACCCCGTATCTCCATCAATGAAAAAAGTGGGAGATCGCTCTTATTTGTTCATCGTACTGAGCCCGCGCGAAAGTATACGAGGTGAGTTCCGGGACAGGCCTTGGTGAGTTTCCAGAATGAAAATCACTCCAGATCACTTGGTCCGGACTGACCGTCACCGATGCTTCCAAGGGGGCGCATCCTGCTTCACCGCAATCGCAGCCCATGATCCAGGTTCCGTTTTCCTGATGTGCAAATTCGAAATCACCATACCAATAACGATCCGCTGGTTCGTATTGCCAACCATTGAGCCAGAGTCCGTCGTGGCCAGTGAACTCTAAGGATCGCCCATCGATAAAAGGAATGAGCTTTAAGGCTTCGGTACCTTTTACAATGCGTAGTTCTAGCTGGTTGAATTCCATAGGGCAATTTTAGCAAGCGCGGGTTCTTCAGGGCTGCAGGTCGAATCGTGGAAGATACACCGTGAGCGCCGTCACCCAGCTAACTGCGCCCTCAAAGATCGCTTGAGATGATCCAACTCTTCAATGACTAAACGCCGCAGCGCGGCCGGAGCCTGAGGATGCTCCTCGAGCCAGCGATTGGCCAGTACCACCACGGATTGCTCCTCAAGCGGTAGCCCAGGCTGAGCATCCTGGTCTGGAAAGAGTCCTTTGACAATCCGACTGGAAATCTCAATGCTCCGGGAAGCCCAGATTTCCTCTAAAACCTCGAAGTACTTTGTGCGGTAGGGCAGATGAAGTTCTTCAGAGCCGAGACCAAACCCTGAAATGGTGGCGCTGAGCAATTCATTGGACAGTTCATTGATCTCCACAGCTGCCTGCCACGCCGTCGCCTTGACCTCGGCTACCGGGCGCGCTGCCATCGCATTGGTAAAGCCGACCCGGCCGCGAGAACTGGAATCAGTAGCCAGCTCACTCTCCAGTTCGGCCTCGCCCGCCAAGCCATTGGCGCTTAGCGCACGCCAGACTTGCCAACGAGGCTCCGAATCCATCACCAAGCCCTCAGGACCTTGGCCCAGCAAGAGAGCGTGTAGCAATTCTGCCTGATCTGCGGAGGCCCGGGAAAGCGCGGCTAACGAACGGAACCAGGCTAGCTGCAGGCCAGAACCAGGGTTGGATTGCAGCAATTGCTGAGCGACGGTTTGCAGTAGATTGTGACGCAACTGAGCGCGTTGTGTCGCCGGAGCGAAGCTTTCGACGGCGGTCCTCACATTCTCCAAAAGAACTGTCAGTACGCCATCCTCAGTTTCTAACGGAGCAAATCTGCGCACTGCGGCAATGTACTCGGTTGCTGGTAGCAAGGCATCGCGGGTCATATTCCATAGGGCCGACCAGCACACCGCCCGAGCTAGCGGATCGCTGAGCCGATCAAGAGAAGTGAGCACGGTTTGCAGGGACTTCTGGTCGAATCTTATTTTGGCGTAGCTCAGGTCCTCGTCGTTGAGCAGCAGCAGATCGGGCTGCGGCTCGCCGTTCAACTCATCGACAGCGGTGACTTCGCCGGACACTTTGACAGCTAACGAACGGGTTCGTCGCAATTCGCCAGAGACGGCGTCAAAGGAGTACAGCCCGAGGTTCAGCAGATGCGGTCTATTAACGCTCAATCCGGTAATTGGGTCCAGAGCCTGCTGTGTGATGCGGACGTTCTGGTAGCTGCCGTTATTTGCTAAAACCTCGGTGCTCAGCGTTGAGATACCAGAGGTCTGCAACCATTGGGCAGCCCAGTCGTCCATCTCTTGACCGGAAGCTGCGCTGAGTTCTGAGAGTAGGTCGCCCAGAGCTGTGTTTCCGAAAGCGTGTTTGCGGAAATACTGCCGGGCCGCTGCAAAAAAGGTTTCCGAACCAGCGAAAGCCACTAGCTGTTTCACAACAGAAGCACCCTTGGCGTAGGTGATGCCGTCGAAGTTCTGCTTAGCCGCCTCCAGATCCACAATATCGGCGACAATCGGATGAGTGGTGGGCAACTGATCTTGCCGGTAGGCCCAGGCTTTTCGATTGTTTGCGAAGCTCACCCAGGAAGATTTGCCCCAGGAAGTCACTTCCGCAACGGTGAGCGTACCCATGAAGTCGGCGAAAGACTCTTTGAGCCATAGATCGTCCCACCATCGCATGGTTACCAAATCGCCGAACCACATATGTGCCATCTCGTGAAAAAGCACATTGGCTCGCTGCTGATACTGCATATCAGTGGCTTTGGACGTGAAGACATAAGCATCGGTGAAGGTCACCAGGCCTGGGTTTTCCATCGCACCCAGGTTGTACTCGGGCACAAAGGCCTGATCGTACTTTCCGAAGGGGTACGGGAAATCGAATTTATCGTGCAGGAAATCCAGGCCCTTACCGGTCAATTCGAAGATGGTCCCGGCGTCGAAGGACGTCGCGACCGAGGCCCGGCAGTAGGCACCCAGCGGAATGGTCAGCGATTTCGCGCCGTGCTCGCCGTCCGACACCGTGCCGGTCCAGGAGGAAGTGAAATGTGCGTACTCACCCGCCAGCACGCAAGTGATGTAGGTGGAGATGGGCTGGGTTTGCGCGAAACTCCATTTGCTCAGCTCGGGGGAACTGCTGAGCGGCTGAACAGAGGTCTGGGCACCGTTGGAGGCCACCTGCCAATGCGAAGGCGCAATCACTTCGAAGGTATAACGGCCCTTAAGGTCTGGTTGCTCGAAGTTGGCAAAGACCCGGCGGGCATCGGCGGGCTCGTATTGGGTATAGAGATACACCTTGCCATCGGCCGGATCGACAAATCGATGAAGCCCCTCACCAGAGCGTGAGTATTCGCCGGTCGCGGTGATGATTACCTGATTCTCGGCGGCCAATTCGGGCAGGGTGATCCTGGCCCCTTGGTAGAGCTCCTCGGCGGGCAGATCGCGACCGTTGAGATTGACCCTCTGCACTGAACGGCCGACGAAGTCCGCGAAAGTGCTGGAACCAGGTTCAGCACTGAACGTGATGATGCTCTGAGTGGTGAAGCCGTTCTCAGGCCGGTCAATGGCTGTTCTCAGGTCCAATGCGACGTGATAATCATGCACCGTGATCAGCCGGGCACGCTCGGCAGCTTCGGCGCGGCTCAGATTCAGGTCAGCTGAAGTGGTAGAAGGCACCAGACAATTCAATCATGTGACCACGGCAATGCCATGATCAGCTCAACCAAGAATGGATCAGAACGGGCCAACGCCTCAGGCGTCCATCACGTGCACGGCCAAGAGGGCGAGAGCTCCGATCAGCACCCAGGACAGCAAGGCCATCGTCACGGCACGCCAGCCGGTGCCCAATAACTCGCGTACTCGTACCGCTGAACCCAGGCCGAAAAGCGCGGCGCCAAGCAGCAGATCCTGAAGGACCGAACCGGCGTCCAGCATCGGATCGGTGAGCCAACCGGTGCTCCGCAAAACCATCATGAGCAGAAAGCCCAGCACGAAGAGCGGGACAATCGGTGGCAGTTTGGCCCCTTTGGGACGCTTTCTGCGCTCCACCAGGGCGGCGAGAGCAACCATCGGGGCGAGCAGGATAACGCGGGTCAACTTGATCAGTACCGCCGCGGCGAGCGCCGCAGCACCCGCGGTCTGCGCGGTGGCGACCACCTGTCCGACGTCGTGCACGGAAGCTCCGGTCCACTGACCGAATTCCAGAGGAGTCAGGCCGAGCGGCGCGCTCAGCAAGGGCAATACGCCGATCGCCAGGGTGCCGCACAAAGTCACCAAGGCCACCGGTAGCACGGTGTCTTTATGCGATGTGCCGCGGACCGAACTCATCGCACCGATCGCAGAGGCACCGCAAATGGAGAATCCACTCGCAATCAGCACCGGTGCGTCTCCCGGCAACTTGAAGGCTTTGCCGAGCAGCCAGGTCCCACAGAAGCTCAGCAGGACCACCCCGACTATCAATCCCGCAGTCCGCCAGCCCAGGCCGAGCAGATCTCCCAGTGCGAGTTTGAGACCCAACAACACGATGCCCGCGCGCATGAAGTGCTTAGCAGCAGCGTTCAATCCGGGGCGCAGAACGTTCGCTATCGGCTCTGCACTGCCAGGCAGGTTCGCCGCCAGAATACCCAGGACGACGGCGATCGTCATGGCCGGAAGCGCCGGTAGGGCCAGGTGAATGCAGAGTGCCAGGGCCACCGCAACGATGCTGGCCAACAGCCCCGGTGCTAGAGGACGCAGCGCGGAAAAGGGAGAGGCAGGCACACTTACACCCTAACTTCCACGACGGAAGGACTGACATCTGGCGTCGCAGTAGTGGCCTGACTGAGGTTTGATTGAAGGTAACATATGTTTGCCAATTGCTCATGCTGTGGCTGTCATCACAGATTCTCGCGGCGGCGAGCACGAAAGGGAGAAATGAAGAAGATCCTGTACCTGTACGTCAAGGGTGGGGCCCCGCTGGAGCATGTTTTCCCGCGTATCGCGAGCTGCGGTGAGCTGCACGTGCTCGCGCTGATGCCGCTGCCGGAAGCGGCAAGGGAGGAATGGGAATCGGCCTGCGCCAATATCACCGTGCTGGATACCGCCGAGCGCGGCGAGGCGCTGGTTGCTACCGTGGCGGCCTATGCGAAGGAACTCGGTGCGGACGCCATTGTCACGATGTCCGAATTCGCGGTGCTCCTGGTGGAGAAAGTCGCCGAGCGACTGGGCCTGAGAGGTGCCGGTCCCGGCCTGGTCAAAGCCCGTGACAAACGGCTAATGCGTGAGGCCTGGGCCGAGGCCGGGGTTCCGATTCCACGATTCCGTCGTGTTGATTCCGAACAGGATCTGGCCGCTGCAGTCGCTGAACTCACCCCGCCGCTCTTGCTCAAGCCGGCTTGGGGCGCTGGCTCGGTCGCTCAGTTGGTGCTGAACACCGCAGAGGAGGTGGCACCCGCCTGGCAGGAAGTGGCGGAAGCCCTCGCGTTGGGCAGCGAGGCCGGGATGAACGAGTTGTATGCCCCGGATACCGATCAGGACTTACTGGTCGAGGAGATCCTGAGCGGATCCACCGAAGGATGGTACGAGGAGCCAGGATATGGCGACTACATCAGTATCGAAGGCATTGTGGCCAATGGGGTCTACCACCCCTTGTGCATCACCGGAAAGCTGCCAGTAGTGCCGCCCTTCACTGAGGTCGCTAGCACCATGCCGAGCACTCTGCCGGTGCCGGTGCAGCGCCATCTTGAAGAGATCTCCCGCCGTGCCGTCGATGCACTGGGGTTGGATACCTGTGGCACCCATACCGAGATCAAGCTCGGCCCGGACGGCTCGGCCGCGATCATCGAGACCGGTGCACGGTTCGCCGGGCTGATGGTGACCAAGCAGATCGAAGAGGTCTACGGCATCGATCCGATTTCCATGTTGGTGCGCGAACTGCTCGGCGAAGCGGTCGAGTATCCGGACGTCATGTTGGTCGAAGGGCAGCGGGCTGCTGCTTCGCTCGCGGTCATCCCGACCGATGCCAGCGGTGAGCCGTGGCAGAGCACCCCGCGTTGGCGTTCGGCTGAGGTGGACTGGTCTGCGCTGCTTTCCTCGGGTACCTCCGTGGAGCAGGTCAAAGCTTTCGCGATGCCTGAGGACACTTCGGTGCCGGAATACGATCCCTCCGGCGGCTCCCGTAACTGGCTGGGCGTGTTCTTCGTGATGGCACAGGATGCCGAGACCCTGCGTCATGATTGCAATGCGGTGCTGAATGGCCTGGAGGCTGCACTGCCGGCGTCCTGATCGCTGCGCTTCGGCGGGCGGGGAGCCAGCACGAGTGCTGGCTCCCCGCCCGCCGTTCCGTTAGTTCGCTCTCGGATGAGGTGCGGCGGCTAAACCAACGACAAATACATAAGGTTTGGTGTCGCATAGTGTATTCGGCGGAAAAAGGTGGCAAGGTAATCCCATGTCTGAGCTTTTCAAGGAATACGACACGGCGATCGATCGTACTGGCGCCTATGACGAGATGTTCACCCCGGAGCTTCAGACGCGCCCCTCATATCACCAGGTGGCCGAGGCGCTCGACGAACTCAACCTGACCGACGTCACGGCTCGCGCCGATTCAATGGCTCGGACCTTCCTGGACCGCGGGGTGACTTTCGACTACGCGGGCGAGGAACGACCCTTCCCTCTCGACTTGGTTCCGCGAGTGATCGCGGCGGATGAGTGGGATGTTCTGGAGCGCGGCGTCGCTCAGCGAGTGCGTACCCTGGAAGCCTTCCTGAATGACGTCTACGACAAGATGAACGTCGTGTCCGACGGCGTGGTACCGCGCGCACTGGTGACCACGAGCGCTCATTTCCACCGCCAGGTCGCGGGCTTCACCCCGGCGGGCGGAGTCCGGGTGCATATCTCCGGTATCGATGTGATCCGTGACCAGCAAGGGACATTCCGGGTGCTTGAGGACAATGTCCGGGTACCCAGCGGGGTCTCTTATGTACTGGAGAATCGGCGAGCGATGGCGAAGGGCCTGCCAGAGGCCTTCGGGCAGCAATTGGTGCGACCGGTGGAGGAGTACCCTCGCCGGCTACTGGCCGCGTTGCGCAAAACTGCGCCGGCCGGCGTCGACCATCCCAATGTCGTGGTGCTCACTCCCGGTGTGTTCAATAGTGCTTATTTCGAGCACACTCTGCTCGCCGGACTGATGGGCGTCGAGCTGGTGGAAGGGCGTGACCTGATCTGCCGCGGCAATCGCGTCTACATGCGCACCACCGCCGGTGAAGAGCGCGTCGATGTGATCTATAAACGTCTCGACGATGAGTTCCTTGATCCGCTGCAGTTCCGCTCGGATTCAATGATCGGCTGTCCCGGGCTGGTCAATGCAGCAAGGGCCGGCGGGGTGACCATTGCGAACGCGGTGGGCAACGGCGTCGCCGATGACAAGCTGGTCTACAGCTATCTTCCCGACCTGATCAAGTACTACCTGGGCGAGGAACCGATTATCGCCAATGTGGACACCTTCCGCTTGGAAGAGGCCGAAGCGCGGGAGCAAGTGCTGGACCGGCTGGACGAATTAGTGGTCAAGCCGGTGGACGGTTCCGGGGGCAAGGGCCTGGTGATTGGCCCGGATGCCTCGCCCGAGGAATTGGATGCGCTGCGCCGGAGGATCCTGGATGATCCGCGGGGCTGGATCGCCCAGCCGGTACTCCAACTCTCCACGGTGCCGACGCTCTCCGGAGATAAATTCGGCCCGCGCCACGTGGATCTGCGGCCTTTCGCGGTCAATGATGGGGACGATATCTGGGTGCTGCCCGGTGGATTGACGAGGGTCGCACTCAAGGAGGGCTCGCTGATCGTGAACTCCTCGCAAGGCGGCGGCTCGAAAGATACCTGGGTGCTGGCCGGATCGAACACCCAGTCCTACGAGAGAGTGCCGAGGGAGTCCATCAAGCTTCGTGAACGCGTGTCTGTCTGGCCGATTGAATCGAATTGGCAGGACCGGCAGAGTGACCAGTAGAAGACTGACCGGTAAAGCCGATCGTTTGTCAGGCCCAGGAGGAACGAATGCTCAGTAGAATCGCGGAATCGCTGTTCTGGATCGGTCGTTATGTCGAGCGCGCTGACGGCACGGCCCGAATTCTCGATGTGCATCTGGAGCGCCTGAACCATATGCAGGACGATGAGCGGCGCAGCGTCGCCGAGGAATTGCTCGCGGTGATGGGGGCCAAGGTCGAGGACGAGGACTTCGGGCTCAATGAGTTATTGCGCGCGCTCGCCTATGACCGGCAGAGTGCGACGTCGATCGCCGGTTCGCTGGGAGCGGCCCGGGAAAATGCCCGTCGGGCTCGGGAGACGGTGTCCTCGAGTCTCTGGGAGAGCCTGAACACCACGTACTACGGGCTGAACCAGCACCGCAAAGATGTGGTGGGCACGTACCGGTTCTGCAATTGGGTGCTGGAACGCACTGCCATGGTGCGCGGGCTGGCGGATACTACGGTGAGCCACGACGAGTCCTGGCAATTCCTGGTGCTGGGCCGGTCGCTGGAGCGTGCCGATATGACCGCTCGGATGCTCTCCACTCGTGACGTGCTCTCCGGTGGGATCTCCTGGGTCAATATGCTGCGCAGCGCGGGAGCCTATGAGTCGTTCCTGCGCACCCAGCGGGTCTCTTTCAACGATCAGCACGCGGCCGAGTTCTTGCTGTTGGACCGGCTCTTCCCGCGCTCTATCGTCTACGCCTTACGGGATGCCGACGAGTGCTTGGAGACGCTTGATCCCTCGGCACAGCGAGTTGGCTTCATCAACGACGCACGGCGGATCGTCGGGCAGGCCAGGACCTTCCTGGAATTCCACCGTACCGACGATCTGCTGCTGGAACTCCCCGAGCATATGGAGCGTGTGCAGCGCGCAGTGGCTCAGGCCTCGGACGCTATTTCGAGCAAGTACTTTAATCAGGCCGCCGATCTGGCCTGGGTGGGAGAGGTTTCATGAGCCGATTGCGCATCGTGCACAGCACGGGGTACAGCTACAACAAACGAGTCACGCTCTCCTATAACGAGGCCCGGATGACGCCGGTCACCGACCCACATCAGGTGGTGCTGGAATCCTCGGTCAAGCTCTCGCCCAATCATGCCGCGATGAACACCTACCGGGACTACTGGGGGAGCCGGGTTACTGCCTTCGATATGCAGTCATCCCACGATCATCTGGAAGTGACGGCGACCTCCACCGTTGAGGTGCATCGAAGCGAGCGGGTGGCGAACGACGACGAAGTGCTGGACTGGGGAGAGCTGCGTTCAGTGAAGGTCTCGGATGCCTTCAGCGACTGGCTGCCGCAGACCCAGCTGAGCAGCACCGGGGGAGAAGTCGAGGCCTTGGTGCGCGACGCCGTCGCCGGACTCGACCCGCACCGGGCAGCAGCCACCGTCTTCGAGTGGATGCGCGGCGAGATGGAGTACGTCAAAGGCATCACCGGAGTGCACACCTCGGCTGAGGAGGCCTGGCTGGAACGTAAGGGAGTCTGCCAGGACCTGGCTCACGTCGGAATCGGCGCTCTGCGCGCCCTGGGTATTCCGGCCCGCTATGTCTCCGGTTATATTCACCCCAAGGCCGACGCCGAGATGGGCGAGGTCGTTTCGGGGCAGTCGCATGCCTGGCTGGAGTGGTGGGACGGGGCCTGGCGCTCCTGGGATCCGACCAACCACAAGCCGGCCGGTGATCTGCACGTCTCGGTGGCCCGAGGCCGGGACTACCGGGACGTTCCGCCGCTGAAGGGAATTCTCTCCGGAGGCGGCGGTTCCGCGCTCAAGGTGACCGTGGAGATCACCCAGCTGGTGTAGCCGACCTTTGCATCGAGTGTGCAGATCTGCATGTTTTGACGGTGTTTTAAGGTGCAGATCTGCACACTCGAAGGTTTAGCGTTGGGGTTGACTAGGCCTGCGGCGCTTTGCGACGTCGGGAGAACAGTACCGCTGCTGCTCCGGCGGCGATGAGCAGTAGACCGATCCCGGCTGGGGCCGCGTTGCTCCCCGAGTTAGCAAGTTCCTCGGTGTTGCTGGCTGGGATGAGGGCATTCGGAGTGCTTGTGGCGTTTGCTGTGACCGTGAGTGCAAGATCCAGATGATCATTTCCGAGAGCTCCGGGTGGTGCTGCAACAGCACCGCTTGACGGTACCCATTTGAGCCAGGTGAGACCGATTTGGTGAGTACCAGGAGTAACACCTGCGCGTTTCAGCAAGAAACTCAGGTTTCGGTGAGCATCAACGGTATAGACCTGTGGGTCTTTTCCGTCGAAAGTCACGGTGATCTTCGCCCCGACCGGGAAATAGGTCCCGGTGACTGTGGTTCCCTGTTGTGCCAAGGCATCGGCGGACATGGTTTTCGGAGACAGGGTTGCGCCAAAGCTGGGAGTCACGGTTAGCGTGGCTGATGTAGACAGGTCCCCGCTGGCGAAGATGAGATTCAGCGGGAGAGGGGTCGTTGCAGGGCGAGCCTCATACTTGAAAAGATAAGAAATCCTTCCCTGAGCATCCGATTGAGCGGTTCCCAGATCGTCTCCGACATGGTCAAGAATGATATTCACCGGCCGGTTTGCCGGGAAGCCAGTGCCAGTAATGCGAGTCCCAGTGAAGTATAGTTCCGAAGCAGAAATTGATGGGGAACTCAGCGTGACCTTAGGTGCTGCAGGAAGTGACCCTGGAGTTATAGTGAGAGTTTGAGCGAGGGAGATCCTATGAACCGGCGTGCTCAAGACGAGTTGGTGTACACCAGCTGGTACTTGTGATGAGGTGATGTAGCCGGAAATTTTTCCTTCGTCATCGGAAAAGAGCCCGCTAGCTCCGACTCCGTCAATATCAGCCGAGATGAAGTTGTTGGGCGGGAAATTCGATCCCTCCACGAGTACACCTGTAGAGGCGAGTTCAGGGACGCTCAAGGTATCCGGAGTAACAGTAAAAGATGCTTCCGCTGTCACTCTGATGGAGGTGCTGGCTTGCACGCCATCGATCACGGCGGTCAACTGGTAAGTGCCGGGTGCGACACCCGGCTCGGCTACACCTTGGTTGAATCTGCCATCGCTGTCAGTGCTCACTGAAATAGCTGTACCGCCTTCGAAGGTCAGTGTGCCATTTTTGTTTGCGGGAAAATTAAGGCCGGAGACCAAGACACCGTTGTTCTCCAACCAGCTGCTGGTGACAATATCTGTTTCCAACTCAAAGCTAGGAGCTGCTTTGGGGGTGGCAGCTATTGCATTGGTTGCCGTCGTGTTGGCGGATATCGGTGTGATTGCTTGTGCCGGTATCGCTAGGCTGCTGATTAACAGCGGAACAGCGAGTAGCGCTGCCGGAATGGTTCTCATCAGGGACCTGGATCGACGATTCGTCTTCAAAGGTCAACCTCCTCATACAAGTGTTGGACTGCCAGTTCTCGCTGTGGACAGTGGGTGCAAAGCTAAAAATAAGTTACCGCACAGCTGAAGCTGTTAAAGACAAGAACCTTCAGAGGATCGAAAACTTCCAGCTGCTTCCAATAAAACTTCCAATGATCCGGTTCTTTCCTTGGTGAGTTTGGTGCCATGATTAATTCGTTCGGTTTCCTGTGCGGATTCATAGCTAGTGGTTCGTTATGTCGGGACTGGGTTGTACGTTCTGTTTTGCTGGGTTCTAGAGTCTTTCGAGCACCCGTCTCAAGCTAGTTTTCTTTCCCTGGGGGATTTGTGCGTCTTCTTCGTGCTTCTGTTGTTGTTCCGGTGGTTGCCGGTGCGCTTTTTCTATCAGCTTTGACGGTGACCCCAGCTTTAGCTGAGAACCCGCCTGGCCCAGCTGCTCCGCTGAGCGAGGCTGCGGCTTCGGCGCAGGCTAGGACTACGGGTGCGGATGTGGTTGCCGGTGAGTCGACGACGGCGACGGAACTGACTGTGGCGCATCCTGATGGGACGTTGACGACTACCTTCGATAACGAGCCAGTGCGAATGAAAACCGGGACGCAGGATGGTTGGACTGATATTTCTGCTGATTTGATCATGAAGACGGTCAATGGTGAAGAGGTCTTAGCGCCTAGGGCGGTGCCAGCGGAGATTACGTTGGGTAATGGTGGCACTGATCATATGTCGTTGGTGAGCGATAAAGAAGGCCACACTATTGAGCAATCATGGCCCTTTGGTGCGCTGCCGGTTCCTACAGTGTCGGGAAATATTGCTACCTATGGGCAGGTGTTGCCTGGTGTTGATTTGGTGCAGGTTGCGGGTAAAACCGGGGTGTCTCAGGTTTTGAAGATTTATACGCCTGAGGCTGCTAAGGATCCGCGGGTGGTTGATATGCGGGTTTATTTGGATTCGCATAATGCGGCTATTGCTAGCGATGGACAGGGCGGTTTGAAAGCTACCGGTACTGACAGCGGTCAAGTGGAATTGTCGAGTTCACAGGGTTTGTGGTGGGATTCGAAGGATCCTTCTGCGTCAGTTTTAGATGCTGGGGAGAAAGCTTTGCCTCGTCCGTTCAGCCTGAGCGTCTCGACGGAAAATGGTCAGCAGGTGCAGCACTTTGATATGGCGTCAATTCTTAGTACTGAGGAACTCACGTATCCGTTGTATGTGGATCCTGACTGGACGGTTGAGCGGAACGGGTTCATCTATGTGGATTCGGGGTATCCGACGTCGAGTTATTGGAATGGTGCTTTGACGATTGATGGCACAATGCATGTGGGGTATTTATCGGCTGCGGAGCCTAAAGGCGATCGTAAGAATCACGTGACGCGGGCTTTTTATCAATTCAACACATCATCTATCGTTGGTTCAACGATCCTGTCTGCCGTGATGAACACCTCCTTGACTTATTCGTATTCGTGTAACGCGCGGCCTGTTGATGCGTGGATGACAGGTGGTGTCGGGTCGGGCACGAATTGGAACTCTCAGCCCAGTTGGCTTCAAAAGGTTGCTACGGCGAATGTTGCGCATGGCTGGTCGCCGGGGTGCCCGGGGTCGCAGCCGGTGGGTTTTGATATGGCTGCGGTGAAGGCTGGTTTGAAGACTTCGCCGCAATGGACGGTTGGGTTGCGGGCTGCGAATGAGGGGGATTCGTATGGGTGGAAGAAATTCGCTACGACGGCACAGCTGATTGTGACGAAGGATCGGGCTCCGAATATTCCAAAAATGAGCGGAATCACGGGTGGTTCGTGGACAGGTAAGTCGGGCGCCTCACCGTATGTGACTCGTTTCCGTAACCCTATTTTTTATGTAGATGCTAGCGATCCGGATGGAGATACTGGCGGAACGATCAAAGTATGGCTCAGTGTTTTTACTAGTGCTCATGCAGTGGTGTACAGTTCGCCGTCGGGTGTGCAGGTGCCGGGAAGTGGTGGAAAGGTTTCACAGCCGTCACCGATTCTTGCTGATGGGAAGTATCAGATACAGGCACAGTCCAAGGATCAGCAAGGTTTAACGTCAGCGGTGATGATTTTTGATTTCACGGTCGATACCACGGCCCCGAACCCGCCGTTAGTTACTCCCATTACTGCGGGTTTTGATGCTAACCATAATAATCCTGGGGGGATTGTGGGGGAATCGAAGTATGATTTCAAGATTTCTAACCCTGGTAAGTATCCGGCGGATGGTTACGTCTATTCCGTGACCTCGGGTCCGCCGAACTCGGCTTTCCCGACGTCATTTACTTGCGGTTTACGAACAAAAGAGTATGTGGTGGTCTGTCCTGGAACCGCTCCAGCGACGATCACGGTGGCTCCGGTGAGTACAGAGACGACGATCACTGCGTGGACTTTCGATCAGGCAGGAAATGTGGGTCAAACGATCAAGGGTGCTGCTTCTACTTATACCTTTACCGTAGGTGTAGTTGCGCCGATGCCTTCGACGGTGTTGCCAGTCGCTCTCCACGGTGGTGCGAGTTTAGTAGAGGTTGAGACACAGTTGGGGCATCCTGTCGCGTCGAGCTGCCAGGGAGGCCTGCCTGCGGATAGCGATGTTCTGGAAAAGGACAAGGTTTTCCAATTCTCTTCACCGGGAGATTATGCAGACACAGTGAGTGCGGCGGTTGATACGTCGAAGAGCTTCAGCATCTCAGGCTGGTTCTGCGCTGCACAAGCAAATTCCTCTGCTCTTCGTTCTTTGATGACGCAGCAGGCCACCACTGATTCTCCTGGAGCGGGTTTACGCCTTTCGACCGGGGGAATGATCCAGCTAGATACTTTTACGGGGGCTCGCGGTGCCGGGTTGGAATCGGTACAGAATCCGAATAGTTTGCTGGCAAACCGCTGGTACTTCGTTTCCGCAGTTTATGACACCGCGAATCGGCAGTTGAGAATGACGATGACTACTGACGGTCTGACCAGTACTTGGACGATCGCCACGACATCGCCGAATCATTTGGCTTCTGATCCGACGCAACCGGCGATCTTGGGCGCCGGAGGAGCGGATGGTCTCAACCAGTTCGTTGGTCAGTTGTATCACCCCGTTATCACGCAAGGTGTTCTCACCCCTGCTCAGTTCGGTAATGCCCAGAGTTTGTTCAATGGTCAAACAGGAGTTCTCAAATGAGAAATTTGGCTTTTAGCTTTGCTAAGAATCTTTCTACGGCGCATCGATGGATCATCGGAGGCCTGACGGCTGGAGCGCTGATAGCGAGTACAGCTGGCCTGTTCTCTCCGCCGATGGCGGATATGCCATGGAGCGCCGATTCTGTACCTGAGACATCTCCGGTCTCCGTGAAAGATTGGGGTTATCAGTTCCAGCACCTACAGACCGTGAGTTATGAGACCAGTACCGGGGCTAGCATCACTGGTACTGATGCTGCTGTGGTGACTCGTCCGGTAGATTCGTCGAGTGTTGGGGTGGCCGGTTTCATGGGCGGGCTTCGTCCTTTGGCGGGTCCTGCGCCTGCGAACGATAAGGGCGCTGGTGATTTCTCGTCAGTGCCTGGGGTATCTTCTGGTTCGTGGGGTGAGACTGGGCAGACTGGAGGATTTACTTGGGAGTATCCGTTGAAGACGCGGCAGGCACCTGCTGGCCCCAGCCCGTCTTTGGGGTTTTCCTATGATTCCTCCCGGGTCGACGGTCTGACTTCGGCGACGAATAATCAGGCTTCTGTGCTGGGTGATGGTTGGGGGCTTGGTGGGGCTGGGACGATCAGGCAGTCTTTTGCTCCGTGTATGGATCAGGGTGTCACTGGCTCTTATGATCTCTGCGGGTCACCTGCAGGGCAGTCTTTCTCGATCTCTTTCGGCGGTCGTTCTGGGCAGGTGATCAAGGACGCTGGTACGGGGGTTTATAAGCTGCAAAATGATGACAATACCAAGGTTGAGTATCTGACCGCGGCGGGGACAAACGGGACGTATGACGGCGGTTATTGGCGTCTGACTGACACCTCGGGGACCCAGTATTACTTTGGGCTGAATAAGTTGCCGGGCTGGGCCAGCGGTAAGCCGACGACGAATTCGGCGGATACTGTGCCGGTGGGGGCTGCGAAGAATACTCAGCCTTGTTGGAACGCGAGTTTCGCAACGTCTCTGTGCAATCAAGCTTATGCCTGGAATCTGGACTATGTCGTTGATCTGCACGGGAATAGTGAAGCGTTCTATTACGCACAGACGACGAATAACTATAAGTCGCAGGCCGGTAGCGGCGCGTTGAAGTCTTATGTCAGGTCTTCGCAGCTGAGCAAGGTCGATTATGGGATGCGGTCCGGGCGTGAGTTGTTGGACGCTGCTCCTTTGCATGTGGCTTTTGATTACACGGGGCGTTGCACTGGGGTCGATTGCGCTAAGGGCAGTGATATTCCGGCTGGCTTTGCGTGCGCTACGACGGGTACGTGCACGACGTATTCGCCGACGTTTTATTCCGATCAACGGCTGCTCAAAGTGCGTGCAGAGACCCTGGTGGCAGGCGCTTATGTTGGCGCTGATACCTGGAATCTGAAGCATTCCTTTCCTGATCCGGGGGATGGTACGAAGCCAGCATTGTGGCTGGGTTCTGTTGATCATCAAGGCGTGGACCCTAAAGCCGGAACGGTCGGGACTATTTCTGATCCTGCGACAGTGTTTTCGGGTCAGTCGCTGCAGAATCGGGTGTGGGTGGTCGATGGTCTGGCACCGTTGGATCGCTACCGGATCTCAGCTATTAAGACCGTGACGGGTGCGTCGATCGCTGTGACCTATACAGCGGCTGAATGCACAGCATCGAATCTGCCGCCTAGTCCGCAGTCGAATACCAAGCGGTGTTTCCCTCAGTGGTGGGCGCCGACCACGCCGATCGCCCAACCACCTCGAATGGACTACTTCCATATTTACCCGGTGGCTAGTGTTTCGACGGGGCCTGGTCCGGGCGGAGACGGCTCGACGCAGCTGGTCACGAAGTATCAGTACTTAGGGTCTCCTGCGTATAAGTACGCTGGCCCGAAGTATGTTGCGGGCGCGGGGAGTTCGCAACTGACCTGGTCAGTCTTCGCCGGGTACGGGCAGGTCAAAGTAACCACTGGCAACGAGCTTGATGGGAAAAATCCCTACACTGTGACGACGTATTTGCGTGGTCTTGATGGCACCCCTGCTGATACCGGTGGCGGGTTGAAGGACGTTAAAGTCACCGTTTCTAACGGCACGGCCATCGATGACTCGCCCTGGTTAGCCGGAATGGGGGTGGAGACCCAGAACTATATCGGTGGAACGTCAACCATGTTATCGAGCAGCATCAGTTTTCCATGGGCCTCAGCACCTACAGCGACTGGCACGGCAGCAACGAATAGCGCACAGGCGCGTCACGTTGGTACTGGTACTACCTTGACTAAATCTCTTTCGGGCCAGGGCGGCAGCGGCTGGCTCGAGTCTAAAACGACTAATACTTTTGATTCTTACGGACGGCTGATTGCTGCTTCCTCGACAGGGAACACCGCGGTCAGCGGAGATGAGACATGTTCTGTTGAAGGCTTCGCGGACAATATCGCGAAGAACATCCTCAGTCTTAGTGCGGTTGCCTCAACCTTCACGGGGGAATGCTCCAACGGAGCAGGTGCTGGGAATCTGCTGAAGTCCGCTCGCACCCTCTATGATGGCTCGACCTCAGCGATTCCCGGCAGCGCCGGCTACGTCACGCCTAGCTTGGGTGAGGCAAAGCGCTCTGATCAGGCCAAGAGTGTGAGTGGTCAAGCAGCCACGGCTTGGGATTTGGGCGATACCGCAGGATACGATGCGTTGGGCCGTCCGACGTCGTCAACAGATAACAGCACTGGAACTACTCGGACGGAGACGACGAGTTATTCGCCGGCAACTGGTCTTCCCACCAGCGTGACTGCTACCAACACGCTGGGCTGGACTCAGACCACCGTTCTGGACCCGGTGCGCGGCCAGAAACTCAGTGAAACCGATCCCAATAAGAATGCTTCCACTTACCGCTATGACGCGTCAGGGCGTCCTACCGCGATGTGGGATCCGCTGCGCCCCATCGCTAATAACCCGGATCCAACGGTGGCCACCAGCTATAGCATCAGCCAGAGCGCACCGTCGTGGGTCAAGACGACCAAGGTCACTTCGATGAAGATTGTCTCTTATAAGATTTACGATGGTTTGGGCAGGTTGCGGCAGGCCCAGGATCAGTCGCCCGGTGGTGGCACGATTGCCACGGATGCGATGTACAACTCGCTCGGATCGCAACGACTGGTGCGTAATAAGTACTACTACACCTCTGAACCTGACGGTACGTTGAAGGTTCCTACGGCTGCGGTGCCGTCTTCGCTTGAGTACAGCTATGACGGGGCGGGTAGGCCGGCCAAGATCACTTCTCTAAAGTGGGACAATCAGATCTTGTGGTCAACCCAGGCCAGCTATTCCGGTGTGGACACTCTGACCGTTACCGGGCCTGGGAACAGCCAGTCCGCGCAAAGTACGGTCAAAGATATTAACGGCTCGGTGATCAAGCAGTTGCTTTATCATGGGACAACTCCCACAGGCACTCCGGATACCACTAGCTATACCTTTGATCAGTTCAAGCAGATGACCGGAATGAAGGACGCTGCAGGCAATCAGTGGTCTTGGGAATATGATCCGCTGGGGCGTCAGGTCAAAGCGAAGGACCCGGACACGGGAACAAGCACAACGAGCTTCGATAATGCGGGCAGGACTGCTTCGACCACTAACGCGCTCGGCACTGCCACCAGTTATGACTACGATGCTCTGGATCGGGTGACGGCGGTGAAGATCGCCGCGTCAGACGGGGAAGTGAAAACCCTGCTGGCTAAAACCTACGACGGGGAAAAGAAGGGGCAACCCACTTCAACGACCCGATTCAACGGTGCTGGTTTTGACCAAGCGGTCAAGACGAGTTACTCGAACTACAATGCTGCATATCAAGCCAAAACTGTGACTACTGAGTTGCCGGGTGCCTTGGGAACTTTCGCTGGTAGTTACAAAACTCTCAGCTCCTATACCACGACTGGGAAACTCGCGCAGCAGAAGTCTCCGGCGATCGGTGGCATGGCCGAGGAGCTGGTGGGCTTTGGCTATGACGAATGGGATCAGCCAACATCGGTGAGGGATTCCGGACTGAACGTGATTGCTGGTTTCACTGAATACGATCATTACGGCTTCCTGAAGTATTTCCAGCAGCTGGATACTAAAGCTGCTTCCAATGGCCCGGATACTACCGGGGCGACTGAGACGTTCTTCAATTGGGATGCGACCACTGGTCGTTTGGAATCGCAATGGTCGAAGAACACGGTTCGAGGTGTGATCAGTGATTTGGGGAAGACGTCGTATAGCTATGATGAGTCGGGGAAGATCACGGCTCGGGAGAATGCTTTCGCGGCACGTCCGGGTAACCCTAATGATTTCCAGTGCTACAGCTATGACTATGCAGGGCATCTTGGCGCTGTCTGGACGCCGACATCGAAGCAGTGTGATAACGCCCCCTCAACGGGAAGTTCGAGTGTTGCTGGTTTGGGCGGGGTTGCCCCGTATGCACAGGTCTACTCGTATAACCTCTCCGGTGATCGTTCTCAGGTGAAGTTGTTTGATGCTTCTGGTGCTTTGGCGGTGACTGAGGATTATAACTATCCGGCTGCGGGTAGTACTGCTGGTCATGGTGGTGGGCCTCATCAGGTGCAGAGTGTGAAGGGTAGTAGTGCTGCGGGGGAGCAGACGGCGTCGTTTAGTTGGGACGCTGCGGGCCGGATGACTGACCGGGTCGGTCAGAAACTGGACTACACCCTGGATGGGAAGCTCGCGAGCACGAGTGGTGCGAGTGGTTTGCCGTTGAATCCGAACCCGGATAGTTCTGGTGGTACGCCTCCTGGGGCTGCGGATGCTGGTGCTCAGGATGGTTCGCGTTTTTACGACGGTGACGGGAATCTGGTCGGCATTGTCGATGGTAGTGGGACGACGGCGATGGTCGCGGGTATTACTGCTCACGCGACAACCGGTGGGGTGTTGACGGCGACGAAGTCTTATAGTTTTGCTGGTAAGACGGTGGCTCAGCGGACTCTCGTGGGTGGGGTGTCTAAGCTGGTGTTCATTATTGGTGACAGTACGAATACTGCTCAGACGTTGGTGAGTCCCACCGTGGGTACTGGTCCGATTAGTACGGTGACGAGGTTCACTGATCCCTTTGGCTTGGCTCGGGGTAGTAGTCAGGTGGCTGCCGGTAATGGTGGGTTCACTGCCGCGCCGGGTGGAGTGCTGGGTGTTGGTTCTAACGCAGCCAGTCAGGGCGGTTTTGGTGCGGTCAATGGGTACATCGGTGGCCTGGCTGACACCGGATCGGCTCTGACTCACCTGGGTGCGCGTGAGCTGGATCCGGTACTGGGCATTTTCACCAGCCCAGACCCCGTCCTGCATACGGACCGTCCTTCTGGCTTCACACCGTACGGTTACTCCGCTTATGATCCGATTAACTTCTCCGATCCTTCGGGATTGGATTGGTGGGGCGATGTGTGGGGTGGTGTCAGCCAAGTAGCCAATAACGTTGGTAACTGGGTCCATGACAACGCCGGAACGATCGCTAATGTCGCAACAGCTGTGGTTGTCACGGTTGCTGTTGGAACCTTAGCGACAGCCTGTGTGGCCTCTGTTGTTTGTGGAATCGCTGTTGCTGTTGGCGCGGGTGTCGCTGGAGCGATAGCAGGGTATGCCGCTGGAAA